>NZ_KI911359.1:0-312381 GCF_000514195.1 Pseudomonas sp. URIL14HWK12:I6
AGCCTTTTTTGATGTTTGGTTGCGGGAGCCGGATTTGAACCGACGACCTTCGGGTTATGAGCCCGACGAGCTACCAGACTGCTCCATCCCGCGTCTGTGTGTCGGCATTCTACAGAGGATCGCCGGGGTGTCAACCTTGAATCTGGATAAAATCTGTTCCTGTTCAATCGGTTAGCGCTTTTTACAGTGCAGGAGACGGGCGCGCAGGGCAGGCGGGACAAGGGTTTCAGCTCTATCGGCCGGTGATTCTCGATTGAGAAAATAAATTCATCGTTGTTTTCCCACAGGCTGAAAAGAACCTTCGTACCACTGGTGCTATATACAGGTCTCAGTGAGATACTGCGTTTCCGGCTCGCCATGTTTCCTCTTCTGTCATGACCCAGCGAAAAATCATCCACGTCGACTGTGACTGTTTCTACGCCGCCATCGAGATGCGCGACGACCCGAACCTGGCCGGCAAACCGCTGGCGGTGGGCGGGTCGGCGGATCGGCGTGGGGTGATTGCCACCTGCAACTATGAAGCGCGGGCGTATGGCGTACGTTCGGCAATGTCGTCCGGGCATGCCTTGAAGCTGTGTCCCGACCTGATCATCGTCAAGCCGCGCATGGAGGCCTATCGCGAAGCCTCGAAGGAAATCCATGCGATCTTTCGCGATTACACCGACCTGATCGAGCCGCTGTCGCTGGATGAGGCCTACCTCGACGTCTCCGACAGCGCGCATTTTGGCGGCAGTGCCACGCGCATCGCGCAGGATATCCGCCGGCGGGTGTCCAATCAGTTGCACATCACCGTCTCTGCTGGCGTGGCCCCGAACAAGTTTCTGGCCAAGATCGCCAGTGACTGGAAGAAGCCCAACGGGTTGTTCGTGATTACCCCGGATCAGGTCGAGGATTTCGTCAGTGGCTTGCCGGTGAGCAAGTTGCACGGCGTCGGCAAAGTTACCGCCGACAAGCTGGGCAAGCTCGGCATCGTCGATTGCCTGCAACTGCGCGAGTGGGACAAGTTGGCGCTGGTGCGTGAATTCGGCAGTTTCGGTGAGCGACTCTGGAGTCTGGCCCGTGGGATCGATGACCGGTTGGTGCACAACGACAGCCGCCGTCAGTCAATCAGTGTGGAAAACACCTACGACGTCGATCTGCCGGATCTGCGCAGTTGCCTCGACAAGCTGCCTGAGCTGCTGGAAACCCTGAAAACCCGCATGGAGCGGATCGACAGCAGTTATCGCCCAGGCAAGCCGTTCGTCAAAGTGAAGTTCCATGACTTTACCCAGACCACACTGGAGCAAGCCGGGGCAGGGCGCGATCTGGGCAGTTATCAGTTGATGCTGACGCAGGCGTTCAACCGGGGTGGGAAACCGGTGCGGTTGTTGGGGGTGGGGGTGAGGCTGGAGGATTTGCGCGGCGGGTTTGAGCAGATGGAGTTGTTCGAGCGGTAGATTTGTGGTGTCTGTCAGGACCTCTTCGCGAGCAGGCTCGCTCCCACATTAGATTGCATTCCACTGTGGGAGCGAGCCTGCTCGCGAAGCTTTTGCTGTTAATTCGGTCCCGGATCGGCGACCAGGCGCCCCGCATCCTTGGTCAGCGACTTGAGAAATTCCGCCTGCAACTCAGGATCGTTACGCGTCAGTTCGATCAGGCTTTGCTCCAGCTCGCTGGCTTCTTCTTCCAGACCCAGTTCCGACAGACGTTTGACCCGGTGAACCCACTGGCTCACTTCGTCGTCTTCCAGATCGTCGTAAATCAACCCGTGCGCTTCGAGCAACTTGCTGCGCAAATGGCTGCTGATCGCCAGGGATGAGTCGCTGTGCACGTCATCCTTGCCGTCTTCGACGCTGATCTGCAGCTTGCCGATATGGTTCAGGTCATTTTCGGCGAACGGACTGTCCAGCAGGTTCAGGCGCAGCACGCCGTTGCGGTCAGTGGTCATGTCGAAGGTCTGCTTGCCGGCCTTGACCTGCACCGGACGCTCGCTCCACGGCAGGCTCGAATACTCCGTGCGCTTGTCGCGCTGGACTTCATCGATACCGGCCAGGTTCTGTTGCGCACGACCGTGGGACTGCACGTTCATGAACGGGTTGACCCCGGCAATGCCGTAGTTCAACCAGTCCTTGGTCACGCTGTCCGGCAGGTTGCCCAGAGCGAATACGTTGACCACATTCGCGCCAATACCGGCGACCACGGCCACTGCACCCAGCGGAATCTCGTAGATTTCGCGCCAGGGCTGATAAGGCGTGTAGCGATCGTAACGACGGGTGACCTCAAACTCGGTGACTTCGAAGGTCTTCTGTTCGTTGATCTTCACGCGTCGTTGCGGCAGCTCGAGCACCTTAGGCTCACCGACATCGATCTGCAGGCTGTGATCGAGCAATTTGCGCTCGACCCGCTCTTCGTGCTCGCTGCGCTGTGACATCTGATTGGCACAGCCGCTGACCAGCAGGGCGCCGCACAAGGCGGCACCACCGAGGCCCAAGGTGTTTCGCTTGAACATGAGGTCTCTATCTGGATTCAGCGGCGGATACGGGCCTGAAGGAAGGACAGCACATCGGCAACCGGCAGCGCTTGCGCTTCGGCTTCGGTGCGGCTCTTGTATTCTAGGTTGCCTTCGGCGAGGCCGCGGTCACTGACCACGATCCGGTGAGGAATGCCGATCAGCTCCATGTCCGCGAACTTGATGCCCGGGCTGGTTTTCTTGTCGCGATCGTCCAGCAACACTTCGAAACCGGCCGCCGTCAGTTCTGCGTACAGCTTGTCAGTGGCTTCGCGCACCTGCTCGGTTTCATAACGCAGCGGTACCAGGGCGATCTGGAACGGCGCCAGGGTGTCGCTCCAGATGATGCCTTTCTCGTCGTTGTTCTGCTCGATGGCGGCAGCGACCACGCGGGATACGCCGATACCGTAGCAACCCATTTCCAGGGTGACCGGTTTGCCGTTCTCGCCCAGCACTTCGCACTTCATCGCCTTGCTGTACTTGTTGCCCAGCTGGAAGATGTGCCCGACTTCGATACCGCGCTTGATTTCCAGGGTGCCTTTGCCGTCCGGGCTTGGGTCACCGGCCACGACGTTACGCAGGTCGGCAACGGTTGGAACCGGCAGATCGCGCTCCCAGTTCACGCCGAAGTAGTGCTTGTCGTCGATGTTCGCACCGATGCCGAAGTCGCTCATCAGTTCGACCGAGCGGTCGATGATGATCGGCAGCGGCAGGTTCAGCGGGCCGAGCGAACCGGCGCCGGCGCCAATGGCGTCACGCAGTTCGGCATCGGAAGCCATGACCAGCGGGCTGGCCACGCCTGGCTGGTTGGCAGCCTTGATTTCGTTCAGCTCGTGGTCGCCACGGATGATCAGAGCAATCAGCTTGCCTGGCTCTTCGGCGTGGACGATCAGGGTCTTGATGGTCTTTTCAATCGGCAGATTGAATTTTTCCACCAGCGCGGCAATGGTCTTGGTGTCTGGAGTGTCGACCAGGCGCAGCTCTTCGGCCGGCGCTGGACGCGAGGTTTCCCGTGGCACGGCTTCGGCTTTCTCGATGTTCGCCGCGTAGTCGGAACCGTTGCTGAAGACGATGTCGTCTTCGCCGGACTCGGCCAGTACGTGGAACTCGTGGGAGCCAGCGCCACCGATCGAGCCGTTGTCGGCTTCAACCGGACGGAATTTCAGGCCCAGACGGGTGAACACGTTGCAGTACGCCTGATGCATGCGGTCGTAGGTGACCTGCAGCGAAGCCTGATCGGCGTGGAACGAGTAGGCGTCCTTCATGATGAATTCGCGGCCGCGCATCAAACCGAAGCGTGGGCGGATTTCGTCACGGAATTTGGTCTGGATCTGGTACAGGTTGATCGGCAGCTGTTTGTAGCTGCTCAACTCGTTGCGCATCAGATCGGTGATCACTTCTTCGTGGGTCGGGCCCGCGCAGAAATCGCGACCGTGGCGGTCTTTGATGCGCAGCAGCTCAGGGCCGTATTCTTCCCAGCGCCCCGATTCCTGCCACAGCTCGGCCGGTTGGGTGCTCGGCATCAACACTTCAAGAGAACCGGCAGCGTTCATTTCTTCGCGAACGATGGCTTCAACCTTGCGCATTACCCGCAAGCCCATCGGCAGCCAGGTGTACAGGCCCGAAGCGAGTTTGCGGATCATGCCGGCGCGCAGCATCAGCTGGTGGCTGACGACGACCGCATCGGAAGGCGTTTCTTTCTGTGTGGCGAGCAAAAATTGACTGGTGCGCATGGTTGGCCGTTGTCGGTTGCTATGACTGGAAATGACGGAGCAGTGTACCGGCGAGATTTGCCGACGTACAGGATTGCGCTCGGCGGTGAGGCTCAACGGCGGGAATCCTCCCGCCGTTGCTGAAATGTCCTACGACTCTTCGACGACGGAGGTCGGTGCAGGCTCGGGGGTTGGCGTCGGGCCCGCGCGGCGATTTTCCTGGAACCAGTGCAGGGCGATCAGCAGCAGTGTCGGCACGCCGAGTAGCGCCGTGATCATGAAGAAGCTGTGGTAGCCGAACTTCTCGACCATCACTCCGGAGTAACCACCCATCAGGCGTGGCAGCAACAGCATGATCGAACTGAGCAGGGCGTACTGGGTGGCCGAAAATTTGAGGTTGGTCAGGCTCGACAGGTAGGCGACGAACGCCGAGGTCGCGAGGCCGGAACTGAAGTTGTCGAGGGAAATGGTGACCACCAGCATCTTCAGGTTCGGCCCCATATCGGCGAGCATCACGAACAGCAAGTTGGTCGCCGCCGACGCCGCGCCACCGATGAACAGGATCGGCAGGATACCGAAGCGCACGATCAGCAGGCCGCCCATGCCGGCGCCGACCAGGGTCATGATCAGGCCAAAGATCTTGCTGACGCTGGCGATCTGGTCTTTGGTGAAGCCCTGATCGATATAGAACACGTTGGCCATTACGCCCATCACCGTGTCGGACATGCGGTAGGTGGCGATCAGTCCGAGCAGCAGCAACGCCTGCCAGCGGTAGCGCAGGATGAAGTCGTTGACCGGAGTCAACACTGGCGCCAGGCCGCGACGGCCCATGGTCGACAGGCACAGGCCGGTGAGCAGGGTATAGAGGATCGCGCGCAGGAAAGCGCGGTCTTCGAGCAGCAGGTCGAGCGGACTCATCTGGCCGAACAATACGCTGGCGAAATCGGTGTTGTAGAGCTGGGTGAACATCGCCGGAACCGACACCAGCAACACGATCAGTACGAATACCGAGGCCAGTTGATGCGCGAAGCTGTAGCGGCCGGCCTGCAGCTGCGTGCGCAGTGGCACTGGCGGCTCGCGCATCAGCAGCGAAGTCAGCAGGGCAGGGACCATCAACACGCCGAACAGCGCGTAGGTGCCGGTCCAGGCCGAATGTTGATAGTTGAAACCGGTGGAGCCGAAGCCTTCGGCAAAGAACAGCGCGCCCGCCGTGGCGAGCAGGGCGGCGACGCGGTAGCCGGACATGTAACTGGCAGCCAGCGCGGCTTGGCGGCTGTCGTCGGCGATTTCCAGGCGATAGGCGTCGACCGCAATATCCTGGGTGGCGGAAGCGAAAGCGACGATAACGGCAATGGCGATCAGCCAGGACAGGTGTTTCTGTGGATCACAGAAGCCCATGCCGATCAGGCCCAGAATAACCAGCGTCTGCGAGAGCACCAGCCACGAACGGCGGCGGCCCAGCTTGCCCAATAAAGGCAGGCGCCATTGGTCGAGCAGCGGTGACCAGACCCATTTGAAGGCGTACGCCAGACCGATCAGGCTGGCGTAGCCGATGGTTTCACGGGCAACGCCGGCCTCACGCAGCCAGACGGAAAGCGTCGAAAACACCAGCATGTACGGCAGGCCGGCAGCAAAACCGAGCAACAACAGCACGAGCGTCGAGGGACTGGCATAGGCGGCGAGCGCGGCGCGCCAGGTTTTACGGGGCATGGGCTGAAGTCTGCCTCAAGATTGCGAAAACAAAGCGCGCACTCTAACCGCTGTGCTCTACCGGACGCCAGCCATGGCGCTGAATATCCACACGATTGTTCAGGACGGTGACGCCTTCAGAACGCAATCGTGCCCGTTGTTCGTCCCCCGAAGGGCTGCCCGGCGGCAGGCTGATCCGACCGCCGGCACCCAATACCCGGTGCCACGGCAGTTTGGTATCGCCGGGCAATTGGCTCAGGGTCCGACCGACCCAGCGGGCGGCGCGCCCCAACCCTGCGAGTTCAGCTAACTGACCATAGCTGACCACCTTGCCCTCAGGCACTTGGGCAAGGGTGGAATAAAGCGCCGTGCGTCGGATTTGCGCTTCGCTTTCCTCGGGATGATTCGGCTCTTTCACCTGCGCGGTTCCTGAACAATAGTCGTATCGATGGGCTCAAGCGTAATCGCTCGTTGGCCAGATGAGAAATGAACTCAATGGAAATCGCTCGGTCAGTCCTTGTCAGGGTCTTATTCCTACGGATAATGCCGACCTTTTTCGCAAACTTGAGCCCTCGATCCGCTTATGTTGTCCAGAACCTTGCTGTGCCTTGCTGTCTTCAGTGCCTCCACGCCGCTGCTTGCCGATACCGTCTGGTTAAAGAACGGTGACAAGCTGAGCGGTAAGATCTCCGTTTTCGATGGCGGCAAATTGCTGATTCAGACCCAGTATGCGGGTGCGGTCAGCATCGACTGGAAAGAGGTCAAGACCCTGCAAAGCGATCAGGAACTGCTGGTCAAACAGGACGCCTACAACGGTGAAAAAGCCAAGTCGCTGACCGCTGCCGATGACGGCAAGGTCACCCTGGCCAACGGCGAGGCGCCGAAGACCGTCGAGCTGGCGAGCATTCAGCAGATTCTCAAACCCAAACCGGTGGTCGAGGATCTGGTATGGAAAGGCAATATTGGCCTGGCGATGGATTATCAACGGGCGGAAAAGGACACCGACGACTACGACATCGACTTCAAGACCACCGCGCGTCATGGCCGCTGGCGGCACACCGCCGAGGGCGAATACAACCGCGAAGTGCAGGACGAGCAGGTCACCACCAATAACTGGCGCGCCGAATACGCACTTGACCGCTTCCTCACCGACAAATGGTTCTGGCAGGGGCGCCTGAACTACAAGCGCGACTACGTTGAAGAGCTGTCGCGTCAGCGTGTGGTCGGTACCGGTCCGGGTTACCAGTTCTGGGACGACGAGCTGGGCGCGTTCTCGCTCGGTTCGCTGCTCAACCGCACCGATTACGAGTACAGCGATGGCGGCAAGGACAACTTCTATTCGGTCGCCATGAAGTGGGATTACAACCGTTACCTGATCGGCAAAAAAGTCGAGTTCTTCACCAATGGCGAACTGGGCAAGCCGCTGTCTGACGTAGCCAACTATGCGCTCGATGCCGAGATGGGCTTGCGCTACAAGGTCACCGACTGGGCGTCGCTCAACCTCAAGGCCGAACGCGACATCATCAGTGGTACCAAGGATGCGGATTTGAACAAGACCCGCTACACCGCAGGGTTTGGCGTGGCCTGGTAAGGCAAGTCGAAAAAAAAGCAGCCGTGAGGGCTGCTTTTTTGTGGCCGTTAAAAAACACACGCCCACAAAAAAGCCCCGCTTTGAGGGCGGGGCTCTTTTCTAAAGAAGCTACAAGTTAGATAACTTGTACTTCTTCAGCTTGCATGCCTTTCTGACCGCGGGTAGCGATGAAAGAAACCTGTTGGCCTTCTTTCAGGCTTTTGAAGCCGTCGGATTGGATAGCTTTGAAGTGAACGAACAGGTCGTCACCGGATTGTGGAGTGATGAAGCCGAAGCCTTTTTCATCGTTGAACCACTTAACGGTACCGGTTTGGCGATTAGACATGGTGTAACTCCTTGAACAAAGATAACTGCGACTCAGGAAGAACCCTGGCCGAGACTGAGTGCAAAGAGCAGGAAAAATTCTTGTAGATGGTTGGATCGAAATTCAACATATCGTGTAGAGATTCTCAGTGACACAAGCAACACAGTGGCGCCACCTTAACCCTTTTTCCGGAACGTGCCAATGTTTCTTGCGAAGGTTTCTCTGTTTTAGGGATCGACGGTGTGACGGTTCGTCGCCAGGGCCTGTATTTCCAGGGTGTTCGGCGAGAATTGCAGCGCGGACTTTGAACCCGGCGGCGCGCCCGGTAAGATGCCGGACAGATTTTTTCCACCTCGCTATTCAGGACACCCGCCATGAGCATCAAATCGGACAAGTGGATTCGCCGCATGGCGCAGGAACACGGCATGATCGAGCCCTTCGTCGAGCGCCAGGTGCGCGGCAGCGACGACAGCCGTGTGATCTCCTACGGTGTGTCGAGCTACGGCTACGATGTGCGCTGCACCAATCATTTCAAGGTGTTCACCAACATCAATTCGGCGATCGTCGATCCGAAAAACTTCGACGCCGGCAGCTTTGTCGACATCCACAGCGACGTCTGCATCATCCCGCCGAACTCCTTCGCCCTGGCCAGCACCGTCGAATACTTCCGCATTCCGCGCAACGTATTGACCATCTGCCTGGGTAAAAGCACCTACGCGCGCTGCGGTATCATCGTTAACGTCACCCCGCTCGAGCCTGAGTGGGAAGGCCACGTGACCCTGGAATTCTCCAATACCACCAACCTGCCGGCGAAAATCTACGCTAACGAGGGCGTGGCGCAGATGCTGTTCCTCGAATCCGACGAGCAATGCGAAGTTTCGTACAAGGATCGCGGCGGCAAATATCAGGGCCAGCGTGGCGTGACCCTGCCGCGTACCTGATCCATCCGGCAGTTCGCGGGAATTCTTTGGCGGGCAGACACTCTATGGGGTGTACTGCCCGTTTTTGCTTCTGGCAAAGCGGGCCTTCGCCGAGGAGGTTGCATGAAGATCGATCCGCATATCACCGCCCAACTGGCAAGGCTTGAGCCCAATCAGGTTGGCGTTTTGGCCTGGTCATTGTTGGCACACCCGGCTTTCCATATGGCAGGCGGCATTCCCGGTCAGCCTGATCCCGACACCCCTAACGAACAACCGACCGAACCCGGCGAGCCGACGCTGCCGGACGAGCCGCCACCCGCACCAGTGGCCTGAGTCGCTACTCCATGAATGGCCAGTCAGTTGGGGTTTGCCCAAGACCTCAACTGACGGGCCATATTTCGTTGTCGCCGATGACGAAAATCCTGCACTGAGCGTCTTTCTCGACCTGATAACCACCGGTAAAGGCACCAAAGGCCGGCAGCAGGCTCAATCGCTCACCCAGTCGAAAACATGCCAGGCGCAAACGCTGCCGCCCCTTGCCGTTGAGCCGATAGACCGGATGCACATGCCCGGCCAGCACGTGTCGTTCGGGATGCGGGGCGGGTTCGTGTTGCAGGGCAAACGGCCCGAGCAGCATCGGTTCCGGAACCACCCGGATATTCAGCGCCGTCGGTGGATCCCCGGCACGTTTGTCGTGGTTGCCGCGAATCAGCGTCATCGGCAGATCCGCGTGCCGTGCACGCCATTCGGCCAAGGCATTCAGCGTACCCGTCGCATGCGAACCGGGGCCGTGCAGAAAGTCACCGAGGAAAATCAGCTGCCGACAGGGCAGTCTGGCCAGCAAGCGGTCGAGCACTTCGATATTCGCCGTCGTGGTGCCTTGTGGTACCGGCTGGCCGAGGCTGCGATAGGCCGCGGCCTTGCCGAAATGCACATCGGCGATCAGCAGTGCTTGCTGCGCCGGCCAATACAGGGCCTTTTCCGGCAGCAGCCAGAGCTCCTCACCAGCCAGGCGCACTGGATACGCTGCACTCATGAGGCTTGACCCTTGTCGGCGGATTTCTCCAGATCGCCGACCATGCGCCGGATGCGGTCAGCGAGTTTTTCCGAACTCATGCTTTCGCGCATGCGCTCCACCAGCAACGGAAAGCCTAGCGGTGTAGGACGTTTGATCAGGTGCATGTCCAGTTTCATCCGGTTGATCCGCTCCAATGTCTGTTCCAGACGACGAATATCCAGTTCTTCCCGTAAGACTTCTTCCCCGGCCTGGGCCAGCAGCAGGTTGTCGGCGTCGTACTGCTTGAACACCTCGAAGAACAATCCGCTGGAGGCCTGTACCTGTCGGGTACTTTTCGGCGCGCCGGGATAACCGGCGAACACCAGCCCGGCGATCCGCGCGATCTCGCGAAAACGCCGCAACGCCAACTCCCCGGCATTGAGGCTGGCCAGCACGTCGCGCAGCAGATGCTCGGGGCTGAGCAGCGCCGCATCGAATTGCTCGAACCAATCGACCGGCGTGGCGCTGAGCAACTCCAGCCCGTAATCATTCACCGCAATCGAGAACGTCAGTGGCTGGCGCTGACTCACGCGCCACGCCAACAGGCTGGCGAGCCCCAGATGCACCTGGCGCCCGGCAAACGGATAAAGGAAAAGGTGCCAGCCTTCACGGGATTTCAGCGCTTCGGCCAACAGACTGTCGGAGGTGGGCAGACCCGACCAGCGCGCCTGGGTTTGCAGCAACGGCTGCAGCGCGTGCATTTCCGGGCCGACGAACTCACCGCGCGCCGCCGCCGTGAAGCGGCTGACCACGGCGGCGGCCAGTTCGTTGGAAAGCGGCATCCGCCCACCATTCCAGCGCGGCACGGCGGCTTTTTTCGCGGTGCTGCGTTTGACGTACGCGGTCATGTTCTCCACTCGCACCAATTCCAGCAAACGCCCGGCAAACAGAAAGCCGTCACCCGGTTTCAGCCGCGCGATAAAGCCTTCCTCGACACTGCCCAACTGCTTGCCGCCGCCACCCTTGCTCCAGAATTTCAGGTTGATACTGGCGTCGCTGACGATGGTGCCGATGCTCATGCGATGCCGGCGTGCCAATCGCGCATCGGGGACGCGCCAGACACCGTGTTCATCCGGTTCGACCCGGCGGTAATCCGGATAGGCCGTCAGCGACATCCCGCCATGACGTACGAAAGCCAGCGCCCAGGCCCAATCTGCCAGTGTCAGGTCACGATAAGCCCAGGCACCACGCACTTCTTCGTACAGCTCCTCGGGAATAAAGCCACCGCCCAGCGCCATGCTGACCAGATGCTGCACCAGCACATCGAGCGGTTTGTGCGGCGACAGACGCGGTTCGATGAGTCGTTGCGCCACGGCGTCGCCTGCGGCAGCGGCTTCGATCAGTTCCAGGCTGTGGGTCGGCACCAGCGTCACTCGCGAGGTGCGCCCAGGCGCGTGACCGGAGCGCCCGGCGCGTTGCATCAGCCGCGCCACGCCTTTGGCCGAGCCGATTTGCAGCACCCGTTCCACCGGCAGAAAGTCCACGCCCAGATCCAGGCTCGAGGTGCAGACCACGGCTTTCAACTGCCCGTCCTTCAACGCTTGCTCGACCCAGTCGCGGGTCTCGCGGGACAGTGAGCTGTGGTGCAACGCGATCAGCCCGGCCCAGTCCGGCCGCGCCTCGAGCAGCGCCTGATACCAGATTTCCGATTGTGCGCGGGTATTGGTGAACACCAGGCTGCTGGCGCAGGCGTCCAGTTCGGCGACCACCTGCGGCAGCATCTTCAGACCGATGTGCCCGGCCCACGGAAAACGCTCGATGGCCGGTGGGATCAAGGTGTCGACCTTGAGTGATTTTTCACTCTGGCCCTGCACGCTGATGCCGCCACCCTGTGGGATCAGCACCTGTTCGGCGTGGGCTTGATTACCGAGGGTGGCGGACACGCCCCAGACGATCAGTTCGGGTTGCCAATGGCGCAGACGGGCGAGGGCCAGTTGCAGCTGCACGCCGCGTTTGTTGCCGAGCAGTTCGTGCCATTCATCGACGACGATCATCCGCAGGCTCGACAACGCAGTCCTAGCGTCGGCACGGGCTAGCAGCAGGGTCAGGCTTTCCGGGGTGGTGATCAGCGTGGTCGGCAGGCGCCGGCCCTGACGCGCACGTTCGGCGCTGCTGGTGTCGCCGGTGCGCAGACCGATGCTCCATGGAATCTGCAAATCGCTGACCGGCGCTTGCAAGGCGCGCGCGGTGTCGGCGGCGAGGGCGCGCATCGGCGTGATCCACAGCACGGTCAGTGGTTCAGCTGGTGGTTTGCGTTTTTTGCTGTCTGCAACGCTGGGTTTGATGCGGGCGAAGCGGTTGAGCGCGGCGAACCACACCGCATAGGTTTTACCGGCGCCGGTGCTGGCATGGAGCAACCCCGACTGACCTTTTTTAACGGCGGCCCACACCTGCTTTTGAAAGGCGAACGGCTGCCAGTTGCGTGCGCTGAACCAGAGTTTTGCGAAGTCGGTGGAGGTCGGCATACCGGCGGCGTGCGCTCTGAAAGTGTTCCTTCAGTGACCGCGCCGTTGCGGGACAAGTTTAATTTTCTGCGAGCACACACACCTGTGGGAGCGGGCTTGCTCGCGAAAGCGGTGTGCCAGTTAGAACAGTTTTGACTGACACACCGCTTTCGCGAGCAAGCCCGCTCCCACAGGTTTTTATCTGCGTCTGTTACTTGAGGTTCCCGCTGAGGAACTGCTTCAGCCGTTCGCTCTTCGGGTTGCCCAGCACGTCTTCCGGCGCGCCTTCTTCTTCCACCAGGCCTTGATGCAGAAACAACACCTGGCTGGAGACCTTGCGGGCGAAGCTCATTTCATGGGTTACCATGATCATCGTCCGGCCTTCCTCGGCCAGTCCCTGAATCACCCGCAGCACTTCACCTACCAGCTCCGGGTCGAGCGCCGAGGTCGGTTCGTCGAACAGCATCACTTCCGGCTCCATCGCCAGCGCCCGGGCAATTGCCACCCGCTGTTGCTGGCCGCCGGAGAGAAACGCCGGGTACTGATCGGCAACCCGCGCCGGCAAGCCGACCTTGTCCAGGTAGCGGCGGGCGCGGTCTTCAGCTTCCTGCTTGCTGCAACCCAGCACCCGGCGCGGGGCCATGGTGATGTTTTCCAGCACGGTCATGTGGCTCCACAGGTTGAAATGCTGGAACACCATGGCCAGTCGCGTGCGCAGGCGTTGCAGTTCATTCGGGTCGGCGACGTGCATGCCGTGGCGGTCGGTGACCATGCGGATCGCCTGGCCATCGAGGCTCATGGCGCCGTCGTTGGGTTGTTCGAGGAAGTTGATGCAGCGCAAAAAGGTGCTTTTACCCGAGCCGCTGGCGCCGATCAGGCTGATCACGTCGCCGGTTTTGGCCTTGAGCGAAACGCCTTTGAGTACCTGATGGTCGCCATAGCTTTTGTGCAGACCTTCAACAGTCAATTTGTACATGGGACAGACATCCTCAAGGCGAAAGTAGGTAGCCGCTGCGATAGGCTTCGGCGCCCGCCACGTGGGCGATCACCATGCCGGCAGTAGCCATGCGCCGCAGCGAGCGGGCGTACAGCAGGCCGGCGGCAGTGCAATGAATGGGGGTGACCCGGTCGTGGATCGGGTCGATGATTTCGGCAATCTGTTGCCCGGCTTGCAGGTATTGCCCGGCCGTGGCGGTGTACACCAGCAAGCCGCCCACCGGCGTGGTCACCGGTTCGACGCCGGCCAGCGGCGTGGCGGGGAACGGCAGGGGCGGCTGCGGCTTGGTCTCGCCGACGATCGCGTCGAACTGGATCAGGTAATCGATCAAGGCCTGGCAGTCACGACTGGCCATTGGGTGATTGACGTCACCCTGGCCGCGCAATTCCACGGTCACCGAAAAGCTGCCCAGCGGAATCTCGAAGTGTTCGCCAAAGCGCTCCTGCAGTTGCCACCACAACAGGGTGAAGCATTCGTCGAATGACTGGCCGCCGGAATCGGTGGCCAGCAGACTGGCCTGAGCTTCGATGTAACGCGCCAGCGGCTCGACCTGCGGCCACGCTTCGGGCGTGGTGTAGAGATGAACCACGGATTCGAAATCGCAGTGCAGATCCAGCACCATGTCGGCATCGCACGCTAGCCGTTGCAAGGTCAGGCGCTGGGATTGCAGTTGTGTGCCGGGCGTTTGACGGGCGAGGGCGTTGCGCAGGCTGGCGCGGATCAGCTCAAGGTTACGCTGCGGGTCGTCGCCCAGTTTGCCCTCGATGTCGTTGCCGATGTCTTCGCTGAGGTCGACGAACCAGCGATTGAAATTCTGCCCGCTCTCCATCTCGTACCGGCCCAGCGGCACGTCCATCAGCACTTGTTCGAGGCCGACCGGGTTGGCCACCGGCACCAGCACAATCTGGCTGCGCAGGCGCCCGGCGGCTTCCAGCTCCGCCAGTCGCTGCTTGAGGTGCCAGGCCACGAGCATGCCGGGCATTTCGTCGGCATGCAGCGAGGACTGGATGTAGATCTTGCCTTGGGCCTGCTCCGGGCCGAAGTGGAAGCTGTGGATCTGTCGTGCGGTCCCCGGCACCGGGGCCAACAGGTCATGGATCTGGTGTCGCATTACAGGTTTTCCTAGTGGGTCGGCCCGAGGAATGCCAGCCATCGGCGTTCGGCGAGGCGGAACAGGCCGACCAGCGCGAAGGTGATGGTCAGGTAGATCAGCGCGGCGATGCCGAACGATTGAAAGGTCAGGTAGGTCGCCGAGTTGGCGTCCCGCGCAACTTTCAGGATGTCGGGGATGGTCGCGGTGAAGGCCACGGTGGTCGAGTGCAGCATCAGGATCACTTCGTTGCTGTAATACGGCAACGACCGGCGCAGCGCCGACGGCATGATCACGTAGGCGTACAGCTTCCAGCCGGTCAGGCCGTAGGCCTTGGCCGCTTCGACTTCGCCATGGTTCATGCTGCGGATCGCCCCGGCGAAAATCTCCGTGGTGTAGGCGCAGGTGTTGAGGGCGAACGCGAGGATCGTGCAGTTCATCGCATCGCGAAAGAAACTGTCGAGCAACGGCTGCGCGCGCACGGCGGCCAGGCTGTAGATCCCGGTGTAGCAGATCAGCAACTGGATGTAGAGCGGCGTGCCACGGAACAGGTAGGTGTAGAACTGCACCGGCCAGCGCACATAGAAATGCGGGGATACCCGGGCAATCGACAACGGGATCGATACCAGAAAACCGATGAAAATCGAGGCGCTGAGCAGCCACAGGGTCATCGCCAGACCGGTGATGTTGGTACCGTCGGTATAAAGGAAGGGTTTCCAGTATTCCTGCAGGAGTTCGATCATCGTACGGCCTCCCGGGCACCGGCGGCGTAGCGACGCTCAAGCCAGCGCAGGATGACGTTGGATGCACTGGTGATCAGCAGATAGATCAAGGCGGCGAGTACCAGGAAGTAGAACAGTTGATAGGTGCTTTTACCGGCGTCCTGCGCGGCTTTGACCAGATCGGCCAAGCCGATGATCGACACCAGCGCGGTGGCCTTGAGCATCACCATCCAGTTGTTGCCGATGCCCGGCAGGGCGAAGCGCATCATTTGCGGGAACACCACGAAGCGAAAACGCTGGCCGCGCTTGAGGCCATAAGCGGTGGCCGCTTCGACCTGACCGCGTGGTACGGCGAGGATTGCCCCACGGAAGGTTTCGGTGAAATACGCGCCATAGATGAAGCCCAGAGTGATCACCCCGGCGGTGAAAGAGTCGATTTCGATGTAGTCCCACTCCATGACGTCGGTCAGGGCGGTCAGCCAGGTTTGCAGGCTGTAGAAAATCAACAGCATCAGCACCAGATCCGGCACCCCGCGAATCAGCGTGGTGTAGAGCTGGGCAGGCAGGCGCAGCAGTTTGGATTTCGACAGTTTGGCACTGGCGCCCAAGAGCCCGAGCAACACGGCCACCAGCAGCGACAACGCGGACAATTTGATGGTCATCCAGGTGCCTTCCAACAGCAACGGGCCGAAGCCCTTGAGGCTGAAGGCGGAGAGCCCCAGATTTTGTAAGAGGTTTTCGAACATAAATCAGCAACCTGAGCGGATGGAAAAGGCGCCCATCGAGTGATGGGCGCCAGGGTATTATTTACCGCTGTACAGATTCAGATCGCCAAAGTGTTTCTTTTGAATCTCGGCGTATTTGCCGTCATCGTGTAACGCTTTGATACCTTTATCTAAAAGCGCCTTCAGCTCTTTGTTACCTTTCTTAATACCGACAGCGGTTTTGGCTGGCAGCAATTCGCTGTCGACCGGCTTGCTGACTTCGTAGTTGGCGCCATCCGGCGACTTCAAAAAGCCCAGTTCGGCTTGCAGCATGTCCTGGATCGAGGCGTCGAGGCGGCCGTTTTTCAGGTCGGCGTAGACCTGATCCTGGTTGGCGTAAGCCTGGATTTTTACCCCGGCCTTCTCCAATACGGCCTTGGCGTAGGCTTCCTGGATGGTGCCTTGCTCGTAACCGACGGACTTGCCCTTGAGGGAAGCGACGTCATCGCTCAGGCCGGAGCCCTTCTTGAACACGTAGGAAGTCGGGCCGGAGAACAGCTCGCTGGAGAAGTCGATCGCCTTTTCACGGGCCGGGGTCACGGTCATCGACGAGATCACACCGTCGAATTTGTTGGCGTTGAGGCCCGGAATCATGCCGTCGAAGTCACTTTCAACCCATTTGCACTTGACCTTCAGCTCGGCGCAGATTGCGTTGCCCAGGTCGATGTCGAAGCCCACCAGGCTGCCGTCGGCCGCTTTCGACTCGAACGGTGCGTAGGAAGGATCAACGCCAAAACGCAGCTCTTTGTATTCCTTGGCCAGCGCGGAGCCGGCAGCCATGCACAACGCCAGTGCAGAAAGGGTCAGCAATGCTTTTTTCATTATTCAATCCCTAAGAACCAATATGAGCGCTTGTGGCGCAGAATTATTGTTACTGGAACGCGTACGACCTATAGAAAGTAGCAATTTCCGAACCAGAGTCCCGAACAAGTGTTTTAAAAGGTTGGGGGAGGGAGGAGGGAGAGGGATTGGTGCACGGGAATGGGCGTGGGGATTGAGCTGCACCAAGTTGGGTCGATGCAGGCATTTTTTAGTGATTCAGAATACTTGTAGCGAGGGGATTTATCCCCGATCGTCTGCGCAGCAGTCGCAAATCCGGTACACGCGGTTTACTGAAAGAATGATGGGGGGTCGCTTCGCGGCCCATCGGGGATAAATCCCCTCACCACAAGATCTCCTCACCAGAAAATCCACTCACTACAGGATGTTCATTCAGGACGATTGGAGGTTTGTCCCGGAAAACCGGGTCAGGCCAGCAAATCCTGCAACGTTGCCAGACTATCGGCCTCATCCACCGTCTTGTCCTGCCGCCAGCGCAGCATCCTTGGAAAACGCACGGCGATGCCGCTCTTGTGTCGCCGCGACAGGGCGATGCCTTCGAAACCCAGTTCGAACACCAGACTCGGCTTGACGCTGCTGACCGGGCCGAACTTTTCCACG
Organism: Pseudomonas sp. URIL14HWK12:I6; assembly: GCF_000514195.1. Classification (NCBI taxonomy): domain Bacteria; kingdom Pseudomonadati; phylum Pseudomonadota; class Gammaproteobacteria; order Pseudomonadales; family Pseudomonadaceae; genus Pseudomonas; species Pseudomonas sp. URIL14HWK12:I6. The sequence continues at coordinate 17,219 of NZ_KI911359.1, forward strand.
GTGGTCTTGCGCACGATGCTGTCGACCTGGCGCATTTCCTCGTCGGTCAGCCCCGAATAGGCCTTGGCGAACGGCACCAGCGCCCGTTGGCTGGACTCGGGCGGGCCGTCCCACACGGCGAAGGTGTAATCGCTGTACAGGCTGGCGCGCCGGCCATGTCCGCGCTGGGCGTAGATCAACACCGCATCGACGCTGAATGGGTCGACCTTCCACTTCCACCACACGCCCATGTCCTTGGTCCGGCCTACGCCATACAGGGCGTCGCGGGCCTTGAGCATCATGCCCTCGACACCGAGGCGCCGTGAGGCTTCACGCTGGCGGGCGAGATCGAACCAGTCGCTGCCGGTCAGAATCGGCGAGGCCAGTAACACCGGGTTGTTACCGTGAGCGATGACCTGCTCCAGTTGCGCGCGTCGTTCGGCCTGCGGACGGTTGCGCCAGTCTTCGCCTTGCCACTCCAGCAAATCGTAGGCAAGCACCACCACCGGCACTTCTTCGAGGATTTTCTTGTCGAGGGTTTTACGCCCGATGCGTTGCTGCAGCAGCGCGAACGGTTGCACCGCCGGCGGTGCGCTCGATTGCGGGTCGAAGGCGTCTGCGGTGCTCGGATGGGTGCTTTTCCAGACCACGATTTCGCCGTCGATTACCGTGCCGTCGGGTAACGCGTGGACCAGTGTGTCGAATTCGGGGAAACGCTCGGTGACCAGTTCTTCACCCCGCGACCAGACCCACAGCCGACCCTCGCGCTTGACCACCTGCGCGCGGATGCCATCCCACTTCCATTCCACTTGCCAGTTGCTCGCCGGCCCCAGCAGCGCTTCAAACTCCTCGACCGGTTGCGACAAGGCATGCGCGAGGAAAAACGGGTAGGGCTGGCCGCCACGTTGCGCATGTTCGTCGGCGGATTCCGGCGCGATCAGTTTCAGGTAGCTGGTCGCGTTCGGCCGGTTCGACAGGTCGGTGTAACCCACCAGGCGCTGCGCCACGCGTTTGCTGTCGAGGCCGGCCATCGATGCCAGCGCGCGGGTGACCAGCAGTTTCGACACGCCGACGCGGAAGCTGCCGGTGATCAATTTGATGCACAGCATCAGGCTCGGCCGATCCAGTTGCGCCCACAGCGCGGGCAGGTGGCGGGCGAGGTACTCCGGGGTTTCACCGCGCAGCGGCAGCAGCTTGTCTTCAATCCATTCGGCAAGACCGGCCTCGGAGCTGTGCGAATTTTCCGGCAGCACCAGGGAAATGGTTTCCGCCAGATCGCCAACGGATTGATAACTTTCCTCGAACAGCCATGGTTGCAGTCCCGAGACTTCCACCGCCAGTTCGCGCAGGATGCGCACCGGCACCAGTTGCCGCGGGCGTCCACCGGACAGAAAGTACACCGCCCATGCCGCGTCCTGTGGTGCTGCTTGAGCGAAGTAGGTTTGCATCGCCGCCAGTTTGGCATTGCTTGACGTGGTGGCGTCGAGTTCGGCGTACAGCTCGGCGAAAGCTTTCATGCTTGCACCTCGGCGATAACCGGCTCGGCGCCAATGTTCTCCTCTTCATCGTCGCCGTATTCGGTGTTGAAACCCTGCGCGTCCAGGCCTTGTTCGCGCAGATGCCGGACCAGCACACCGATCGAACCGTGGGTGACCATCACCCGTTCGGCGCCGGTCTGTTCGATGGCCCAGAGCAGGCCGGGCCAGTCGGCGTGATCCGACAGCACAAAGCCGCGATCCACCCCACGACGCCGCCGGGTGCCGCGCAGGCGCATCCAGCCGCTGGCGAAGGCGTCGCTGTAGTCACCGAACCGGCGCATCCAAGTGCTGCCACCGGCCGAGGGCGGGGCGATGACTAGCGCCTGACGCATGATCGGGTCGGACTTTTTCACATCGCCGGCGTAGATCGTCGGCGGCAGGTACACGCCGGCCTCGCGGTAGACCCGGTTCAGCGGCTCGACCGCACCGTGACTGAGGATCGGGCCGAGGCTGGCGTCGATGCCGTGCAGAATCCGCTGAGCCTTGCCGAATGAATAACAGAACAACACGCTGGCCTTGCCCGCCGCGATGTTCGCCTGCCACCACTGGTTGATCTCGCTGAACACCTGCGCCTGTGGTTGCCAGCGGTAGATCGGCAGGCCGAAAGTCGATTCGGTGATGAAGGTGTGGCAGCGCACCGGTTCGAACGGCGCACAGGTGCCGTCGGGTTCGATCTTGTAATCTCCCGATGCGACCCAGACTTCGCCGCCGTATTCCAGACGCACCTGGGCCGAACCGAGCACATGCCCGGCGGGATGGAAACTCAAGGTCACGCCGTGATGGGTGAGCCGCTGGCCGTAGGCGAGGGTTTGCAGGTTGATGTCCTGACCCAGACGCGCACGCAAAATCCCTTCGCTGGCGCTGCTGGCAAGGTAGTGCTGATTGCCGTTACGGGCGTGATCGCCGTGGGCATGGGTGATCACCGAGCGCTCGACCGGGCGCCACGGATCAATGTAGAAATCCCCGGCAGGGCAATACAAACCTTCGGGGCGGGCGATAACAAGGTCCATGTCGTTACCAGAATGGGGGGCTTGTTAGCTATGAGGTTGGCGCGAGTCCGGAAGTTCTATCGATTATTTTAGAGTCGCTACAAAACCAATGTGGGAGCGAGCCTGCTCGCGAAAGCGGTTTAACTGACACATCTATTCTGACTGTGTCTCCGTCTTCGCGAGCAGGCTCGCTCCCACAAGGGAACTGCGTTTATTTGCCGGGGGTCAGGGTCAAACGCGTCTTGCCATACACCCGGTCAAAGTTCTGCGGCTGCATCGGCAAGCCGATGTACTGACCCTTGAGCCAGGCGTCGATGCCGTTGAGGTAGTTCGGGCTGGCCGGGTTGCCGGACTGGCCAGTGCCGTTCTGCCCCATGAGCGGCTCGCTCTGGCTGAAGTCGACGATGAAACGCATCGACGGCGCACGGGTGGTGTTGAAGTCCTGACCCCAGGCAAACGCTGCGGTATTGAGCGTGGTGTGATCGCCGCCGGCAGCCAGTGGGCCGCGAACGGTCTGGCCGCTGGCGTTTTTCCACGTGTAGCTGTGCAGTTTGCCCCACTGCCAGGCCTTGCGGTCGCCGCCCAACTGACTGTCGCCAGCGTTGATCGCCGCCGCCAGACTGCGCGCCAGAATCTGCGCCTTGTCTTCTTTCTGCGGGGTACGCAGGTCATCCCAGAACGGGCTGTCTTCGCGCCCGAGCAGGTGATCGGCCTGCGCTGCGTAGGACAAGTCGCCATTGGCGATAAAGGCTTTCCACGCCGGGCTCGACTCGGGGCCGAGCTCGTCGAGGAAGATCTGCTTCATGCTTTCTTGCAGGAACAGCTCATAGATCGCCGCATCCGCCGAGGTCGGGCTGAGCTTGCCGTCAAACGCCATCAAGCGGGTAAACGCTTCGCGCGCCTTGCTGCGATCGGCTTCCGGCAGGGCGTCGATCGCCTGTTTCAGCGGCTGCTTCATGCCCGGCGCTTCAAACATTTTCTTCAGTTTGGCGGCGAAGGTGGTGGTCTGGTCGTACTGCATGGCGATTACGCTGCGACCGTCCTGTTTGCCGCTGCCGGCCAGTTCCGTCAGACGTTCGCCGCGCTCTGGCGCTGCCCATGAGTTGGACAGCTGCATGCCGTAGCCGTGAGGAATGACCCGCTGGTTGGCGGTGCCGAGCCAGCCTTGGGTCGGGTCCTGATCGTACGGGTGGAGCATCGGGTCGGCGTAACCGTCCCAGTCGTAGCGACCTTCCCAGCCCGGCGATGGCAGCAGGCCTTCGCCTTCGCGCCGGTTGGGGAAACGCCCGGTGACCTGCCAGCCGATGTTGCTGGCGTCGGCGAATACCATGTTCAGGGCGATGGCGCGGATCTCGCGGCTGGCGTCTGACGCGCGTTCAACGTTCTGCGCACGGGTCAGGTCAAAAAATGCGTCCAGCGATTTGTCGTCGGTGAAGCTCGGGGTTTGCAGGGCCAGGCCAAAACCGTTGCCCTGTACGGCCTGAGCACTGTTGAGCAGTGCGCCGTGTCGGGTTTCGTACACCGCTTCGCGAATCGGCCGCTGGCCTTTGACGAAATAGGTTTCGTTGCGCACGCCCAGCGGCTGCCATTTGCCATTGACCTCATAGGTCAGGCTGTTGCCTTGACGGCGGATTTTTTCCAGGAACAGGTCCTGGTTGTCGCCGAGCACGCTGGTGGCGCTCCACGCGACTTTGCCGTTGAAGCCTCCGAGGATCATCGGCAAACCGGCAACGGTGACACCGGCGGCCTGATATTTCGGCGCGCGGATCTGCACGAAGGTCCACAGCGACGGTGCCGCCAGTGGGCCGTGGCTGTCACTGGCGAGAATGCTCTTGCCGCTGCGGCTGCGTTGCGGGGCGATGGCCCAGTTGTTCGAGGTGCTGGCGCCCAGCAGATTCACCGCCGCCAATTGTTGGCTGGCGTTCCTCAGCTCGGTCAGGCCCGGAATCTGCCCGCTGAGCTTGAGGCCTTGCAGCTTGTCAGTCTCGGCCAGTGGCAGGTTTTCATCCGGTGCGGACGGGGTCAGCCAGGCGAGTTTGTCGCTGCTCACGGTTTGCGCTAGCACCAGCGAGGCAATCTCTTCCGGCAGGTTGGCCGACTGGCTGAAGTTCAGCAACGCGAACATCAGCGCCGAATCCTCCGGTTTCCAGTATTCCGGCTTGTAGCCGCTGGAAGCGAGATCACCCGGCAGTTTGTCGGCATAGCGGAACAGGTAGGCGTTGACGCCCCGCGCATAGACTTCGAAGAAACGCTTGAGGCGTGGCGACGAGGCCTTGTACAGCTCGTCGGCGCTTTTCTTCAGGTTGACCGCGCGCATGTAGCGGTCGGCGTCGAGCATCGAGGCGCCGGACATTTCCGCCAGTCGGCCCTGGGCCAGCAGGCGCAGGGTGACCATTTGGTTGATGCGGTCGCTGGCATGCACGTAACCGAGGGTGAACAGCGCGTCGTGGAAGCTGTTGCTTTCGATCAACGGCATGCCCATGGCATTGCGTCGCACCGAAACGTTCTGCGCCAGGCCCTTGAGCGGTTGCACGCCGGAGGTAGGCGGGAGGGTGTCCTGCGCGTTCCAGGTCTGGCAACCGGACAGGCTCAAGACACCGGTCACTGCTGCGGCAACGCCGAACCGGGGAAGAAAATGTGTAAGGGCTGGCGAGGCCATGGCAAAGCTCCTGCGGGGGTGTAGAGGCTGGGGGCGCAATAAAGCCGCTACGTTAGTGAGCAGGAGATGGCCGCGCAAGCGGGGCGAGTGGTTATTTCTTGCCATTGATCGATGATTGTCTGATGGCTTGCTTATTTGCAGGGGTGGGTGATGAAGTGCGGGAATCAAATGACTCTCGTGAGAAGACGCCATGGAGCTTCAGGCCAACGCTGCACTGATCATCATCGACCAGCAACAAGGCATTCTGCAGCCGCGCCTGGGGCGGCGGAATAACCCACAGGCTGAAGAGCGCATGCTCGATTTACTGAGGGCGTGGCGCAGTAGCGGGCGGCCGGTGATTCATGTGCAGCATCTGTCGCGTGAACCGGATTCGGTGTTCTGGCCCGGGCAGTCAGGGGTGGAATTTCAGCAGCGATTCATGCCGCAGGACGGTGAATGGCTGATCCAGAAACAGGTACCGGATGCGTTTTGTGCCACGGGGCTGGAAGCGCAGCTGCGTGAGACGGGGATCGGGCAATTGATCATTGTTGGTGTAGCGACCAACAACTCGGTGGAATCTACAGCGCGCACGGCGGGCAATCTGGGGTTTGAGGCGTGGGTGGCGGAGGATGCGTGTTTCACCTTCGACAAGGCCGATTATTTCGGCACACCGCGTTCAGCCGAAGAAGTGCACGGGATGTCGCTGGGGAATGTGCACGGGGAGTATGCGACGGTGGTCAGTGCGAAGCAGATTCTGGCGGCTGTCTGAACAGTTTGGGGTGAATGTGCCGGCCCATTCGCGAGCAAGCCCGCTCCCACAGTCGACTGCGTTCAGTCAGCGGGAACGCGGTCAACTGTGGGAGCGGGCTTGCTCGCGAAGGCAATGTGTCAGGCGAAGAATATCTTCACCTGAAACATCAAGCGCCGTGGCACTTCTTGAATTTCTTGCCGTTGCCGCATGGGCAAGGGTCGTTGCGGCCGACGTCTTTCAGGGCGTTGCGCACCGGTTCCTGGTGGGCGTGGCCGCAGTTCGGGCCGTGGACATGGCCATGGTCGTGATCGTGATGATGGTCATGATCGTGGTTGCAGTCAGGGCCATGGACATGAGGTTGCTGAGTCATCGGTTGTGCTCCGGAATTAAATCGGCGGGGATTATCACGCCATTGCGCTCCAGGTGCACGTAGTGGGCGATGAATAAACCGGTTTCCATCTCACCCTGCAATCGATAGGGCACCTGCTGGTGCTGACTTTTCAGCATTTTCACCACGTCCTTGACCCGCGGCCACAGGTTGGTGCGGATCGGTATCCGATAGAACGCGCTGCTTTTCGGCCCTACCGTGATCCAGTGTTCATGCTCCCCTTCGGCCAGCAACAGGTCTGCCAGATGAATGCGATATTCCATGCCGCGCACCGTCAGGTCGCTGTCGTTGGGGTTGTCGATGCGAAAGTGCAGGATGAATTTCTGTTCGAGCAGCTTGGCCCGCACCACCTCGACTTTTACCAGGTGCACGGCGGGGTCGACGCTGTCGTCGCTGAACCATGAGGCGCAACCGCCGAGGTTCAGGATCAGCATCAATAACAAGCCATGCAGTGTGCGACAGTGACCGAGCATCGAAAAAACTCCCTTTGTGCCCCAGTCTAGTCGGCACTTCCCTTTATGCGCCGAAATACCCCGCACAGCACTTCTTGAACTTCTGCCCGCTGGCACACGGGCACGCGTCATTGCGCCCCAGCTTCAACTGCACGGTAGGGTCGATGAAGTACCAGCGCCCGGCGTTCTGCACGAACGAGGAGCGCTCGCGGTGGCTGTGTTCGCCCTGGCTGTCGTGCCAGCGCGCGGTAAAGGTGACGAAGGCATGCTCGGGTTGGCCGCCGAACACTTCCGAGCTTTCGACTTCAAGGCCGAGCCAGGTGCTCTGCGCGCTCCAGGCGCTGATCGACTGGCGATCCAGACCGGCCTGCTGGGCGGGCAGGGTGGTGGCCACCAGATAATCGATCAGCCCCAGCACGTAGGCGCTGTAGCGCGAACGCATCAGCGCTTCGGCGCAAGGCGCCGGGTGGCCTTCGTGATAGTGGCCGCAGCAGGCCTCCAGCAGGTTGCCGCTGCCGCACGGGCAAATGGCTGTACTCATTGCATTACCACCAGTATTTGCCGAAGTTTTCCGGATTGGCCCAGAATCGCGAGTTGAGCCAGTCGGGGACTTGTTTGTAGTCAAGCAGATCATAGGTGAACAGGGTCAGTACCTGATCGTCACGCTGGAAGCGTTCACTGGCCTGCAGCGCCAGCGAGTAGAAATCGGTTTCCTGCCAGCCGCTGGCCGGCAGATCCGCCAGCACTGCAATGCGACTGGCGTTGAGGTTGCGAATCCCGCCCAGCAGATTCAAGCCGTCACGCTTGGGCAGGTGCTCCAGGCAATCGACCACCAGCGCCAGGTCGAAGCGCCGCGCCGCCAGTTCGGCGGGCAATGCACCGGGTGCGGCGTGGGCCACGCAGGTGTCCGGATGTGCCTGCTTGAAAGCGGCGAGCGCCGGAAATTCGCTGGCGCCGATCAGCAGTAAACGCGCCGGGGCATAGCGATCCAGTAAAGCAGCCAGCGCCTGTTGCGGCGTGCGCGAAGAAATGGCGACGTTCATCGAAGCTCCTCAATCAGATCGCCAAGACTAGCGCGCCAGACGGATCCGGCCTAGACCCCGATTTGCCGCGGGCGGCAAAAGTGCCGAATCCCTGTGAACACGGTCCCAAATGCCAGTGGCCTATTGCTGGCGGAGATTAAAACTCCGGTCTTTACTCCGTGAATCGGTTCTAAGCCGATCCCTCAGGAGAAAACCAGATGAGCATAGTTCGGACAGCATTACCTTTGATTCTGCTAACCAGTGTGTTGACTGGTTGCGCAGGTTTGCAGAAAACCGACTGGCCGACCTGTGCGGCGGTCGGTGGTGTAGTCGGTGCCGGTCTCGGCGCGACGGAAAGTTCGTCGTGGGCCGGCTACGGCGCGCTGATTGTCGGTGGTACGGCAGCGGCCTATTGCTGGGTGCACGGTGATGGCGACGAAGACGGAGATGGTGTACCGGACAGTCGCGACAAGTGCCCGCACACGCCTAAAGGCGTGCAGGTCGATGCTGACGGCTGCCCACCACCTGCCCCTGCGCCAGTGGTAGAAGAGGCGGTTGTGGTCAAGGAAGAAACTATCGTCATTCGCGATGTGCACTTCCAGTTCGACAAAGCCACCCTGACCGGCTCCGACAAACAGGTGCTGGATAAAGTCGCCACGCGCCTGAAACAAGAGTCGTCCACGGCGCAACTGACCGTGACCGGCCACACCGACAGCGTCGGCAGCGATGCCTACAACAAGAAACTGTCGGATCGCCGTGCGCACTCGGTGGTGGAATACCTGATCCAGCAGGGTGTGCCGCGTGCCAGCTTCGTTTCGGTATCGGGCATGGGTGAAAGCCAGCCAGTGGCGGATAACAAAACCGCTGACGGTCGCGCACAGAACCGTCGTACCGAAATCAAAATCGTCCGCTAGCCCCTCTCGCATCCGCGGCTTGTGCAGTCGCGGATGCGGGTCTTTACTCCTGTGTAACCGGTATGGGCCGGTGACACAGGAGCTTTCACAATGACTGTTTTCTCAAGGTCCGTCTTGCCGGTGCTGCTGCTGGGCAGCCTGCTCACCGGTTGCGCCACTCATAGCGATGGCGATGCCCCCCTCAATCAACGTACGTGGCCGATCTGCAGCCTGATCGGCGGGCTGGTCGGTGGCGGTCTTGGCGCCATTGAAAGTGGCGGCTGGGCCGGCGGCGGTGCGGCGCTGGGGATTCTGACTGGCGGGCTGATCTGTTATGCCCAGGATGGCGATGAAGACGGCGATGGCGTGTTCGACCGCCGCGACCGTTGCCCTGACACCCCGGCCAATACCCCGGTCGATCATCGCGGCTGTCCGCTGCCGCAATATCCGGTCACTACAAAAGCCCCCGAGCCTGCGCCGCAATCGGAAGTCATCACCCTCAGCGATGCCGGCAATGTGTTGTTCGATTTCGACAAGTCGGATCTGACCCCGGCCGCTAAGGCCCAGCTCGATACGCTGATGGACAAATTGCGCAACGCCGACGTGGTCAGCATCAAGGTTATCGGCCATACCGACAGCAAAGGTTCGGACGCCTACAACCAGGCACTGTCGGAACGACGCGCCAGCAGCGTGGCGGCGTACCTGCTGAGTCAGGGCCTGGCGCCGGACAAACTGACCAGTGAAGGGCGCGGCGAGAGCGAGCCGGTGGCTGACAACGCAATGGACGAGGGACGGGCAAAAAACCGTCGGGTGGAGTTGCATATCAATCGCTAGGACTTGTCTGTAGTCCGCAGGCTAGAGCTGCCGGTCGACGATCGTCGTCGAACCGGCGGCGATCCGACGACTGACAAATGTTTTTTCTTTTGCCCCTCTGGCTTATCCCCCGCGTAAGCCGTTACTGTGCGCCCAAAGAATAATTCCGACACGGGGGAGCGTATGAAGGTTTTCTGGGGGCTGGGGCGTTTGCTGACCCTGCTGTTCTGGTGCGTGGTGGTGGTCAATTTGCTGCTGCCGTTTGTGCATCCGCTGCATGCGCTGGTCAATCTGGCCGGTGCCTCGCTGCTGGCGCTGCATGTGCTGGAGTTGCTTTTCTCGCGCCTCAAAGGGCGTCCCAACCCGTGGCGCGACCGTCTGCGCATCCTGCTGTTCGGCGTTTTTCACCTGCAAACCATCCCGGCCCCGGCCGCTCCGGAGGCTTCTTCCCATGCGTAAACTTTGCCTGCTCGCTGCACTCATCAGTCCTCTGGCCTGCGCCCAGGTGGTCAGCGTCGAAACCAACTCCCTGATGCGTTTGCCCAACACCGCCAGCACCTTGCAGCTGGAACGCCTGGAAGTGGCGGACTACGGCACCTTGCTGATTCCTGCCAATGTGACCGAGCTGACCGTCGGTGAATTGCGTCTGGGCCATGAAGCGCGCATCGCGATCGTCCCGAGTGAACAGGCGCTGGACATGAAAGTCATTCGTGCCGAACTGTCCGAAGGCAGCCTGATCACCGCACGCGGCGCGCCGGGCACCTATGAAAAAGCTGCCCGTGCCGGGCGCAATCTGAATTTGCAGTTCAAGGCACTGAACGCGCCAAAACTGTTTGTCGATGCCCGTGGCGGCACCGGCGCACCGGGTTTCGTCGGCCTGGATGGCGGCAACGGCGAAGATCCGGGCTGCACCTGGGGCGCGGCCGGTCATGGTTTTGACGGCAGCAATGGCAGTGACGGCCAGCCGGGTGCACCGGGTGCGTTGGTGCGTCTGGAAGTGCCGCGCGAGTTTCCGGCCGAGCTGATCAAGGTCAACGTCGCGGGCGGTGCCGGTGGCCCAGCGGGTGTCGGCGGCAAGGCAGGCAAGGGCGGCCAGTCCAAGGGCTGCCTGGTGTATCGCGCCGATGGCGGCAAGAACGGCAAGGCCGGGGCGGATGGTCAGCCTGGGCCGGTAGGTGCGGCGGGGGCGGTGACTGTGCAGCGCCTCTGAGTAACAGCACTATTTGAGGTGAGGGGATAAATTCCCTCACCACAAAAAAAGTCCAAGTTGTCAGTGGGTCAGAACATCGGCCGCGCCGCCGCAATCGCCACCAGCACCAACCCGACAATCAAATTGATCCCCACTACCCGGCGAATCCGCCCCAGCACCGCCGCACCCATTGGCCATTCCTTGGCTTCAACGGCTTTACGCAACTCTGGCAGCATCAAACCCTGAATCCGGATAAACAGCGCCGTCATCACCACGTACAGCCCGATCATCACCTGCACGTACTTCGGCGCGGTCTCGAAATCGACCTGCTGTAAATGCAACATGCCCACGCCGCTGATCGGCAACAGGATCACCGCGACCCAGACCCAACGAAAAAAACCTTGAAACACTTCCACCCACAAGGTCAGGCGAGCAGGGCCGTCGAGAGCCTTGACCGCCGCCGGACGCAGGACCATCCAGGCGAAAAACATGCCGCCGACCCAGACCAGGGCGGACAGGACATGCAGCGGATAAACGAGGCTAAAAGGTGTCATTGGGGCACTCCGTTCTGCGCAGGATTAATTAGCGGGGTATGATAGCCGCCATCCGAAACCACTGAAAATTTATCCAGCGTTTTTAGCGCCCGACAATCAATGATCAGCACTGAACTCAAAACCACGATCCAGGGCGCCTATTCGCGTTTTCTTGAAGCCAAGAGCCTCAAGCCGCGTTACGGCCAGCGCCTGATGATCGCTGAAATCGCCAAAGTCCTCGGGGATATCGACACCGACGACGAAGGCCGGCGCAGTGGCGACCCCGCGATTGTCGCGGTGGAAGCCGGCACCGGTACCGGCAAGACCGTGGCCTACAGCCTGGCGGCGATCCCGACGGCGAAGCTGGCCGGCAAGCGCCTGGTGATCGCCACCGCGACCGTGGCTCTGCAAGAGCAGATCGTCTACAAGGACTTGCCCGACCTGATGCGCAACAGCGGGCTGAACTTCAGCTTCGCGCTGGCCAAGGGCCGTGGTCGCTACATGTGCCTGTCCAAGCTCGACATGCTGCTGCAGGAAGGCCACGCGCAAACCGCCACCGCCCAGTTGTTCGAAGAGGAAGGCTTCAAGATCGAGGTCGACGAGGCGAGTCAGAAGCTGTTCACCAGCATGATCGAGAAGCTCGCCGGCAATAAATGGGACGGCGACCGCGACAGCTGGCCCAACGCGCTGGAAGACGCCGACTGGGCGCGCCTGACCACCGATCACAGCCAGTGCACCAACCGTCACTGCCCGAACTTCGGCCAGTGCGCTTTCTACAAGGCGCGCGAAGGCATGGGCAAGGTCGACGTGATCGTCACCAACCACGACATGGTGCTGGCTGACCTCGCTTTGGGCGGCGGCGCGGTACTACCGGATCCGCGTGACACCATTTACGTGTTCGACGAAGGCCATCACCTCCCGGACAAGGCCATCGGCCACTTCGCCCACTACACGCGTCTGCGTTCCACTGCCGACTGGCTGGAAACCACCGCGAAGAACCTCACCAAACTGTTGGCCCAGCATCCGCTGCCGGGCGATCTCGGCAAGCTGATCGAGCAAGTGCCCGAGCTGGCGCGCGAGATCAAGACCCAGCAGCAGTTCATGTTCACCGCGTGCGAGCAGATTGCCGATTTCAAGCCCGGCGAAGACGTCGAAGGTCGCGAGCGGCCACGCCATCGTTTCGTCGGCGGGGTGATTCCCGAGCACATGCGCGAAATGGGCATTGAGCTGAAAAAGGGTTATTCGCGGCTCAACGATCTGTTCACCCGCCTGACCGACCTGCTCAAGGAAGGCATGGACGGCGAGGTCAACATCGGCATCGCCAGCAATCAGGCCGAGGAGTGGTATCCGCTGTTCGGCAGCCTGTTGTCGCGGGCGTCGGGCAACTGGGAATTGTGGACTGCATTTACCGCCGAAGACCCGGAAGACAGCCCGCCGATGGCGCGCTGGCTGACGCTGGCCGAAAGCGGTTCGCTGTTCGACATCGAGGTCAACGCCAGCCCGATTCTCGCCGCAGAAACCCTGCGCCGCAGCCTGTGGAACGTGGCTTACGGCTGCCTGGTGACCTCGGCAACCTTGACGGCACTGGGCACCTTCGACCGTTTCCGCATGCGCGCCGGTCTGCCGAAAAAAGCCGTCACCGCCGTTGTGCCGAGCCCGTTCCATCACGCCGATGCCGGTGTGCTGCGGGTGCCGGATCTGAAGGCCGACCCACGCGACGCCGCGGCTCACACCGCGGCGATCATCCGCGAGTTGCCGGATCTGGTCGAAGGCTCGCGCGGCACGCTGGTGCTGTTCTCCTCGCGCAAACAGATGCAGGACGTGTTCGATGGCCTCGACCGCGACTGGCGCAAGCAAGTGTTCATTCAAGGCAACCTGTCGAAACAGGAAACCCTGAACAAGCACAAGGCGCGGGTCGATGGCGGCGATTCCAGCGTGCTGTTCGGCCTCGCCAGTTTCGCCGAAGGCGTGGATTTGCCGGGTGCCTATTGCGAGCACGTGGTGATCGCCAAGATCCCGTTCTCGGTGCCGGACGATCCGGTCGAGGCGGCGCTGTCGGAGTGGATCGAGGCCCGTGGCGGCAATCCGTTCATGGAAATCTCGGTGCCCGACGCCTCGTTGAAGCTGGTCCAGGCCTGCGGGCGTCTGCTGCGTACCGAAGAAGACCGCGGCACCATCACCTTGCTTGATCGGCGCCTGGTCACCCAGCGCTACGGCAAGGCGATCCTCAATGCGTTGCCTCCTTTCCGTCGTGAAATATCCTGAGACAACGGTGGGCAGTTTTGCCCGCCGCGCTGTCTATCTCTCTGCCATGCTTTTCCATTGGCCTTAGTTGGTCGTTAGGGAGAACTCCGTTCTTATGATTCGCCGTTCGTTGCCTGCCGTATTCGCCTTGATTTTCGCTGCCCCGTTACTGGCGGCGCCTGCGGGTCAGCAGACCCTGTTCAACTTCGTCCGTCCTGCCGACGTGGTGAAAGTCGTCACCGAAAACACTGACCTGCCACAAGCCAACGCCGAGCAAACCCCGGAAGGTGAAGTGCTGCGCCGGGTGACCTTCAACCCGGTAGCCCGTCCGACCCTGCGCCTGACCCCGCAAACCGGCGCCTGGGACTGGTCGCAGTCGGGCATGATGAGCCTGCGTCTGCAGAGTGCAATGAACTGGGCCGTGACGGTCTATGTGCAAATCCAGAGCAATAACGGCCAGACCCTGACCAGCCGCGTCGACCTGCCGGCCGGCCCGGTGCAAACCCTTTTGGTGCCGCTGGTGGCGACCTCGCCGCTGAGCCAGGGCATGAAGGCCGGGCCGCCGATGCCGATGAATGTTGATGGCCAGCGAATTCTGCTGGCCAGCAGCAGCGGTGAACTGGATCGCAGCCAGGTGGTGTCGGTGAGTCTGTGGATGGATCAGCCGAAAGCCGCGCAGAGCCTGCTGCTCGAGCGATTCGGCGTGCAGGACGGCGATGCTGTGACCCAGGCCGTCTACGGCAATCTGGTGGACGCCTACGGTCAATCGACCCGCAGCAAATGGCCGGAAAAAATCAGCAACGACGAACAACTGAAATCCGCCGCCGCCAAGGAACAGCAACAGCTGAAAACCTGGCTGGCCGAGCGCGAAAAGTCCTCGCTGGACAAGTTCGGTGGCTGGAATAAAGGCCCGGCGTTCAAGGCCAGCGGTTTTTTCCGCACCGAAAAGCGTGACGGTCGCTGGTATCTGGTGACGCCGGAAGGGCATCCGTTCTATTCGCTGGGGGTGAACACCGTCAGCCCGCAGGTCAACCAGACTTACGTGGCCGGGCGTGAGTGGATGTTCGAATCCCTGCCCAAGGCCGACGAGCCGCTCGCCAGCCATTTCGGCGAAGGCGATAACCGTGGCGGCAACGGCGCCGATCAGGGCCGCGGCTATGGCAACGGGCGCTGGTACGACTTCTATGGCGCCAACCTGCAGCGGGTTTACGGCGAGCCCTGCAAACCGGACAGCGATACCAAGGCCGGAATTGCTGAAGCGGCCAAGGCTGGTGCGGTTGAAGAAACAGCATTAAAAGCTGCCGAGCCTGTGCCAAAGTCAAACGAGGCGAAGGCCGGTGTCGCCGCAGCGGCGAAAACAGACGCCGTAGCGACGACTGCTGAAAAGGCTGCCGATCAACCCGTCGCTGCGCCGTGCAAGGCCACGGTCGATCAGCAGAAGTGGGCCACGCACACCCTCGATCGCCTGCAGGCCTGGGGTTTCAACACCGTCGGCAACTGGAGTGCCGACTCGCTCGCCGACGCCGAGCGGGTGCCGTACACCTTGCCGCTGTCGATCGTCGGCGACTACACCAGCATCAGCACCGGCAGCGACTGGTGGGGCGGCATGCCTGACCCGTTCGACCCGCGTTTCGCCATGGCCACCGAGCGTGCCGTGGCCATTGCTGCCCGCGATCATCGTGATGATCCGTGGTTGATCGGCTACTACGCCGACAACGAACTGGCCTGGGCCGGCCCCGGCGACGACCCGCAGTCGCGCTACGCTCTGGCCTACGGCACATTGAAAATGACCACCGACGTGCCGGCCAAGCGCGCATTCCTCAAGCAACTGCGCGACAAGTACCGCAACCAGGCGGGGCTGTCGAAAGCGTGGGGCATTGATCTGCCGGCGTGGGAATTGATGGAAGACCCGGGTTTCGTGCCACCGATGCCGAATCCGGAGCACCCGGAAATCGAAAACGACTTCAAATACTTCCAGAAAGTGTTCGCCGACACTTACTTCAAAACCATCTCCGATTCGCTGAAGTGGCACGCGCCGAATCAGTTGCTGCTCGGTGGCCGTTTCGCCACCAGCACTCCGGAAGCGGTTGCGTCCTGCGCGCAGTATTGCGACGTGTTGAGTTTCAACATGTACACGCTGAAACCACAGGACGGCTATGACTTCGCCGCTCTGCGTGCCCTCGACAAACCGGTGCTGATCACCGAATTCAACTTCGGCTCCAGTGATCGTGGCCCGTTCTGGGGGGGCGTGACGCAACTGGCGCGGGAAGAAGATCGCGGCCCGGCGTATGCCAACTTCCTCAAACAGGCGTTGAGTGAGCCGTCGATTGTCGGCGTGCACTGGTTCCAGTATCTGGATCAACCGGTGACCGGGCGTCTGCTCGATGGCGAGAACGGGCACTTCGGCCTGGTGGGGATTACCGATCTGCCGTATCAGGGCTTTGTCGAGGCGGTACGCAAGAGCAATTTGCAGGCGATCGATCAGTTGGGCAAGGAGGCTGAGAAAGCGGCCGCCGCCGGTCATGAAGCCGAAGGCGGGCGCAAGGCTGAAGCCGGCAAAGGCCCGGGGGGCGGGCATGCCGGTGGGCACTCGGGCAATGGTCATTAAGGTTTAGACCGCGTCATCGTTCTTCGCGAGCAGGCTCGCTCCCACATCGGATTTGTGAACACCATCGATCCAGTGTGGGAGCGAGCCTGCTCGCGAAGGCGTCAGCCGCCTCACTACAGCATTCAACCGTCCGGCCCGCAGCTGTTCCCAAATCCCTCAAGGGCTGGAACAATGCGGGCCACTTTGTAGAGCGTTTTCGCGGGGGAGTTGCGGGTGCAGATTCAGGGACATTACGAGCTTCAATTCGAAGCGGTGCGCGAGGCTTTCGCGGCACTGTTCGACGATCCCCAGGAACGCGGCGCAGCCCTGTGCATCAAGGTCGGCGGAGAAACCGTCCTCGACCTCTGGTCCGGTACTGCCGACAAGGATGGTACCGAAGCCTGGCACAGCGACACCATCGCCAACCTGTTTTCCTGCACCAAGACCTTCACCGCGGTCACGGCGCTGCAACTGGTGGCCGAAGGCAAACTGCAACTGGATGCACCGGTTGCCCGCTACTGGCCGGAATTCGCTGCCGCCGGTAAAGAATCCGTCACCCTGCGCCAACTGCTCTGCCATCAGGCCGGTCTGCCGGCCCTGCGCGAGTTGCTGGCGCCTGCCGCCCTCTACGAATGGCAGACCATGGTCGACGCCCTTGCGGCCGAAGCGCCGTGGTGGACGCCGGGCACCGGCCACGGCTATGCCGCCATCACCTATGGCTGGCTGGTCGGGGAGTTGCTGCGTCGCGCTGACGGTTGTGGGCCGGGCGAGTCGATTGTCGCCCGCGTCGCCAAGCCGCTGGGGTTGGATTTCCACGTCGGCCTGCCTGACGAAGAGTTCCACCGCGTGGCGCATATTGCACGGGGCAAGGGCAACGTCGGCGATGCCGCGGCCCAGCGCCTGTTGCAAGTGACCATGCGCGAACCGACCGCCATGACCACTCGCGCCTTCACCAATCCGCCGTCGGTGCTCACCAGCACCAACAAACCGGAATGGCGGCGCATGCAGCAGCCGGCCGCCAATGGTCATGGCAACGCGCGCAGCCTGGCCGGTTTCTACGCCGGTTTGCTCGACGGCAGCCTGCTTGAAAGCGAAATGCTCGAAGAGCTGACCCGCGAACACAGCTACGGCGAGGACAAGACCCTGCTGACCCGCACCCGCTTCGGTCTGGGCTGCATGCTCGATCAACCGGACATGGCGAACGCCACCTACGGCCTCGGCCCGCGGGCGTTTGGTCATCCGGGGGCGGGCGGTTCAGTGGGTTTTGCTGATCCCGAGCACGATGTCGCGTTCGGTTTTGTGACAAATACCCTTGGGCCGTACGTCTTGATGGATCCGCGCGCGCAGCAACTGGCGCGGGTAGTTGCCACTTGTCTGTAAAGCTTTACATGAGGTTCCAGGGTTGGAACCAGATCCGGTTTTTCGATTCAAAGCGTCAGTTTATCCGGGCAAAAGAGCTCTGATTTTTCATTACTTCACTTTGTGGATTTTCAATGTCATCCAAAAAAACTCTCGCCCTGGCCCTGTGTGTTGCGATCACCGGTTGTGCACAGACTCCTAAAAACGATGCGGACGGCGGTAGCTGGTGGCCGTTCGGGTCCTCCGACAAAGTGGCGGCCAAAGAGCCGGCCCCGGCTCCGGCTCCTGCCGTAGCCCCGGCGCCGCTCAAACCTGCCGCGACCGCACCGGTGGCCAAGACTGAAAGCAGCAGCCACTGGTACTGGCCGTTCGGCGGTTCCGATGATGCGGCGGCCAAAGCCGAGGTGAAACCCGAAGTCAAACCAGAAGCCAAACCGGCGGTAGTGGCCAAGGCCGATGCCGACACCGGCACCAAGTGGTGGTGGCCGTTCGGCGGCAAGGATCAATCGACTGCCAAAGTGGTGCCGATGCCTGACCCGAAAGTCACCCAGGCCTGGCTGGATGACTACGAACCGCGCCTGCGTGCGGCGATCAAGGACAGCAACCTGCAACTCGAGCGCCGTGACAACGTGCTGGTGGTGATCGCGCCGGTTGAAGGCTCGTTCAACCCGAAGCGTCCGGCCATGCTGCTGCCGGTGACCCTCAGCCCGTTCACCAACGTCGCGAAAATCCTCGAAGCTGACCCGAAAACCGCAGTTCTGGTACTCGGTCACAGCGACAACACCGGCGCCGCGCCGGCCAACGTCAAACTCAGCCAGGAGCGCGCCCAGTCCGTGGCGGCGATCTTCCGCCTGAGCGGCTTGCAGCGTGATCGCCTGATGCTGCGCGGCATGGGCGGCGATGCCCCGCGTGCGGCCAACGACAGCGCCGAAGGCCGTGCCCTGAACCGTCGCGTCGAACTGCTGGTGACCCCGCAGAACACCATGGTTGCGCTGTTGAGCAAGTACAACATGCCGGCGCCGGCACCGACCACGATGCTTGCCGCACAGGACGTCAAGCCTGCAGCCAAACCGGTCACCCCGGCGCCGGCTGCTTCGAAGGCCGCCGTACCTGCAACCAAAAAGGCTCCAGCGAAGAAAGCCGCCGCCAAGGCACCTGCGAAGAAAGCAGCGACCAAGGCACCGGCAAAAACGCCGGCCAAGAAAACCGCTCCGGCCAAAGCGGCGACCACAGACAAGAAAGTCGCCGCCAGCGATACTTCCAAGCAGTGATCCGCTAACGAAAAGGAATGCGCCATGACCCAGGCTCTGGCAGATATGCGTCGTGATTACACCCGGGACGGTCTGACCGAGGCGCAAGCCCCGGCCGAACCCTTTGCGCTGTTCCACCAGTGGTTTGCCGACGCGGTGAAAACCGAACAGGCGCCAGTGGAAGCCAACGCCATGACCCTGGCCACGGTGGATTCGGACGGTCGACCGCATTGCCGCATTCTGCTGCTCAAGGGCCTGGACGCGCAGGGCTTCACCTTTTTCACCAACTACGACAGCGCCAAGGGCCAGCATCTGGCGGCGAATCCTTTCGCGGCCATGACGTTTTTCTGGCCAACCCTGGAACGCCAGGTGCGCGTCGAAGGGCGAGTGGTGAAGGTCACGCCGCAAGAGTCCGACGCGTATTATCAGGTGCGACCGCTGGGCAGCCGGCTCGGCGCCTGGGCCTCACCGCAGAGTAGGGTGATCAACGGGCGCGGCGAGCTGGAGGATCTGCTCAAGGCCACCGAACAGCGCTTCAGCGATACTCAGCCCGACTGCCCGGAACATTGGGGCGGTTACCGCCTGCTGCCTGAGCGCATCGAGTTCTGGCAGGGCCGTCCAAGTCGTCTGCACGATCGCCTGAACTACCGTCAGCAGGGCGCCAACTGGATTCTTGAACGTCTGGCGCCCTGAGCAGTCTACCGAGCGGGATAGCCTGCCGCAGCGGCCTCAAGCCACTTCGGCAGGTCCCGACGCTTGATCCTCTGCACGCGGGCATCGGCCAGTCGTTCCAGCATGAAGGCGCGTTTGTCTTCATCCTTGCCCGCCAGCGACAGGGCCAGATCACGATCCATCCAGCGTTTGATCCGCACGTACAGCCACCCGTGGAAGTACAGGCCGGCGATGGTGGTGACGAAAATGATCAGGTAATCCATGAAAATCCTTGGGTCGGCAGGGCGGATTGGGCGATTTGGCGCTACTGTTGGGTGAGTTTGCAGGTGCCTGTACCGGGCCTGAATAAAATCAAGTTTATCCGGGCTGCGTCGTGACAGGCGTCAAGCAGCGGGGTTTAATGAACACATGTTCTTTTGGAGTTGATGCTATGCGTAAGTCTGTTCTGCTGGTTGCTTCCTTTTCCACGATGGCGATGTTGCTGACCGGCTGCCAGTCGAGCCTGACCGGTGACTCCTACTCCCGTGACGAAGCGCGTCGTGTGCAGACGATTCGCATGGGCACCATCGAATCCCTGCGTCCGGTGAAAATCGAAGGCACCAAGACCCCGATCGGCGGCGCTGCAGGCGCAGTGGTCGGCGGTGTCGGCGGCAGCGCCATCGGTGGCGGCAAAGGCAGCATCGTCGCGGCGGTCATCGGTGCTGTGGCCGGTGGTCTGATCGGTTCCGCGACTGAAGAAGGCCTGACCCGCACCCAGGGCGTGGAAATCACCGTGCGCGAAGACGACGGCAGCATGCGCGCCTACGTGCAACAGGTTCAGGAAAACGAAGTGTTCCGTGTTGGTGAGCGCGTGCGCATCTCCACCGTCGGTGGCACCAGCCGCGTTTCGCACTAAGCGGCAACTAGCGGTAAAGAAAAACCCCGATCAGGTGACTGGTCGGGGTTTTTTGTTTGTTTCAATTCGACTGCTTAGTGCTGGGCACAGGTACCCATAAAATACTCCAGACCCTTTGGGAAGCTGACTTTCAGAAGGACCTCCAATGCGCTTACTTGATCCCGGCTCAATAACAACTCTCCAGGCTCCAGTTCGTTAAGTGGCTTGGATTCAATGAGCTGTGCAACCTTTTCATTCATTTCGCTACCGTTGATATCCATTTCAAACTGTAGCGAGCTGTCTTGGAATTCGTCAGGGTAAAACCCGGTTATTGAAAGGTAACGCATGTTTTAGTCCCTTAATTTCTAGAGGTTCTTCTATCCGGCTCGGCAGGCCCGGTTTGTTCACCAGTAATATGATTGAACTCACCCAAATGAGTGGTTCCCAGTTTGTCGTATTTTTCTACAGCATTGCTTTTGTAATCCCATTCATAGATCCGACCTTTGCGGTCTACCCAGCGTGCTCGCCGCTTTCCTCCCCCCTGAACCGATGACTTGGACTTCACTCTGACTGCATCAGGAAACGCAGGTAGCGTCTTCGGGTGGTCGTAGTAGGCATGGTCGCGAGCTCGACTGAGCACAATGTAAACCGGCCGAACCCCCGAATCCGCCGGAAACACCAGAATGAAATCCCGATACTCCGGCGGATAAACCGGATTCACCAGAATCCCGTCCGCCGCTTTTGTCGGTGGGTACACCCAGATATGCGGTGCCTGCGGAGCGGCCTCCAGCGCGGGGATGCCGAGGATGTCGGAGCCGTCCACGGCGGGCGTCCAGATCAGTTCGATGCCTTCGCCGAGGTCTGCGACAAAGCGGTTATCACGTGCGATGAACTGCGCGACATCAACCATTTCCCAGTCGCGATTCTTGCCGGTGTAGAAACCATAACCCTTGAGGCTGCCGTCGGCCTGTTGTTCGACATGTAGGCGCACGCGGGTTCGAGCCTGTCTGAGGGCGAGCAACTGGTCTTCGGTGTAGAGGGCGCTGTCGCCCAGGTTCGATGGCATGAGCAACGCCACCAGCCCGACCAAAGGTGTCACAACGGCGGCGGAAGCGATGGCGGGCAATGCCTTGAACGCCTCACCCGCAAAGGCGAAGGTGCCCAGGCCTGCCGGGATGGCAGTGCCGCTGATTTTCTTGAGTGGAACGCCGCCGCTGTCATCGGCTTCACGGCCGCCGAGCAGGACCAGATCTCCGTAATCTTTCAGGCTGTCGGTGGGTACCATCCCCGAAGGATTCGCGTAGTCGATGATCGCGTCCGGCAATTTGCAGGACTTGGCGAACACGCACCCGGCGCGTACGGGATCAGGCTTTTTCGCCGCAACCTCTCGACTGCGCTCGAAAGCCTCCTGCCGCGCCAGCATGGCGTCGTATGCATTTTGTCGGGCGTCGCGCTCGGCCAGTTCAGTGGCCGTCATGTAGCGCCAGGTGACGTGATGACCGTCGCCCGCCGGCGGGTTGGGAACCCGGGGAATGTCCTTGTTGCGAGCCACTGAGCGTCCTTTCGTTCATCCATCGACAACCCTTCGAAAGGGCTGCACGACGTTAACGAAGCGGACAATTGCTGGCTGTAGGACGGATCTTTGATTAAGTGCGGATTGTTCGCTATTTGTCTGGCAGGGGGGCGAGCAGGCCGCTTCAGTTCAAAGAACGGGGAGATGGGTTCTGCGCAATTACTGCAAAAGCCTGATACCCATTTGCCCAGAACCTGGCAGTTGGTGGATGAATTGAGCCTCAGCTGTATCTGTGAGCCTTGCCGGTTTTTTCCTATGCTGGGGGACTGAGCCTGTGACAAGGCTACTCCTGCCCGACTCAACGAGAGCATGACCATGAGCGACAACCGCCAGTGGGCCCGCGAAGCCATCCGCATCATCGAAGCGGACTTCCAGCGCAGCGCCGACACCCATCTGATCCCCTTGCCGCTGCCGGGGTTTGCAGGCATCGAGTTGTATTTCAAGGACGAGTCGAGCCATCCCACCGGCAGCCTCAAACATCGTCTGGCACGTTCGCTGTTCCTGTATGCATTGTGTAACGGCTGGCTCAAACCCGGCGCGCCGGTGATCGAGGCGTCCAGCGGTTCGACGGCGATTTCCGAAGCGTATTTCGCGCGCATGCTCGGTTTGCCGTTCATTGCGGTGATGCCGGCGACCACCTCGAAAGAGAAGATCGCGCAGATCGCCTTCTACGGTGGCCAGAGCCATCTGGTGAAGGATCCGACGCAGATTTACGCCGAATCCGAACGTCTGGCCCGCGAGCATGGCGGCCACTTCATCGACCAGTTCACCTACGCCGAGCGGGCCACCGACTGGCGGGCGAACAACAACATCGCCGAGTCGATCTTCCAGCAGATGCGTTTCGAGAAACACCCGGAACCGAGCTGGCTGATTTCCAGCCCCGGCACCGGCGGCACCACCGCGACCCTCGGCCGCTATGTGCGTTATCGCCAGCATTGCACCCGAGTGTTGTGCGCCGACGCCGAGCGTTCGGTGTTCTTCGATTACTACCAGACCGGTGACGCCAGTCTGCGTCTGGACTGCGGTTCACGGATCGAAGGCATTGGCCGGCCCCGGGTCGAGGCGTCGTTCCTGCCCAAGGTGATCGATGCGATGGTCAAGGTGCCGGACGCCTTGTCGCTGGCGGCCATGCATTATCTGGCGCAGCGTCTGGGACGGCATGTCGGCGGGTCGAGCGGCACCAACCTGATCGGCGCGCTGATGGCGGCGCAGCAGATGAAAGCGGCGGGGGAGTCGGGGTCGATCGTGGCGATTCTGTGCGATGGCGGCGAGCGCTATGCCGACACCTATTACGATCAGGCCTGGCTGAAGGCGCAGGGCTATGAGCTGGAGGGATTGATTGCGGCGGTGGCGGCGAGTGCCGAGAAAGGTGAGCCGTTGCCGACCTCGGTGTTGCGCGCGAATATCTGATACACCGAAAACCACTGTGGGAGCTGGCTTGCCAGCGATAGCGGATTGTCAGTCAACATCAATGTCGAATCTGAGTCCGTCATCGCTGGCAAGCCAGCTCCCACAGGATTGCGCGTTTTGCAGATTTGGCTGATCAGTTTTCCAGACCGAGAATGTCCCGCGCCACGGCCTCGGCAATCCGAATCCCGTCCACACCCGCCGACAGAATCCCGCCCGCATAACCCGCACCTTCACCCGCCGGGAACAGACCTTTGACGTTCATGCTCTGCAGCGATTCGTTACGCGTGATGCGCAGCGGCGACGAGGTACGGGTTTCGATCCCGGTCAACACCGCGTCGTGCAGCGAGTAGCCGCGAATCTGTTTCTCGAACGCCGGCAACGCTTCACGAATCGCTTCGATGGCAAAGTCCGGCAGCGCCAAGGCCAGGTCGCCCAGGGCCACGCCCGGTTTGTACGACGGCTCGACTTCGCCCAGTTCGGTGGACGGGGTGCCGTTGATGAAGTCGCCGACCAGTTGCGCCGGGGCCTTGTAGTCGCTGCCGCCGAGGATGAACGCGTGGGATTCCAGACGCTCCTGCAACTCGATCCCGGCCAGCGGGCCGCCCGGGTAATCGACTTCCGGGGTGATGCCGACGACGATCCCGGAGTTGGCGTTGCGCTCGTTACGCGAGTACTGGCTCATGCCGTTGGTGACCACGCGATTCGGCTCGGAAGTCGCCGCCACCACGGTGCCGCCCGGGCACATGCAGAAGCTGTAGACCGAACGGCCGTTCTTGGCGTGGTGCACCAGTTTGTAGTCGGCGGCGCCCAGCTTCGGGTGGCCGGCGTACTTGCCCAGCCGCGCACGGTCGATCAGCGATTGCGGGTGCTCGATGCGGAAACCCACCGAGAACGGCTTGGCTTCCATGAACACGCCACGGCTGTGAAGCATGCGGAAGGTGTCGCGGGCACTGTGGCCGAGGGCCAGAACCACGTGTTTCGAATGCAGGGTTTCACCGCTCGCCAGCTCGACGCCGACCAGTTGACCGTCTTCGATCAGCACGTCGGTGACGCGTTCCTGGAAGCGTACTTCGCCACCCAGGGCGCGGATCTCTTCACGCATGGTCTCGACCATGCCGGTCAGACGGAACGTACCGATGTGCGGTTTGCTGACGTAGAGAATCTCTTCCGGCGCACCGGCCTTGACGAACTCGTGCAGGACTTTGCGGCCAAGGAACTTCGGATCCTTGATCTGGCTGTACAGCTTGCCGTCGGAGAACGTGCCCGCGCCGCCTTCGCCGAACTGCACGTTGGACTCGGGGTTGAGCACGCTTTTACGCCACAGGCCCCAGGTGTCCTTGGTGCGCTGACGAACTTCGGTGCCGCGTTCAAGGATGATCGGTTTGAAGCCCATCTGCGCCAGCAGCAGGCCGGCGAAAATCCCGCACGGGCCGAAACCGACCACGATCGGGCGCTGGCTCAGGTCGCTTGGCGCCTGACCGACGAATTTGTAGCTGACATCCGGCGCCACGTTGACGTTACGGTCGTCGGCGAACTTGCCCAGCACCTTGGCCTCGTCGCGCACGGTGAGGTCGATGGTGTAGATGAAGCACAGTTCGGAGGACTTTTTGCGCGCGTCGTAGCTGCGCTTGAACAAGGTGAAATCGAGCAAATCATCGCTGGCGATGCCCAGGCGCTGCACGATGGCGGCACGCAGGTCTTCTTCGGGATGGTCGATTGGCAGCTTGAGTTCGGTGATTCGTAACATGGCGAGGATCCGGATTCGCGGGGCGCACAACTGCGCCAGGGCGTTTGAAGGCCGCGATTATAAGCCGCAAAGGCCGGATCCGGTGAGGCTAAAACGCTCAGTCGTTACGCGATCCGCCGAAATACCCGCAACCACGCTCGACCTTGCCGTCGATGCGCAACTCGGCGCTCATGTGCTGCACGCTGCCGGTGCTGCTGTCGACGCAGCGCTGCGGCGCGACCCACAACTCGATGCGCTGGTTGTTGGCTTCGCTGCTGAGGTTGAAGCGGCCGTCGCCCAGTTGCTCTTCGACATAAGGCACCGCCAGCGCCGGCTGGCCTTCACGGTCGATGACCATGCCCTTGCCGCTGACTTTGACGTTCCACTCGGGACCGTGCCCGGCGGCACGCAGGATCAACAGTTTGAAGTTCGGGTCATCGCACGCGGTGCCGGAACGCTCGACGCGATACAACTGGCCAAGGTCGAGCCGGTCGCCGGCGATCTTCCCGCGCACATCGGCAAACAGCTTGCCCTGTTGGTCGGCGAGGGTCGCAGCCTCTTGCAGCACGCTGGTGCCGCCGATGTCGTTGACCACGTACTGACGCTGTTCGCCACACGGCTGGAACACCAGTTTGCCCTCGGCTGCGGTCAACTGCCCTTGCATCCGGGTTTGTCCGATGTGGGACGCGCTTTCACGCGGGCCATCGAGCAATTGGCAGGCGGCGAACAACGGCAGCAGGGCAACAACGATCAACGAACGGGCAACACGCATCTTCGGCTCTCCAGACAAGTGTCGCCACGTTACGCAGGCTGACCGTTGATCACAAGGGTTTAGCCCACGTGAAAGGTCTGACCGGTTTGCAGGCCTTCGACACTTTTCGCGTAGGCCAACGCCACATCGGCTGCCGGAACCGGCTTGTAGCCACGGAAGTACGGGGCATAGCTGCCCATGGCTTCCAGCAGCACGGTCGGGCTGATCGAGTTGATACGCAGGCCTCGCGGCAATTCGATGGCGGCGGCTTTGACGAAGCTGTCCAGAGCGCCGTTGACCAGTGCCGCCGAGGCGCCGGTGCGGATCGGGTCGTGGCTGAGCACGCCGGTGGTGAAGGTGAACGAGGCACCGTCGTTGGCGTATTCGCGGCCGATCAGCAGCAGGTTGACCTGGCCCATCAGCTTGTCTTTCAGGCCCAGGGCGAAGCTGTCAGCGTTCATCTCGCCGAGCGGAGCAAAGGTCACGTTGCCGGCGGCGCAGATCAGCGCGTCGAACTTGCCGGTCTGCTCGAACAGTTTGCGAATCGAGGCGCTGTCGCTGATGTCCACCTGGAAGTCGCCGCTGCTGCGACCGATGCGAATCACTTCGTGACGCTGGCTCAGCTCTTTCTCCACGGCCGAACCGATGGTGCCGGCGGCACCGATCAACAGAATCTTCATGGGACTGTTCCTCAATGGGTTGAACGAGGTTTCAGTCTAGAGTGGTTTTTTCTGCGGATAAGCGCACTAATAGGCAACCTTTGGTTTTCAAATGGAAACAATCCATGAGTGAAATGGATGATCTGGCGGCGTTTGCGGTGTTGATCGAGGCCGGCAGCTTTACCCTGGCGGCGCAGCAACTGGGTTGCAGCAAGGGCCAGTTGTCCAAACGCATCAGTCAGCTGGAAGCACAGTTTTCCGTGGTGTTGCTGCAACGCACGACGCGCCGTCTGAGCCTGACTGCCGCCGGCGCCGCGCTGTTGCCCCAGGCGCAGGCGCTGGTCGTTCAGGTGGAACGCGCGCGTCAGGCATTGGCGCGCTTGAAGGACGACATGGCCGGCCCGGTGCGGATGACGGTGCCGGTGTCGCTGGGGGAAACGTTTTTCGACGGCTTGCTGCTGGAGTTCTCGCAGAAATACCCCGAGGTGCTGATCGAGCTGGAGCTGAACAACCACTATCGCGACCTGTCCCGGGATGGCTTCGATCTGGCGATTCGCTCCGAGGTGGCCAATGACGAGCGGCTGGTGGCCAAGCCGCTGCTGGCTTGGCAGGAAATGACCTGCGCCAGCCCGGCCTATCTAGAACAGTTCGGCGAACCGCTGACCCCGCAGGAGCTGGCCGAACACCGTTGCCTGCTCAACAGCCACTACAGTGGCCGCGAGGAATGGCTGTATCACCAACAGCACGAATTGCTGCGGGTGCGGGTGTCGGGGCCGTTCGCCAGCAACCATTACAACCTGCTGAAGAAAGCCGCACTGGCCGGCGCCGGTATCGCTCGGTTGCCGTCGTACCTGCTGCAAACGGAGTTGGCTGATGGCCGGTTGCGCTGGCTGCTGCGCGATTTTCAGACGCGCCGGATGCCGATGTATCTGGTGCACCCCTACCAGGGCGGCTTGCCCAAACGCACGCAAGTGCTGGCGGATTATCTGATTGGCTGGTTCAAACGCAGCGGCGAGGCGCTGGATCGGCTTCAGCGCTAACTCCAATTCCTCTGTGGGAGCGAGCCTGCTCGCGAATGCGTTGGTTCAGTCAACACATGGAGTGACTGTGAAACCGCATTCGCGAGCAGGCTCGCTCCCACATGGATTTTTTATTTTACGAAGTGGTGAGCGATCATGTGATCGATCGACAATTTCCCCGGCCCGGTCGCCATCAGGTACAGCAACACTGCCGCCCAGGTGCCATGGGTCGGGTAGGCATCGGGGTAGACAAATACCTCGATGACCAGCGTCATGCCCAGTAGCGCCAGCGCCGAAAACCTCGTGGCGAAGCCGATCAATATCAGCACCGGAAAGAAGTGTTCGGCAAACGCCGCCATGTGCGCGGCGATTTCCGGTGACAGCAGCGGTACGTGGTATTCGCTCTGGAACAACGGAATCGTCGAGTCCGCCAAATGTGGCCAGCCGAGTTGCAAGGTGCCGTCGATCAAGTCGATGGCCAGCCCCTCGACCTTGGTCTGCCCGGACTTCCAGAACACCGCGGCAATCGAGAACCGCGCGATGAAGGCGATCAGGCTGTGGGGGATTTTTTCCATGAGTCCGATGGCGCGAGTGATGAGGTTGTTCATGGCGATACCTTGGTGTTCAGGTCGGTGATGGCGTTGTGGCCGATCAGCAGGGCGAGCGTCTGCGGCAGATCGAAAGGTGGACTGTCTTGCGCGGCTTGCAGCAGCGGTCGGTGATGCAGCAGATGGCGGATGAATACGCTGGCGCCGTGATCGAGGGCAAACACCTCGACCTCCAGAGTGTTGCGCAGCACCAGTGCGTGTTGCCCTTGATGGATGTCGATGCCTGCCTGCGTCGCTTCTCCTTGATGCGCCGCCCAGATCGAAACCACCGCGTAAGCCGAATCGAGCAGGTGCAGCGAGGGATGCAGGGTGATGTCCAGTTCGGCGAGTGTTTGCGGATCGGCCAGTGCAGCGCTGATCTGTTGCGCACTGACCGTCGCGGCATCGGCGGCGTGATAAGCGCGGGTGCGCAAGCGTTCGAGCCGTGCGACATCGGCCAGATACGGCACCTCGGCCGCCGGTTCGAATGCGTCAATGAAGTCCGCCAGACCGTCGCCGTAACGGCTCATCAACGGACTGTGCGGCGGCTGCTGCTGGATGAATATGCCGGCCATGCCACGGAAGAATTCCTCGCCGACCAACTGCTGCACCACCGGATAACTGTCGGCCAGCGCGTTGATCAACGAACCTTGCACGTTATTGCGATACACCGAGAATCGGCTGGCAGGATCAGCACCGTTGGCGCTGCACAGGCCAGCGGGGCAGGGCAGGCGGGTGTCGAGCAGGGCGGCGCTGAAGTCGGCTTGAGTGCTCATGGCCGACTCCCAGCGTGCAGCAACAACGCTTCGGCCTGCTGCGCCTCGCCCAGCAGCACATTGAACGCCGGGACCTGATTGTCCCGCTCGATCAACGTTGCCACCGGGCCAACGCGTTCGAGCGCCTGTCGGTATAGCGCCCAGACCGCGTCATCAATCGGCGCGCCGTGATCATCGATCAGCAAGCGGTCGCCGAGGCTGTCGGCGTCTTCGGCGAACCCGGCCAGATGAATCTCGCCAACCGCGTGCAACGGCAGCGCGTCGAGGTAGGTCAGTGGATCGCGTTGATGATTGATGCACGAGACGTAGACGTTGTTGACGTCGAGCAGCAAACCGCAGCCGCTGCGACGGATCACCTCGGCGATGAACGCCGGCTCATCGATGGTTGAGCGTTCGAAGCCGAGATAGGTCGCTGGATTTTCCAGCAGCATCGGGCGCTTGAGGCTGTTCTGCACCTGGTCGATATGCGCGCAGACGCGGTTCAGCGTCGGCGTGTCATACGCCAGCGGCAGCAGGTCATTGAGGAACACCGGGCCGTGGCTTGACCAGGCCAGGTGTTCGGAAAAGGCTTGCGGTTGATAGCGTTCGATCAGAGTTTTCAGGCGTTGCAGGTGTTGAGTATCCAGCGACCCTTCGGCCCCGATCGACAGCCCGACGCCGTGCAGCGACAGCGGATACTGCTCGCGGATCAACCCGAGAAAATGATGAAACGGACCGCCGTCGACCATGTAGTTTTCGGCGTGGACTTCGAAGAAACCGAGGTCCGGTCGGGCGCCGAGCACTTCACGCAAGTGCCCGGTCTTGAGCCCCAGCCCCGCACGGGGCGGGAGCCCGCAGATGGCTGCCCGAGTGCGCGGTGGGACAGGTTCGTTGGTGGTGAACATGGGCGTCACTCGGGCAGGCTGTGGATCAGGACTTGGCTTTATAGGCTTCCATCTGACCGAAACCGGTCGGCGAGGTCTTGCTCTCGGTGGTGGTGCAGGTGCCTTTCGGCACGAACTTCCACGAGTTGGCCTGGTAGTCCATCTTCGCTGTGCCGGCACAGGTAGTGCCCGCGCCCGCGGCGCAATCGTTGTGACCCTTCATGGCCACGCCGAAGCATTTTTCCATGTTGCTGTTGTCGGCGGCATTGGCGCTGGAAACGGCGGTCATGCTCAGGGCGGAACCAAGAGCCAGAACCAGTGCAGCGGCGGACAGGGTGCGAGTGGTAGCAGTCATGATGTTTCTCCAGATTTGAGCTTGGGTTTTACAAGCGAAGTGCGCTTGCTTACCCCACTAGAGAACGCTCATGGCGATGCGTTACAGCGCAGTGCAAATTTTTCAGAAAAATCTTCGAACACGGCAATCCACTGTGGGAGCGGGCTTGCTCGCGAAGGCGGTGTGTCATCAAACATCAATGGCGTCTGACACTACGCCTTCGCGAGCAAGCCCGCTCCCACACTGGATTGTGTTCACTCTCGCCTGTTCTATAGTCATTTCAACGGCCAACTCTGACAGGCCGATTTACCAGGACGGTATCTCATGACGAAGGATCGCTCAGCCCGCGCTGCGCTATTGCGCAGGACTTCATCTTTTGCGCTCGCCTGCACGCTGCCCTTGCTGTTTGGCACGGTTTGCGCCCAGACGCAGGTTGATCCGCTGGACACGCTCAAACGCATCAACAGTAATTACAACACCCTCAAGAACAGCTGCCAGGAACCCGATACCGGTGCTGCGCGCGGGCTGTATTACTGCAGCGGCGTGACCTTGCGCATGGTCAATGACGGGCCGTTCAATCCGTGGGATTACAGCCCCTATGCGATCAAGATCGGCGCCACTTCCTATTCGTGGATTCGCAAGGATCTGAGCACGCGGATTCTGATTCATCCGGCCGGTTTCATCCTGCGCACACCCACCGATGCGGCGGCGTTGAAGCTGCCGGTCAAAGAGCAGGGTTTCACCTGCATCTATGCGTTTGATGGCGGCACCGGGCCGGAGCGCAAATGGTATGGCTGCGGTTTCTTCGACAGCCGCGAACCGCCGCGCGCGGCGCAAGTCACGCTGAACAATCGCAATGCCGCGCTGGCATACGGCACCTGTGCCGAGGCCGGTGTCACCACCGCCGAGCAGTGGACGCAGAAATACACCGGGCTGATGAAGGGGCCGATCCAGTACAGCCAATGTTCGTGGAACGCGGAAAAACCCAGCGACTGGCACGCGATGATCCGCGTGCACGAGTCGCGCCCGAACACCACCAACAAGGACCCCTTTGCCTTCAGTGCCCAGGTCAACGAATTCATGTTGAAGAACGCCACCGCGAGCAACGATGGCAGCGAAAACATGAAGTACATCGATGCCTTCATCTACAACGTCAACAGCACGCAGAATTTCGCCACCCGCGGTGATCAGGCGCCGCCGAAACCGGAGAACGGTCTGAACAGCGCGCGCAATTTCCAGAAAAAACTCCAGGCCCAGGGCTACAGCGTGCCGATCCTGCGTCTGGACTTCACCAAGCCAGCCGAACAGCGTTTCAGCTATGTCGCTGCCGATCAGGCGATCGCCGAAATGGTGGTGGGTGGGGCCCCGGTGCCGCAATACATCGCCTCCGCCGACTGGATCAAACGTTACGACCCCGGCACCCGCGAGGATGAATGGAGCCTGAGCATCGTGCCCACCGCGGCGGGACGCGCCTTGCCCGGTGAGCAGGTCGGCGCTCTGTACGATCAGTTGTTCGCCCTCAAGGGGCCGGACAGCAACTGGCGCGACAACGAAAAGTCCGCTGGCAGCATGCGTCAGCAACTGCGCTGCGTGCTGGTCAATTACCGCAACAAGACGCCATGGAATCTGGAACCGTTCAGGCCAGCGTTGTCGGACAGCGAGACTCGCGCCGCGGGTTGCAACCCGGTCCCGCGTTGAGTGTGTTGGCTAATCAAGGAGATGCAAGCCATGAAGAAACGTCTGAACAGGATCGCCCCGTTGCTCGTGTTGCCGCTGTTGGTGCATGCGGCATGGGCCAATGCCGAGTCATGCGACGAAACGCTGAGGAAGGTTGAAAAACTCTACAACAATACCGTCGACAGTTGCGGTCAGGACCCCGCCTCGGACTGCTCGGGGCTGCTGGTGCGCGGCACGCACCGGGCCGATCCGGCCAAGGGGCAAAAGTGGGACGTCTGGAACCCCAGCCCGAAAGCCGTGGAGCTGGGCACGTTTGCCGCCTCGTTCATGCGCGCCGACGGCATCAGTTATGAAGACCCTGGCATGAGCACGCAGAACGGCTACCTGATTACGCCACGGGATCTGGTGAAAGACCCCGAGACGCCGGTGCATGTCTATTGCGCGTTTCCCAACGATGCCTGGACCGACTTTCGCAACGATCGTGGCTGTGGCGACAACAAGAACACCGCCCCGACCGAGGCAGTCTGCCAGGCCATGAAGCCACCTATCACGAGTCCGAATGCCTGGGTGGCGCACTTCACCCAGTACAACAACAATCGCCAGCAGGACCAGTTGCAGTGCGGTTTCAACATGCGCAATCCGATGAGCAGCAAGGAGCGGGTCGACGCCTTTCGTAACTTCATGGGCGCGCGCAAAGTCATCAACAGTCGCGAGTTTCAGACTCAGACGGAGCTGCGCCTGGGCAATCCGAAAACCGATGAACTGCCGATTCTGGCGTTTTTCTACAGCGATCAGCGCGGCTTGAATGATGCCTTGGCCAATCAAAAGGATTACAAGGCCAAGACCGGCAAGGATCGCAACATCATCAAGATCGACTTCCCGAGAACGCCGGTGGCCAAGGCCTCTTTCTCGTGCATCCAGACCTCGACGCCGACAGAACCGAAATTCTGCGACAAGTACATCGAGTCCAGCACCTGGGTACAACGTCCCGATCCGAAACTGGGGCCGAAGACCTGGTCGCTCTCGGTAGTACCGACTGCGTGTGGTCGGGCGATCAAGGACGACCAGACCGACCGGATGTTTGCCGAGCTGTACAACAAGCACAAGGACGATGCGCAATGGCGTGAGTACAGCGTCAATGGCGGGTCATTGCGGCGGCAGATGGTTTGCCATCTGGCGGCGGTCTACGACGGCAAGCCTGTGAGGAACAAGCCTGAGTGGAACCTTGAGCCGGCACGGCCTTATGTCGATCAGGCGAAGGCGGTGGCGCAGTACTGCAACCCCTACTGACGGCTTTTGATTGTGTGGGAGCGGGCTTGCTCGCGAAGGCGTAGTGTCAGACACCATTGATGTCGGATGACACAGCGCTTTCGCGAGCAAGCCCGCTCCCACAGGGGATCTGTGTTGGATTCAATCTATCTGCCAGGCACAAAAAAAACGGCCCGAAGGCCGTTTTTCTGTTCAGCGAAAAGGATCAACCGCCGAGGTACGCCTCGCGCACTTTCGGGTCGGTCAGCAGCGCTTCACCGGTGCCTTGCATGACCACGCGACCGTTCTCCAGAACGTACGCACGGTCAGCGATTTTCAGCGCCTGGTTGGCGTTCTGCTCGACCAGGAACACCGTTACACCGTCCTTGCGCAGCTGTTCGATGATGTCGAAGATCTGCTGGATGATGATCGGTGCCAGGCCCAGCGACGGCTCGTCGAGCAGCAGCAGTTTCGGCTTGCTCATCAGCGCCCGGCCGATGGCGAGCATCTGCTGTTCGCCGCCGGACATGGTACCGCCGCGCTGGTTGAAGCGTTCTTTCAGGCGCGGGAACAGGCCGAGGACCTTGTCCATCTGCTCCTGATAGTCGCCCTTGTCGGTGAAGAAGCCGCCCATGGACAGGTTCTCTTCGACGGTCAGTCGGGCGAACACCCGACGACCTTCCGGCACCACGGCGATGCTCTTGCGCATGATCTGCGACGAGTCCTGGCCGACCAGTTCCTCACCCATGTAGCGGATGCTGCCGCTGTGCGCCTGCGGCGAACCGCAGAGCGTCATCAGCAGCGTGGACTTGCCGGCACCGTTGGCACCGATCAGGGTCACGATCTCGCCCTGGCGGACTTCGACGTTGACGCTATGCAGGGCCTGGATCTTGCCGTAGAAGGTGGAAACGTTTTCGAACTGCAGCATTTACGCTTCCCCCAGGTAGGCTTTGATCACTTCAGGATTGTCGCGGATCTGTTCCGGCGTACCGTCAGCCAGAGGTGTGCCCTGGTTGATCACGACGATGTGGTCGGAAATGCTCATGACCAGTTTCATGTCGTGTTCGATCAGCAGCACGGTGACGTTGTGCTCTTCACGCAGCACGCTGATCAGCGCCTTGAGGTCTTCGGTTTCCTTCGGGTTCAGACCGGCGGCCGGTTCGTCGAGCATGAGGATCCGCGGACGGGTCATCATGCAGCGGGCGATTTCCAGACGTCGTTGCTGACCGTAGGCCAGGGTGCCGGCGGTACGGTTGGCGAACTCTTTCAGGTTGACCTTTTCCAGCCAGTATTCGGCGTATTCCATGGCCTCGCGTTCGCTCTTGCGGAACGCCGGGGTCTTGAACAGGCCGGACAGGAAGTTGGTGTTCAGGTGACGGTGCTGGGCGATCAACAGGTTCTCGACCGCCGTCATGTCCTTGAACAACCGCACGTTCTGGAAGGTGCGCACCACGCCCTTGAGGGCGATCTTGTGCCCCGGCAGGCCCTGGATCGGCTCGCCGTCCAGCAGGATGCTGCCGCCCGATGGCTGGTAGAAACCGGTCAGGCAGTTGAACACGGTGGTCTTGCCCGCGCCGTTCGGCCCGATCAGCGCCACCACTTGTTTTTCCTTGACGGTCAGGGCCACGCCATTGACCGCCAGCAAGCCGCCGAAGCGCATGCTCAGGTTTTCGACTTTAAGGATCTCGCGGCTCATTTTCGCAACTCCATGTGTGGGCGTTGCATCGGCAGCAGACCTTGTGGACGCCAGATCATCATCAACACCATCAGCGCACCGAACATCAACATCCGGTATTCGCTGAACTCACGCATCATTTCCGGCAACAGGATCATCACCACGGCCGCGAGAATCACGCCCAGCTGCGAGCCCATGCCACCCAGCACGACGATGGCGAGGATGATCGCCGACTCGATGAAGGTGAACGATTCCGGCGTCACCAGACCCTGACGGGCAGCGAAGAAGCTACCGGCGAAACCGGCGAAGCTCGCACCCAGGGTGAACGCCGACAGCTTGATGATCGTCGGATTCAGACCCAGTGCACGGCAGGCGATTTCATCTTCACGCAGCGCTTCCCACGCACGGCCGATCGGCATGCGCAGCAGGCGGTTGATGATGAACAGCGCTGCCAGCGCCAGCAACAGGGCCACCAGGTAGAGGAAGATCACCTTGTTGATCGAGTTGTATTCGAGGCCGAAATATTCGTGGAAGGTTTGCATGCCTTCCGCCGCTTTACGTTCGAAGGTCAGGCCGAAGAACGTCGGTTTCTCGATGTTGCTGATGCCGTTCGGGCCACCGGTGATGTCGGTCAGGTTACGCAGGAACAGACGAATGATTTCGCCGAAACCGAGGGTCACGATCGCCAGATAGTCACCGCGCAGACGCAACACCGGGAAGCCCAGCAGGAAGCCGAACGTCGCCGCCATCAGGCCGGCAATCGGCAGGCAGATCCAGAAGCTCAGGCCGTAGTAGTGCGACAGCAGCGCGTAACTGTAGGCGCCGACGGCGTAGAAGCCGACGTAACCCAGGTCAAGCAGACCGGCTAGACCGACGACGATGTTCAGACCGAGGCCGAGCATCACGTAGATCAGGATCAGCGTGGCGATGTCCACCGCACCACGGGAGCCGAAGAACGGCCACACCAGTGCACCGAGGATCAGCGCAATGATGATGTAGCGTTGCGTGGTCGGCAGGGTCAGGAAGTTGCTGGCCTTGGCCGGGATCAACGGCAGGCCCGGCGAGGATTTCCACGCCTTGCTGATCTGCTGGTTGAACAGCACGCGCAGGAACATCAGCACCGAGCACACGGCGATGGTCGCCAGAATGGCCGGGCTGGTGCCGTGCACTTCGAGGTTGATGCCGACGATGGTCAGTTTCAGACCGAGTACCGGGTAGGCCACGGCCCACACCAGCAAGGCACTGAACAGTGCCTGTTTAAGATTCCTAGTCATACTTTCTCAACCTCCGGACGGCCCAGAATGCCGGTCGGACGGAACAACAGCACCAGAACCAACAAGCCGAAAGCCACGACGTCCTTGTACTGGTCGCCGAAGATATCGGCGCCAAAGGCTTCCGCCACCCCAAGCACCAGCCCGCCGAGCATGGCGCCGGGGATGCTGCCGATCCCGCCGAGTACCGCAGCGGTGAAGGCCTTGAGGCCGACGAGGAAACCGGCGTTGGGGTTGATCACGCCGTACTGCATGCTCAGCAGCACTGCGGCGACGGCTGCCAGCGCAGCACCGATGACGAAGGTCAGGGCGATGATGTTGTTGGTGTTGATGCCCAGCAGGTTGGCCATCTTGATGTCTTCGGCGCAGGCGCGGCAGGCGCGACCCAGGCGAGAGCGGGAGATGAACAGCGTCAGGCCGAGCATGGCGACCAGGGTCACCACGAACACCACGATTTGCATGTAGGAAATCAGCACTTCATGTGCACCACCTGGCCCGATGGAGAAGTTGCCGGGGATCAGGTTGGGGATGGATTTGTCCTTGGAGTCTTGCGCGAGCAGAACCGTGTTCTGCAGGAAGATCGACATACCGATCGCGGAAATCAGCGGAATCAGACGGTTGCTGCCGCGCAGGGGGCGGTAGGCGATCCGTTCGATGCTGTAACCATAGGAACTGGTGACGACGATGCTCGCGATGAACGCGGCGGTCATCAACAGCGGGACGTTGTCGATTCCCATCATGGCCAGCCCGGCGATGGCGATGAACGCCACGTAGGAACCGATCATGTACACCTCGCCGTGGGCGAAGTTGATCATTCCAATGATGCCGTAAACCATCGTATAGCCGATGGCGATCAGGGCATACGTGCTGCCAATGGTCAGGCCATTAACCAGCTGTTGGAAGAAGTGATAGATGTCAGGCATTACAACGCTCCTAAAAACCTGATACGCATTTCACTGGTGGAGTCATTTTCCCGCCCGGCCCCGTGGATCTTTATCCACTTCGAATCCGGGTTTTGCCAGCGAACCGCTGATGACGGTTTTGAGATTTTCAGGTGGGGAGACTGGCGGATCACGCCAGCGCGGCCCATACATTCGTAAAACAAAGCCCACGGCACGCCGTGGGCTTTATTGGCAGTCAGTCAGGGCGCGCCTTACTGAGGCGAAACTTCAGTTTTCGGTTTGCCGAAGTGCCACTCGTAAACCACAAATTTGAAGTCCTTCAGGTCGCCCTTGGCGTCGAAGCTCAGGTCGCCGGTAGGGGTCTTGAAGGTGCCGGCGTGGATGGCTTCGGCCACTTTGGCCGCG
Source organism: Pseudomonas sp. URIL14HWK12:I6 (assembly GCF_000514195.1). Lineage (NCBI taxonomy): Bacteria > Pseudomonadati > Pseudomonadota > Gammaproteobacteria > Pseudomonadales > Pseudomonadaceae > Pseudomonas > Pseudomonas sp. URIL14HWK12:I6. Next base: position 54,266 of record NZ_KI911359.1, read on the forward strand.
TCTTCGGATTTGGCTGCCTTGATGCCTTCGGCAATCACTTCAACCGCCGAGTAGGAAGGGAACACGAACGGGCCGCTCGGGTCTTCTTTCTTCGCCTTGAAGGCATCTGCCAGGGCAACGTTGGCCGGATCCTGGTCGAAGGATTTCGGCAGGGTCACCAGCAGGCCTTCGGAGGCGTCTTTGGCGATCTGCGAAATGGAGTCGTTACCCACGCCTTCCGGACCCATGAACTTGGCTTTCAGGCCCTTTTCCTGAGATTGACGCAGGATCAGACCCAGCTCCGGGTGGTAGCCGCCGTAGTAGACGAAGTCGACGTTGGCTTGCTTGAGCTTGGCGATCATCGAGGAGAAGTCCTTGTCGCCGGCGTTGACGCCTTCGAACACGGCGACTTTCACGCCTTTCTTCTCCAGGGTCGCTTTGACTGCGGTAGCGATGCCTTCACCGTATTGCTGCTTGTCGTGCAGTACGGCGACGATTTTCGGCTTCACGTGGTCGGCGATGTAGTTACCGGCGGCAGGGCCCTGGGCGCTGTCCAGACCGATGGTGCGGAAGACCATTTTGTAACCACGGGCGGTGATGTCCGGGCTGGTGGCAGCCGGGGTGATCATCACGACGCCTTCGTCTTCGTAGATGTCCGAAGCAGGCTGGGTGGAGCTGGAGCACAGGTGACCGACCACGAACTTGACGCCGTCGTTGACGACCTTGTTCGCGACCGCTACCGCTTGTTTCGGATCGCACGCGTCATCGTATTCAACGGCTTCGAGTTTCTTGCCGTCGACGCCGCCCTTGGCGTTGATCTGTTCGATGGCCATTTTCGCGCCACTGAACTGCATGTCGCCGTATTGGGCTACAGGACCGGTTTTAGGGCCGGCGATACCGATCTTGATGGTGTCAGCGGCGAACGAATGGCTGGCAACCCCGGCCAGAACCATAGCGGCAAACAGTTTGGAAATCTGCTTAGTAGCCTTAGTCATAGTGCTCCACTCTTACTGTTGTAATTTTTTTGAGTTCTGGCGCCGCAGCAGCAGAACCGGGTCAGATATCTTTGCGATACCCTCCGGAAATGCCCCCGGCAACTGTACCGGTACAGTGTAGAGCGCCGGTTGTTGGCCTGGGAAGCAGGCGCCGAGGGGCAAAACTTGGGGGTGTCGCATTTTTGAATGAAAAAGACAGAATTGCGGCGGGGCTTTCGCGGGCATATATCCCAAACACCAGCATTCCTTGGCGTTCCTGCTCTTTTCGTTCGGTGAAGCCATTTGCAACCGGGTTTTTCTGCCGGACCACCGACGTTATCATTCGCGTCGATTTCTTTTCCGGACAGTCCCATGAATCAAGAACCTAGCACCCTCTATGCCAAGCTGCTTGGTGAAACCGCATCTATTACCTGGAAAGAGCTGGAGCCGTTCTTCGCCAAGGGTGCCCTATTGTGGGTCGACCCAGCCCTGGATTTGATCGCCGCCGCCGAGGCCGTGGCATCGGATGATGGCGAGAAAGTCGCCGCCTGGCTGGCCGAGGACAAGGTCGCCAAGCTCTCTGAAACGCGGGCGCTGGATATTTTCGAGCGTGATCCGCAGCTATGGGCGGTGGTGGTGAGTCCATGGATTCTGATCCAGGAAAGGGCGGCCGTCTGAGCTTATGCACCTTTGTAGTGCGCCTGGCCAGCAGCGAAAAGTGTGTAGCCGAGTAGCGTGATGGCACGTTGCCGTAGAGAAAGGCCACAAGCGTGGGTGGCCTCACGGTGACGTAAACGTAACGGGAACAGTTTATTGAGCAGCCGAAGGGCTGCTTAATTGTTTCTGGATATTGGCAATCAAGGTTTTGCGGTGTTTGGAGCGGCCTCTTCGCGAGCAGGCTCGCTCCCACATTTGGAATGCATTTCCCTGTGGGAGCGAGCCTGCTCGCGAATAGGGCAACTCGGTCTGGATCAGACCGAGTAAGTCTTGCCCGTATGGTTATTCAGGGAAATAACCTTGGTCTTGCCGATCCGGTGACGGTAGATCTCGCGCAGGTACTTGATCGACTTCTTCACGCAATCGCGCGACAGGCGAATGTCGTTGATCGAGACGAACTTGTCCTTGTCGTTGATCAGCTCGCGGTACTTCTTCTCGTACATCGGCTTGATCGCGTACCAGTTGGTGTCGAGGATCTTCGCCGGGTTCTCGAACTCGTTGAGCAGATCGTCGATGCGGTCTTCGTCGAACTCTTCATTAATGATGAAGTCGAGGATCGAGTTGTCCAAAGTCTCGTCAAAACGGTACGGCGTCTTGGCGAAGCAGCGCTTGATGAACGCCACGATCAACGTCAGGAAGTCGTCCGACAGGCACGGGCTCTTGGCGATCAGGGTGGTCAGCGACAGGTTGGCCGAAGCGCCGATCACCAGCGCATAACGCTTGAGCGTGGTGTTGGGGAACAGGCTGTTGAGGTGGGTCTTCAACCGGTTCAGGTCCATGTACGACAGTTTGTAGTCTTTGGGCAACGAGACGATCGAGACCACCGACGAGCAGTTCTTGAAGAAGTGCAGGTCGTGCAGCGCCGCGGCGTCGTAGCCGGAATTCTTGTACTGCTCGAGCGAGGCGCGATAGCGCTTGGATTCGATCGGCAGCAGGCTGATGCCTTCGATGGCCTGGGTGACTTTATTGAAGTGCGGCAGGTCGATCGAACGGAAGAACAGGTCATCGATGTTCAGACGCTGCGGCTCTTTGTCGAAGACCTTGAACTTGTCGCTGCTCGGCGGCGGGGTTTCCGGCACCACCGATTCGGCGTAGGCAATCGCCACCGGGCCGGCCAGACTCATGAACAGGTCGTTGGCATCCAGGCGAATGGTTTCGCCGATGTCGATGCCGGCGCGGCGGAAGTAGTTCTGGTCGTAGTCGGTGGTCACCGCCTGCGCCGTCAGAATGTTGAAGATCTGCTGCGAGATGTACTGGTTGGCGTGCTTCTCCATCGCATTGACATCAATGTTCTGGATGTTGCCGTCATCGCTCTCTTCGGCGTAACGCATGATGTCGTTGGAGATCAGCATCATCGCGTTCCATGGGCGGATACGGCCCATGACGCTGGCTTCGCTGCTGTCTTCATTGGCGAAGTTGTAGGAGAAATCCCATTCTTCCGACAGGTATTTGCACAGCAGGCGGCCGGCGTTGATGTGCAGCGCCTCGGACATTTCACTGCGGTGATCGGAAATGTTCGGCAGCACGCAGATGCCGCTGGTGAAGATCGGCTCGAACACGAACGAATGCCCGCTCTTGCCGTCGTGCTCGTCCATCGGCTTGGTGTCGAACGTCTTGTTCATGTACGAGTGCTGCTGGGCCAGACCGAATTCCGAGGCCATGCCCGAACCGGTACCGCCGCCGGCACTGAAGATCGAGAAGTACAGGCGCGACTGGTTGGCCTTGATGCCGCAGCTGTCGATCAGGTACGAGTGGATCATTTTCCAGTCAGGGCTGGAGAAGCGCTGGGTGTCCTTGTTGAGGATGATCTTCGCCAGATACTGGCCGAGGATTGGCGCGTTACCGGCGCCACCGGCGTGGACTTCGGACAAGTCCATGATCTTCATTTTGCTGTAATCGCGCAGGAAGCCGCTTTTCTCGCCCTTGCGCGAGAAGCGGATGCGCCCGGCGATGTCCTTGTCGAGGTCGCCGAGCATCACCAGCGGTTCGACGAGGAACACCGGTTTGCTCGACTTGTTGGTGCCGATCCGCAGGTTGTTTTTGATCCACTGCGCCGGGCTGTAGCCCTTGTCGGCCAGACGCCGATCCGCCGCGCGGTCTTCATTGTTGAATTCGTTGAGGTAGAACTTGCGCGCGTTGTACACCAGCTCCGCGACATCGAGGGCGATGTTCGAGCCGCAGCGACCGAGGCCGATCAGGCACACCGAGGGAAATTCCTGATCGTTGTGCTGTTCGTTGTCGCCTTCCAGGTGCGGTGGACGCGGGAACACCAGATCACGCAGGCCATCGAGGTTGTCGAGGATGCGGTCGGTGTTGGTTTCGGTGTAGTACAGATATTGCTGAGTGCCCAGCGGGCGCGAGGGAGGCAATGGCTTCGATGATGACGGGCTATTTGCGGCAGGGCTCAGGGTCAGATCGGATACCGCAGTGGCGGGATTGTTTTTAGAAGTCATTGTGCGCCATATACCTGGACTGGTTGGTCCGCTGACCAGTGTCAGCGAGCCTCACGGAATAAGATCTCGCGTCTTTTATTGCGCGAATTTGGCCCGGGCGTCAGGGGCTTGGCCTGATCGTCGCACGGGGGAATCCTTTCCTGATCGCTCATGAATCGGCCATTATTCAGTGATCTTTAATCAAAAAGAGGCGAAATGATGTCAACGCTCCCTTCGTTGGGTTTTGCCGGAATCGGCCTGATGGGCCTGCCGATGTGCCGCCGTTTGCTGGCTGCCGGCTACCCGTTGACCGTGTGGAATCGCAACCCGGCCAAGTGCGCGCCACTGGTCGAGGCCGGCGCCCGGCAGGTGGCAAGCCCCGCTGAACTGTGCGAACACGCGGACGTGGTGATGCTCTGTCTGGCCGACACGGCGGTGGTGCGCGAGGTGGTGTTTGGCGCCGGGGGTGTCGCCGAATGTGCGAAAAGCGGCCAGTTGCTGGTGGACTTTTCCAGCCTCGAACCGACTGCTACCCGCGAAATGGCCACCGAGTTGGCTGACAAGACCGGGATGAGCTGGCTCGACTCACCGGTGTCCGGCGGCGTGGTGGGTGCCGAGGCCGGCAGTCTGGCGATCATGGTCGGCGGCGCGGTGGCGGATCTGGAGCGGGTGCGCCCGGTGCTGCTCAGCCTTGGTCAACGGGTCACGCACATGGGTGGCATCGGCGCCGGGCAAGTGACCAAGGCCTGCAACCAGATGATCGTCGCCTGCAATGCGCTGGTGATCGCCGAAGTAGTGGCGCTGGCCGAACAGGCCGGAGTCGATGCGAGCCTGATTGCCGAAGCGCTGGCCGGTGGTTTTGCCGATTCGAAACCGTTGCAGATCCTCGCCCCGCAAATGGCCGAGAGCCGTTTCGAACCGGTGAAATGGCACGTGCGCACGCTGCTCAAGGACCTCGATACCGCAGTGAAATTCTCCCGCGAACAAGGCTCGGCCACGCCGATCAGCGGATTGGCCGCACAATTGATGCGCCTGCATGGGGCGCAGGGCTTTTTGCAGAAGGATCCAGCGACACTGGTACAAATGTACCGCGCGCCAGACTCAACGGATTGACCGCGTGCGAGTGTTTGCGCTGATTGATTTCTTCCAGCACCGGGCGTAACTCGTCCAGCGGCACCGGGCGGCTGAGCAGGTAGCCCTGAATGAAATCGCAGCCTGAGCGCTCGAGGAATTCGTACTGTTCCAGGCTCTCCACGCCTTCGGTCACCACCTGCAAATGCAGGGTGTGGGCCATGACGATGATCGCCTGGACGATCTCCATGTCGGCGGTCGCCGTGGGAATGTCGAGGATGAACGAGCGGTCGATTTTCAGCGTATTGAGCGGCAGGCGCTTGAGGTAGGCCAGCGATGAATAGCCAGTGCCGAAGTCGTCGATCGACAGCGACACCCCGAGGGCGCGAATCTGCCGCAGCAGCACCAGGGTGTTGGCGATGTTGCCCATCAGCGCGTTTTCGGTGACTTCCAGTTCCAGCCGTTCCGGCGCAACGCCAGCGCTGCGCAGTGCGCTTTCGATCTCATCGGCCAGCTCTTCCCGGGCAAGGTTGAGCGGCGAGCAGTTCCAGGCGATTTTCAGGTCGTTGCAGCCATGCCGCGTCAGTTCGCCAAGGTCAGTGCAGGCCCGGCGCAACACCCAGTTATCCAGTTCGGCGATCAGGCCATTGGTTTCGGCGATCGCGATGAAGCGATCCGGGGCCAGCAAGCCATGCACCGGATGCTGCCAGCGGATCAGCGCTTCGAGTTTGGTCACTCGACCGGTTTTCAGTTCGAAGATCGGTTGGTAATACAGCGTCAGCCCGTTTTCTTCGCGCAGGGCCTGGCGCAGTTCTTCTTCCAGTTGCAGTTCGAGGCTGGCGCGGGTCTTCATGTTGGCACTGAAAAAATGCAGGCCGTTACGCCCGGCGCCCTTGGATTGATACAGCGCCAGATCCGCGTGCTTGAGCAGTTCTTCGCAGGTGGTGCCGTCGTCGGGGAACAGGCTGATGCCGATGCTGGTGGTCATCACCATACGGCGGCCGGCCAGTTCGATCGGCTCCTTCATTTTCAGCATGATCCGTTGCGCCATGTTGCGCGCTTCCTCACGTTCACGCAGGCTGATCAGGATGCAGAACTCGTCACCGCCGAAGCGGGCGACCACGTCTTCATGGCTGCGCACCGAGCCTTTGATGTGATTGGCGATGACTTTGAGCAGGGCGTCGCCGGCGTCATGGCCGAGGCTGTCGTTGATTCGCTTGAAGTGGTCGACGTCGAGAAACATCACCGCGAGCATGCCGCCTTCGCTGGTTTTCTGGTTGAGTTTCTCGGCGAAAAGCTGGTTGAAACCGCGGCGGTTGATCAGGTTGGTCAGCGCGTCGTAATTGGCCACTTGCTGCAATGACATCCGCGCCTGATCGAGCTGGCCGAGCAGGGCGTTGACCCGGCGCAGATCGTGTTCCTTGCTTTGCAGTTTCTTGTCGGCGAGTGCCGCGCTGATCGCGCTGCCGAGAATCAGCAGGATGATCAATGCGACGGTCAGGCCCAGTTGCAGGTAATTGGTTTCGCCGCTCAGGGTCGGTGCTGCGCCCTCGGGCACCACCAGATGCAACGCGGCCATGCCGGTGAAGTGCATGCTGATGATGCCGGCGCCGAGGATCACTGCGGCGGTGTATTTGAGCAACTGATGAAAACGGCCGCTGCCTTCACGCAGATAACCGGCGACCCACAGCGCGGCGAAGCTGGCGCCGATGGCAATCACGATCGACAGGCAGAACAGCAGCGGCTGGTAATACGCAGTGGCCACCGAGTGCATCGCCGCCATGCCGACGTAATGCATGCCGGCGATGCCCAGGCCAATAACGATGGCGGTTTTCAGGTATTGCATCAGCGAGGGTTGAGGCACGCTCAGGGTGTGCATCGCCAGCCATGAGGCGAGCAGGGCGATCACCAGGGAAAACAGAGTGGTGGCCAGTTCGTAATGGATTTCCAGCGGCGCCTGGAATGCCAGCATGGCGATGAAGTGCATGGCCCAAATGCCGCCAGCCAGGCAGGTGGCGCCGATCCAGCGCCAGACCCGCTGCGAACCCGGATCTTCGGCGTGGCCAACCCGCTCGGCCATGTCGAGGGTGGCAAAACTCGCGGCGCAGGCGACCAGATAGGCCACCAGCACCAGCAAGGGATTGTGTGTGCAATCGAGAATGACCTGCCCGCTCTGCGGCAGCTCGGTAACAAACTGCAAACCAAGCCACTCCATAGCATCCCCGTCTGTGAAGTCGTCCCTGCTGCGTCAGCAACGCAGGCGAATGAGAGGAGTATAGAGGCGGTTTTTGCCATGCAAGCGGTAGTGGCACATTGGCGCCAACCATTTCGGCATGAGCCTTATAGCGATTGGCGCTAAACCATCAGGCGGTTTGGTCGTAAGGGATCTGATTCCATTCCGGTTCGAGCGGCGGCAAGCCGAAGCGGGCGCGCGCCTTGTCGCAATCGACATTCTGTTCGCCGTATTCCCAGGAAGCATCGAATTCGCGGCAGGGACTGGAGCGTTGCTCGTAAATCGAGCACTGCACGTTACTGCCCACTTCACCGATCAACGCCGTACACCGCGGCGATTTGCAGTCGGTGCCGTTCATCGCTACCCGACTGGGACTGATCTGCGTCACCAGTTCATCGGGCACCGTACCGCCGGAGGAGGCGCATTCACCCCAGAAAAAAGACACGCGAAAATGGGAACAGCAGGCACCGCAATTCAGACACGGACTGACTTCGGACATGGGGAGGGTATCAAAGGGGTTGATCGGCGAATCCGGACGGATCCGGCGGCTATTCTAGGCTTCGCCATGAACTTGGGAAGGGGGGCGCGAAAGTATTTTTTTGTAGCCGGGTTTTGCCGCGAAACCCCCGGTTTATGGGGGATTTCAGTGTTATCAAGGGCTTACGTTTCGTTACAGTGCCATGGCCCGTTATCAGGCTGACGAATGATCACAGACAGCCTCGGCAGGCCTGTCTAGATTGCAGGTTCCGGGCTCGGATGCGTCGGCAGTGAAGCCCACATAACAATAAAGAGACGGACCCATGCAGAACTCGACCCAAGCGGCGAATGCCTGGCGCATTCTGTTCCTGTTGTTCCTTGCCAACCTGTTCAATTTCTTCGACCGCACCATTCCGGCGATCATCATCGAGCCGATCCGCATGGAATGGCACCTCAGCGATTTTCAACTGGGAATCGTCGGCACCGCGTTCACCCTGGTTTATGCGATCGCCGGCCTGCCGCTGGGGCGCATGGCCGATACCGGTTCGCGCAGCAAACTGATGGGCTGGGGCCTGGCGACCTGGAGCGCGCTGACGGCGGTCAACGGGCTGGTCGGCAGTTTCTGGAGTTTTCTGCTGGTGCGCATGGGCATCGGCATTGGCGAGGCCAGTTACGCGCCGGCCGCCAACTCGTTGATCGGTGACCTGTTCCCGGCGCACCGTCGGGCGCGGGCCATGGGTATTTTCATGCTCGGCCTGCCGTTGGGCCTGTTGCTGGCATTCTTCACCATCGGCGCGATGGTCAAGGCATTTGACAGCTGGCGCGCGCCGTTCTTTATCGCGGCGGTGCCGGGGCTGATCCTCGCGGTGTTCATGTTCTTCATCAAGGAACCCAAACGCGGCGCGGCGGAAACCGTGCAGGTGTCCCAAGAGAGAGTCGACAAGCCTATCCGCCGGGTGCTGGCGGTGCCGACATTCCTGTGGCTGGTGATGGCCGGTTTGTGCTTCAACTTCGCCACCTATGCCTGCAACTCGTTTCTGGTGCCGATGCTGCAGCGCTACTTCCTGATGCCGTTGCAGGAGGCGGCGGTGGCGACCGGCGTGATCGTCGGCGTCACCGGGTTGATCGGTCTGACCCTCGGCGGCTGGATCGCTGACAAGATTCATCAACGAGTCGCCAACGGCCGGCTGCTGTTTGCCGGCTTCAGCCTGATCATCTCGACCCTGTGCACCGCGTGGGCGCTGCATGCCGGACGGGTCGAGATCGGCGTGTTCGTCGCGGTGTTCAGCGTCGGCTGGCTGTTTGCCTATAACTTCTACACCTGCGTGTACACGGCGATTCAGGACGTGGTCGAACCACGCCTGCGGGCCACAGCGATGGCGCTGTTCTTTGCCGGGCTGTACCTGCTCGGCGGCGGCTTGGGGCCAGTGGTGGTGGGGGCCTTGTCCGACCATTTCGCCAAATCGGCGATGCTCTCGGCGGGGGCCGAGCAGATGACTGAGGCGTTCAAGGCTGTGGGGCTGCATGACGCGATGTACCTGATTCCGGTGGCGCTGTTCTTCACCATGGTGTTTCTGTTTCTGGCGGCGCGGTGTTTTGTGCGCGATGCGCAGCGGATGAAGGAGGGGTTGGTGGCAGTGGTTGAGCCTGATGTTTCTGTGGCGACTGCATAACCGCCTTCGCGAGCAGGCTCGCTCCCACATTGGATCTCCAGCGTGAACACAATCCCTGTGGGAGCGAGCCTGCTCGCGAAAGGGCCAGTAGCATCACCGGATAAATAACAGACAAACAAAAAGGCCCGCATCACTGCGGGCCTTGTTGTTTTCAACGCTGGAGCAGGGCGGCTTAACCCGCCACCAACACCCGTATCGCTTCCAGACGCAATGCCGCTTTATCCAGCATCGCCAGACCCAGTTCACGCTGCTTGCGCAACGCATCCAGTTCGCTGTCGCGTACAGTCGGGTTGACCGCTTGCAACGCGGTCAGGCGCGCCAGTTCTTCGTCGGTGTCCGCCGCGAGACGACGACGGGCCTCGGCCACGCGGTCGGCGTGACGCGGGGTGATCTTGTCTTCACCGGCGTTGATCCGTGGCGTCAGCTGATCGCGCTGGGCCTGGATGAACTTGTTGGCGCTGGCGCGTGGCACGCTTTCCAGTTGATCGTTCAAGGTTTCGAACGAGACGCGGGCCGACAGATCGTTGCCGTTGGCGTCGAGCAGGCAGCGCAGGGCGGCCGGTGGCAGGTAGCGGCCCAGTTGCAGCGAGCGCGGTGCAACCACTTCGCTGACGTAGAGCAGTTCCAGCAACACCGTGCCCGGTTTCAGTGCCTTGTTCTTGATCAGTGCGACGGCGGTGTTGCCCATCGAGCCGGACAGCACCAGGTCCATGCCGCCCTGCACCATCGGGTGTTCCCAGGTGATGAACTGCATGTCTTCGCGCGACAGCGCCTGGTTGCGGTCGTAGGTGATGGTCACGCCTTCGTCATCGCCCAGCGGGAAGCTGGCGTCGAGCATCTTCTCGCTCGGCTTGAGGATCAGGGCGTTTTCCGAATGGTCTTCGCTGTCGATGCCGAACGCGTCGAACAGGGTTTCCATATAGATCGGCAGGGCGAACTGATCGTCTTGCTCAAGGATGTCCTCGACCAACTGATCGCCTTCGCCCGAACCGCCGGAGTTCAGCTCCAGCAGACGGTCGCGGCCGGTGTGCAGCTCGGCTTCCAGACGCTCACGCTCGGTGCGCGCTTCGTCGATCAGCGCTTGCCACTCACCGTCGTCGGCTTCTTCAAGCAGCGGCAGCAGGCGCGGGCCGAACTGATGCTGCAAGGCGTTGCCGGTCGGGCAGGTGTTGAGGAACGCGTTCAGCGCTTCGTGGTACCACTGGAACAGGCGCTCTTGCGGGCTGGTTTCCAGGTACGGCACGTGCAGTTCGATGATGTGCTTCTGGCCGATCCGGTCGAGACGACCGATACGCTGTTCAAGCAGATCCGGGTGCGACGGCAGATCGAACAGCACCAGGTGGTGAGCGAACTGGAAGTTGCGACCTTCACTGCCGATTTCCGAGCAGATCAGCACTTGCGCGCCGAACTCTTCGTCGGCGAAGTAGGCGGCTGCGCGGTCACGCTCAAGGATGTTCATGCCTTCGTGGAACACCGTGGCCGGGATGCCGGAGCGCACGCGCAGCGCGTCTTCCAGGTCCATCGCGGTTTCGGCGTGGGCGCAGATCACCAGCACTTTGGTGCGCTTGAGCATTTTCAGCTGATCGATCAGCCACTCGACGCGCGGGTCGAATTTCCACCAGCGCTCTTCTTCGCTGGCGTCCGGCTGGGCCTGGAAGCTGACTTCCGGGTACAGCTCGGCGTGATCACCCAGCGGCAGTTCGAGGTATTCGTCCGGGCATGGCAGCGGGTACGGGTGCAGTTTGCGCTCCGGGAAACCCTGCACGGCGGCGCGGGTGTTACGGAACAGCACGCGGCCGGTGCCGTGGCGGTCGAGCAGTTCACGCACCAGACGCGCGCTGGCTTCGCTGTCGCCATCGTTGACCGCAGTCAGCAGGGCTTCGCCTTCGTTGCCGAGGAAACCGTGGATGGTCTTGTGTGCTGCAGGCGACAGGCGCCCTTTGTCGAGCAGTTCCTGAACGGCTTCGGCCACCGGGCGATAGTTCTCGCTCTCGGCGCGGAACGCGGCCAGGTCATGGAAACGGTTCGGGTCGAGCAAGCGCAGGCGGGCGAAGTGGCTGTCCTGACCGAGTTGTTCCGGGGTCGCGGTGAGCAGCAGCACGCCGGGAATCACTTCAGCCAATTGTTCGACCAGCGAATACTCGGGGCTGGCCTTGTCTTCGTGCCACACCAGGTGGTGGGCTTCGTCGACCACCATCAGATCCCAGCCGGCGGCGAACAAGGCGTCCTGCGCCTTCTCGTCTTCGACCAGCCACTCCAGGGCAACCAATGCCAGCTGGGTGTCTTCGAACGGGTTGGTGGCATCGCTTTCGATGAAGCGTTCTTCGTCGAACAGCGCGACCTGCAGGTTGAAGCGGCGGCGCATTTCCACCAGCCACTGGTGCTGCAGGTTTTCCGGCACCAGGATCAGCACACGGTTAGCGCGGCCCGAGAGCAGTTGGCGATGGATCACCAGACCGGCTTCGATGGTTTTCCCCAGACCCACTTCGTCCGCCAGCAGAACCCGTGGCGCAATGCGGTCGGCGACTTCACGGGCGATGTGCAGTTGGTGCGCGATCGGTTGCGCACGCACGCCGCCCAGGCCCCAGAGCGAAGACTGCAACTGGCGGCTGGTGTGTTCCAGGGTGTTGTAGCGCAGGGAGAACCACGACAGCGGGTCGATCTGCCCGGCGAACAGACGATCGCTGGCCAGACGGAACTGAATGAAGTTCGACAGCTGGGTTTCCGGCAGGGTGACGGCTTCGTTCTGCCCGTTGAGGCCGTGATAGACCATCAGCCCGTCGACGTCGTCGACTTCGCGCACGGTCATCTTCCAGCCTTCGAAGTGAGTAATGGTGTCACCCGGCGAGAACCGTACGCGGGTGAGGGGCGCATTCCGTAGCGCGTACTGGCGGGTTTCGCCAGTGGCCGGGTAAAGCACGGTCAACAAGCGGCCGTCCTGTGCCAGAACGGTGCCTAAACCAAGCTCTGCTTCGCTGTCACTGATCCAGCGTTGCCCCGGTTGATACTGCTGCGCCATGCTGCCTGACTCCCACCTTGAAAAAGCGGGCTATCTTAACGGAATGCCGGCCTCCAGACCAAAGGTTTACGAGTGTAGGAGCTGCCGAAGGCTGCGATCTTTTGATCTTCGGGAACGCTTGCGTTCTACGGTGTTCCATTAAAGATCGCAGCCTGCGGCAGCTCCTGCAGGTGCCAAGTGCGTCACAGATTTGCGACGGATGGCTCAAGGCGCCTTTGCCGCAGCCGATAGCCTGCTGACAGGAGACCCTTTATATGCTGCCACCGATGCTCCCCCTGAGCGCTGTGCCGATCACTTCCCAGCAGGATCCGATTCGCCAGCGGCCGGACATTCCTCCGGTGGTGCCGGTGCAGGAAAGCTCCAACGAAAGCACGATCGACCTGCAAAAACGCGACCCGGAAGAGGATCGACTGCTGGCGCGCGAGGAACAGCGCCGTCAGCAGCAACGTGATCGTCGCCGTCGCGAAGCCGACGAAGACCCGGAAGAGCATCTGGCCGTGCCGGGCACCGAGCTGAATGCCGACAATACCGTGCCGGTGGTGCCGCTGATGGAAGATCAGCCGCGTCAGGGCTTGTGGGTCGATATCGAGATCTGAGTCTGCTTATTTACATCAATTGTTGTCGAGCGCTGGCGTCAGGCTGCATGATTGGCGCAGTCCTGCCTCTGATGCGGCAGTTGTGTTTTCTCCAAGTGATGCGCTGAACGTCATGAGCCAAGATGAAAAACTGATCGACCTCGGCACCGAGCGCGCCAAGCGTGTGCACGATCTCAACGAAAAGCGGCTGAACGAAGTGCGCAAGGCCTTCGAGCAAGCCATGCCGTTGGGAAAAGCCCAGAAAAAGCCGAAAAAGAAACCGAAAAAGCGTTGATCTTCCCCTGCATCCTTTGATGCAGGTCAGTTATTTTCCCGCCTTTGCCTTCTGTGTTGACCGGACTTGATCCTGGTCAATTTCTGCGCCTGCGTGATTGGTTAACTTAGCTCCATCGCAGCAAAGCAGGGGCCAGGAGGCCACAGTCATGTTTTTCGATAACGTGGTGTTTGCCGGGGTTCTGACCGTGGGGCTCATGGTTCTGTTTTTTGCAGGGTTTGGATTTTTTATCTGGAAGGATGCGAATAAGCGCAAGAAGTAGGTCTTTCCGGGTTTGATGAGCACGCAAGGCATTTTGGGGCGACTTCGGTTGCCCTTTTTTTTGTGTCTTGGCGGCCTTTGGGCCGACCAGACTTTGGGTGTGCTTTGTGAATATCCGTTGCTGCGGTAATGGCGGCTTAGGGTTCCGCCCTTACGGCGGGTCACCCTTTCCAAACGCCGAAAAGGTAACCCAAAAGGCTTTACCCTGACGTTCGGCCCTCGCTTAGGCTCGGGTTCCTTCGCTGCGGGATTCATCCGGGGGCAGCGCCTACGGTTTGCTTCGCTGCACCTCCTCTCGCTGTGTTTGGCTGCGCCAAACGGTCGCTGCGCTCCCACCCCCGGATAAATCCCTCCACTCAGCCTGCCGACGGGCCCTCAGATCAAAAGCGGTACTCGAGCTAACGCTCATCGTGTTGAGTGGTGGAAAAGCGTGCGCTCGGCTTTTGCTTTTCTGTAGGAGCCAGCCTGCTGGCGATGGCGGCCTACGAGCCGACCGATCTCTGACTGAATGCACTCATCCAACTGTGGGAGCGAGCTTGCTCGCGAAGGCGGCCTGACAGCCGACCAAATCTCAAAACTGAATACACCCAATCCCCTGTAGGAACTGCCGAAGGCTGTGATCTTTTGATCTGCTTTGGCTTTGGCTTTGGCTTTGGCTTTGGCTCTTGATGTGGCTTTTGATCTTCAGCCCCTTCGGCAGGCCGAGCGTAGGTGTCCATCAGGGGGTTAGGCGCGCAGCGCCATGCGGCGAAGCCGCATACATCGAGAGGAGGTGCAGCGAAGCAAACCGGAGGCGATGCCCCCGGATGGACACCGTAGCGAGGGAACACTGAGCCTCAGCGAAGTGCCGTACGCCGGGGGAAGCCTTTTTGGTTACTTTTTCGGCGTTTGGAAAAAGTGACCCGCCGTAAGGGCGGAACCGTAATCAGCAACCCCCGCAGCAATGGATATTCCCCCAATCCAACTCGCAGCCAAAACAAAAAAAGGCGCGATCCTCACGAATCGCGCCTTTCTCATGTACTGCGGTCTATCAGCTACCCAGCGCTTTGGATGCCAACCAGAACAAACCAGCCGACAGCGCCACAGTCGCTGGCAAGGTCAGCACCCACGCCAGCAGGATAGTGCGAACAGTCCCGCCCTGCAGGCCGCTCTTGTTGGCGACCATGGTGCCCGCCACGCCCGAGGACAGCACGTGAGTGGTCGACACGGGCAGGCTGAAGATGTTGGCCATACCGATCAAGCTGGCGGTAGTGATCTGCGCCGACATGCCTTGAGAGTAGGTCATGCCTTGCTTGCCGATCTTCTCGCCGATGGTCAGTACCACGCGTTTCCAGCCGACCATGGTACCCAGGCCAAGGGCCAGGGCCACCGCCAGAATCACCCAGAACGGGGCGTATTCAGTGGTGGTGGTCAGGTCTTTGCGCAGTTTGTCCAGGTCAGCCTTCTCACGCGCTTCCAAGCCTGGCAGCTTGCCGACTTTCTTCGCGGTGTCGTCCAAGCACAGCAAGTAGCGACGGACTTCGATGCGGCTTTCCGAGGACAGCGAATGGTAGTCCGCTACACCTTTAAGGGTGCCAAGCAGGGCGTTGATGGTCGGTTCGGTCTGCTGCGGGTTGCAGCGGAATTTCTCCGGCAGGTCGCCTTCAACGCTTTTGCCCAGGGCCAGAAATTCGCCCAGGGAATCGGCATTGCGCTTGTAGAACTGGCTCAGGTGCAGGGTCGCGTCGCGGGTGCGCTCGATCTGGTAGGTGGTGCTGCTCAGGTCGAGGACGAACTGCGCAGGCACGATACCGATCAGTACCAGCATGATCAGGCCGATGCCTTTCTGGCCATCGTTGGAACCGTGCACGAAGCTCACGGCCATGGCCGAGATTACCAGGACCAGGCGGTTCCAGAACGGCGGGTGCTTCTTGTCGTCGATCTTGCGGCGCTGTTCCGGGGTCTTGTGCATCTTCGACAGCGGACGCCACCACTTCAGGCCGATCAGGATCAACGCGGCAATCAGGAAGCCAGCCATTGGCGAAAACACCAGCGAGGCGCCGATGTCGATCGCTTTCTGCCAGTTCACGCCGTCGGCCAACGGGATGTTGTTGATCAGGGCGTTGGCCAGGCCGACACCGAGGATCGAGCCGATCAGGGTGTGGGAACTGGAGGCCGGGATACCGAAGTACCAGGTGCCCAGGTTCCAGGTGATCGCCGCGGCGAGCAACGAGAACACCATCGCCAGGCCATGGCCGGTGTTCACATTGATCAGCAGTTCCACCGGCAGCAGGTGAACAATGGCATACGCCACGCCAACGCCGCCCAGCAACACGCCGAGGAAGTTGAACACACCGGAGAAGAACACCGCCAGGTGAGGCGGCATGGCTTTGGTGTAGATAACAGTGGCTACCGCGTTAGCGGTGTCATGAAATCCATTGATGAACTCGAAGGCGAGGACAAACGTCAGGGCGAGCAAGAGGCTCACAAGCACCCAAGCATCCAGTCCGCTGAATAAATCGATCATGAAGGTTTTCTGACCCGGTCATAAGGGGGCGCGATTATGCCAGAAAAGACTGGAAATCGATCCCCTACCTGCTCATCGGTAGCAATCAATGTCGAATTAAATTGTTGCAAGGTGCAATGCCCGAGCATGTTGCAGGGTTTTTCAAGTGTTTGATTAGCTTGAAAAAACCTTCGGGCAGCAGGCATTTCGTCGAGCGCCCGAGAGCCTCAAACGCCTGTGTGAAATATCTCTGAAACGAGTCAGACACGCTCCTTTCCCGTGCAGGCCGGGGGAGGTGGGCCGCTGCCCGCGGATAGCGGGCGCGCAAGGCATGGTCGGATCACCGCGCTTTTAGCCGGTGGCGACGCAGACTCTCGAAAATCTCAGGATCGCCCGTTCATGGCTCTTCGGTTTTGAGTTCTTCTTCCATCTTTTTCAGTTCTTGCTGGAAAACCTGATCCTGAACGGTGGGGCGTTTACGCCATGCCTTGCGTTCCGGTTCGGGTTGCGCGGCGTAGGTGGTGACTTCCCCGCCGTAAACTTCCTTGTAACGTTGTTCCTGGCGCTCAAGTTCCGCGCGCAGTTCGTCTTTCGTCACAGTGCTACCTGTTTGAGTTGAGATAAATATCTGGTGAAACGCACGGCAACGAGTCGATTGAACACGTCCACCGAAGGGCCATGCCGGTTCAGGCATTGGCGTTATCGGCAGGGCGATCAAGACTTCCATGTTGCAGGCGGCTACGGCACCAGATTAAAACTGACGCAGCATCAGTTTCCTGTTTCAGCAAGCGCGCTGGCGGTGCATGAATAATGAGCGTCAGGCGCTGGCCGGGCTGACGGCAATAGGCATCGGGTCAGCGGGCGGCACCCTCGGCCAGTGAAAACGTGGCGCCACTGAGGTGCATTATAGCGGTCGATTCGGGAATGACTATCTTTGCCAAGTTAAAAACGGTTCGGGATGTGTGATCGTTTTGTTACTGACAAGTTTTATCGCTAGTTGAAATTCGCCGAAACCTTTTAAGGACTCGCGTTCAGTTTCTGGCGCCATTAAGTCGATCAACTAATGAGGCATGCGAAGTTGGATGAACAGGCAGGTGAACGAATGAAGAAGCCAAGAAGGACAGCGGCTGATGGATTGCGATAATCGGTCGGCGGTTCGATAATCGCCCAATCTTGGCGTCTCGACTCTTGTGCATCTGCTGGCGAGCCGCTTGTATAGCCATTGATCCGTGCCGGAAACAAGGACAAGAAATGAACGATCAAATGCGCAACTCCTTCACCTCCGTGGCGCCGCCGATCGTCGCTTCGCCGGCCAAACGCATCCAGGCGCTGACCGGCGATCCGGATTTCATGACCTCGCTGGCCCGTGGCCTGGCGGTGGTGCAGGCGTTTCAGGAGCGCAAGCGGCACCTGACCATCGCCCAGATCAGCCATCGCACAGAAATTCCCCGCGCTGCTGTGCGCCGTTGCCTGCACACTCTGATCAAACTGGGTTACGCCACCACCGATGGCCGCACGTACTCGTTGTTGCCCAAAGTGCTGACCCTCGGCCACGCGTATCTGTCGTCGACGCCGCTGGCGGTGTCGGCCCAGCCGTACCTCGACCGCATGAGCGAGCAACTGCACGAAGCCTGCAACATGGCCACGCTCGAAGGTGACGACATTTTGTACATCGCCCGCTCGGCGACCACGCAACGGCTGATCTCGGTGGACCTGTCGGTGGGCGGGCGTCTGCCGGCCTATTGCACATCGATGGGCCGCATCCTGCTGGCGGCGCTGGACGACACCTCGCTGCGCGAATACCTCGACCATGCCGAACTGGTGGCCAAGACCAGCCGCACGCTGCACACCCCGGAAAGTCTGCTCGAATGCCTGCAGGAAGTACGGCAGCAGGGATGGTGCATTGTCGATCAGGAACTCGAACAAGGCCTGCGTTCGATTGCCGTGCCGGTCTACGACGCGTCGGGCCAGGTGGTGGCGGCGCTTAATGTCAGCACCCACGCCGGCCGCGTCAGCCGTACCGAACTGGAACAACGCTTCCTGCCGGGCCTGCTCAGTGCCAGCCGCGACCTCAGCGCGCAGTTGTTCGCCTGATGAAGCTGTTCGATAAACGCACAGTGTTGCGTTTATCGAATTGACGCTAAAAGCCCCGGATCATTAATGTCGCGGCAGCGTCATCCGGCGCAGATTTGAATGAGCCTGCCGGATTGTCGACTCCCATAATAATGACAAGAGGCAACTCACCATGCGCATGCTCCCCGACTGTCTCAGCTCCGTTCCCTGTTGCCGGATTCACCGCAACGCCTGATATCGATCTTCTATTCTTGTGACCGTGCCGCTCTTTGGCCGGCCGCCGTTCGACTGCGTTTTTTGCGTGGAATAAAAATAATGAACCAGCCTCAGTCCGCTGTAGGTAACTGCCTCGACGTGCAGACCTTCATCAATGCCCAACCGATCTCGCGCTATCAGTGGCGGGTGGTGATCCTGTGTTTCCTGATTGTATTTCTCGATGGTCTCGACACCGCGGCGATGGGGTTTATCGCGCCGGCACTGTCCCAGGACTGGGGCATCGACCGCGCCAGCCTGGGCCCGGTAATGAGCGCCGCGTTGATCGGCATGGTCTTCGGCGCACTGGGTTCCGGCCCGCTGGCTGACCGCTTCGGACGCAAAGTGGTGCTGGTTGGCGCGGTGCTGCTGTTCGGCGCTTTCAGCCTGGCCTCGGCCTACAGCACCAACGTCGAGCAACTGCTGGTGTTGCGCTTCCTCACCGGCCTCGGTCTGGGCGCCGGCATGCCCAACGCCACCACGCTGCTCTCGGAATACACCCCGGAGCGCAAGAAATCCTTGCTGGTGACCAGCATGTTCTGCGGCTTCAACCTCGGCATGGCCGGTGGCGGTTTCATTTCGGCGAAGCTGATCCCGGCGTTCGGCTGGCACAGCCTGCTGCTGATCGGCGGGATCCTGCCGCTGATCCTCGCGGTGGTGCTGCTGTTCTGGCTGCCGGAGTCGGCGCGTTTTCTGGTAGTGCGCAATCGCGGCACCGACAAAGTACGCAAGACCTTGTCGCCGATCGATCCGGTCACCGTCGCGCAGGCCTCGAGTTTCAGCGTGCCGGAACAGAAAACCGTCAAGGCGCGCAATGTGTTCGCGGTGATTTTCTCCGGCACCTACAGCGTCGGCACCTTGCTGCTGTGGCTGACCTACTTCATGGGCCTGGTCATCGTTTATCTGCTGACCAGTTGGCTGCCGACCCTGATGCGTGACAGCGGCGCGAGCATGGAGCAGGCGGCGTTCATTGGCGCGTTGTTCCAGTTTGGCGGGGTGTTGAGTGCGGTCGCTGTGGGTTGGGCGATGGATCGCTTCAATCCGCACAAGGTCATCGGCACTTTCTACCTGCTGGCCGGGGTGTTTGCCTACGCGGTAGGGCAGAGCCTGGGCAATATCACATTGCTCGCGACCTTGGTGTTGGTGGCGGGTATGTGCGTCAACGGCGCGCAATCGGCGATGCCGTCTCTGGCGGCACGGTTTTATCCGACCCAGGGGCGCGCGACCGGGGTCTCGTGGATGCTCGGGATTGGTCGCTTTGGCGCGATTCTCGGGGCGTGGATGGGCGCGACGTTGCTGGGGTTGGGCTGGAACTTTGAGCAGGTGTTGACGGCGCTGGTGATTCCGGCGGCGTTGGCGACGACTGCGGTGGTGATCAAAGGCATGGTCAGTCATGCGGATGCGACTTGAGTCGAGTCATTTTGATTTGCGTTGAATGTTCCGGTCTTTTCGCGAGCAGGCTCGCTCCCACATTTTGAAATGCATTCCAATGTGGGAGCGAGCCTGCTCGCGAATGAGGAGATAGTTAGGGGAGTAACAATCCGTTCGATAAACGAACACTCAGTCGATTATCGGATTGTTTGGCGATTTTCAGCGGCTTAATCTTCAGTGACTCCGGCGCTGAACCTCGCGCCTTTTTATCACTGGCGATTCACTACAAAAACGGGAGCCTGCTCCATGGCTGAGATCCTTTCGCTGCACGACGCGGTGAAGCAATTCGTCAACGACGGCGACACCGTCGCGCTCGAAGGCTTCACTCACCTGATCCCTACGGCGGCGGGTCATGAAATCATTCGTCAGGGCAAGAAAGATCTGACCCTGGTGCGGATGACGCCTGACCTGATCTACGACCAACTGATCGGTGCCGGTTGTGCACGCAAGCTGATCTTTTCCTGGGGCGGCAATCCGGGTGTGGGTTCGCTGCACCGTCTGCGCGATGCGGTCGAGAAGCAGTGGCCGCATGCCCTGGAAATCGAAGAGCACAGCCACGCCGACCTGGCCAACGCCTACGTCGCCGGCGCTTCCGGCCTACCGTTCGCCGTACTGCGGGCCTACGCCGGTTCCGACCTGCCGAAGGTCAACCCGCTGATCAAGTCCGTGACCTGCCCGTTCACCGGTGAAGTGCTGGCGGCCGTGCCGTCGGTGCGTCCAGACGTCACCGTGATCCACGCGCAGAAAGCCGACCGTCAGGGCAACGTGCTGCTGTGGGGCATTCTCGGGGTGCAGAAAGAAGCGGCACTGGCGGCCAAGCGCTGCATCGTCACCGTCGAGGAAATCGTCGACAACCTCAACGCCCCGATGAACGCTTGCGTGCTGCCGACCTGGGCCTTGAGCGCGGTTTGCCACGTACCCGGCGGCGCGCATCCGTCCTACGCCCACGGTTACACCGAGCGTGACAATCGCTTCTATCAGGCGTGGGATCCGATCGCCCGCGACCGTGAGACGTTTACCGCGTGGATCAACGAATACATCCATGGCTGCGCTGACTTCAGCGAGTTCCAGGCCAAGTTGGCCGCTGCTTCGGAGGCCAAGTAATGACTTACACCACCAATGAAATGATGACCGTCGCTGCGGCCCGTCGCCTGAAGAACGGCTCGGTGTGCTTCGTCGGCATCGGCCTGCCGTCGAAAGCCGCCAACCTTGCGCGCCTGACTTCGTCGCCGGACGTGGTGCTGATCTACGAATCCGGCCCGATTGGCGCCAAGCCAAGCGTGCTGCCGCTGTCGATCGGTGACGGCGAATTGGCGGAAACCGCCGACACCGTCGTCCCGACCGGTGAGATTTTTCGCTACTGGCTGCAGGGAGGGCGCATCGACGTCGGTTTTCTCGGCGCCGCGCAGGTCGACCGTTTCGGCAACATCAACACCACCGTGGTCGGCGATTACCACGCGCCGAAAGTGCGTTTGCCGGGTGCCGGTGGCGCGCCGGAGATCGCCGGTTCGGCGAAGAGCGTGTTGATCATCCTCAAGCAGTCGGCGCGTTCGTTCGTCGACAAGCTCGACTTCATTACCTCGGTCGGTCATGGCGAGGGCGGCGATTCGCGCAAGCGTCTGGGCCTGCCGGGTGCTGGCCCGGTCGGGATCATTACCGACCTGTGCATCATGGAACCGGAGCAGGGCACCCACGAATTCGTGGTCACCGCCCTGCACCCGGGCGTGACCCGCGAGCAAGTGGTCGCCGCCACCGGCTGGGCGATCCGCTTTGCCGATAACGTTGAAACCACGGCTGCACCGACCGAGGTCGAACTGACTGCACTGCGCGATCTCGAAGCGCGCACCGCCGCCGCCCACGGCCAGGCACCGGGAGAAGCATGATGCGTGACGTGTATATCTGCGACGCGATTCGTACCCCTATCGGCCGGTTCGGCGGTGGTCTGTCCGCCGTGCGCGCCGACGATCTGGCCGCCGTGCCGATCAAGGCGCTGATGGAACGCAATCCGTCGGTGGACTGGAACGCGATCGATGAAGTGTTCCTCGGCTGCGCCAACCAGGCTGGCGAAGACAACCGCAACGTGGCGCGCATGGCGCTGCTGCTGGCGGGGCTGCCGGACAGCGTGCCGGGCGTGACCCTCAACCGTCTCTGCGCTTCGGGCATGGACGCGATCGGCACTGCTTTCCGTGCGATTGCCAGCGGCGAGATGGAGCTGGCGATTGCCGGCGGCGTCGAGTCGATGTCCCGCGCGCCGTTCGTGATGGGCAAGGCGGACGCAGCGTTCTCGCGCAACATGAAGCTGGAAGACACCACCATCGGCTGGCGCTTTATCAACCCGCTGATGAAAGCCCAGTACGGCGTCGATGCGATGCCGCAGACCGCCGACAACGTCGCCGACGACTATAAAGTGTTGCGTGCCGATCAGGACGCTTTCGCCCTGCGCAGTCAGCAACGCACGGCCGCCGCGCAGGCTGCGGGCTACTTCGCCGAGGAAATCGTCGAAGTGCGGATCGCCCACAAGAAGGGCGAAACCGTGGTCAGCCAGGATGAGCATCCACGCGCCGACACCACGCTTGAAGCGCTGACCAAACTCAAACCGGTCAACGGCCCGGACAAGACTGTCACCGCCGGCAACGCGTCCGGGGTCAACGATGGCGCCGCCGCGCTGATTCTCGCGTCGGCGGAAGCGGTGAAAAAACACGGCCTGACAGCACGGGCCAAAGTGCTGGGTATGGCCAGCGCCGGTGTTGCACCTAGGGTGATGGGCATCGGCCCGGTGCCGGCGGTACGCAAACTGATCGAGCGTCTCGGCGTGGCGGTCAGCGATTTCGATGTGATCGAACTCAACGAAGCCTTCGCCAGCCAGGGCCTGGCAGTGCTGCGTGAATTGGGTCTGGCCGACGATGCGCCGCAGGTCAACCCGAACGGTGGCGCGATTGCCTTGGGCCATCCGTTGGGCATGAGCGGCGCGCGACTGGTGCTGACCGCGTTGCATCAGCTGGAAAAGACCGGCGGCAAGAAAGGTCTGGCGACCATGTGCGTCGGCGTCGGGCAGGGTCTGGCCCTGGCCATCGAACGCGTCTGACGCAGCGCGTCGACTGATAAGAACTGAGGAAAGCGAAATGACTGACAAGCCTGGCTACCGTCGTCCGCAGGAAGGCACCCAGCCTGAATACCTGCACCCGACGTATCAATCCACCAACCTGCGCTCGCCGTCCAAGCCGTTGGTGTTTCTGCCGCATTCGTTGTCGGAGATCACCGGCCCGACCATCGGTGCCGAACGCGTCGCCGAGAAAGACAACGACCTGACCGCGCAGCACGACGGCGAGCCGTTGGGCGAGCGCATCATCATTCACGGCCGTGTGCTCGACGAAAACGGTTTGCCGGTGCCGGGGATTCTGGTGGAGATCTGGCAGGCCAACGCCGCCGGTCGCTACAACCACAAGCGCGACCTGCACGACGCACCGCTGGACCCGAACTTCACCGGCACCGGCCGCACCGTGACCGACGCCGATGGCTGGTATCAGTTCCAGACCATCAAGCCCGGCGCCTATCCGTGGGGTAACCACCACAACGCGTGGCGCCCGGCGCACATCCATTTCTCGCTGTTCGGGCCGAGCATCCTCACCCGTCTGGTGACGCAGATGTATTTCCCCGGCGACCCGCTGCTGGCCTACGACCCGATCTACAACTGCGTGCCGGACACCTCCGCCAAGGAACGTCTGATCGCCGCTTTCGATCTGGAAAAAACCATTCCGTCCTACGCCCTCGGCTATCGCTGGGACATCGTCTTGCGCGGCCGCGACGCCACGCCGATGGAGAAATAAGATGACGCTGACTGCCACCACGTCCCACACCGTCGGGCCGTACTACCACATCGGCCTGACCTGGCTGAACCGCGAAAACCTCGCGGTCGAACAAACCCTCGGCGAGCGCGTGGCGATCACCGGCCAAGTCGTTGACGGCAACGGCGATGTGGTCAACGACGCGATGCTCGAAGTCTGGCAGGCCAACGCCGCCGGCAAGTACGCGCACCCGGAAGACGAGCAGGACAAACCGCTGGATCCGCACTTCGAAGGTTTTGGCCGGGTGCCGGTGGACGCCGAAGGGCGCTTCCGTTTCACCACGATCAAACCGGGCACGGTCGAAGGCCTGAAGGGCTCGACCCAGGCCCCGCATCTGGTGGTGCTGGTGTTTGCCCGTGGTCTGGTCAAGCACTTGCTGACACGCATCTACTTCGAAGGCGACCCGGCGAACGTCGATGATCCGCTGCTGGAATGTGTGCCGGCGGAGCGCCGCGGGACGTTGCTGGCGAAGCCGGATGCGGCGGGTGTGTATCAGTGGAATGTGATTTTGCAGGGCACTGAGGCTGAGACGGTGTTCTTCGATTACTGAAGTTCGCCCCAATCCCCTGTGGGAGCGAGCCTGCTCGCGAAAGCGGTGGGTCAGCCAACGTAAATGTCGTCTGGCACTCCCTCTTCGCGAGCAGGCTCGCTCCCACAGGGGAGAACTGTGTTGCAGATGGAACTGTGGAACGGGACTGTTGCGAAGTGTGTCTAGACTCTCACCTGTCCCTTCAGAGTAAAAAACAATGACCACTACCACCGCTCATTACACCGGCGAGGAGCGCAGCAAGCGCATCTTCGCCATTGTCGGTGCCTCGTCCGGCAACCTCGTCGAATGGTTCGACTTCTACGTCTACGCCTTCTGCGCGATCTATTTCGCCCCGGCATTTTTCCCCTCCGACAACCCCACGGTGCAACTGGTCAACACGGCCGGGGTGTTCGCTGCCGGGTTTCTGATGCGCCCGATTGGCGGCTGGATTTTCGGGCGGCTGGCGGACAAGAAGGGCCGCAAGACCTCGATGATGATTTCGGTGCTGATGATGTGCTTCGGCTCCCTGCTCATCGCCTGTCTGCCGACTTACGCCAGCATCGGCGTCTGGGCTCCGCTGCTGTTGCTGTTCGCGCGGCTGTTGCAAGGCCTGTCGGTGGGCGGCGAGTACGGCACCACCGCCACCTACATGAGTGAAGTCGCGCTCAAGGGCCAGCGCGGCTTTTTCGCCTCGTTCCAGTACGTGACGCTGATTGGCGGGCAACTGCTGGCGGTGTCGCTGGTGGTGATCCTGCAACAGTTCCTCAGTGAAGATGAACTGCGTGCTTACGGCTGGCGGATTCCGTTTGTGGTCGGTGCGGTGGCGGCGGTGATTTCGCTGTTCCTGCGTCGCTCCCTGAAAGAAACCACCAGCAAGGAAATGCGCGAGAACAAGGACGCCGGCAGCATCCGCGCGCTGTTCCGTGATCACAAAGCCGCGTTCATCACCGTGCTCGGTTACACCGCCGGTGGCTCGCTGATTTTCTACACCTTCACTACGTACATGCAGAAGTACCTGGTGAACACCGCCGGCATGCACGCCAAGACCGCCAGCTACATCATGACCGGCGCGCTGTTCCTGTATATGTGCATGCAGCCGCTGTTCGGCATGCTCGCCGACAAGATCGGCCGACGTAATTCGATGCTCTGGTTCGGCGCGCTCGGCACGCTGTTCACTGTGCCGATCCTGTTGAGCCTGAAAAGCATCAGCAGCCCGATTCTGGCCTTTTTGCTGATCACCGTGGCGCTGGCGATTGTCAGTTTCTACACCTCGATCAGCGGCCTGGTGAAGGCCGAAATGTTCCCGCCGGAAGTCCGCGCCCTTGGCGTCGGTCTGGCCTATGCGGTGGCCAACGCGATCTTCGGCGGTTCGGCGGAATATGTGGCCCTGAGCCTGAAGGCCGGGGGCATGGAAAACGCGTTCTACTGGTACGTCACGGTGATGATGGCGGTGGCGTTCCTGTTCAGCTTGCGCCTGCCGAAACAGGCGGCGTACTTGCACCACGATCTGTAAACCGATGTGCGCGGGCCGCATTGGCCCGCGCCGGCAAGGACTGTTTATGACTCAGCGACCGGGCAATCAATTGTTCGATGCCTATTTCACGGCCCGCGACATGCGCGAGGTGTTCTGCGATCAGGGCCGGGTGCAGGCGATGCTCGATTTCGAAGCGGCGCTGGCCCGGGCCGAGGCACGGGTCGGGGTGATTCCGGCGTCCGCCGTGGCGCCGATTGCCGCCGCCTGCAATGCCGGTCTGTATGACTTCGCGGCGCTGGGCGAGGCGATTGCCACGGCCGGCAACTCGGCGATTCCACTGGTCAAGGCGTTGGGCAAGCAGATCGCCGCGAGCAGTGCCGAGGCCGAGCGTTATGTGCATCTGGGCGCCACCAGTCAGGACGTGATGGATTCCGGGCTGGTCCTGCAATTGCGGCAGGCGCTGGAGCTGATTGAAAGCGATCTGGCAGCGCTGGCCGATTCGCTCGCCACCCAAGCCAAAAGTCATGCGACGACGCCACTGGCCGGGCGCACCTGGCTGCAGCACGCGACACCCGTGACTCTCGGGATGAAGATTGCCGGTTGGCTTGGCGCGGTGACCCGCAGCCGTCAGCGTCTGCGCGAACTCAAGCCGCGGCTGCTGGTGCTGCAATTCGGCGGTGCTTCCGGCACCCTCGCGGCGCTCGGCGAGCAAGCGCTGCCAATCGCGCAGGCGCTGGCCGAAGAGCTGCAACTGACTTTGCCTGAACAACCGTGGCACACCCAGCGGGATCGCATCGTCGAGTTCGGCGCGGTGCTTGGTTTGATCGCCGGTAGCCTCGGCAAACTCGGGCGCGACGTCAGTCTGTTGATGCAGACCGAAGCGGCGGAAGTGTTCGAGCCGTCGGCACCGGGCAAGGGCGGTTCCTCGACCATGCCGCACAAGCGCAATCCGGTCGGCGCGGCGGTGTTGATCGGTGCGGCGACCCGGGTACCGGGGCTGGTCTCGACGCTTTTCAGCGCCATGCCGCAAGAGCACGAACGCAGCCTCGGTCTGTGGCATGCCGAATGGGAAACCCTGCCGGAGATCTGCTGCCTGGTGTCCGGTGCGCTGCAACAGGCACGCTTGCTGGCCGATGGTCTGGAGGTCGATGCCGAACGCATGGCGCGCAACCTCGAATTGACCCAAGGGCTGGTTCTGGCCGAAGCGGTGAGCATCGTCCTCGCGCAACGGGTTGGTCGCGACACCGCGCATCACTTGCTTGAACAATGCTGCAAACGCGCGGTGGCCGAACAGCGCCACCTGCGTGCGGTGCTCGGCGACGAGCCGCAAGTGACCGCCGAACTGAGCAGCACCGAACTGGATCATCTGCTCGACCCCGCGCATTACCTCGGCCAGGCACAAACCTGGGTCGAGCGCGCAGTGGCCGAACACAACGCATTGTCTGTCTGAAAGGAGAGGGCTGTGGCTTTCGTTCAACTCGCCGATGGCGAACTGCATTACGTTATTGAAGGCACGGTCGACGCACCGGTGCTGGTGCTGTCCAACTCGCTGGGCACCGACCTGCACATGTGGGACGCGCAGATGCTGGCGTTCACCGAGTACTTCCGGGTGCTGCGTTTCGACACCCGTGGTCACGGCCAGTCGTTGGTGACGCCGGGGCCTTACAGCATCGAGCAACTGGGCCGCGACGTGCTGAGTCTGCTGGATGCGCTGCACATCGAGCGTGCGCATTTTTGCGGACTGTCGATGGGCGGGTTGATCGGCCAGTGGCTGGGGATCAATGCCGGTCATCGTCTGCACAAACTGATCGTGTGCAACACCGCCGCAAAGATCGGTGATCCGTCGGTGTGGAACCCGCGCATCGAAACCGTGTTGCGTGATGGCCCGGCAGCGATGGTCGCATTGCGTGATGCGTCGATTGCCCGGTGGTTTACCCCGGATTTTTCCGCGGCCAATCCGGCCGCGGCGAAGAAGATCACCGACATGCTCGCGGCGACGTCGCCTGAAGGTTATGCGGCCAATTGCGCGGCGGTGCGCGATGCCGATTTCCGTGAGCAACTGGCCTCGATCAACCTGCCGCTGCTGGTGATCGCGGGTACCGAAGATGCGGTAACGCCACCGTCCGGTGGGCATTTCATTCGGGAGCATGTGCGCGGCGCCGAGTACGCCGAGTTCTATGCTGCGCACCTGTCCAACGTGCAGGCCAGTGCCGCTTTCAGTGATCGTGTGTTGGCGTTTCTGAACGCTCAGTGAGGGGAAGTTTGTGGACGAGAAACAACGTTACGACGAAGGCCTGCAAGTCCGCCGTGCAGTATTGGGCGATGCTCACGTCGATCGCAGCCTGAATGCGCTGACCGAGTTCAACTCGGAATTCCAGGAGATGATCACCCGTCACGCCTGGGGCGACATCTGGACCCGTCCGGGCCTGCCACGGCACACGCGCAGCCTGATCACCATCGCCATGCTGATCGGGATGAACCGCGAGGCCGAGCTGAAATTGCATCTGCGTGCGGCGGCCAACAACGGTGTGAGCCGGAGCGAGATCAAGGAAGTGATCATGCAGAGCGCGATTTATTGCGGGATCCCGGCGGCGAATGCGACGTTCCATCTGGCGGAGTCGGTGTGGGATGAACTGGGAGTCGAATCCCGGGAGTGATGGTGCCTGAACTGACGCCTTCGCGAGCAAGCCCGCTCCCATATTTAGAATGCATTTCCCTGTGGGAGCGGGCTTGCTCGCGAAAGCGGCAGACCTCGTGATGCATCAATCAGCACAGCCACTCAGACCTTGGCGACAATGAAAATCCGCTCCCACATTGGGAATGCATTTCCCTGTGGGAGCGGGCTTGCTCGCGAAAGCGGCAGACCCCGTGATGCATCAATCAGCACAGACACTCAGACCTTGGCGACAATGAAAATCCGCTTGAACGGAAACAGAGTCTGCCCGTTTTTCTCCGGCGGGTAATGTTTATGCACCCGCATCAGGAAGTGATAGATAAACCGCGCCTGTTCCTGAGACGTCAGCGTCTGCATTACCGGCCGCAGCGCCGAGACCTTCACCCAGTCGTACACCGGCGATTTGCCGCCAACCACCTGCAATTGCTCGGTTTCCCAGATCTCCAGCGACGTGGTCAGCGGCGCCAGCACGCGGTAATAATCCTCCAGTGTCAACAATGACCGCGCAGCCATGCACTGGCGCAGTTGCGGTGTGCCGATGGGGGTGTGTCCCGGTCCCGCGTCGTCGAGGGTGTCGAGCATCAATCGATACCACAAGGCATCGCGCCAGTCCGGCATGTGCACCGCCAGACAGCCGCCCGGGCGCAGATACCCCAGCAGGCGCGGCAGCAGGTGTTGATGATCGCCAATGAAATGCAGCACCGCCGCCGCGAGCAGCAGATCGGCCGGTTGTTCAGGTTGCCAGTCGAGCAGGTCGCACTCTTGCCATTGGGCGTTGATCGGCAGGCACCGGGCCTGATCAAGCATCTGCCGCGAGCTGTCGACACCCAGCAACTGCGCACGCGGCCAGCGCTCGGCCAGCCGTTGAGTGGCGATGCCGGTGCCGCAGCCCAGGTCATAAATTCGTCTGGGGTCGTGCAGATCGATACGGTCGAGCAATTCGTTGACCGGGCGTTGCCTGAGACGGGAAAACTGCTGGTACGCCTTGGCGTCCCAGTGGGTGCAGGCGTTCCCTGCCGTTTCGAGTTTGGCGCTCATGAGGAGGTCCTCTCTGGCGGATTACAGTTGTCGTCCAATGACGTTGAGGGTTTTCAGGACAACGGCCACGCCTTTGCGTGTGTCCTCTTCATTCAGCAGTTTGAGCAATGCCAGAGTGCCCGGCGCCGCTGACTGTGCCGATACTTCGGCTTTGGCTACGCGCACTGCATTACTGACTGTCCAGGTGGCGGCTGTGCTGCTCTCGAACAATTGCGCGAGTTTTTCCACCATGGCCGCGTCGAGCAGATCGGCGATATCGGAAACCAGGGAAAGCAGGTCGACAATATTCTCCAGGCGTCCGCCATCGATTAACGGCTGCAGTTTTGCCATCAGCGCAGTGAACCCGGGCGTGGCTGACATTTCCTCGGGCATGTTCATGAGCAATCACTCCTCCCTGTGCAGGGTCATAGCATTCCCCGGGCCACCGCCCAGTAAAGACCGCGATTGAAACCGTTTCTGAGCAGACCGCCCAATTTGGTCGGGGGTGTTGGCAATACATCGTGGGCGTAGTCGTACCAGAGTGGCATCCCGGCATTCAGGCCCATTTGGGCTACCGCCTGTACCCGCCCGTCGTATACCGAGTTGGGTGCGCCAAGACGGATCTGGGCGGTGATGTTGTTGGCGATCACCGGCGCCTGGTTATGACAGGCGCCGCCGGCCTTGCTGACCGGCAGGTCGACGGTGTCGCCGATCACGTAGACATTCTCCAGACCGTAGACCTGCAGCGTTTCGTGATTGGTCGGCAGCCATCCTTCATCATTGGCGGCGTGTGAGATGCCGCACCCACGCACCACCTCGACGGCCTGGATGGGTGGAGTAGCCATCAGAATGTCGAAGGGTTGCGCATCGCCCTCGGCTGAGTAGGCGATTTTTGCATCAGGATCCACATGGCTCAGGGTGAAGCCGCGCTGAAATTGAATGTTTTTCCGGGCAAAAATGCTCGGCAGAATTTCACCCGTGGGGCGCTGCAAGAACAGACAATTGCGCAATAGCTGGGCAACCGTCGGGTAGGTGTAGATGATTTCCACCTGCTCGCGAACACCTCGACGACGCAACAAATCATCCAGCATCAATGTCGTTTCCACGGGTGCGATTCCGCATTGGTGCGGGACGTTCGGTGTCTGCGGGAAGGACACGGTAATGAAAATCCGGCCTTTTTCGATGCTGTTCAGGCGTTGCGCCAGCTGCCGGGCAGGAAGGTATTGATAGAAGTGGTCGCCGGCTTCTTGCAGACCCTCGATGCGTTCCGGCGCCGGCACGCAGCCGGTGGCGATCACCAGAAAATCATAGTCGAAGCGCTTGCCGGTACGGGTGCGCAATTGCTGCCCGGGAAAGTCGAAACGGGTGACTTCTTCAACGTGGAAACTGATTTCCGGGCGCAACAATGAGCGTTCCGGACGTTTGAGTTCCTCTTCGAAGAACTGACTGAACGCCACGTACATGAACGCAGGTTTGTAGTAATGATCGGGGGAACTGGACAGTAATGTGATCGAGACGTCGCCGCGTAGAACTTCGGGATACAGCTTGCCGACCAGTTGATTGGCCAGCATGGTTCCACCTACACCGCCACCGACGATAACTATTCGCTTGCTCATACCTGACCTCCGTGGCCAAGGCAGCTTCGCGTACAGCATCCGGAGATAACGGAAGAAAACTAAGGGCTCCTACAGCAGGCTGGAGAATTTACACACTCTGTTGACTGTATCTGCGCCTCGACAAATCGCCAGTCCGGGCTGACCAGTGGTTGATGCCGGCGCCGCTTGTGCAGCGCCGGCGTGCGGGTTCAGAGCAGGCTGATCGGATAGCTGATGATCAGACGGTTTTCGTCGAACTCGTTGTTGCTGAAGTCGCGGCGCATGGTCGAGTTGCGCCAGCGCACGTTGAGGTCGCGCAGGGTGCCGCTCTGTACGGTGTAGCCCAGTTCCGATTCGCGGCCCCATTCCTTGCCGTCGGTGATGGTTCCGGTGTGTACGTTGTCGCCGCTGATGTAGCGGTTCATCAGGGTCAGGCCGGGGATGCCCAGGGCGGCGAAGTTGTAGTCGTGGCGCACCTGCCAGGAGCGTTCCTGAGCGTTGTCGTAGCTTGCGTTGTAACTGTCGTTGGCCAGGGTGCCGCCGCTGGTGCCGTTGACCCGCATCCAGGCGCTGTCGCCGGTGAGTTTTTGCAGGCCGACGTAGAAGGTGTTGCCGCCGTAGCGGGCCGAGAACATCCCCGACCAGGTCTTGTTGTCGAGTTCGCCGGCGCGGGCGCTGCCGTCGTCCTTGCCGTAGAAGAAGCCGAGGTTGGCGCCCAGCGTCCAGTCGCCGAGTGGCTGGCTGTGAGTCAGGTTGAGGTATTGCTGGCTGTAGATGTCCTTGAGTTCGGCGTTCCACAGGCCGATCTGCGTGCGTTTTTCGTTGAAAACGTACTCGCCGCCCTGAAAGTTGAAGCGATCGGAGGTGAACGCCGCTTTGCCGGTCATCGACATGTCGCTCATGCTGCTGTCGTCGCGCGGGCTGTTGGCGCGGAACTGCCCGCCATACAGGGTCAGCCCGTTGATTTCCTTCGAAGTGATCTGCCCGCCACGGAAGGTTTGCGGCAGCGAACGGCCGTCATCCGAGCGCAGGATCGGCAGCACCGGCATCCATTCGCCAACCTTGATTTCGGTCTGAGAGAGCTTGGCCTTGAACGCGACGTTGGTGCGACCGAAGTTGTCCGCCGGCCGCCCGTCGTGATCCAGCGGCAGCAGTTGCGTGCCACCGGTGCCTTTGCCGCCATCAAGTTTCACCGAGTACAGGCCGAGCACGTCCATGCCGAAGCCAACGGTGCCTTGGGTGAAGCCGGATTTGGCGTCGAGGATGAAGTTCTGCGTCCACTCTTCAGCCTTGCCCTGAGCCTTGGTCGGGTTGGTGAAGTTGCGGTTGATGTAGAAGTTGCGCAGGTTGAGGTTGACCTTGGCACCTTCGACGAAACCGGCTTCTTCGGCTGCGGCGGGGAGGGCGACGCCGGTCAGGGCCAGGGCGATCAGGCCGGGGAGTGCGTACGGCGCAGTTGGATGAGTCATCGCAGGGTCTCTTGTTATTTTTTTAGGTCGAACGGAGCCGTTGCCGCCATTTTCGGGGCGGGCACGAGCTTGCAGAATCAGGGATGAAGCGGCGGCGATCAGCCGGACGGGACAGGGCGCGGGAGCATGGAGTCGAACCTGTTGTTATTGGTTTTGTGGAGCGAATGGTGCGGGGGGCGATGGGCGGGATTCAATCGGGGAAAGCGGGTTTTGGGCGATTATCGAACGCAAGATACAGCTGGATTTTATAGTGTCTGTCAGGGCCTCTTCGCGAGCAGGCTCGCTCCCACATTTGGAATGCGATCCCCTGTGGGAGCGAGCCTGCTCGCGAAGGGGCCAGCCCAAACCACACACTTTTCTGACAGGCAACAAAAAGCCCGCCAAATGGCGGGCTCCTTGTGTTCACCGGATGATCAGAACAGCTTCATCTTCGGTGCTTCTTCTTTCAGCGGTTCGTTCTGCGCGGTCTGCGCATTCCAGCCACCACCCAGGGCCTTGTACAGGTTGACCGCACTGGTCAGCTGCGCGAGGCGGTCGGTGATCAGTGCCTGTTGCGCACTGAACAACTGACGCTGGGCGTCGAGGAAGGTCAGGTTGCTGTCGACACCGATGCGGTAACGACGCTCGGCCAGGCGGTAGTAATCCTGGTTGGCCGCGACGAAGTCACGCTGCGCCTGCAACTGCTCGGTGTAGGTCTGGCGGGCAGCCAGGCCGTCGGCGACTTCCTGGAAGGCGGTTTGAATCGACTTCTCGTAGTTCGCCACGCCAATGTCCTTCTGGATCTTGGCATAGTCGAGGCTGGCACGCAGGCTGCCGGCGTTGAAGATCGGCAGGTTGATCTGCGGCTGGAACAGCCAGGTACCCGAGCCGCCCTTGAACAGACCGGACAGGTCCGGACTCAGGCTGCCCGCGTTGGCGGTCAGGCTGATGCTCGGGAAGAACGCTGCACGGGCGGCGCCGATGTTGGCGTTGGCCGCTTTCAGGTTGTACTCGGCTTGCAGGATGTCCGGACGACGCTGCAGCAGGTCCGAAGGCAGACCGGCCGGTACATCGCTGAGCAGGTCATCCGACAGCGGTTTGGCCGCTTGCAGATTGGCCGGGATGCCGGTGCCGAGCAGCAGGGTCAGGCTGTTTTCATCCTGAGCCACCTGACGGGTGTACTTGGCCAATTGCGCCCGGGCGTTTTCCACCGAGGTGCGCGACTGCGCCAGGTCCAGCGCCGAGGCCACACCGACTTCGTTGCTGCGGCTGGTCAGCTTGTAGCTTTCTTCAAAGGCACCGAGGGTGTCTTGCGTCAGCTTGAGCAGCTCCTTGTCGGCCTGCCAGGTCATGTAAGCGTTGGCGACACTGGCCACCAGACTGATCTGCGTGCTGCGGCGCGCTTCTTCGGTGGCGAAGTATTGTTGCAGCGCTTGTTCGCTCAGGCTGCGCACCCGACCGAACAGGTCGAGTTCGTAGGCGCTGATGCCGACGGTCGCGGTGTAGGAACTGCTGATGTTCGCTTCACCGGTCTGCGAAGCGCGGGCCGGAACCCGCTGACGGCTGCCGCTGGCATTGGCCGATACCGCCGGGAACAGGTCAGCACGCTGGATGCGGTATTGAGCCGCATAGGCGTCGATGTTCAGCGCCGCGACACGCAGGTCGCGGTTGTTTTCCAGCGACACCTGGATCAGCTGTTGCAGGGCCGGGTCATGGAAAAACTGCTTCCAGCCCTGCTCGGCAGCGGCTTGCGCCGGAGCCTGGGCCGGCGAGTACGCCGGGCCCTGCGGGTACTGGCCCGCGACCGGTGCTTCAGGCTGCTGATAATCGGGGATCAGCGAGCAACCGCTCAGCACGAAGGCGGCGACTGCGATGGAGAGTAGCGACTTGCTCATTGGCCAGCCTCTTTAGGAGTTTCAGTCGTCTCGTCCGGGTCGGCGATTTTACGCTGGCCGATGGACGAAACCGTGACGAAGAACAGTGGGACCCAGAAGATCGCCAGGATCGTGGCCGTGAGCATACCGCCAATCACGCCAGTACCGATCGCGTGCTGGCTACCCGAGCCGGCACCGGTGGAGATCGCCAACGGTACTACACCGAGGACGAACGCCAGCGAGGTCATGATGATCGGTCGCAGACGCATGCGGCACGCTTCGATCGCCGCATCGCGCAGACTGCGCCCTTGTTCATGCAGCTCTTTGGCGAACTCGACGATCAGAATGGCGTTTTTAGCCGCAAGACCGATGGTCGTCAACAGGCCCACCTGGAAGTACACGTCGTTGGACAGCCCGCGCAGGCTGGTGGCCATCAGCGCACCGATGATCCCCAGCGGTACCACGAGCATGACCGCGATCGGAATCGACCAGCTTTCATACAGCGCCGCCAGACACAGGAACACCATCAGCAGCGACAGGGCGTACAGCGCTGGCGCTTGCGAGCCCGACAGACGTTCCTCGTAGGACAGACCGGTCCAGGAGATACCGACACCGGCCGGCAGTTTCTTGGCAATCGCTTCGACTTCGGCCATCGCTTCACCGGTGGAGTAACCCGGCGCCGGAGAACCGAGCACTTCCATCGCTTCGACGCCGTTGTAACGGGCCAGTTTCGGCGAACCGTAGATCCACTCGCCCTTGGCGAACGCGGAGAACGGCACCATGGTCCCGGCGCTGTTGCGCACGTACCACTTCTTCAGGTCTTCAGGGCTCATGCGCGCACCGGCCTGACCTTGCACATACACCTTCTTCACCCGACCACGGTCGATGAAGTCGTTGACGTAGCTACTACCGAAGGAGATCGACAGGGTGCTGTTGATGTCGGAGAGGCTCAGACCCAGGGCCTGGGCTTTCTCATCGTCGATTTCCAGATGGTATTGCGGCTCGTCGTTCAGACCGTTCGGACGTACCTGGTAGAGCACCTTGCTCTGCGCGGCCATGCCGAGGAACTGGTTGCGGGCTTCCATCAGTTTTTCGTGACCGATACCGGCGCGGTCCTGCAGGAACACGTCGAAACCGGTGGCGTTACCCAATTCCAGTACCGCAGGCGGGGCGAACGCAAACACCATCGCATCGCGGAAACTGAAGAAGTGTTGCTGCGCACGCTGTGCCAGGGCAAACACGCTGTTGCCCGAATCTCGCTCGTGCCACGGCTTGAGCATGATGAACGCCAGACCCGAACTCTGACCACGACCGGCGAAGTTGAAGCCGTTCACGGTAAACACCGAGGACACCGCACCCGCCTCTTTATCCAGCAGGTAGGTACGCATCTCGTCGATCACGACTTGAGTACGTTCCGCACTGGAACCGGCCGGGGTTTGCACCTGGGCGAACAGTACGCCCTGGTCTTCTTCCGGCAGGAACGCGGTTGGAATGCGGGTGAACAGCCAGATCATGCCGACGACGATCAGCAGGTACGCCAGCAGATACGGGGCTTTGCGCGACAACATGTTGCCGACACCGCGCTCGTAACTCCTGACACCGCGATCGAAATTGCGGTTGAACCAGCCGAAGAAACCTTTTTTCGGCGTGCCGTGGTCACCCTTGGCAATCGGCTTGAGCATGGTTGCGCAGAGCGCCGGGGTGAAGATCAGTGCAACCATTACCGACAGGGCCATGGCCGAGACGATGGTGATCGAGAACTGCTTGTAGATCACACCGGTGGAACCGCTGAAGAACGCCATCGGCAGCAGTACCGCCGACAGCACCAGGGCGATACCGACCAGGGCACCCTGGATCTGACCCATCGACTTCTTGGTCGCTTCCTTCGGTGACAGGCCTTCTTCGGCCATCACCCGCTCGACGTTTTCCACCACGACGATGGCGTCGTCCACCAGCAAGCCGATGGCCAGCACCATACCGAACATGGTCAGGGTGTTGATGCTGAAACCGGCGGCGGCGAGGATGCCGAACGTACCGAGCAATACCACCGGCACGGTCATCGTGGTGATGACGGTGGCGCGGAAGTTCTGCAGGAACAGGAACATCACCAGGAACACCAGCACGATCGCTTCGACCAGGGTTTCAACCACACCCTTGATCGACTCGGTCACGACCGGAGTGGTGTCATACGGGAACACCACTTCCATGCCTTGCGGGAAGAACGGCTTGAGGTCGTCAATCGTCTTGCGCAGCGCTTTGGCCGTGTCGAGGGCGTTGGCACCGTTGGCCAGTTTTACCGCCAGACCGGACGCCGGGCTACCGTTGAACTGGGCGGAAATACTCGAGTTTTCACCGCCCAGACCGACGTCGGCCACGTCGCCGACACGGACCTGGGAGCCGTCCTGATTGACCTTAAGCAGGATCGCCTTGAACTGCTCGGCAGTCTGCAGACGGGTCTTGCCGATGATCGTGGCGTTCAGTTGCTGGCCAGGCAGCGCCGGCAAGCCGCCGAGCTGACCGGAAGACACCTGGACGTTCTGCGCCGAAATCGCGGCGCTGACATCCGACGGCGTCAGGTTGTACTTGTTCAGCTTGGCCGGATCTAGCCAGATGCGCATCGCGTACTGGGCACCGAAGACCTGGAAGTCACCGACACCGGCGGTCCGCGAGATCGGGTCCTGCATGTTCGACACGATGTAGTTGGACAGGTCGTCCTTGGTCATGCTGCCGTCACGCGACACCACGCCGATCACCAGCAGGAAGTTCTTCACTGCCTTGGTCACGCGGATACCCTGTTGCTGCACTTCCTGTGGCAGCAGCGGGGTGGCCAGGTTCAGCTTGTTCTGGACCTGAACCTGCGCGGTGTCGGAGTTGGTGCCTTGCTCGAAGGTCGCGGTGATGGTCATGCTGCCGTCGGAGTTACTTTCCGAGGACACATAACGCAGGTTGTCGATACCGTTGAGCTGCTGCTCGATCACCTGGACCACAGTGTCCTGCACGGTTTGCGCCGAAGCGCCCGGGTAGGTCACGGAGATCGCGATGGCCGGCGGTGCAATGCTCGGGTACTGGTTGATTGGCAATTTCAGGATCGATAGTGCCCCGACCAACATGATCACCAGGGCAATTACCCAGGCGAAAATCGGACGGTCGATAAAAAATTTCGACATGAGTTACTCCCCTTTGCCGCCAGCGGCTTTGTCAGCTGCTTGAGCGGGGGCCGGGTTCTTGGCTACGTTGGTCGCTTCGGTCGGGTTGACCTGAGCACCTGGGCGAACGTATTGCAGGCCTTCGGTGATCAGACGATCGCCGGCTTTCAGGCCATCTTCGATCAGCCACTGGCTGCCAACGGTACGGCTGGCCTTGAGCTGACGCAGTTCAACCTTGTTGTCCGGGCCGACGACCAGTGCGGTCGGAGTGCCCTTGAGATCACGGGTCACGCCTTGTTGCGGAGCCAGAATGGCCGCGGCGTTGACCCCGGCCTGCAACTGGGCGCGGACGAACATGCCTGGCAACAGGGTGTGATCCGGGTTCGGGAACACGGCGCGCAGGGTCACGGAACCGGTAGTCGGATCAACCGATACTTCGGAGAATTCCAGCTTACCGTCGAGCTTGTATTGGCTGCCGTCCTCAAGGGTCAACTTGACCGCTGCCGAGTTGTCGCCGGCCTTCTGCAGGCGACCGCTTTCCAGCTCGCGGCGCAGTTCCAGCAGCTCAACCGAGGACTGGGTAACGTCGACGTAGATCGGGTCCAGTTGCTGGATCGTCGCCATCGCGTCGGCCTGACCATTGCTGACCAGTGCGCCTTCGGTCACCGAAGAACGGCCGATACGGCCGGAGATCGGCGCGTAGACCTTGGTGTATTTCACGTTGATCTGCGCACTCTGCAACGACGCTTCCGATTCCATGCGATTGGCGACGGCGGTGTCGTATTCCTGGCGGCTCACGGCCTGCTCGTCGACCAGTTGCTTGTAGCGGTCGGAGATCGACTTGGTCGAACGCAGGTTGGCTTCGGCGCTTTTCAGGGTCGCTTCATAGACTGCCGGATCGATCTGATACAGCTGCTGGCCGGCTTTGACGTCGCCGCCTTCCTTGAACAGACGTTTGAGAATGATGCCGTTGACCTGTGGTCGAACTTCAGCGATGCGGTACGCACTGGTGCGCCCCGGCAGTTCCGACGTGAGGGTGAACGCTTGTGGTTGCAGGGTGACGACGCCGACCTGAGGAGGCGGAGCGGCTGGGGCCGCTTCTTCCTTTTTACATCCGCTGAGCAGCGATGCCAGGGCGACGGCAGTGACCAGAGCGGTAACAGCTGGCTTGAATTGCATGAAGATCCTCGGGTCAGGCGCGCGCATTGCGCACAAGAAGTGTGAAAGGGTAAAAAAATCGGGTCGAGTGGATAAGTAGCTTGCTAAGGAATATACTTACGTTCATGGCTGTTTGTAAATAGCTTGGCGTCGTACCCACCCTGTTACAAAATGCGTCGCAAGGTTTGAAATTGTAGGCCGGGGAGCCGATTCGTGAGAGATCAGCCCCCTCTTTATTCAGCGGATATTCAGCCATCCCTGAAACATCCTGTTTGAGGTTTTACTGCCATGGTCCGTCGTACCAAAGAGGAAGCTCAGGAAACGCGCAGCCAGATTCTCGAAGCGGCCGAGAAAGCGTTTTATGAAAGGGGTGTGGCCCGCACGACCCTGGCGGATATCGCGACGATGGCCGGCGTGACGCGCGGTGCCATCTATTGGCATTTCAGCAACAAGGCCGATCTGGTGCAGGCGATGCTCGACAGCCTGCATGAACCGCTGGATGAATTGGCCAAGGCCAGCGAGAGCGAGGACGAACTCGACCCGTTGGGGTGCATGCGCAAGCTGTTGATCCATCTGTTTCATCAGGTAGCCCTGGATCCGAAGACCCGTCGCATCAACGAGATTCTGTTTCATAAGTGCGAATTCACCGATGAAATGTGCGATCTGCGCCAGCAGCGCCGCACGGCCAGTCTCGATTGCAACCTGCGCATCGGTCTGACCCTGCGTAATGCGGTCAATCGCGGCCAGTTGCCGGAAGATCTCGACACTGCCCGGGCGGCCATCAGCATTCATGCGTATATCGATGGCCTCCTGTATGGATGGCTGTTGGCGCCGGACAGCTTTCAATTGCATGCCGAAGCCGAGCGCTGGGTCGATACAGGACTGGATATGCTGCGCCTGAGCCCCAGCCTGCGCAAATGAAACAAAATGCGTAATTGAATCTATCCGTGTCAAGACTTGAAGCGGGGGAAATGTCCCTGCTTCAAGTCTTTTTGTAATGGGTGCTTTTATATACGTACGTTGGCCAGGTTGATAGGTAGCGAGCTACGTATTTTGTAGGGGTTTTGTGTCGACTGTGTGAATGAATGTTAACGACTCGGGCTAAAAGGGCGCCGAGCAGCCGATACGCACCAACCGATCCGTTTCGTTTCTGAGTTCCCTTTGCCCGATCCTCACCACCAGGCTGCGTTACTTCCGATGGTCTTGAGCCACGGCCTTGAGTTTGCTCGCGCCTTTATAATGTCAGCATTGTCCGTACCGTTACTGCATGAGCAGTAAACTCTCTATCAGGCCGATGGCGTCATGAATGCGATCATCTTATAGCTGTAAGGGTAAACCGGGTTTTCATTTTCCAATGCCGCGCCGCAGGTGATAGGTTCGGCGCCAATAGAGAAAGCATTGGTATCCCAGAAGAGTTCGACCTTTGGAGGCCGGTGCCCCGCCATTTGTCGGTAGCAATAACTGAGCGTAGTGTCGAATTGTACTTTCTGTTTGTAGTTGGTGTAGCAGACGTAAGTGCTGAATACCTCCTTTTTGATATCGTAATCAATAACGATGTCCTGCTTCAGATGAGGATCTCCTTCAAACATCATGAAGACGGTCTGGTAGGGGAGGATCTTGTCGATACGCGTCAGGGGTGGGTGCTTTGGAGAGGAATCCTCAAGCCAGAAAGTAGAGTCCGTGGCATTGGTGATTTGCAGAAGGAATGTAAGTTTGTTTGGATCTATATCATTCATTTTTATATAACCTTGCTTGATTAAGTTGGTGGGTTGTAATTGATGAGTTGCTGGGCGGAGCTTAGGTTTATATTGTTCTGATGGCGAATCTTTAAATGTATGAAAATAAAAAAGCCCCGCCTCTTTCGAGGCGGGGCTTACTTGTTAGTTGTTGTTGTTTACAGCGTTGGATAATCGATATAACCGACCGGGCCTTTCGCGTAGAACAACTCAGGACGTGCGTCATTCAGCGGTGCGTCGGCCTTCAGGCGTGCCGGCAGATCCGGGTTGGCAATGAACGGTACGCCGAACGCTACCGCGTCAGCCTTGCCTTCAGCCAGCCACGCATTGGCGCTGTCCTTGGTGAAGCGTTCGTTGGCGATGTACGCGCCGCCGAAAGCTTCTTTCAGCTGTGGGCCGAGGCTGTCGGCGCCTTCTTTCTCGCGGGAGCAGATGAAGGCGATGCCGCGCTTGCCCAGCTCGCGAGCCACATAAGTGAAAGTCTCGGCCAGATTGTCGTCGCCCATGTCATGGGAATCGGCGCGGGGTGCCAAGTGCACGCCGACACGGCCGGCGCCCCAGACGTCGATCGCTGCGTCAGTCACTTCCAGCAGGAGACGCGCACGGTTTTCCAGGGAGCCACCGTAGTTGTCGGTGCGCTGGTTGGTGCTGCTTTGCAGGAACTGGTCGAGCAGGTAGCCGTTGGCGCCGTGGATTTCCACGCCGTCGAAACCGGCGGCTTTGGCGTTTTCGGCACCGGTGCGGTAGGCCTCGACGATCTCGGCGATTTCAGCGGTTTCCAGAGCTCGCGGGGTCGGATAGTCGGCCAATGGACGCACCAGGCTGACGTGACCTTTAGGCTGGATGGCGCTCGGCGCGACCGGGGTTTCGCCGTTGAGGTACGACGGATGCGAGATGCGGCCGACGTGCCACAGTTGCAGGATGATCTTGCCGCCAGCAGCGTGCACGGCTTTGGTCACGTTGGTCCAGCCGCGCACCTGGTCGTTGGACCAGATGCCCGGGGTGTCCGGGTAGCCGACGCCCATCGGCGTCACCGAAGTGGCTTCGGACAGGATCAGGCCAGCCGACGCGCGCTGTACGTAGTATTCAGCCATCAGCGCGTTCGGCACGCGGCCTTCGTCGGCGCGGCAGCGGGTCAGTGGAGCCATGATGATGCGGTTGGACAGCTCGAGGTCGCCCAGTTTGATCGGATCGAAAATAGTTGCCATGTGTACAACCCTCGTCAGTGAAGTGGTTAATCAGTGGGTAGCGGGGGCCAGACCGGCGTCGCCGTTCTGACGGAAAGTGATCAGGGTCACCAGCAGCGCGAGCACGGCCAACGCGGCGGCGGCCAGGGGCACGCTGGTCAGGCCGAAACCGTGGGCGATGACGCTGCCGCCGACCCAGGCGCCCAGGGCGTTGCCGATGTTGAATGCGCCGATGTTCAGGGTCGACACCAGGTTCGGTGCGGCCTTGCCGAAGGTCACCACGTTGACTTGCAGCGCCGGGACGGCGGCAAACGAAGCGGTGGCCCAGAGGAACAGGGTGATCTCCGTCGGGATCAGCGCAACGCTGGTCCAGCTCAGCACGGTGGAAACCACCGCCATCGCCACGAACACGCCGATCAGGGTGGCGCCGAGACGCTTGTCCGCCAGTTTGCCGCCGATGATGTTGCCCACCGTCAGACCGAGGCCGATCAGCAGCAGGGTCCAGGTCACGCCTTTTGGCGAGACACCGGTGACATCACCGAGCAGCGGCGCGACGTAGGTGAAGAGGGTGAACATCGACGCGGCGAACAGCGCGGTCATGCTCAGCGAGAGCCAGATGCCGGCGCCTTTGAGGGCGGCGAGTTCGGCGCGCATGTCGAGTTTTTCCTCGTCACGCTTGGCCGGCAGGAAGCGGATCAGACCGATCAGCGCCACTACACCAATCACGGTCACCGCCCAGAAGGTCGAGCGCCAGCCGGCTTCCTGGCCCAGCGCCGTGCCCAGCGGTACACCGAGCACGTTGGCCAGGGTCAGCCCGGTGAACATCAGCGCCACGGCCGACGCCCGTTTGTTCGGCGCCACCAGCCCGGCGGCTACTACAGAACCGATACCGAAGAACGCACCGTGGCACAGCGCGGTGACGACACGGGCAAACATCAGCACGTTGTAGTCACTGGCGATGGCGCACAGCAGGTTACCGACGATGAAAATGCCCATCAGCGCTACCAGTGCGGCCTTGCGCGGCAGTCTGGCAGTGGCCAGTGCCATGAACGGCGCACCGATGGCCACGCCCAGGGCGTAACCGGTCACCAGCCAGCCGGCGCCGGGAATCGACACACCGAGGTCGGCCGCCACATCGGGCAGCAGGCCCATGATGACGAACTCGGTGGTGCCGATGGCGAAGGCGCTCAAGGCCAGGATGAGTAGCGAGAGGGGCATTTGAATCAATTCCTTGTGGGAGCGCTGAGCTCTTTGACGATGGCGTCGAGGAACGCCTGGATCACGTCCTCGTTGCGTTTGAAGAAGTGCCACTGGCCGGCTTTCTGGCTGCTGATCAGACCTGCGCGTTGCAGGGTCGCCAGGTGGGCGGAGACGGTCGACTGCGACAGGCCGCAGCGTTGATCGATCTGCCCGGCGCAGATGCCGTACTCGTGGTTGTGAATCTGCTCAGGAAACTGGGCTTTGGGGTCTTTCAGCCAGATGAGAATGTCTCGCCGTACTGGGTGTGCCAGGGCTTTTATTATTTCGTCGAGGTCGAGGTTCATGGCTTTATGCTCGTGATGTGTAGCGCTATATCGCGATGAGGCGAACTTTAAATCGGTATTTCGCGATATACCAATATGAATTTGATCTGACGACCGCATAAATCGGTATATCGGGTTATAACGATACGTGTGCTGTAACGATGAAAGCGCGCAGTGCTAAGCTGCGCCCATGAACTATCTCGCACATTTACACCTCGGAGGCCAGCACCCCGAGCAATTACTCGGCAGTCTGTATGGCGATTTCGTCAAAGGACGCCTGCAGGGGCAGTTTGCGCCGCAGATTGAAGCGGCGATTCAGTTGCATCGGCGGATTGATGTATTCACCGATCGCCATCCGTTGGTGGACATCGCCCTCGGGCGTTTCACCGAGACCCGGCGGCGATATGCCGGGATTGTCCTCGATGTGTTTTTCGACCATTGCCTGGCGCGCGACTGGACGCTGTACGCCGATCAGCCGCTGGAACATTTCACCCGCGCTGTTTACCGGGTGCTGTCGAATGAACGGCAATTGCCAGAACGCCTGGCGAAGATCGCGCCGCACATGGTTGCCAATGACTGGCTGGGTTCGTATCAGGAATTTGAAGTGCTGGAGCAGGTGCTGCGCGGGATCTCCCGCCGCCTGACCCGGCCTGAGGAGCTGGCGGGGGCGATGCAGGAGTTGCGGCGTTTGTATGAGCCGCTGAGTGAAGACTTCCGCTTGTTCTATCCGCAACTTCAGGACTTCGCCCAAAAAAAGCTGAGCCACTGAAGATCTAAATGTGGGAGCGAGCCTGCTCGCGAAAGCGCAGTGTCATTCAACATTCATGTTGTTGATCCACCGCTTTCGCGAGCAGGCTCGCTCCCACAGGGGGGGGATCTGTGTTTCAGGCAGCGATCAGTTCGCCGGCGCGACGCGGTTCGGCCGCTTTGGCGATATCACCAAACAACGCCTTCTGCACCGCCTGCTGCGCTTCGAACGCCAGCGCCGCACGTTCGCGGCCCTGACAGGCGATCGGCTTGAGCAGATGCACTTCGACATCGCCGCAGTCGTGGCTGAACA
This sequence comes from Pseudomonas sp. URIL14HWK12:I6, assembly GCF_000514195.1. Taxonomy (NCBI): domain Bacteria; kingdom Pseudomonadati; phylum Pseudomonadota; class Gammaproteobacteria; order Pseudomonadales; family Pseudomonadaceae; genus Pseudomonas; species Pseudomonas sp. URIL14HWK12:I6. Next base: position 98,479 of record NZ_KI911359.1, read on the forward strand.
GACGCATCAGATGCGACAGCAGATCATCGTCACCAATGAACGGCGCCAGCGCGTCGATTTCGCCATTGCGCAGATAACGGATCGCCACCGGTTGCAGCATCACCTCCGAATCGATGGCCGCCGACAGCAAGCGACCATGAAAGGTGCGCAGCGAACGCCCATCGGTGGTGGTGCCTTCCGGGAACATCAGCAGCGGATGTTGCGTTTGCAGGTGACGGGTCATCTGTTTGCGGATCAACTGGCTGTCACCCGAACCGCGACGGATAAACAGACTGCCGGCCTTCGCCGCCAGCCAGCCGGCCACCGGCCAGGTGCGTACTTCGGCCTTGGACAGAAACGACAGCGGCGTGAGCATGCCCAGCAGCGGAATGTCAGTCCATGACACATGATTGCTGACCCACAGCATCGGCTGCTTCGGCAGGTCGCCGTGCACGGTCACGCGAAAGGGCAGGGCATTGCTCAAACGCGCCATGAAAAACCGCGACCAGCGCTGCCGACGTTGCATCGAGTGCGCCAGGCCCAGACGTTCGAACACGCCGAAGACGCTGGCCATGGTCAGGCCCAGCGCCACCACCAGCAGCACCCGCGCGATTCGCGCGTACACGCGCAACCGGCTCATCACACGGCCGCCTTGAAGTGCTTGGCGTAGCGCGGGCAGAGTTCGTCGCGCTTGAGCAGGATGAACACGTCGGCGACCTGGAAGTCTTCGTCCCAGCACGGCTCGCCGCAGATCTTCGCGCCCAGGCGCATGTAGGCCTTGAGCAGCGGTGGCATTTCGGCGATCACGTTCGATGGGATATCCAGCGACGGCAGCGGCTTCTTCGGTTCGGCGCGCAAGTGTTCGGTGCACAGATAACGTTCGCGCAGACGCTGCATGATCGCGTGGGCCTGCACGCCGCCGTCCTGCATCGGGATGCTCGCGCAACCCATCAGATAGCTGTAGCCGCCCTGATTCAACACTTCGGCCAGTTCACCCCAGAGCACGGCGATGGTGCCGCCGTTGCGGTAGGCCGGGTCGACGCAGGTGCGGCCGATTTCGAGGATCGGGCCTTGCAGATGGGCGAGGCCGTGCAGGCTGAATTCTTCTTCGCTGTAGAACTTGCCCAGGCTGCTGGCAGCGGTGTGATCGAGCAAACGGGTGGTGGCGACCAGACGTCCGGTGTTCAGGTCACGCACGCCGATGTGGCTGCAGTGAACATCATAGTCATCCATGTCCAGACCCAGTTCCGCGCCTTTCAGCTTGGCGTTGAACTCGCCGCTGAATACGCTGAAGCGCAAGGCCTGGGCTTGCTGCAAGGCCTCGGCGCCGATCAGGCGTTCGGCTTGCAGGCGGCGTTCATTGCCGGTGTCGCTGATGCGGGCGATCTGAGTCATTTGAATCTCCGTACGGGCCTTGAACCCGTCGTGGGTTGCAGCCGATCGACTTTCTTTATGCAGCCATGTTGTGCAAAGTCAGGCTATGTAGCCCCGGTGTCATCACCGTGAACGTTTGGTGATGCTTGTATGACAGCCCTCAAGGAGCCTCTTATGCCCTGGCCCAGCCTGCTCGAAAGCCATGAACGCCTGCCCGCCGTGACTGATCTGGCGGAAGGTTTCGCTACCTTGCTGCATCAATTGGGCAACGTGACGCCGTTCGAACTGGCGGTGGCCGGAGGGCGGCGGATGGCGACGCCGGGGCTGGCGTTTCTGGTGGGGTATCAGGCGGCGTTGCGCATGCTCTGGCCGAGCGCGCCGCCAAGTCTTGGCGCGTTGTGTGCGACCGAACAGCGCAGCCTGCGCCCGGCGGACATGCAGACGCGCCTGACGGATTTGCGCCTCAATGGGCGAAAGGATTTCGTCACCGCCGGGGACGCGGCGGACTGGCTGCTCGTCGCCGCGCGCAGTGAAGAACCCGGCGAAACCCCGCGCCTGAGTCTGGCGGTGGTTTACCCCGGCGAGCCCGGCGTGCGTGTGGAAAAACTCCCGGCGCTGCCGCTGATGCCGGACATCAGTCACGGTCGGCTGCATCTGGACGGCGCGTTGTGCGAATTGCTCGCGGGCGATGGCTGGGACGCTTATGTGAAGCCGTTTCGTAGCCTGGAAGATGTCTATGTGCTGAGCGCGATGACCGCGTGGCTGTATGGCGTCGGTCAGGACAGTGGCTGGTCGCAGCCGCTGCTGTTGCGCTTGCTGGCGCTGTTGGCCGGGTGCGCGGAAGCGAGTCGCCAGCCACCGAATAACCCGGCCGGGCATGTGCTGTTGGGCGGTTTGTTTGCGCAGTTTGATGCGCTGAAGGGCGAGATCGATCAGGCGTTGGCCGAGGGTAGTCCTGAGTGGGCGCAGATGTGGCAGCGTGATCAGGGGGTGATGCAGTTGGCGGCGGGGGCGCGGGCCAAGCGCTTGGCCAAGGCTTTGGCGGTGGGCTGACTGGCCTCTTCGCGAGCAAGCCCGCTCCCACCCTTGGAATGCGTTTCAAATGTGGGAGCGGGCTCGCTCGCGAAGGCGGCGGCAAAAACACCACACATCTGTCATGTGGCAAGACTACCCTCAGCAGGTTCTCCCCAAGAGCCCTCACCATGCGCAAAAGCCTGTCCCTGTTTCTGCTGCTGATCAGCTTCACGGTCCAGGCCGAGCAATGGCCCGGTGAGCAATGGCCGACTGGCGCAAAAATCAGCGGCGCAGCGGTCGAGGCATTAGAGACCTACGCCTTCCCGCCCCGCGACGACACTACCCGCCAGGGCATCCGCACGGACGCGCTGCTGATCATCCGCGACAGCCAGTTGATCTACGAACGCTACGCCGGCCCGACCCGTGCCGAGACCCCGCACCTGACCTGGTCGATCAGCAAAAGCCTGATGGCCACGGTACTCGGTGTGGCGTATGGCGAAGACCTGTTCAAACTGGATGATCCGGTTTCGAAGTTTTATCCGGCGCTGGAAAAACATCCGGCGATCACCGTGGCGGATCTGCTGCACTGGGCTTCCGGGCTGGACTGGCAGGAAGACTACGAATACGCGCCGCTGAAATCCTCGGTGGTGGCGATGCTCTACACCCGTGGGCACCGCGACATGCCCGCGTTCACTGCCAATCACGACGCTTATGCGCCGCCGGGGCAGACGTTCCGTTACTCCAGTGGCGACAGCAATCTGCTGGCGGCGGCGCTGAAGAACATGGTGGGCCCGCAGCGTTATCCCGACTATCCATGGACCGCGTTGTTCGAGCCGCTGGGCATCCGCCACGCCGTGTGGGAAACCGATGCCGGCGGTACGTTTGTCGCGTCCTCTTATGCCTATCTCACGGCGCGGGATCTGGCGCGGGTCGGTCTGCTGATGGCTCGCGACGGACGTTGGCACGACCGGCAATTGCTGCCCAAGGATTGGGTCGCTTTCAACCGCACTGCCTTTGCCGGCTACAAGGTGCATCAGGACGAAGCGGTGCCCGGTGGTCAGTGGTGGCTCAATCGCCCGGCGGATGGCGCCGCCGCGCCGTGGCCCGACGCGCCGCCCGACACCTTCGCCGCCCTCGGCCACTGGGGCCAGGCGCTGTATGTGATCCCCAGCGAGAAACTGGTGATCGTGCGTTACGCCGAAGACCGCGACGGCAGCTATCGCCACAACGAGCTGCTCAAACGCGTGCTCAAGGCGGTGCAGCCATGAAGCTGTTGAAGCGGGTGTTGCTGTTGGCGCTGATCGTGCTGCTCGGCTGGATCTGGCTCGAACGGGAAAACCTCTGGGCGTTCCCCGACATCATCAGCGCGTACACGGCCAAGGAATATTGTTCGTGTCGTTACGTGATGAACAACGATGCCGAATACTGCCGGGGTTATGTGAAACAGTGGCTGCCAACCAGCCACTTTAGCGATGACAGCGCGAGCAAAACCATCACCGTCAGCGGCATGGGCCGCAGCAATCGTGCCCAGTGGCTGAGCGAACGGCAGGGCTGCCGCCTCAATCCCTGAAACCCTCGATCCTCCAGTCAATAGATAACCCTGTGGGAGCTGGCTTGCCAGCGATGACGGTGTGTCAGTCAACAGAGATATAGCCTGTCCCGACGCTATCGCTGGCAAGCCAGCTCCCACAGGAGGTTTCACCAATCGATAGATTTGCGGCGATCAGTTTGCAATAACGGCGTGGGCGGTTAAGGTTCGTGCAGGTTTATCGCCCCCACGAGTATTCAATGTTCAACCGCTCCCTCTATACAGCCTTCGCCAGTCTGCTGCTGACTGCCGCCGCGCTGCCGGCGCAGGCCAACTGGTATCTGGATGGCGAGTCGTCGCGGCTGTCGTTCGTCAGCACGAAAAACGCCCACATTTCTGAAGTGCAGCGCTTTCTGGTGCTGCACGGCAAGGTCGATCCGGATGGCCGCGCTGAAGTCGAAGTCGAGCTGGATTCGATCAACAGCGGCATCCCGCTGCGCGACGAGCGCATGCGCAAGGAGCTGTTCCAGATCGAGCAATTCCCCGAAGCGACCATCAGCACCCGGATCGACCTGCGCCCGATCAACGATCTGGCCCCCGGTGCGCAGCTGGAATTGCGTCTGCCGCTGACCGTCAACCTGCACGGCAAGCAACATGAATACCCGGCAGAGTTGCTGGCCACCCGTCTCGACGACCGGCGTTTTCAAGTGGTGACCCTGGAGCCGTTGGTGATCAACGCCGAGGATTTCGATCTGGCGCCGGGGCTGGAAACCCTGCGCGACCTGGCCGGCCTGTCGGCCATCAGTCTGTCGGTACCGGTGGGTGCGGTGCTGATTTTCACGGCGCGCTGACATGCGCGGTGCGGTGTTTCCGTGGCGTGACGGCAACCGCTTCGAACTGTTGATCGACGGCCCGCAATTCTTCCCGCGCATGCTGGTGGAAATTGCCCGCGCCGAGGAGCAGGTCGAACTGGAGTTGTATCTGGTGGAGGCGGGCGCTTGTGCCGAGGCCGTGGTTCAGGCGCTGGTCCAGGCCGCCGAGCGCGGAGTGCGGGTACGCTGCCTGTTCGATGACTACGGCAGCCTCGCGTTTACCCTGCACCTGCGTCAGCGCCTGACCAAAGCCGGGGTCGAACTGCGTTTCTACAATCGCCTGAACTGGCGGCGCTGGGTCGGCAACTTCTATCGTGATCACCGCAAATTGCTGCTGGTCGATCAGCGTCTGGCGGTGGTCGGCGGCACCGGTGTTACCGATGAATTCTGGACACCGGGGCAGGACAGCAGCGAGTGGCACGAAGTGATGGTGGAAATCAACGGCCCGCTGGTGCTCGACTGGCAAGTGCTGTTCGACCGGCAATGGATCGCCAACCGCCATCGCCGGGCCTGGAAACCTTCGGCGCATGTCGGCCTGCCACGCTTGCCCAAGGTCCCGGACATGGGCGAGGGCATGGGCCGTGTGGCCTATGCCGATGCCCGTCAGCATCGCGACATTCTGCAGTCGCTGTTTCGTGCACTGAACAGCGGGCAGAAGCGCATCTGGATGGCCACCCCGTATTTCCTGCCGACCTGGAAAATCCGCCGCTCGCTGCGCAAGGCTGCTGCTCGCGGTGTCGACGTCCGGTTACTGCTCACCGGGCCGCGCACCGATCACCCGTCGGTGCGTTACGCCGGCCATCGCTACTACCCGCGCCTGCTCAAGGCCGGGGTGCAGATCTTTGAATATCAGCCGTGCTTCCTGCACCTGAAAATGGTCTTGGTGGACGAGTGGGTGAGTATCGGATCGTGCAACTTCGATCACTGGAACCTGCGTTTCAATCTGGAGGCGAATCTGGAGGCGCTGGACCCGTCGTTGACGGCAGCGGTGGTGCAGAGTTTCGAGAAGGATTTCGGTCTGAGCCAGCAGGTCAGTCTGGAGGAGTGGCAGCGCCGGCCGTTGTGGCGGCGGGTGAAGCAGCGGGTTTGGGGCTGGGTGGATCGGTTGGTGGTCAATATCCTCGACAGACGCGGTTAACGCCAATTTCGAAACCAGTGGATTCCAATGTGGGAGGGGGCTTGCTCCCGAAGGCGGCATGTCATTCAGCATTTATTTAGCTGATACATCGCATTCGGGAGCAAGCTCCCTCCCACAAAGGCCCCTCTCACACGGGGATTGGTTACTGAATAATTACAGCAACTCAAAACTCTGCTGCGTCACATCCTGCGAATCCAGGCCGATCTGCACGTTGAACTTTCCAGGCTCGGCCGCGTACTTGAGCTGGGCGTTGTAGAACTTCAGGTCATCCTCGGTGATGGTGAAGTGCACGACTTTCTGTTCGCCGGCCTTGAGCATGACTTTCTGGAAGTTCTTCAGTTCTTTCACCGGGCGAATCATCGAACCGGCGACGTCCTGGATGTACAGCTGCACCACGGTTTCGCCTTCACGTTTGCCGGTATTTTTCAGGGTGACACTGGCATCGAGCTTGCCGGTCTTGTTCAGCGTGGTTGACGACAGCGCCATGTCGCTCAGCGTGAACTGGGTGTAGCTCAAGCCGTAACCGAACGGGAACAGGGGACCGGTGGTGTCATCGAAATACTGCGAGGTGTAGTTGCCCGGTTTGCCCGGCGTGAACGGCCGGCCAATGCTCAGGTGGTTGTAGTAGGTCGGGATCTGGCCCACGGAACGCGGGAAGGTCACCGGCAATTTGCCCGACGGGTTGTAGTCGCCGAACAGCACGTCGGCGATCGCGTTACCGCCCTCGGTGCCGCTGAACCAGGTTTCCAGAATCGCATCAGCCGACTGGTTCTCTTCGAGGATGGTCAGCGGACGGCCGTTCATCAGCACCAGTACCAGCGGTTTGCCGGTGGCTTTCAGGGCACGGATCAGCTCGCGCTGATTTTCCGGGATGTTCAGGTCGGTGCGGCTGGAGGATTCGTGGGACATGCCACGGGACTCGCCCACAGCGGCGACGATCACGTCAGCGTCCTTGGCCGCTTTCACCGCCTCGTCGATCAGCACGTTGGCCGGGCGCGGGTCATCGACCACTTCCGGAGCATCGAAATTGAGGAAGTTCAGGTAGTCGAGGATCTTCTTGTCGCTGGTGATGTTGGCGCCACGGGCGTAGATCAGGTTGGCCTTGTCGCCGATCACCGAGCTCATGCCGTCGAACAGGGTCACCGATTGCGCCGGCTTACCGGCGGCGGCCCAACTGCCCATCATGTCGATGGGGGCCTTGGCCAATGGGCCGACGAGCATGACTTTTGCGTCTTTCTTCAGCGGCAGGGTGTCGTTCTGGTTCTTCAGCAACACCATGCTGCGACGTGCCACGTCACGGGCTTCGGCGCGGTGCAGGCGGCTCTCGGCGTAAGTGTCAGCCGGATCATCCTCGGCCTTGCCGATGCGCAGGTACGGGTCCTTGAACAGGCCCATGTCGTACTTGGCGGCGAGCACTTCGCGCACGGCGTTGTCGATGTCTTTCTGTTCGATCTCGCCGGACTTGAGCAGCCCCGGCAGCTCTTTGCCGTACAGGGTGTCGTTCATGCTCATGTCGATGCCGGCCTTGATCGCCAGCTTCGCCGCTTCACGACCGTCGGCGGCCACGCCGTGCTTGATCAGCTCGAAGATCGCCCCGTGGTCGCTGACGGCCAGGCCCTTGAAGCCCCAGTCCTTGCGCAGCAGGTCGTTCATCAGCCAGGTATTGGCGGTGGCCGGGATGCCGTTGATCGAGTTCAACGCCACCATCACCCCGCCGGCACCGGCGTCGATCGCCGCGCGGTACGGTGGCAGATAGTCCTGGTACATCTTCACCGGGCTCATGTCGACGACGTTGTAGTCGCGCCCGCCCTCGACCGCGCCATACAGGGCGAAGTGCTTGACGCTGGCCATGATGCTGTCGGCTGCGCTCGGCGTGTCGCCCTGATAGGCCTTGACCATCACTTTGGCAATGCGCGAGGTCAGGTAGGTGTCTTCACCGAACCCTTCGGAGCTGCGGCCCCAGCGCGGATCGCGGGAGATGTCGACCATCGGCGCGAAGGTGATGTCGAGGCTGTCGGCCGCGGCTTCCTTGGCGGCAACGCGCCCGGACTGACCGATGGCGTCCATGTCCCAGCTCGATGCCAGGGCCAGCGGAATCGGGAAAATCGTACGGTGACCGTGGATCACGTCGTACGCAAAAAACATCGGAATCTTCAGGCGACTGCGCATCGCCGCGTCCTGCATCGGACGGTTTTCCGGGCGGGTGATCGAGTTGAACGTACCGCCGATGTTGCCGGCGGCGATCTCTTTGCGGATCAACTCACGGGGCATTTCCGGGCCGATGCTGATCAGGCGCAACTGGCCGATCTTTTCATCGAGGGTCATTTGTTTCATCAGATTGCTGATGAACGCGTCCTTGTTTTCCAGGGGTACCGGGGTCGTGGCGGCCAATACTTGATGACTGGCCAGGCTGACGAACAGGCCCAGCAAACACAGCTTCTTCATGAATATTTTTCTCAAGGGCCCAAGCGGCAATGCAATGCCGGCCAGCCAAAAGTTAGGGAGCGACTATTGTTGTTCGGGTGCAGGCTCAAAATGACCGAGCCAAAAACGCCCGCCGACACTCGGCTGCGTTTGCGCAGGGCCTCTTTTTAGCCCATCGGCCCGTTGCAATCCAGTGGCGCGGCCGATTATGCCCCAACCGCTGATGCAGAAGGTTTCACGGTCGGTTTTTTATGAAATATGCCAGGGAGCATCACTTTGATGAATGTCAGTCCAACCTACCGCTCGCGTCTGCAGGTCGCCACGCTGCTGGTGCTTGCCACTTTGTTGACCGCATGCGGCATCAACAATATCCCGACCCTCGATGAACAGGCCAAGGCGGCCTGGGGCCAGGTCCAGAACCAGTACCAGCGCCGTGCCGACCTGATCCCCAACCTGGTGGAGACCGTCAGAGGCTACGCCAAGCATGAGGAGGCGACCCTGACCGCCGTGGTCGAGGCGCGGGCCAAGGCGACGTCGATCCAGGTCGATGCCAGCACCCTCGACAATCCGGAAAAACTCAAGCAGTTCCAGCAGGCTCAGGATCAGTTGAGTGGCGCGCTCAGCCGTTTGATGGTGGTCTCCGAGCGTTATCCGGACCTGAAGGCCAACCAGAACTTCCTTGCCCTGCAATCGCAGCTCGAAGGCACGGAAAACCGGATTGCCGTGGCGCGGCGCGATTTCATTCTGGCGGTGCAGAAATACAACACCGAGATCCGCACGTTTCCCGGGCGCCTCTGGCACAGCGTGATGTACAGCGACCTGCCGATTCGCGAAACCTTCGAAGCCACCACCCCCGGTGCGGAAAAGGCCCCGGAAGTGAAGTTCTGATTCGAGGTTGCCCATGCGTGTGTTGAAGATAGGCCTGGTGCTGATGCTGTGGCTGTTCGCCCTCAGCGCCCGGGCGGAGTTGACGTTCCCGGCGCTGAGCGGGCGGGTGGTGGACGAGGGGCAGATGATCGAGCCCTCGGTGCGCGCCCAGTTGAGCCAGCAATTGCAGGCGCATGAACAGGCGACCGGCGAGCAACTGGTGGTGGTCACGGTGCCTGATCTGCAGGGCACCACCATCGAGGATTACGGCGTGCAACTGGGCCGGCACTGGGGCATCGGTCAGAAGGACAAGAACAACGGCGCGCTGCTGATCGTTGCCCGTGACGAGCGCAAACTGCGCATCGAAGTCGGCTATGGCCTGGAGGATCGGCTGACCGATGCGCAGAGTTCGGTGATCATCCATCAAGTGATCACCCCGGCGTTCAAGGCCGGCAATTTCAGCAAGGGCATCAGCGACGGCGTGGCGGCGATGCTGGTGGTGCTCGGCGGCAATCCTCTGGACGAGCCATCGACGGTGTACGAGTCGAGCGGTGATCCGCAGAGCGATTTTGTCTCGCGGCATCCGCTGTTGTTCGTTTTTCTGGTGGTGTTGTTCATCCTGACCGTGTTTGTCTGCCAGATGCTCGGTATGCTTCCCGCCGGCCGTGGCGGCTCCGGAGGCGGGGGCGGTTTCGGCGGTGGTGGATTTGGCGGTGGCGGTGGAGGCGGGGGCTTCAGCGGCGGCGGGGGCAGTTTCGGCGGCGGCGGTTCGTCCGGCGGCTGGTGAACACACAACAATAATGATCAGGCACTTTTCGACATGGCATTACTGACTGAACACGAACAACGCAAAGTCGCCGAGGCGATTGCCCGGGTCGAGCGCGACACCGACGCCGAACTGGTCACCGTGCTGGCGGCCCGCGCCGATGACTACGCGTACATTCCGCTGCTGTGGGCCAGCCTGCTGGCGCTGCTGGTGCCGGGCATCGTCCATTACCTGACTGGCTGGCTGACCATGCACAGCCTGTTGCTGGTGCAATGGGGGCTGTTCATCGTCCTGTGCCTGCTGTTTCGCCTGCCGAAGATCACCACCCATCTGATCCCGCGCCGCGTGCGCCACTGGCGCGCATCGAACCTGGCGCGGCGGCAGTTCCTCGAACAGAACCTGCACCACACCGTCGGCAGCACCGGGATGCTGATCTTTGTCTGCGAGGCCGAGCGCTACGTGGAGATTCTGGTGGACGAGGGGATTTCCCGGCGGCTGGACAACAAAAGCTGGGACGCGATCGTCGCCGCGTTCACCGAGCAGGTGCGGCAGGGGCGCACGCTCGAGGGCTTTGTCACCTGCATCGAGGCCTGTGGGGAACTGCTCAAGGTGCACGTGCCGGTGACGCAGGTGAGGAATGAATTGCCCAATCGGTTGATTGTGTTGGGCTGAGTCTGGGTGCGGTTCTCCCCGGTCCCGCTGAGCAAGGCCTGTCTGATACATATGGCCGCATTACGCCGAGCCAGTGTGGGAGCGGGCTTGCTCGCGAATACGGTCTGACATTCACCATCAATGTCGCCTGATACGCCGCTTTCGCGAGCAAGCCCGCTCCCACAGGGGCCAGGCAGTGCGCTGAGTTCTTGTGCCGTTGGGTAAATAAGAACGTGTCCCCAAGCGCCATCCCCCCTAAAATACCCGCCATTCCCGATTTCGCCCGTCCGAGGCCGCTTTTCCATGTCCGTTACCGCCCCCTCCCTCAAGCCCGCACCCGATCACCACACCCAGTTCATCGAGCTGCTGCAAACCAGCCTCGAACACAACGGCTTCATCAAACTGGTGCTGGCCAAGTACATGGGTGAAGAGGCGGATCTACAGCGGATCATCATCAAAGCGGTGACGGTCAAGGCGCAGCCAAACCTGTCGTTTGTCTATCGCTACAAGACCCGCGACATCACCAAGAATCTGCCGCTGAGCGAAGGCGTGGCGGTGATTGCCGAGCTGTTGCCGGCCGCGTTCAAGAATGCGCATTTGCTGACCGTGACCGACGAAGCCCAGCTCGAATACAGCAAAAAGGGCAAGAGTTCACTGTTCAAGAGCAAACCTCAGCAATTGCGTGAAGCGCCGTCCGCCGAGCACAACCGTGAGAAGAACCGTTTTCTGGACTTGAGCCGGCCGTTCCTCAAGGACCTGGGCGTGACCAACGCGCAACACGAGCTGATCCCGGCGATGTCGCGCAAGTGGAAGCAGATCAACAAGTTCATCGAAGTCTTCAGCCACGCGCTGACCTCGTCACCGCTGGCGCTGGACAAACCGGTGCGGGTGGCGGACTTCGGCTCGGGCAAGGGTTACCTGACGTTCGCCATCCACGATTACCTGCGCAACACGCTCAAGGCCGAAGGCGAAGTCACCGGCGTCGAGCTGCGCGAAGAGATGGTCAACCTGTGCAACGCCGCCGCGGCGAAACTGGAGCACCCGGGGCTGGTGTTCAAGTGCGGTGACGTGCGCAGCGTGGCGCCGAGCGAACTGGACGTGATGATCGCCCTGCATGCCTGCGACATCGCCACCGACTACGCGATCCACACCGGCATCCGTTCCGGCGCGTCGATCATCATGTGCTCGCCGTGCTGCCACAAACAGATCCGCCTGCAGATCCAGAGCCCGGCGCTGCTCAAGCCGATGCTGCAATACGGTCTGCACCTGGGCCAACAGGCGGAAATGGTCACCGACAGCCTGCGTGCACTGTTCCTCGAAGCCTGCGGTTACGAGACCAAAGTGTTCGAATTCATCTCGCTGGAACACACCAACAAGAACAAGATGATTCTCGCGGTGAAACGCGCCGAGCCGGTGGACCCGGCTCAGTTGCTGGTGAAGATTCAGGAGCTCAAGGATTTCTACAACATCAGCGAGCACTGTCTGGAAACCCTGCTGCGCGCCGACGGCTTACTCGCCTGACCTTGTGGGAGCGAGCCTGCTCGCGAAGGCAGACTGCCAGCCAAGGATGCTGCTGGCTGTTATGGCCCCTTCGCGAGCAGGCTCGCTCCCACATGGGGTTTGATGGCGGTCTTGCGCCCGAGCATCACGGTCGCGATCACCCCGCAGGCAAAGACCCAGGTAATCGGCTCGACATGTTCACCAAAGAACAGCGCCGAAAACGCGATGGTGAAAAAGATCTGCAGCAACTGGATCTGACTGACCCGCGCAATCCCGCCCATCGCCAACCCGGCGTACCAGGCGAAGAAGCCGAGAAACTGCGAAAACAGCGCCACGTAGCCGAACGCCCACCAGGCCTTGGCTGACACTGCACCGTGATGTTGCAGCGCCAGATACAACACTGGCCCGATCAGCAGCGGCGTCGACAGTACCAGCGCCCAGCAGATCACCTGCCAGCCGCCCATTTCCCTGGCCAACCGGCCACCCTCGGCATAACCCAGACCGCCGACGGCAATCGCGCCGAGCATCAACAAGTCACCGGCCTGAATGCTCCCGGCTCCGGTGTACAACGCGTAGCCGAGCACCAGCGCACTGCCCAGTGCGGCGCAGGCCCAGAAGGCTTTCGACGGCCGCTCGTGGGACAGCCACGCCGCATACAGCGCCACGCACAGCGGCTGCAAACCGTTGACCAGCGCGCCGTGGGACGCCGGCAAGGTCTGCATGGCCCACGCCGACAGCACCGGGAAGCCAAGAATCACCCCGGCGATCACCAGGCTCAGGCCTTTGATCTGCTGCCAGCTCGGCCACTTCTCGCGTCGCCATAAAAACAACGCTGCCGCGGGAATCGCCGCGAACAGCGCGCGGCCGAGGCCGTTGAGCAGCGGATGCAGTTCCTGCACCACGATCCGGGTGAAGGGCAGGGTCAGGCTGAAAATCACAACCCCGAGCAGGCCGAGGGCCATGCCGGTGTTTTCGCGCGAGGACATGTGAGTGACCAGAATTGAAGGTGACAGGAAGGTGGCTTCATCTAGCCATAAACCGGGCGGGTCGGGCTGTTACAGCTAGGCACAGACTTAGGCGTACAGTTTGAGGGCCTCTTCGCGAGCAGGCTCGCTCCCACAGTGGATGGCATTCCAGTGTGGGAGCGAGCCTGCTCGCGAAGAACGATAACGCGGTCTTCGAGGTAGTAGCCGGTTGTTACCCGCCCCAACGGATAAGGTCTACCTTGAATACTCCTGCAAGTCCATTCCCAGAGGAGTCCTCCCCATGGCCGCGAAAAAAATCCTGATGCTGGTCGGCGATTACGTCGAAGACTACGAAGTGATGGTGCCGTTCCAGGCCCTGCAAATGGTCGGTCACACTGTGCACGCCGTGTGCCCGGACAAGGTTGCGGGCAAGACCGTGCGCACCGCGATCCATGACTTCGAAGGCGACCAGACTTACAGCGAGAAACCCGGTCACCTGTTCGCCCTCAATTTCGACTTTGCCAAGGTCACCGAGGCCGATTACGACGCGCTGCTGATCCCCGGCGGTCGTGCGCCGGAATACCTGCGCCTGAACGAAAAAGTCCTGGAGCTGGTGCGCGCCTTCGACAAGGCTGGAAAGCCGATTGCGGCGGTCTGCCACGGTGCGCAACTGTTGGCGGCAGCGGGCGTTCTCGAAGGTCGTGAGTGCAGCGCCTATCCGGCCTGCGCCCCGGAAGTGCGACTGGCCGGTGGCACGTTCATCGATATCCCGGTGACCGACGGCCACGTTCAAGGCAATCTGGCGACTGCGCCAGCGTGGCCGGCGCATCCGAACTGGCTGGCCGGTTTCCTCGGTCTGCTCGGCACCAAGATCACCCTGTAACGAGGATCCGCCGATGTGCGAGCTCTACGTCAAGGCCGACCCGATTCTCTACGAATCCCGCTCGCGCTCGTTGCGCATCTGCGGCGTGGTGACGACGCTGCGCCTGGAAAACCAGTTCTGGGACATCCTCAGCGAAATCGCCGAAGTCGATGGCATGACCACCAATCAACTGATCGCCAAACTGTATGAAGAGGTGATGGATTATCGCGGGGAGGTGGTGAATTTTGCCTCGTTCCTGCGGGTGAGTTGCACGCGGTATCTGAGTCAGCGACGGGTGAGTGCGCCGGAGTTGTCGGTGGTGCGGGCGGGGTGAAATAGCCAACACCGGGGTGACGCCTTCGCGAGCAGGCTCGCTCCCACATTGATTGCCGAGTGCTCACCTATTTTTGTGATCACTGGAGATCTACTGTGGGAGCGGGCTTGCTCGCGAAGAGGCCATTACAGGCGACAGAAATCTTGGGCTGGTCTTTACTCATTGGCGCAAAACCTTTCAACCGCCAAGGAGAAACGAGCATGTCCGGATGGTACGAAGTGAGCAAAAGCAGTAACGGCCAGTTCAGGTTTGTGCTGAAAGCCGCCAACGCTGAAACCATTCTCATCAGCGAGCTCTACACCACCCGCGCGGCTGCCGACAGCGGCATCGCTTCGGTGCAGACCAATAGCCCGCTGGATGAACGCTATGAGAAAAAGACCACCAAGGATGGTCATCCTTACTTCAACCTCAAGGCTGCCAACCATCAGATCATCGGCAGCAGCGAGTCGTACTCCAACGATGCCGCGTGTGCCAAAGGCATCGCGAGCGTCAAGGCCAATGGGCCGAGCAAAGTGATCAAGGACAAGACCTTGCCGGTGCTCTGAAGAACACTTAAGAGCAAAAATGTGGGAGCGGGCTTGCTCGCGAAGGCGTCGTGTCAGTCGACATCTGCAGTGACTGATCCACCGCTTTCGCGAGCAAGCCCGCTCCCACATGGGTTTGTGTGTGTTAGCGCAGGGTGTTGAGGATTGCTTTTAGCTGAGCTTGCCCAGCTTCGCTCAACGGAAACACCGGCAAGCGCGGATCACCAACCTCCAGCCCCGTCTCGCGCAATCCGGCCTTGATCGTCGCCGGCAAACCGCCCTTGAGGATGAAGTCCAGCAGCGGCAACTGGCGGTAGAACAACTCGCGTGCCTGCTGCAGATCACCGGCCAGAGCGGCCGCATACAGATCCAGGTTCAACTGCGGGATCAGGTTCGGCGCGGCGGTGCACCAACCCTTCGCCCCGGCGGCAAACGCTTCCAGTGCCAGCGGATTGCAGCCGTTGTAGAACGGCACCTGACCTTCACCGAGTAATTGCAGCTTGTGCATGCGCTGAATGTCGCCGGTGCTCTCCTTGACCATGGTCACGTTTTCCACGCCATTGACGATGCGCAGAATCAGCTCGACCGACATGTCGGTGCCGCTGGTGGCCGGGTTGTTGTAGAGCATGATCGGCACACCGACGCTGTCGCCGATGGCGCGGTAGTGCGCGAGGATTTCCGCTTCAGTGAGCTTCCAGTACGACGCCGGCAGCACCATCACCACGTCGGCGCCATGGGCTTCGGCGAAGCGTGCGCGGCGTACGGCTTTGGCGGTGGTCAGGTCGGACACGCTGACGATGGTCGGCACCCGTTTGCCCACGTGCTTGATGCTGAACTCGGCGACCTGATCCCATTCGGCGTCGCTCAGGTAGGCGCCTTCGCCGGTGCTGCCGAGCGGGGCGATGGCATGGACGCCGCTGTCGATCAGACGATCGATCGATTGGCCGAGCGCCGGCAGATCGAGGCCTTCGCCGTGGGTGCCGAACGGGGTGATGGTGTAGCCGATGATGCCGTGAATATTGGACATGATGAGTCTCCGGAAAAAGCTGAAATCAGTTCAGGCAATCGGCGTGTTGGCGCAGGTTCTGCCGGGCGTAGTAGTTGAAGGCGGCGGCGTGGCGTTTGGGTTTCGACACCCAGTCATGGGCCTCGCGCCCCAGCGCCGGAATGATCGGTTTGATCGTGCCGGCGGCCATCGCCAGCAGCTGCAGTCTGGCGGCGCGCTCGATCAGTTGGGCGATGACACAGGCTTCTTCGATCGTGCTGCCGGTCGACAGTTGGCCGTGGTGCGACAGTAGAATCGCGCGCTTGTCGCCCAGTGCACCGGCAATCAGTTCGCCCTCTTCGTTACCCACCGGCACGCCCGGCCAGCCTTCGAGAAACGCGCAGTCGTCGTACAGCGGGCACAGGTCCATGTGGGAAATCTGCAGCGGCACCTCCAGCATCGACAGCGCGGCAATGTGCGTCGGGTGCGTGTGGATGATGCAGTTCACGTCCGGCCGGGCGCGGTAGACCCAGCTGTGGAAACGGTTGGCCGGGTTGGCCATGCCGTGGCCTTCGAGCACTTCCAGATCTTCGTTGACCAGCAGCAGATTGCTCGCGGTGATTTCATCGAAACCCAGGCCTAGTTGTTGAGTGTAATAGGTCCCCGGCTGCGGGCCGCGAGCGGTGATTTGTCCGGCCAGACCGGAGTCGTGACCGCTCTCGAACAGGATCCGGCAGGTCAGCGCCAGCTTTTGCCGGTCAGTCCACGTATTATCCGCCAGGGTGTTTTGCATCTGGGTCAGCGCTTGCTTGACCAGTTGCTCTTTGGGTAGTGCTAATGTCTTGGCCATGTCTGTGTCCTTTGGGTGATTGCAAATGACACTAAAGAGCCTATATGACACAAAGTGTCATAAGCAAGCATCAATCGTCGTTTCCTTGATGGAATAACTGCTGCGCATGTCTATCCGTTTGAAATTGTTGAGAAAAAAACTTGGCGTGACACTTGAGGCGCTGGCGGAAAAATCCGGCATGACCAAGAGTTATCTGTCGAAGGTCGAGCGCGGGCTGAACACCCCGTCGATTGCGGCCGCGCTGAAACTGGCGAAGGCACTGAACGTGAAGGTCGAGGAATTGTTCTCCGAAGACAACGTCAGCCTCGACAGCTATAGCCTGGTACGCAGCCACGAACGCCAGTCACTGGCGGCCAACGATCAGAGCCCGGGGTATGCGGTGCTGGCGCATCAGGTCAGCGAACGCAACCTGCTGCCGTTCATCATCTACCCGCCGCGCGAGTTCACCGACAAGACCTTCAAGGAGCATTTGGGCGAGGAGTTTCTGTTCGTCCACGAAGGGCAGGTGGAAGTGGATTTCATGAACGAGCGGGTGCTGCTCGAACGTGGCGATGCGCTGCACTTCAACGCGCAGAAGCCGCACCGGATCAGGTCGGTGGGCGAGGTGCAGGCGCAGTTGCTGGTGGTGGTGCACAGCTCGGAAGAATGAGCCGCCAGAAAAATCTTCGCGAGCAAGCCCGCTCCCACATTTGGAATGCATTCCAAGGTGGGAGCGGGCTTGCTCGCGAAGGCGTCAGTACTGCTTACATCAAATCTCGACGGGAACCGAAAGCTTCGGACTCCCCAACGCATGCGTCTTCGCATCAAAAAACCGCAACGCAATCCCGGTGCCCTCGAACACCTTGGCGTAATGGCGTTTCTGATGCTGGATGAACGCCGCACTGCGCGGATAAATCGAGATCGCCACGCTCGCCGGTTTTGCCAGACGCAGTGCCCTCACGATGTGCGCATCCTGCTCGCCCAGCGCATGACCGAAGATGCACAGGTTCTGCGCGTGTCCCAATAACTGCTCATAACAGAACGACAGATAATCCGAACTGCGGATAGTCTTGAGCTTGTCTGCGCTCGGCCCTTCGTTGACGAACAGCGGCACGTCGTCGAGGGTCTTGATTGTGTTGTTGATCGCGAAACTGCCGAGCAGGGTGCCCTCGGTCGAGGTCAGTTTGCGCGCGGCGCCGTCCTGATTGCGCACCAGGTGCAGCCCGCCGTGCAGATACAACAGACGCGGTTTGGCGCTGCTGCTTGCGCTCAGATCGAAACTGGCGTCGGGACCGTTGAACAGGTCGTCGATCGCCTCGCTGCGGTGCTGGATCGCCCAGTAGCTGAGCAGGTCGTAATTGGTGGTGAACACCGTGCGATACCGCGCCAGTTCTTCATTGAGCGTGGCCAGGGTCGAGGCCTGCACCAGGCGCCATGGAATGTGCACCGCGTGCACGCTGTTGATCAGCGCTTCCTTGATCGCATAGTAGCGATTGCGCGGTGCCGCCGAGCTGACGGCCAACGCCTTGTTGACCCGGCTGGTGGTTTTCAGCGCGCCGAGTACCTGCTCGAAGCTGCGCGTCTGCATCGCGTCGAACACGCTCAGCTCCGATGGGCTCAGCGGTTTCTCCTCCACGGTGCGCGCGTTTTCGAACAGCGAGTCATAGCCAAAATCGTCCCACACCGCGCGGCTGGCGCCATTGCCCACCAGCAGACCGTTGAAGTCGGCGGTGGCGCGCAGGGCGCTCCAGTCTTCGAGGGTGGCGTCGACGTCCAGAAAATCGGTCATTGAGTGGGCAGTCTCAAAACAAAGGGCGGATGGACGGCGACTTTATCACGAGCGGGCATTGAGCCAGATCAACATCGGTGGTGACCGATCGGTCGATCCTGTGCACATCCGCCGTATCGGAGCAGTCGATTCGGCCCCAGTCAGGAGACGCGCATGAGCAGCACCTTTTTCATTCCGGCGGTAAACATCATGGGCAATGGATGCCTCGACGAGGCCATGGTTGCGATCCGCAACTATGGGTTTCGCAAGGCGCTGATCGTCACCGACGCGGGGCTGGCCAAGGCTGGCGTGGCGACCATGCTTGCCGAAAAACTGGCGATGCAGGACATCGATTCGGTGATCTTCGACGGCGCCAAACCGAATCCGAGCATCGCCAACGTCGAGGCCGGGTTGGCGCTGCTCAAGGACAGTCGCTGCGATTTCGTGGTGTCGCTGGGCGGCGGTTCGCCCCATGACTGCGCCAAGGGCATTGCTCTGTGTGCGACCAACGGCGGGCAGATCCGCGACTACGAAGGCGTCGATCAATCGAGCAAGCCGCAATTACCGCTGATCGCCATCAACACCACCGCCGGCACCGCCAGCGAGATGACCCGTTTCTGCATCATCACCGACGAATCGCGCCACGTGAAAATGGCCATCGTCGACCGCAACGTCACGCCGCTGCTGTCGGTCAACGACCCGGCCCTGATGGTCGCGATGCCGAAAAGCCTGACTGCCGCCACCGGCATGGACGCGCTGACCCACGCCATCGAAGCCTACGTTTCGACTGCGGCCAACCCGATCACCGACGCCTGCGCGCTGAAGGCCATGACCCTGATCAGCAACAACCTGCGCCTGGCCGTGCGTGACGGCAGCGACCTCGCGGCGCGGGAAAACATGGCTTACGCGCAGTTCCTCGCCGGCATGGCGTTCAACAACGCATCGCTTGGCTACGTGCACGCCATGGCCCACCAGTTGGGCGGTTTCTACGACTTGCCCCATGGCGTGTGCAACGCCGTGCTGCTGCCGCATGTGCAGACCTTCAACGCGTTGATCTGTGCCGAACGCCTGACTGACGTCGCTCACGCCATGGGTGCGGACATCCGTGGTTTCAGCCCGGAAGAGGGCGCTCAGGCGGCGATCAACGCGATCCGTTGTCTGGCCAAGGACGTCGATATTCCCGGCGGCCTGCGTGAACTCGGCGCCAAGCTCAGCGATATTCCAGTGCTCGCCACCAACGCGTTGAAAGACGCGTGCGGTCTGACCAACCCACGGGCGGCGGATCAGCGGCAGATCGAGGAGATTTTCCGTAATGCGTTTTGAGATGCGCCGTCCTGATATTTTTTAGCCGAACTCACCGGCCCTTTCGCGAGCAAGCCCGCTCCCACAGTTGAAATGCGATCAACTGTGGGAGCGAGCCTGCTCGCGAAGACTGACTCGTCAACACCACAAAACCATGAGCTCTCAGATCAGCCAACCGCCGCCACATTCCGCTCAAACACCCCACCAAACTGAATCAACACCACCCCGCCAATCAGCAACAACGCGCCCAATACCCGCGACGCCGTCAGCTGTTTCTCCACCAGCCCAAACAACCCGAAGTGATCCAGCAGCATCGACGCAATCACCTGGCCGGCCAAGGCCAGCGCAACAAACCCCGACGCGCCGAGCTTCGGCAGCAACATCACCGCCAGCGCCACAAAGCACACGCCGAACGCACCGCCAGCCCACATCCACAACGGCGCCTTGCTGATAAAACCCAGCGACGGCAGCGGCAGGCGCAACGCCAGAATCACCGGCAACAGCACCAACACACTCACCAGCAACGAGGCCAAGGTTGCCCATAGCGGATGGCCAAGCCCCCGCGCCAGGTTGCTGTTGATCGCACTTTGAAACGGCACCACCGCCCCGGCAAACGCGGCCAGCAGCAACAAGCCAACCCACTGCAACGTACTCATGCTCACTCTCCAACAGGTTTTTCTGGACTCTAGAGTATTCGTCGAGCAGATTTAAATTCCGTTTTGTCATCCAGAACATGCACGAGATGAATGATCTACGCCGTATTGATTTGAACCTGCTGGTGGTCCTCGATGCCTTGCTCAGCGAGCAACACGTCACCCGCGCTGCCGAGCGGCTGCACCTGAGTCAACCGGCGGTCAGCCATGCGCTGGCGCGGCTGCGCGACTTGCTCGGCGATCCGCTGCTGGTGCGCGCCGGTTCGACGCTGGTGCCTACGGCGCGGGCGCTGGAACTGGTTGCGCCACTGGCCGAAGCGTTGGCCCAGGTGCAGTCGCTGCTGGCGCCGAACACTTTCGATCCGGCCACTGCGCGGCGGACCTTTCGTGTGGCAATGTCCGACTACGGCGCGGCCATCATCCTGCCTGGACTGATCCGCACCTTGCGCCGCGAGGCACCGGGCATCGACCTGCAAATCAGCCACGCCAGCCGCGAAGGCATGCTGGAGGGGGTGCTCAACGGCGACATCGACGTGGCCGCCGGGGTGTTCCCGGAAATGCCCAACGAGTTGCGTAGCAGCGTGCTGTTCGAAGAGCGCTACGTCTGCCTGCTGGATCGCCGCAGCTTGCTGGCCGACGGCGTACTGGATTTGCCGACCTACCTGTCGCGCCCGCATGTTTTGCTGGAAATGCGCGGCAGCGGCACCCCGGAAATCGAGCGGGCGCTGACCTCACTGCGCGAACGCCGCCGCGTCGCCATCAGCCTGCCGCACTGGAACGTCGCCCCCGAGTTGATCAGCGGTACGGATCTGATTCTCACGGTGTCGTCGCGCAGCGTGTGCGAGATTGATCAGCAGGAATTGATTGTGCTGCCGCCACCGTTCGAGATTGCGCCGTTCACGTTTGTGCTGGCGTGGCATAAGCGCCGGGGTGGGGATCAGGCGTTGAACTGGTTGAATCGCCGGATTGAGGAGGGGATAGTGCGCGGCTGAAAACGTTATCAAGGAGTGGGATGTGACAGTGAAGTCTGGATGGATCGGGTGGGTGGCCCTGAGTGGGTGGTTGATGGCGGGGCAGGTGTTGGCTGGTTGCGTGCCAACACCGATGGCAGAAGATCTGGATCTTTCTGTCTGCAAGGAGTGGCCTGCATATCCAGGATTAACCATCAACGCCACTGCACAGTTTAAGCGCGGATCCCCATCTGATGACCCAGAAGCGCTGAGTACCTACGATTTCGACTTGTCCGTTCTGGACACTGCTCAATCGAAGCCCATTGCGACGTATTACAAAGCGGCTGCATTTGTATTGGATGGCGTCAGTTTGCGAGAAATAACGCTCGATACGGCTCGCTACGCACTGACTGCCGAACTTCGTGCCTTTGGCGTACGTGCGTTATCCACTAACGGATCCCGAATCAATCCGATGGAAGAAAACCTGCTTTCGCTCTACGTGAAAGAGGGCGAAAAATTGCGCCCGGTATTGGATAAATTAGTGGTTTATCGGTATGGCGGCGAGTGGGATGGTGACTGCGAAGGCGAGCGATATGAGATTTCAAGAACGGTAGAAATCGCTAAAACGAGCTCTCACGGCTATGCAGATCTGATTGTCAAAACCTTGGAGAAAGACACAACAAGTGTGGGGACGGGAGACGCATGTAAAACTAAAACCACTGACAACAAACCCGTTTTGACAACATTGCACTACGACGGAAAATCCTACGTTTTGCCAAACGGTTTCCAAGGCCTGTAACCCGCCAGCCCAACACGACACTTATCAAGGAAGAACCATGCTCAACCCCACCAGACTCCTGATCGCCCTCGGTTTGCTGGCCATCACCCCCCACGCCCACGCCGCCTGCACCACCAAGAGTTTCGACGGCAAATCCATGTCACGCTGCAACGTCTGGCCGGCGTTCCCGAGTCAGGCGATTTCGGTCAAATCCACCTATCTGGCCGATTCTGGTGGTGACGATGCCGGGGCGTTCGATCTGGATCTGGCGCTGCTCAATGCGAGCAACGCCAAACCCATCGCCACCTACCGTAAGCCGGGGGCCTACAACTCCGATGCCGTGCGCCTGGATGATGTGCGCATCGACACGGCGCGCTACCGTTTGACGCCGGATATCCGCGCTTTTGGGCTGCGAGCGAAATTCGCGCACAGTTCCCACGCCATGCCCTACGAGAAAACCGATCTGGCGCTGTATGTTCGCGAGGGGGACGAGTTACGTCCGGTGCTTGAAGGCCTGGTGGTCTTCAAGGACAACGGTGAGTTCGTGAATGACTGCGAGGGCTACAGCAAAAAAATCCGCCGGACCCTCGAGATCGCTCCAACGAGCCACAATGGTTTCGCCGATCTGATCGTCACCACCACCGGCAGCAAAATGAAAAACACCAAGTCCGGCAATCAGTGCGTTTCGACAAACACCGACCTGAAGAAAAAACAGATCACCCTGACGTACGATGGCCAGCAGTACAACGTCCCTGAAGATCTCAGAGGTTACTGAATCATGCTCACCGGCCTCAACCACCTGACCCTCGCCGTCAGTGATTTGCCCCGTAGCCTGGCGTTCTATCGCGATGTATTGGGTCTGCGCGTCGAAGCCTCGTGGGACGCCGGTGCCTATCTGTCGCTGCCGGGGCTGTGGTTGTGTCTGTCGCTGGATGCGCAGCGCACCACCGAGCCGTCCGTCGACTACACCCATTACGCGTTCAGCCTCGCCGAGGCAGATTTTCCATTGTTTGTGCAGACGCTAAAAGCGGCGAATGTGAAGGAATGGCGCGACAACCGCAGCGAAGGTGCGTCGTTCTACTTTCTTGACCCTGATGGCCACAAGCTTGAGGTTCACGTCGGTGATCTGGCTTCGCGACTGGCAGCCTGTCGGTTGAAACCGTACACGGGCATGCGTTTTTACGACGCGTCGTGATCAGACACATTGGGCTGATATAGACTGGCCATCATTTGTACTGGCGCCAGCAGGTTTTCCATGACTCCATCGCTGCTAATGGCCGTTCTGGCCTCGGGTTTCATTTACGGCATCACGCCCGGGCCGGGCGTTCTGGCAGTGTTCGGCATTGGCGCGGCGCATGGGCGACGGGCCGGGGCCGGGTTTCTTTGTGGGCATTTGCTTGGCGATGTGGTCTGGTGCAGCACCGCGCTGATCGCCATCGTCGGTGCCCGCGAGATCGGCAGCACCGCATTCGATGTGCTGGGTGTGCTCAGCGGCTTGTACCTGTTCTGGCTTGGCTGGCGCGCAGTGCGAGCCCAGCGGCGCAGCGCTGATCAGCCACAGGGCGCAGCGCGTCAGCCGTTCTGGCACGGCATCCTGTTCGGCCTGACCAATCCCAAGGCGTACCCGGTGGCGGTGGCGACGTTTACGGCGCTGCTGTCGAGCCGCGCCGAACTGCTCAACTGGTCGATGTTGCCGGCGCTGATCGCCCTGAGCTTTCTCGGCGGATTGCTGGCTTACGCTATCTTGATCGGCGTTGTCGGCGCCCGACGGGTGCGCACGCTGTATCAGCGCCACGAGCTGATGATCACGCGTTTGTGTGGCGTGATGTTCATCGGTTTTGCGATCAACGCACTGATGCACGCACTACCGGGATTGCTGCCGAACAAGGCTTGAAGTTGTGTGCAGGGATGCGTGAACAAAGGGTCAGGGATGGTTGAACAGTGCTGCATTGTCCGGACACCCACGCTGAACCATGGAAAGCCGAAATTCCGCGCCGTTGGCGAGTTATATGGACCTGTTGCTGGATGCCGTCTGCGCGGTGGACAGGCAGGGCCGTTTCGTTTTTGTCAGTGCTGCCTGCGAGCGTATTTTTGGTTATACGCCTGACGAGTTGATCGGCCGGTCGATGATCGAACTGGTGCATCCCGCAGACCGCCAGCGCACCTTGGCCGCCGCCCACGACATCATGAGCGGCGAACCCAAGCACAACTTTGAAAACCGTTACGTGCGCAAGGATG
Source organism: Pseudomonas sp. URIL14HWK12:I6 (assembly GCF_000514195.1). Taxonomy (NCBI): domain Bacteria; kingdom Pseudomonadati; phylum Pseudomonadota; class Gammaproteobacteria; order Pseudomonadales; family Pseudomonadaceae; genus Pseudomonas; species Pseudomonas sp. URIL14HWK12:I6. The sequence continues at coordinate 122,780 of NZ_KI911359.1, forward strand.
GCCGCATCGTCAACATCCTCTGGTCGGCGCGCTGGTCGGAGGTCGATCAACTGCGCATCGCCGTGGCCCGCGACATCACCGAGCGCAAGCAGGCGGAATCGCGTCAGGCTGCGCTGTACGCGATTTCCGAAGCGGCGCATGTCGCCGAAGACTTGCTGGCGCTGTTCAAGCGCATCCACCTGATCATCGGCGAATGGCTGCCGGCGCTGAATTTCTCCGTGGCGCTGTACGACGAGCACTGTGCGCAGCTGAATTTTCCCTATCACGTCGACGATCTCGAATTGCAGCCCGAGCAACCTGGCACCGTTACCGGGCGTTTGTGTGCGGAGGTCATCCGCAGCGGTCAGCCGATTCTGCTGACGCCGGACAGCCCCGACGCCTCGCCCGACTTCGCCGCGCTGGTGGCGGGGCAGGACTCACCGTGCTGGCTCGGTGTGCCGCTGAATTCGAAGAACGGCACCATCGGTGCGCTGATTGTCAAAAGCCTGCCGGGCGGCGAGCGTTACACCGAGCAGGACAAGGAACTGCTGCAATACGTCTGCGCCCAGGTCGCCACCGCCATCGAGCGCCAGCAGTTGCACGCGCGGCTCAAGCGCATGGCGCAATACGATCAACTGACCCAGTTGCCCAATCGCGGGTTGCTCAAAGACCGCCTCAAGGCTGCGCTGGCCGCTGCCCGTGATACCTCGGGAAACATGGCGCTGCTGTACGTCGATCTGGATCGTTTCAAACAGGTCAACGACACCTTTGGCCATGCGGTCGGCGACATGCTGCTGCAAACGGTGGCGAGTCGGCTCAAGGGCTGCGTACGTGATACCGATACCGTGGCGCGCATCGGTGGCGACGAATTCGTGGTGCTGTTGCACAGCGTTCACGCCGCTGAAGACGCCGACATCGTGGCCGGAAAAATCCGCCAGGTGCTGGTGCAGCCGATGCGCCTGGACGGTCACAACCTGTATATCGAACCGAGCATCGGCGTGGCCCGTTATCCCGAACATGGCAGTGAGGAGCAACAATTGTTCCGGCATGCCGACCAAGCGATGTACGCCGCCAAACGCCTCAATCATCGGGCGGTGGATAGCTGAAACAGTGCGCGCCGTTCGTCGCGGCGCGGGCAACTTTTCTAAACCTTTGGCAGTCCGGCAATTCTCAATCTAGGCGGGCATCTGCTCGCCAACGATCAACACCAAGAGGAAGAGAATCATGCCTAATTCAAGAAACTCGAACTCGGGAAACTTCTCCAACGATCGAACGAAGGCGTCTGAAGCCGGTCGCAAAGGTGGGAAAACCACCACCACGACAGTCGACAAAGAGCCTGCGAAAACCGAAATGGGCCGCAAGCCAGCTCAGAAGTCGAAGTAGTCGGTGAGGTAGTTTTGATTGAGAGGCGGGGGCGCAAGCCCCCGCTTGAATTTGCAGAGATAGGAGGGCGCGACCATGAGCCGGATGGCCACCCAGATACGTCGTTTCAGTTTTGCCACGCTGTTGGGTTTGTTCGCGGGCACAGCATTCGCCCAGTCGCCTGCCGACTTCATCAACGATGCGTCCGCCAAAGGCATGGCCGACATTGAAGCCAGCCGGCTGGCGCACCAGAAATCCGAATCCAAAGAGGTCAAGGATTACACCATTGTCGTAATCAATGACCGCACCACGGCCAACCAGCATCTGGCGAAGATCGCGAAGAAACTCGATCTGCCGGTCGCTCCCCGTGAAGAAATTGCCGACAAGGCCAAGACCATGATCCCTCAGGTCAAGGACGGTGAAACCTTCGACCAGGCCTACGCCGCGAGCCAGGTGAAAGCGACCGAAGAGGCCATCCAGCAGATCCAGCAGGAAGCGCAGTCGACCGACGTACCGGAAATCAAGGCATTTGCCGACGAGACGCTGCCAAAACTGCAAAGCCATCTGGAAATGGCCCGAGCGCTGCAAGCCAGTCGCTGATACCAACTGCCAATCAAAAGATCGTAGCCTGCGGCAGCTCCTACATAGAACGGTGTAGGAACTGCCGCAGGCTGCGATCTTTTGTTTTGTTCAACTTTACTTAGCAGTCATTCAAATCCTGCTTCGGCTTGCTCTTCTCCCCCAGCCCTTCAAGATCGAATACCTCGCTTTCCCCCAGGCTGCGGTAATGCTTGCGCAGCGCCTCGAGTTGCTTGAGATCCAGCGATTCCAGCCCGAGCATTGCGTTCTGCGCTTCCTTGTTCACCCGCAACAACTCATCAAGCTTCAGGTGCAGGATGTCGGTATCACGGTTCTGCGTGTTCTGAATCAGGAACACCATCAGAAAAGTGATGATCGTGGTCGAGGTGTTGATGATCAGTTGCCAGGTGTCATTGAAATCAAAAATCGGCCCACTCAACCCCCACAGAAAAATCAGGATCAACGCGCCCATGAAGGTTTTCGGGCTACCGGCCCAGAGGGCCAGGGTCTGGGAGATTTTCGCGAATTTCATTGCGATGTTCCTTATTGGGAGAGCTTGAAATTCAGACATCCGGGGCGCGATGAAAATTCTACTTACAAATGACTCCTGCCAATAATTGTGAAGGCGGAGACATCCCTTGCAATAAGCCTCTCTGGAACTGTCCGCAGCGCTGCCTGTATTGTGACGAACCGCAGGAATGTCCCGACTGGAGAACGCAATGAGTTGGTCCGCCAGACAATACGTCGCTTTCGAAGATGAACGCACTCGCCCGGCCCGTGATCTGCTGGCGGCGATTCCCACGGTTCAGGCGCGATCGGTGGTCGATATCGGTTGCGGTCCGGGTAACTCCACCGAGCTGCTGGTGCAGCGTTTTGAGCAGGCGCAGGTCCGGGGCCTGGACAGCTCGGCGGACATGATTGACGCGGCGCTCAAGCGGCTGCCGCAGTTACAGTTCGAAGTCGCGGAAATCGATAGTTGGGCGGATCAAGGCCCGTTCGATGTGATCTTCGCCAACGCTGTGTTGCAGTGGGTGCCGGATCACGCGACGTTGCTGCCGGCGTTGGCGGATAAACTTTCGGACGGTGGCAGTCTGGCGATCCAGATGCCGGATAACCTCAACGAACCTTCCCATCGACTGATGCGCGAAGTTGCCGCCAACGGCCCGTGGGCCGCGAAACTGGCAGGCGCCGCCGGACAGCGCACCGACATGGCGAGTGCCAGAGAATACTTCGCGATGTTGCGTCCGCACTGTTCGCGGGTCGATGTGTGGCGTACTACCTATCACCATCAGTTGTCCGGTGGAGCGGCGGGGATCGTGGAGTGGTTCAAGGGCAGTGGCTTGATTCCGTTTCTGAGCCCGCTGACTGAAGAGGAGCGGGCGCAATATCTCACGCAGTATATGGCGGCGGTTGCCGAGGCTTATCCGGCGTTGCCGGATGGTTCGGTGCTGTTGCCGTTTCCACGGCTATTTATCGTCGCGACTCGGTAACGGCAAACACCCATTCTGTGGCGAGGGAGCTTGCTCCCGCTGGACTGCGGAGCAGGCCCAAGATATTCGGGGCGCTTCGCGCCCCAGCGGGAGCAAGCTCCCTCGCCACAATGCATATGCCGCGAATTAGCGCTGCACCGCCACCAACAACATCATCGGCCGCTCCCGCTCTTCAGTCAGCGCTGGTTGCGCCGCCACCTCCGCATCGCTCGGCCCCCATTCATTGACATGGCGAATGGCAAAACCCGCCGCGATCAACGAATTCAACAGCGTGCCCATCGTGCGATGCTGCTTGATCACCCCGTCGGCCAGCCAGTGGGTCACCCGCTCGCCCTCCATCTGATAGCTGTCCAGCGGCCAGCGCTTGTGGCCATCGCTGTCGACCAGCCAGCCTGGATTGCGCGGGGCCATGAAGATCGGGTGCTCGATGGAGAACACAAAATGCGAACCCGGTTTCAGCGCCGCGTACAGATGGGCGAACAGTCCGGCCAGATCCTTGATGTAGTGCAGCGCCAGCGAACTGTAGGCCAGATCGAAACTGCAGGCCGGCAAGTCGAGATGTTCGAGGTCGGCGCGTTCATAGCGGATGTTCGCCGCCGCTGTGGTTTCGCGCGCGCGCTCCAGCATCTTTTCCGAGACATCCAGCCCCAGCACATGGGCGGCGCCATGTTCACTGGCCCAACGGCTGAACCAGCCATAGCCGCAGCCGAGGTCGACCACATTCAAGTCGTGCATCGATGGCAGCAACGCCTTGAGCGCCGGCCACTCCGGTGCGGCATCGAGGCCGCCGATTGAACGGTTCATTTGGCTGTAACCGTGAAAAAATTCGGGGTCGTCGTAAATGTTTTGCGTCATGGGAAAGTGCTCTTTTGAGTTCGGTCATCAGCGGCACAGGGGCCGCGCCATGGAGTCCCTCGAAAGTCAAAACGCGTATTCGTCGATGGCCGCGCAGGGGGGAGGGTTGGTGGGTGAAGTGGAAATGCTAGCGGGTCGTGGGGATGGTGAGAACCGTGGTTTGTTGTGGATCTGTAATGTCGGAAAAATCTTCAGGGTTTCAAAAAGTGTGATTTGCAAGGATATGCAGTCATCGCAACAACTTGATGTTGTGATCAATTCGGCTTTGAATGGTACGCAGGGTTTCCTGAGTGATCACGCCAGGATAAAGATCATTTGCCACAGTCGAGAATTGGCTGGATACGTCGCAAAAGCGCTCAATTATAACTCCTGCCTCATAGGCACCAACCTCCGCCTCTTCTGCCAGTCCAAGCATGGCCTTTCGGTCGATTTCCAGCGCTTCGCCCATCACATCCATCTGGTGATACCCACCCGGCCCCTCGCAAAAGGTCACATCGTAAGCCGGGGCTAATTTCCAGTCGCCAGTTCGTGACATGGTGTAGGCAAAGTTTTTGGGGTGATCGTCTCGATTGTGGAACGCAACGTTGAATACAGCTCGCTCGAACGCTCGAGCTTTTTCTCGTACATCATTGGTGCATCTCTGCGTCGCGCGCAGGAAGTTGACGTAGTCCAATGCTCCAGGGGATCGAAAATCTGCTCCGGTGAAAGCTGCGAGACTTTGCATGGGGACGCGCAGCCCGTCCTGTCGATCAAAGCGTTTGCTGGCGAAGGCAGCCATTCCGTCTGACAGACTGAAGTATTGCGTGTCTGGTGTTTGAATGCCGCAGAGGCGCAAGCACTCGGCATAGACCATTTCGATAGCGCACACTTCGGGGTGTTCGTGCTGGGCCGGGAATTTCACCAGCCATGCTTCAAAATCCGGAGTGGCGGCAGTGGTGAACGTCCCGGTATCAGGATCGCGATAGACCAGAGCTTTTGGTCTGGCACCTTGCGGAGATCCTCCCACCAGCAACAACTTCTGAAGAAGCTCACCCCCTTCACCTTTGAGCACTTGCTGCACTTCGGCTGCAAGCAATTCAATGGGAACATGCATCTGCGGTTCTAGTACGTCAGGCGCCACAGGCTTGAACGACATGGCGCCCATGGCATTGTTGCCAATGTAGGCCAGTCGCTCCAAGGGGCCGATGCGTGCGGGATTCAGGCCGCGACGTTTGAATAGACGATCCATCAGCAGCATGCCCCAACCGTCGGGCAGCGAGTCATAGACGGGGCCTGGCAATCCCAACTGATGTTGCGGGAAATCCCGGCTTAATTTTGCGCCTTGTAAAGGAAGTTTCAGGGACGAAAGTTCGAGTCCTCTTTTTTTCGCTTCGTCGCTGTACTCAAACACGACCAGCGGCCGACCGGTCAGAGCTGTGGTGGAAGCCAGCGTGCCCCACTGCCAATGTTCACCCCAGCCTTCGTAGTAGACGTCCACTCGCTCAAGCATTTTCGGATTTCCTTTTGATGCGTTGACGCTTGGCGCTGTTTTCGTAGCGCAGGATGTCGTCCAGAGTTTCAAGCTTTGGCAGGAACAGATTTTCGAGTTCCTTGCTGCGTCCAAGTACCATGGCGACGCGCACCAGATTTTCGAAGCCCACATTACGCCCGGCCTCAAGATTGGATACCGTGTTGGTTCCGATGCCGGCACGTGCGGCCACATCTGCTTGTGTCATCTCCAGAGCGAGTCGATCAGTGCGCAGGCGTTCACAGATCCGCTTGACGATCTCACTTGGCTTGCTAAGGCTCAAATCCAACATAATGGGTCTTACACCTCAAAAGCTACTTTAAACCCGGTAATTCTGGATTTATCCAGGAAATTGTCATCCATGCGTTATTCCTGTTTATTGTGGCTTATCTTTTAAAAATCGCAATAACCCACAGAAAAATGGAATTATTCAAATTTGGTTGAGGAGAGGTCCGAATCAGGAGAATCATCATTCATGGTGCCTTCCCACAAAATCCCGGACACAAAAAAACCGGCCCTGTAGGCCGGTTTTTCTGTTCCTGCATCCCCCGTCATAACACGACGTGAGACCTGAATGAGTGGAGCGGGTAGAGGGAATCGAACCCTCAACTAAAGCTTGGGAAGCTTTCGTTTTGCCACTAAACTATACCCGCTCAGAGCGGCTGACTTTGTACCAGAGTCGGGCGCAGATTTGAAGTTTTTCTTTTGCTCGCAGCGCGTTACAGCATTGAAAACGGTCATTCGCGGGCAAATCTGCAGGACAATCAATGCTGGTTTTTCAACCCCACAGACTCGCTCGCGACGACGCTTTTTCAAATGGCCAATGCATGGTGATCCTGGACGAACGCGTAACGCGTTCGGCTCGACTGCGTTGAGGGTTTCAGGAAACCGAGCAAGGCGTTCTGGCTATCGCGGCATGCAGCCTTGTGCTCCATGTCGAGGAAGTGGCCGGTGGCCTGCAGCGTGGTGAAGGTGCTGTGCGCCACATGGTTGCCGAATATCCGGGCGTCTTCGGCGGCGGTGTATTCATCCCATTCGCCGTTGAGAAACAACACCGGCACGTTGATCTTCTTCGCCGCATTCAAATAGCACTGGCGATCGCTGTGCAGTACGTCACTGATGTGGAAGTGCATCTGCCCGTATTCGTGTTCGGCCAGGCTGCTGACGTGGCGATAGTTGAAGCGCTTGAACAGTGACGGCAGGTGTTTGCCGATAGTGCTGTTGACCAGGTGCCCGACGCGGTCGCCATCGCGCTGGCCGAGGTAATCGACACCGCGCTCAAGGTAATCAAGCATGTGTGCGTTGATCACCGGCGAGAACGAGCTGATCACGGCTTTCTCGATACGCCGCGGCTGATGGGCCAGGGCAACCAGGGTGGCTGCGCCGCCCCAGGAAAACGACAGCACATGTTCGGCGCCGAAGTGGTCGATCAGCTCCAGCAGGATCTGCCCTTCGACTTCTTTGGTGAGATGTTTCTCGTGACGATTGTGGATTTTCGACCGGCCCGCGTAGGGCTGGTCGTAGCAAACCACGTTGAATTGCGGGTGCAGGTTTTTCACAGTTTGTGCAAACGACGCAGTCGTGGCCATCGAGCCGTTGACCAGGATGATGGTCTTTTCTGCGGCGTCTGCGCGATAGAACTCCGTGTAAACCCGATACTGACCCTGTATATCCAGCACAGCGATTTCTGGCCTCATGTCATAAGACTCCTGGCAAGCAAGCGGGTATGCGCGCAAATAGAGATTGCACGAGCTTTGTGACAGGTAGGCATACGCCTGGAATTTGCTTGGCCCATGTCGATCCATGACTGCGGTCGACGGGTGTTGTTATTGGCGGGCAGTCTGCCGGCTGAGGCGCAACCCAAGGGGCTGACGACCGGCAAAAAGTTTCTTGGAAGTATGTGGTGACTCATCGGTCACAATTTGGCCGACGTCCTGATTCAAGCAGTGGGATGGGGATCGCGCAAGTGCCGTTGGTAAATTGTTCGACAACTTCTGCTGAGCGGTCGCCGGCTTAGAACAAATGGATCTCTTCGGTGCGCAAAGCGCGGTACTCGCCCGGTTTTAGCGCGTTATCCAGCGACAGCGGGCCCATGGATTCGCGGTGCAGGCGCAAGACTTTGTTGTTGAAGTGACCAAACATGCGCTTCACCTGATGGTAGCGACCCTCGACGATGCTCAGACGCGCCGCCCTCGGGCCGAGCACTTCGAGTTGCGCCGGTTGCGTGGTCAGGTTTTCGAAGGCGAAGTAGATGCCATCGGCAAACGTCAGCGCGTATTGCGGCCCGATCTCCTGTTCGGTCTCGATGTAATAGACCTTCGGCAGTTTGGTCTGCGGTTGGGTCAGGCGTCGCGACCAGCTGCCATCGTTGGTGATCAACATCAGTCCGGTGGTGTTGAAGTCGAGGCGACCGGCGATGTGCAGGTCGTCCTTGTCCGGTTCATCGATCAGGTCAAGCACCGTCGGGTGCTGCGGATCGCGAGTGGCGCTGACGCACCCCGGCGGCTTGTGCAGCATGAAGTAGCGTGCCGGTTTGCCGAGTTGCAGCACTTCTTCGTCGACTTCGACGCGGCTGAATTCCAGCACTTCGCTGTGCGGGTCGCTGACGACTTTTCCGTCGATCCGCACGCGCTTTTCCACCAGCAACAGGCGAACTTGCTGACGATTGTAGCGGGGCAGGTTGCTGAGGAAGCGGTCGACGCGCATGGTCAGGAATCGGCGGATAAAGGGGCGCGTATCTTACGGGATCGGCCGCGGCGCTGCTTGCAGTTGCGCCTCGACCTGCGCGCAGCGCGGGCACAGACAGGATTGATTGCGCATCGCTGCGGGCAAGGCTTCAAGCACTGCCGGATCGATGCTCACGGCATAGCACCAGCAGGCCTGGTCGGCAGTGCGTGGGTCAGCCAGGCTGCAGTCGTTGCGCGCGCCGCAGGCCGGGCAGAGGTCGGGTTTGATGTCGGAATCAGGCATAGGACGAGTAAGGCATTTCCACGCAATTGCGGTTACGGCCAGTTTGTCTGGCCTGCTACATCGCATGATCGGCCCGAGACAGCAGGATATGCAAGGTGTCATCAGCATGTACGGTGGTGGCACCGATGTATTCCTGGGCATTACGCAGGCTAACTGTTGGAGCGGGCTTGCTCGCGAAGGCGTCCTGTCAGTCAGTGATTCGTCACTGACCCACCGCTTTCGCGAGCAAGCCTGCTCCCACAGAGGATTTTCAGTGTGACTGACACCGCTGATCTGAAGCCTTTACGCGCCCGGCACTTGCCCCGGACCTGACAGTCAAAACTGTGTCGGCTGCGCTGTCCTGCTGCGGCCGCAGGTCTTTCAGGAGGCCGTCATGGTTACTTCCAAACTGTTGCGCCGGGTGCTGCTGGGAGCGGTGCTCGGCCTGGGTCTGTCCGGGTGTTATTACTACGCCGGTCCTTACGATGCTTACCCTGCCACTTACTACTATCCAGGCTATTACTCGCCGTATTACTACGGCGGTTATTACGGCCCGCGCTACTACGGTGGTGGGCGCTATTACTACGGTGGTCACGGCTATCGCGGCGGTTACGGACGCGGTTATCACGGCGGCGGCTATCACGGTGGGCACCACTGATCAGCGGCTGAATGACAGTGGTTTCCAAATGAACAGGATTTCATCAATCACATGTTTCAACTTGTTACGGAAGCGCACCAGATTCGGAAAACGCTGTCAGATGTTTCGTCAGTCACCGAATAAACGACTGATGCCTGCCAGCGTCGCTGGTGTGGCTACCCGCGGTCCAGGAGGCCGCCATGTATCGACGAATTCTTCTACTTGCTGCGATGATGTTTTCCGTTGCCGGTTGCGCTCCCTACTCCTACGCAGACAGTTATTACAGCTCGGAGGTCTACACCTCACCCGCTCCGGCTTACTACAACACTGGCGGCACCTATTACAGCGGTGGCAGCACCTATTACTCGGCCCCGCGCTACTATCAGGCGGCCCCGCGTTACTACCAACCGGCTCCGCGTTACTACTCGGCGCCACGCTACTACCAACCAGCGCCGCGCTACTACGAGAGCCGCCGCTGGCACGACAACGATCGCGGGCGCTGGGACGGGCACCGCGGTGGTGGTTGGGATCGTGACCGTGGCGGCCGTGATCATCACGGTAACCGCGGTGACCACGGCGGGCGAGGCGGTCGCTGGTAATCATCCGCAAACAAAAAAGCGGCGCATTGAGCGCCGCTTTTTTTGTGCCTGCGATTTACCGGGCGTTCAGTATTGCGTCAGATCCGCCAACGGATGCCGACCTTCCCAGACCTTGTGAAAATGCGCTTCCACCACCGCGTCCGGGACGTTATTGATGTCCGGCCAATGCCAGTGCGGTTTCTGATCCTTGTCGATCAGCCGCGCGCGAACCCCTTCGCTGAATTCCGGGTGCCTGCAGCAGTTGAGGCTCAGGGTGTATTCCATCTGAAACACTTCAGCCAGCGACAGATAGCGGGCGCGGAGGATCTGTTCCCAGACCAGATGCGCGGTCAGCGGCGAGCCTTCGCTCAGGGTTTTCGCGGCGCGGGCGATCAGCGGGTCGCTGCTGTCGCGTTGCAGGCTGATGGCTTTCCAGGCACAGGTGACGTCGCTGACGTCGAGCAGTTCGTCGATCCGCTGACGGCGGGGTAACCACTGCGCCTCGGGCATCTGCCCGACGGCTTCCTGTTGCAGGGCCTTGAACAGACTGTTGAGCTGCATGTCGGTCTGTTCCTGCCAGTTGAGTTGCAGCAGGCCTTCGATCAACTGCGGTTGCTGCTCTTCAAGCAGGAAACGGTCGGCCAGATCCAGATCGATCGCATCGCGGCCGTTCATGTGTGCACCCGTCAGACCGAGGAACAAGCCGAGCTTGCCCGGCAACCGTGAGAGAAACCAACTGGCACCGACGTCCGGGTACAGACCGATGGTGATCTCCGGCATCGCCAGGCGACTGCTCGGCGTGACGATCCGCGTGCTCGCGCCTTGCAACAGGCCCATGCCGCCGCCGAGCACGTAACCGTGGCCCCAGCAGATCAGCGGTTTGGGGTAGGTGTGCAGGCTGTAGTCCAGGCGATATTCCGCGGCGAAAAACTGCGCCGCCAGTGGCGGGACTTCACCGGGGTGGGCGCGGCAGGCCTCCACCAGGCTGCGCACTTCGCCGCCGGCGCAGAACGCCTTGGCGCCGTTGCCGCGCAGCAGCACGCAGACGATTTGTGGATCCTTGGCCCAGGCGTTCAGTTTGTCGCTCAGCGCATTGATCATCGGCAAGGACAGCGCGTTGAGCGACTTTTCAGCATCCAGGCTGGCGATCCCGAGGCGGGCGCCGTCGGTGCCGGTGAGTTCTTCGAAGTGCGGATTCATCGTGACCTCGATCGGGAAATTGAGCGTTCAGTATGATCGCTGTGTGGGAAAGTGCCGGATCTGTGTCAGATCAATTGACAAGCGTGGTCGGCTTTCCTAGGGTTCGCCCCATTGTTTTTGCCGGGTATGACCATGACTGCTGACGACCGTATCAAACTCGAACCGAGCTGGAAGGAGGCACTGCGTGCTGAATTCGACCAGCCTTATATGGCAGAGTTGCGCAATTTTCTGCAGCAGGAGCGGGCGGCCGGCAAGGAAATCTATCCGCCGGGACCGCTGATTTTCAATGCGCTGAATTCGACGCCGCTGGATAAAGTCAAAGTGGTGATCCTCGGCCAGGACCCGTATCACGGCCCGGGCCAGGCCCATGGTTTGTGCTTCTCGGTGCAACCGGGCGTGCCGGCGCCGCCGTCGCTGGTCAACATCTATAAAGAGTTGAAGCGCGACTTGAACATCGACATTCCCGACCACGGCTACCTGCAGAGCTGGGCCGATCAGGGCGTGCTGATGCTCAACACCACCATGACCGTCGAGCGGGCCAATGCCAACGCGCATAAGGACAAGGGCTGGCAGTTCTTCACCGACCGGATCATTGAGGTGGTCAGCGAACGCCAGCCGCATCTGGTGTTCATGCTGTGGGGTGCGCATGCGCAGAGCAAACAGAAGCTGATTGATGCGACCAAGCATTTGGTGCTGACGTCGGTGCATCCGTCGCCGTTGTCGGCTTATCGTGGCTTCCTCGGCTGCGGGCATTTCAGTCGGACCAACAAGTTTCTCGAGCAAAATGGCGAAGAGCCAATTGAGTGGCGTCTGCCGCCGATTTGATGGGTTGAATGGGCGGGCCCCTTCGCGAGCAGGCTCGCTCCCACAGGTTCCTGTGGTTGCCACAGATTGTGTGAACACCTCAAAACCCTGTGGGAGCGAGCCTGCTCGCGAAAAGGGCGGCGCGGTATTACTCGGGATTACGGTTCCAGTACTTGAACAACGGCTCCGCCAGAAACAGTACAAACAGCAGCCGCATCACCTGCATCGCCGTCACTAGCGGCACCGACAGTTGCAGGGTCTCCGCCGTCAGACTCATCTCGGCAATCCCCCCGGGCATCATGCCCAACGTCAGCGAACGCAGATCCAGATGGGTCAGCGCACTCAAGCCCAAAGCCGCCAATGTCGCGATCAACATGGTCAGCGCCGTGCCGATCAGCGTACGGCCCATGAATGACGGCGCGCGGCGGAAGAACTGTCGGTTGAAGTGACAGCCCAGCCCGCTGCCGATCAGCCACTGGCCGATCTGGCTTCCACCGTCCGGCAGGCCGATGTGCAAATCCCAGGCAATGCTCACCGTGGCACTGACCAGCAACGGGCCGAACAGCCACGGATTGGGTTGACGCAAACGCTGCCAGAGCCAAGCGAGCAGGGCGCCCGTAGGAAACAGAATCGCCAGCCAGCGCCAATCGACGTTGCCGGCGTGGGAAATCGGCGTGCCGTCGCCCAGCAGATACTTGAACGCGGCGGGCACGCACAGCACCACCACCAGCACCCGCAGACTCTGCCCCGCGGCGACATGGCTGAGCAGCGCGCCATTGCGCGCGCCGAGGTTGACCATCTCCCCGGAGCCGCCGGGCATGCTTGAGAAAAACGCCGTGGCGCGATCTTCGCCGGTGCGGCGCATCAACCACACCCCGACCACCGCCGACAGGCTGGTGACCAGGGCACCGAAGAAGATCAATCCGAAATGACTCAGCACCTGCTCCATCACCAACGGGGTGAAGTGCAGGCCGATGCCGATGCCGACAATCCATTGGCCGCATTTGCGCCCGCCGGGGATTTCCGTGAGTTGCCACGGAGTCAGGCAGCGCACGAGGATGATCGCCAGCAACGAGCCGACCATCCACGGCAGTGGCCAGCCGATCTGGCTGGCGATGAAACCGCCAAGCAGACCGACCAGCGGGGTCGCCCACCAGCTTCGGAGGGAAGACCGATCAGACATCGGCGATGGCGCGTTGCGCCGCCGAGCGTTTGCGCCAGATGCGCAGCAGAGGCATCAGCAACATGATCGCGGTCAGGATCCACACGCCGAAAGTGATCGGGCTCGACCAGAGGATTTCCAGCGCACCGTTGGAGATCGACAGTGCACGACGCAGGTTCTGTTCCATCAGCCCACCGAGGATGAACCCGAGCAGCACGGGCGACAGCGGGAAATCCAGCTTGCGCAGGATGTAGCCGAAGATGCCGATGCCGACCATCAGGAACAGGTCGAAAGTGGTCGCATGCACGGCGTAGACGCCTATCCCGGTGATGATCGCGATCACCGGCACCAGTGCCCAGTTCGGCACGGCGAGGATGCGGGTGAAGATGCGGATCATCGGGATGTTGAGGATCACCAGCATGATGTTGGCGATGAACAACGAAGCGATCAGGCCCCAGACGATGTCCGGTTGCTGTTGGAACAGCAGCGGCCCCGGGGTGATGTTGTACAGCGACAGCGCGCCGATCATCACGGCGGTGGTGCCCGAACCGGGTACGCCGAGGGTCAGCATCGGCACCAGTGCGCCGCAGGCCGAAGCGCCGATCGCGGTTTCCGGAGCGGCAAGGCCACGGGCGTCACCCTGACCGAATTTGCCGCCGGCACCGGCGATGCGTTTTTCGGTCATGTAGGCCACAGCACTGGCCAGCGTCGCGCCGGCACCCGGCAACACGCCCATGATGAAACCCAGCAGGCCGCAACGGATGTTCACCACGAACACCGACGCCGCTTCCTTGAAGTTGAACATCATGCGCCCGGTGGCTTTCACCGCTTCCTGACCGCGATGGGTTTTTTCCAGCAGCAGGAGGATTTCACTGACCGAGAACAGACCCAGTACCAGCACCACGAACTGGATGCCGTCGGTCAGGTGAATGTTGTCGCCGGTGAAGCGGTATACGCCGCTGTTGGCGTCGATGCCGACGGTCGACAGAAATAGCCCGATCAACGCCGCAATAAAAGTCTTCAGCGGTCGATCACCGGCCATGCCGCCGAGGCAGACAATCGCGAACACCATCAACACGAAGTATTCCGCCGGGCCGAAGGCAATCGCCCATTTCGCCAGTAACGGGGCGAACAGCACCATGCCGCAGGTGGCGATGAACGCACCGATGAACGAACTCCACGCCGACAGCGACAGGGCGACACCGGCCAGACCCTGACGCGCCATCGGATAGCCGTCGAGGGTGGTCATCACGGTGGAGGCTTCGCCCGGAATGTTCAGCAGGATCGAGCTGATCCGCCCGCCGTATTCGCAACCCAGATACACCGCCGCCAGCAGAATCAGCGCCGACTCCGGCGGCAGGCCGAGGGCAAAGGCGATCGGGATCAGCAGGGCCACGCCATTGATCGGACCCAGGCCCGGCAACAGCCCGACCACGGTGCCGATCAGCGTGCCGGTCAGGGCCGTGACCAGGTTGTACGGACTCAGCGCGACGCCGAAGCCCTGACCCAAATAACCGAGAGTATCCATATCAGTTCTCCAGAACGTCGAGCAGGCCCAGAGGCAGTGGAACGTCCATCAGACGGTCGAACAGCAGGTACAGACCGATGGCCATCAACGTTGTCACCACAATGCTCGGTAGCCAGCGACCGCCATACAGGCGCGCCATCGGGATGCCGATCAGGATGCTGCTGAGGATGAAGCCCAGCGGTTCGAACAGGCCGGCGAACACCAGCAGCAACAGCACGCAGATGCCGATCTTGGTCAGGGTTTCGCGATCCAGCGGTGGCTCGTCTTCGCTGTGTTTGATCGGTGCCGGGCGGAACACCATGTACAGCAGCGCCACGCCCATCAGGCCGAGCATCAGCAGAGGAAAGGCGCGCGGGCCGACTGGTTCGTAAGAAAAAGCCGCTTGATACGGCCACGCCATCAGCGCCAGGCCGACGCAGGCCAGCAATAGCACCGAGGCGAAAATGCGTTGTAAGAGCATGGGAAACTCCTGTGCCGAGGCCTCGATGCGCGAGGCCGCAGCCGCTAGACAGAGACGATCACTGAATCAGGCCGAACTCTTTGGCCAGCACTTTGTAGTCCGCGACCTGCTTCTTCACGTAGGTGTCCAGCTCCGGGCCGGTCATGGCGAACGGAAACAGTTCACGCTGATCGCGCAGCTTGGCGAACTCATCGGAGGCCAGCAGTTTGTCGAAGGCGTCTTTCCACCAGGCGTAGTCTTCGTCGCTGACTTTTGGCCCAAGGTAGAAACCACGCACCACCGGCCAGACGATGTCGTAGCCCTGCTCGCGCGCGGTCGGGATGTCTTTCATTTCCGGCTCGTCGATGCGCTTGTCGGCGAACACTGCGAGCAGACGCATGTCACCGCTCTGGATGTGCGGCATGGAGTCGGAGATGTCGGTACTGCCGACCTGGATGTGACCGCCGAGCAGCGCGGTGGCGATTTCGCCGCCACCTTCGAGGGCGACATAACGCAGGTCACGCGGGTTGATCCCGGCAGCCTTGGCGATCAGTGCGGTCTGCATCCAGTCCTGGCTGCCGACGGTGCCGCCGGAACCGATCACCACGGAGCTCGGATCTTTCTTCAGGGCTTTGACCAGATCGTCGAGGGTCTTGTAAGGCGAATCGCTTTTCACCGCGATGGCACCGTAACTGGTGCCGACGGCGGCCAGCCAGCGCACATTGGTTTCATCGAAACGACCAAACTTGCCTTGCGCCAGATTCAGCAGCGAACCGCTGGACCACGCCACCAGCGTGCCGGCATCGGCCGGGCGCTGGGCGACGACCGCGTTGTACGCCACCGCGCCGACACCGCCGGGCATGTAGGTCACGCGCATCGGTTTGGTCAGCAGTTTTTCGTTGACCAGCGCACTCTGCGCCAGTTTGCAAGTCAGGTCGAAACCACCGCCGGGGGAGGCCGGGGCGATGCATTCCGGACGTTTCGGTTCGGCCATCAGTTGGCCGGCGAACAACATGACGCCAGCGGCCAGAGCAACTTTACGCAGTGATAAGTTCATCTATGTCTCCTTGGGAGTTGTTGTTATGGACGTACTGAATTACCAAAGGGCAACGCTATAGCTCACCAGCAGACGCACTTCATCGGCATCGCGAGCGGAGTAGTTGGAACGGTAGGTGGCATTACGCAGGCGTACGGCAACGTCCTTCAGGGCGCCGCTTTGTACTACATATTTGATCTCGGTGTTGCGCTCCCACTCTTTGCCTTCTTCGCCATTCTTGAGCTTGATGTTGTCACCGCTCAGGTAACGGCTCATGAACGACAGGCCGGGGATGCCGAGGCGGGCAAAGTCGAAGTCGTAACGCGCCTGCCAGGAGCGTTCTTCGGCGCCGGCGAAGTCGTTGATCTGCACGAAGTTGACCAGGTACGGGTCGCTGCCATCGACATAGGGGAACGCGCTGTCGCCGGACATGTGCTGATAACCGGCGCTGAACTTGTGGCCGCTCAGGGCGTAGCTGACCAGACCGTTGAGCGAGCGGTTGTCGATCTCGCCGCCACGGGCCGCGCCCTGATCGTCACTGACCGCAAAGCGCAGGTCGGTGGCGAAGGTGCCCGGGCCCATCGGCCGCGAGGCGACCAGACCGAAGAAGTGCTGGTTATAGACTTCGTCGAGTTGGGCGAAGTGGTAACTGCCGGTGATCTTGTCGGTGAACTTGTAGTCCACGCCGGCAAAATCGAAATGCTTGCCGGCCACGGTGCCAGCGAAGCGGCTGTTCTTGTTGTTGAGGGCGATGTCCTCGAAATCGGTGCTGTCGCGATCCTTGGCTTTCTCCAGACGCCCACCGGTGAAGGTCAGGTTCTTGAGCTCTTTGGAGGTCAGCAAACCACCTTCGAACGTCTGCGGCAGGATGCGCCCGTCATTCGGTTTGAGGATCGGCAGTTCGGGAATCAGGCTGCCGATTTTCAGTTCGGTGGCAGAGATTTTCACTTTGCCGGTCAGGCCGACTTTCGAGTATTCGTTGGCGGCGCGCCCGTCATCGTGGGTCGGCAACAGGCCGGTGCCGGTACGATCCGGGCTCGAATCAAGTTTGACCCCGAGCATGCCCAGCGCATCGACACCGAAGCCCACGGTGCCGTCGGTGTAACCCGATTGCAGGTTGAGCATGAAACCCTGCGCCCATTCATCACGCTTGCTTTGCTGGGCACTGGTGCCGTCGCGAAAGTCGCGGTTGAAGTACATGTTGCGGGTTTCGAAGGTGGCGGAACTGTCTTTGATGAAGTCGGCGTAGCTCAACGGTGAGAAACCGGCGAGGGCAGCGGTGCTGGCGAGGGTGGCGTGGCGCAAACGAGAAGGACGAACAGGCGTAGAAGCCTTGGTCTGCAAGGACGGCATGCGGGTGTACTCCGTTTATTGTTCTTATTGGTCGAAAACGCTTCGAGGCGTTTTTCGTAGCGCTGTGTGGCAGCAGCGACGGCAGTCGAAACTGTCCGTGACCGGACTCTAACGGGCTAACCTTTCACTAACCTTTCAGCTGGATTTCGCGGGTTTCGGGCTTCACAGCGGCGGTTGCGGCTGTAAACTCCGCGGCAAAGAGTGGCGTCGGCCATCCCTGAATGAGGTAGAGATCCATGCGTGTTCTGCTCGTCGAAGACCATTTGCAACTGGCCGAAAGCGTCGCCCAGGCGCTCAAGAGCACCGGTCTGACCGTGGACGTGTTGCACGATGGCGTGGCCGCCGACCTGGCGCTGGGCAGCGAGGAATACGCAATGGCGATCCTCGATGTCGGCCTGCCGCGCATGGACGGTTTCGAGGTGCTGGCACGCCTGCGCGCACGCGGTAAAAACCTGCCGGTGTTGATGCTGACAGCGCGCAGCGACGTGAAGGATCGAGTCCACGGCTTGAATCTCGGCGCCGACGATTATCTGGCCAAACCGTTCGAATTGACCGAGCTCGAAGCCCGGGTCAAAGCCCTGCTGCGGCGCAGTGTGCTCGGTGGCGAACGTCAGCAGCGCTGCGGCGTGCTGGCCTACGATCTCGACACCCGGCGCTTCAGTCTCGGCGAAGAACTGCTGACCCTGACCTCTCGCGAACAGGCAGTGCTCGAAGCGTTGATCGCCCGCCCGGGACGAGTGATGAGCAAGGAGCAACTGGCGGCACAGGTGTTCGGTCTCGACGAAGAAGCCAGCCCCGATGCCATCGAAATCTACGTGCATCGTCTGCGCAAGAAACTCGACGGTCAACCGGTGGCGATCGTGACCTTCCGTGGCCTTGGTTACCTGCTGGAAAGCCGCGATGCATAAGCCCAGCAGCCTGCGCTGGCGGTTGCTGTGGAACCTCGCGTTGCTGCTGGTGGTGTTGATGCTCGCCAGTGGTCTGAGCGCTTACTGGAACGGGCGCGAA
Source organism: Pseudomonas sp. URIL14HWK12:I6 (assembly GCF_000514195.1). Lineage (NCBI taxonomy): Bacteria > Pseudomonadati > Pseudomonadota > Gammaproteobacteria > Pseudomonadales > Pseudomonadaceae > Pseudomonas > Pseudomonas sp. URIL14HWK12:I6. The sequence goes on from NZ_KI911359.1 coordinate 141,246, forward strand.
GCTGCCGACACGGCTTATGACCGAACCCTGCTGGCCTCGGCGCGAACCATTGCCGCCGGCCTGTCGCAGCGCGACGGCACCCTCAGCGCCGACGTGCCCTACGTGGCGCTGGACACCTTCGCTTACGACAGCGCCGGGCGGATTTACTACCAGGTCAACGACATCCATCAGAAGCTGATTTCCGGCTACGAAAACCTGCCCGGACCACCACCCGGTACGCCGAGAACCGACGATTATCCAGCGCTCGCGCGCTTCTATAACGCGACCTATCGCGGGCAGAACGTGCGCGTGGTCAGCCTGCTCAAAGCGGTCACCGAACCGAACATGAATGGCATGGCGGAAATCCGTGTCGCCGAAACCGATGAGGCGCGAGTCAGCATGGCCCGCAGTCTGGCGGCCGATACGCTGCTGCGTCTGGGCATGCTCGCGATCGGCGCCTTGTTGCTGGTGTGGTTTGCGGTGAGTGCCGCGCTGCGCCCGCTGGAGCGTTTGCGCACGGCGGTGGAGGAGCGTCAGCCCGATGATTTGCGGCCGCTGCCGCTGGTGGAAGTGCAACATGAATTGTGGCCGCTGGTGCGCGCGCTCAATCACTTCACCGAACGCTTGCGCGGGCAGTTCGAGCGGCAGGCGCAGTTCATCGCCGATGCCGCCCACGAACTGCGCACGCCACTGGCGGCGTTGAAGGCGCGGCTGGAACTTGGGCTGCGTTCGACTGAAGCGGAAACCTGGCGCACAACCCTGGAATCCTCTGCGCAAAGCACTGATCGCCTGACCCATCTGGCCAATCAACTGCTGTCGCTGGCGCGGGTGGAAAACGGTGCCCGGGCGATTGCCGAGGGCGGCGCGCAACTGCTCGATCTGAGTCAGTTGGCCCGCGAGCTGGGCATGGCTATGGCGCCGTTGGCTCATGCGCGCGGGGTCGCGCTGGCTCTGGAGGCGGATGAGCCGGTGTGGCTGCGCGGTGAGCCGACGTTGCTCAATGAGCTGCTGAGCAATCTGGTGGACAACGCACTGGCGCATACGCCACCGGGCGGCAACGTGATTCTGCGGGTCGCGGCGCCGGCGGTGCTTGAGGTTGAAGATGACGGGCCGGGGATTCCCCTGGAAGAGCGTGATCGGGTGTTTGAACGCTTCTATCGGCGCAATCAGCAGGTCGCGGGTTCAGGGTTGGGGCTGGCGATTGTCGGAGAGATCTGCCGGGCGCATCTGGCGCAGATCACCTTGCACGATGGAGAGCAGGCCGGTTTGAAGGTCCGGGTGAGTTTTATTGCCGGATAAATGTGGTTTTGGTGCGGGCCTCTTCGCGAGCAAGCCCGCTCCCACAGGGAATCCACGCCGTACACAAATCCCCTGTGGGAGCGGGCTTGCTCGCGAAGGCCGCGCCGCGGTTCCGGATCAGTAAAACATCGTCCGCGATTCTTCCAGATCCGCGCACAACTCCTTGTTCTCCGGATCGATCCCAAGCTTCCTGAACGCCGGCACGCTGAGCGGGTCAATCCGCGCAATCGGATGATCGCTGTCCTTGTGACAATACAGACTCGCCACCTGCACCAGATCGACGTAATCGAGGTGCGCCGAGTCGCGTTTGAAATCCAGGTACAGCCCCGGCAACGCCACCAGTTGTTCGGGAAATTCCCAGACCCGCAACAGCTTGTCGCCCAGCAGCGGGTGAATGTGGTCAATCACATGGTTGAGGCTGACCGGGTCCGACAGCAGTTCGTAGTGATCTTCGGCGTATGTGAGGATCGGCAATACGCCGATCTGATGCACCAGGCCGCCCAACGCCGCCTGATCAGGTTTGAGTTGGGTGTGCCGACGGCACAGGGCGTAGCTGACGCCGGCGATCTCCAGGCTCTTGCGCCAGACTTCGCGCATCTTCTGTTCGACCACCTCGGAGCGGGCGTGGAAGATCTGTTCCATCACCAGGCCGATCGCCAGGTTGCTGCTGTAGTTCACCCCCAGTCGGGTGATCGCGGTGTGCAGGTCGGTGACTTCCTGGGTCGCGCGCAGCAACGGGCTGTTGACCACTTTGATCAGGCGCGCCGACAGCGCCGTGTCGCGGCCAATCACTTTGCTCAGGTCGCTGACACTGATCTCCGGGTCTTCGGCGGCCTTGCGAATTTGCAGGGCCACTTCCGGTAACGTTGGCAGAACCAGGTCATCGTTATCGATGGCCTCAACCAAATCCTGTTGGACCTTATCTGCCAGCTCGCTCATGTAGATTCTCTAGGGTGTTGCAACAAAAGCTGCGATCAGCGCTGGATTTCGCGGTCGCGATCCAGTTCGTAGGGCAGGTCGAGCAAATGCAGGGCTGGCCCTTCGAGGTCGCCCAGGTGCAGATCACCCGCTTCGGCAGCTTCGGCCTGCAACACCGCCAACAGTTCAATCTTTTCTGCGGCGCGGGCGGCAATCACCACTTCGCCGATGGCGCTGCTGTGGCTTGGGGCGAACAGCGGGGTGCCCGGCTCCGGCAGTTCGCTCGCGTCCAGTTGCACGCGATAAAGACGACGCTTGAGCTTGCCCAGGTACTGCATGCGCGCGACGATTTCCTGGCCGGTGTAGCAACCTTTCTTGAAACTCACGCCACCGACGGCCTGCAGGTTGAGCATCTGCGGGATGAACAACTCGCGGGTGGTCGGCATGACCTGACCGATACCGGCGCGAATCTGCCCCAGCAGCCATTGGTTCAATTCGCCTTCAGGCAGGGCGGCGGACAGTTTGGCCTTGATGGCATCGGCTTGATCGGCCGGTACCCAGAGTTCGGCGCGGTCCGGCGAGACGCGAATCGCGATCAGGCCTGCGTTGCGCACCACGCTGTCGGTTTCGCTTGGCAGGTTCAGACCCAGGCTGGCCAACGCAGCGTCGCCGTGCTCCAGGCCAAAACGCACCCAGGCGGCGCTTTCGTCGGTCAATTTGGATTTGGAGAACACCGCGTACTTTTTCAGATCCGCCAGTTGCGGCTCCAGCAGTTCACTGGCCATTGCCAGCAGCACGCCGTCACCTTCGAGCAGAATGCGGAAGCTCGACTGCATCCGGCCTTTTTGCGTGCAGCGCGCGCCGAGGCTGGCCTGGCTGTCGCTGAGGTAATTGATGTTGCAGGTCAATTGGCCTTGCAGGAATTTGCCGGCATCCACGCCGCGAACCGCGAGTACGCCTTCATGAGACAGGGTGCAGAAAAAAGCAGAATCGGCCATGGGTCATCGCAGGGTAAAAAAGTCTGGGGCACATCATAAGGGCGCGTTGTTGAAATGGGTAGTTGATAAAGGATCGGTGGTGCCCGACCAAAGCCGACTGTGCGACCCGCGCCGGGGCTGTATACTGCGCGCCTATTTGAGGAGGGCTCCATGGTCGAACAAGTTGAACTCAATCGCCTCTTCTGGCACAGCCGCCGCGGCATGCTGGAACTTGACGTGCTGCTGGTGCCGTTCGTGAAAGAGGTCTATCCGCACCTCAACCAGGTCGATCGCGACTTGTATGTCCGTCTGCTGACCTGTGAGGATCAGGACATGTTCGGCTGGTTCATGGAGCGCAGTGAGTCCGAAGACCCTGAGCTGCAGCGCATGGTCCGGATGATCCTGGACCGTGTTCAGCCCAAGTAATACGTTCGAATGCCGCTGGCATGCCTCTCGGCAGTTGCTGGCGGCGTATCTGTTGACCCAGGCGTTCGCGCTGGGTCTGTTGTTTCTTCTGTCGATTCCACTCTGGGCCTGTCTGCTCGGGGCTTTCGCCTGTCTGCTGCACGCCGTGTGGGTGTTGCCACGGCAGATTCTGCTGACGCATCCGCAGGCTTTTTGCCGATTGCGCCGCGATGCCGATGGCTGGCAATTGTGGAATCAGGCGGGCGGCTGGCAAGCAGTCCAGCTGCGCCCTGACAGCCTGGCGTTGCCGTTGATCGTGGTGCTGCGCTTTCGTTTGCGCGGGGAGCGGCGGGTGCGCTCGATCTGTGTACCGCGAGACTCGCAGACAGCGGATGTGCACCGACGCCTGCGAGTGCGGCTCAAGTTCAGCCGGCGTAGGTGGGCGGCACCAGAATAGTGTCGAACGCCTCGGGCAACAGGTTCGGGTAGTCGAGGGTGTAATGCAGACCGCGACTTTCCTTGCGCTCCATGGCAGAGCAGATCATCAGTTCGGCGACTTGCGCCAGATTACGCAGCTCGATCAGGTCGCGGCTGACTTTATAGTTGCTGTAGAACTCGTCGATCTCGTCCAGCAACAGACGCACGCGGTGCTGCGCTCGTTGCAGGCGCTTATTGGTGCGCACGATCCCCACGTAGTCCCACATGAAGCGGCGCAGCTCGTCCCAGTTGTGGGCGATGATCACGTCTTCGTCGGAATCGGTGACCTGGCTGGCGTCCCACTCGGGCAGGGCGGTTGGCGCGGTGACGTCATCCAGTTGTGCAAGGATGTCCGCTGCCGCCGAGCGGGCATAAACGAAGCATTCGAGCAGCGAATTGCTGGCCATGCGATTGGCGCCGTGCAGGCCGGTGAAGCTGGTTTCGCCAATTGCGTACAGCCCCGGCACGTCGGTGCGACCGTGCTGGTCAACCATCACCCCACCACAGGTGTAGTGCGCCGCCGGCACGACCGGGATCGGCTGTTTGGTGATGTCGATGCCGAAACCCAGGCAACGTTCGTAGACGGTCGGGAAGTGGTTTTTGATGAAGGCTTCAGGCTTGTGGCTGATGTCGAGATAGACGCAGTCGACGCCCAGGCGCTTCATTTCATGGTCGATGGCGCGGGCGACGATGTCGCGTGGCGCCAGTTCGGCACGTTTGTCGAAGCGCGGCATGAACCGTTCGCCGTTGGGCAGCTTCAGGTGCGCGCCTTCGCCACGCAAGGCTTCAGTGATCAGGAAACTCTTGGCCTGCGGGTGATACAGGCACGTAGGGTGGAACTGGTTGAATTCCAGGTTCGCCACTCGGCAGCCCGAGCGCCAGGCCATGGCGATGCCGTCACCGCAAGCGCCGTCGGGGTTACTGGTATAGAGGTAGACCTTGGCGGCGCCGCCGGACGCGAGGATCACGAAGCGTGCGCCGTAGGTGTCGACTTCGCCGGTCGCGCGATTCAGCACATAGGCGCCGAGGCAGCGCTCGCCACTCATGCCCAGACGGCGTTCGGTGATCAGATCAACGGCAACTCGCTGCTCCAGCAGTTCGATGTTGCTGCGCTCTCTGGCCTGGGCGAGGAGGGTGGTGAAAATCGCTGCGCCGGTTGCGTCGGCGGCATGGATGATGCGCCGATGGCTGTGGCCGCCTTCGCGAGTCAGGTGGAATTCGAAACCGCCGTCTTCGGTGCCGGACTGTTCGTCGCGGGTGAACGGCACCCCCTGGTCGATCAGCCACTGGATGGCTTCGCGGCTGTGCTCGACGGTAAAACGCACCGCGTCTTCATGGCACAGACCGCCGCCGGCATTCAGGGTGTCGTCGACGTGGGATTCGACAGTATCGGTATCGTCCAGCACGGCAGCGACGCCGCCCTGGGCCCAATAAGTCGAGCCGTTGGCCAGATCACCTTTGCTCAATACGGCAATGCGCAAATGACCCGGCAGGGTCAGCGCGAGACTCAAACCGGCAGCGCCGCTGCCAATCACCAGAACATCGTGTTGAAACTGTTGGCTCATTTCAGGATTCCGCTCAAAGCGACCCGGATCGGGGGTGGCGCAGGACAGCTGGATCGGCGAGTCAAGACAGCCACACAGCCCACTAGTATATAGAGGGGTGGAGCGGCACAATAGCCGGGCCCGTATGGCATTGTGAAACTACTGTGACGACAAAAGCTTGACGTTTCGTCGGACGTTTTTTTCTGTCGTTTTGGGAAAAGGCGACTGTATCGAGGATGAAACAGGCTTTTTCAGCACGCGGTTGCTCAATGTCGCTTCAGCACGGCTATAAATAATTGGAACTTTTGCCAGAGGCCCAAGATCAATAGTCAGTTGCCAGAAGCACGGGACAGTGTCGGCTTCAATGCAGAACCTGCGATTGGGTTTTTGCCGGCGAACCGATGACAAGATTATTCGCGCAGCCGGTTTATCCCGCGCTGCGTTTTTCGTGCGTGCCAAATCAGAGCCCGCAGGAAACTTGCCTGGAGGGGGAGAACTTTTGCGAAAAGCCCGAGTCTATGTTTGCAAGTCTGGTCGTTTAGTTATGCAAGCCTCCTCCATGCTTATCGAGGAGTGTTCATGCTAACCCAGGAAGAGGATCAGCAGCTGGTCGAGCGCGTTCAGCGTGGCGACAAGCGAGCTTTCGATCTGCTGGTGCTGAAATATCAGCACAAAATTCTCGGGTTGATCGTGCGTTTCGTGCACGACACCCATGAAGCCCAGGATGTGGCTCAGGAAGCCTTTATCAAGGCCTACCGAGCGCTAGGAAACTTTCGCGGAGACAGCGCGTTCTATACGTGGCTTTACCGCATTGCCATCAACACGGCAAAGAACTATCTGGTTTCACGCGGCCGCCGGCCGCCGGATAGCGATGTAAGTTCTGAAGATGCAGAGTTCTACGACGGCGATCATGGCCTGAAGGATCTCGAATCGCCGGAACGCGCGTTGCTGCGGGATGAGATCGAAGGCACCGTCCATCGAACCATTCAGCAACTGCCAGAGGATTTACGTACGGCTTTAACTTTACGTGAATTCGATGGTCTGAGTTACGAGGACATTGCGAGCGTCATGCAGTGTCCGGTGGGTACCGTGCGCTCCCGGATTTTCCGCGCCCGGGAGGCCATCGATAAAGCCCTGCAGCCGTTGTTGCAGGAAAACTGAGACAGCGGCGACAGCCAAGAGAGGAACGCCATGAGTCGTGAAGCCCTGCAGGAATCGCTGTCCGCAGTGATGGATAACGAAGCGGACGAACTGGAATTGCGTCGAGTGATCAATGCACTGGACGATGTTGAAACCCGTGAGACCTGGGCTCGTTATCAGATCGCTCGGGCAGCCATGCACAAGGATCTGCTGCTTCCGCGTCTGGACATTGCTGCGGCAGTTTCTGCTGCGCTGGAAGACGAAACGGCTCCAGCCAAAGTATCCCGCGGCCCTTGGCGCAACCTGGGTCGTCTGGCCGTTGCGGCTTCGGTGACCGTTGCGGTACTGGCTGGTGTGCGCCTGTACAACCAGGACGAAATCGCTGGCGTCGAACTGGCCCAGCAGTCCAATCAGCCTTCGCTGGTTGCGCCGCAGGTCAAAGGCCCGGCTGTTCTGGCAGGCTACAAGGAAAGCTCGGAAACTACCGGTCCGATGGCCAACGGCGTCCTGCAAGGTCAGCCAGGCTGGCACGATCAGCGTCTGCCAGGCTATCTGCGTCAGCATGCCCAGCAAGCTGCGTTGAAAGGTACTGAAAGCGCTCTGCCTTATGCGCGTGCAGCAAGCATGGAAAACCGTTAAGGAGGATCATGCGCGCCATACCTCTACTTTCGCTTCTGCTTAGCGGCTGGTTCATTGTTCCAGCCCATGCCGACGAGGCCCAGGACTGGTTGATCCGCCTGGGTCAGGCCGAGCAGCAGCAAAGCTTCCAAGGCACTTTCGTATACGAGCGTAACGGTAGTTTTTCTACCCACAATATCTGGCATCGTGTCCAGAACGGTCAGGTCCGCGAGCGTTTGCTTCAGCTCGACGGCTCGGCTCAGGAAGTCGTGCGTGTTGATGGGCATACTCAATGCGTCAGCGGCACTCTGATTGCGGGGTTGGGAGACTCTCCCAACTCGACCGCTCGTTCGCTTGATCCCCAAAAGCTGAAAAACTGGTATGAGCTTGCCGTCATCGGCAAGTCGCGCGTGGCCGGGCGTGATGCGGTCATTGTATCGCTGACGCCCCGCGACCAGCATCGTTATGGTTTCGAGCTGCATATGGATAAACAGACCGGTTTGCCACTGAAGTCGTTGTTGCTCAACGACAAGGGGCAGCTACTCGAGCGTTTCCAGTTCACCAGCCTCGATACCGCTGATGTCCCGTCGGACAAAGATCTGCAAGCTGGCACCGAGTGCAAGGCCGTCACTATTGATAGTGACAAGGCCTCTGCCGTGAAAACGGCTCAGGTCTGGCATTCCGACTGGCTGCCTCCGGGTTTTGTGCTGACCAGCAGCACTTCACACAAAGATTCTGAAACCAAGACTCAAGTCAGTAGCCTGATGTATGACGACGGGCTGGCACGGTTTTCGGTATTTCTTGAGCCGTTGAACGGTGCAACAGTGACCGATACCCGCACGCAGTTGGGGCCAACTGTCGCTGTTTCCCGCCGCCTCACTACGCCTGAGGGCGAGATGATGGTGACGGTGGTCGGCGAAATTCCAATCGGCACGGCCGAGAGGATTGCCCTTTCGATGCGCAACGATGGCGCTGCAACCAGCAAGCAGTGAGCTGATTTCAGTCATTTCCACTTCTTCTTCGAGACGTAGATGAAATGTTTGCTCAGCATTTTCATTTGCAAATCACCCGAAAGTTTTTTATAGGTCAGAGCCTCACGGCTCTGGCCTTGTCTGTTGTTCCCGGAACAAAAATACCGGCCCGCGGTTCCCGGTGTTCCTTGCTCCATATCGCTTAACCCTGCTCGTCGTAACGGGAGCTGTATGTCGATACTTAGCTTGAAGTCTTATCTCTCCATTTTCGCCACCGTGCTGGTGCTGGGTCAGGCTGTCCCCGCTGTCCAGGCGGCCGACCTGCCGGATTTCACCCAACTGGTTGAACAGGCCTCGCCTGCAGTGGTGAACATCAGTACCACGCAGAAGCTGCCGGACCGCAAGGTGAACCAGCAGATGCCTGACCTGGAAGGCTTGCCGCCGATGTTGCGCGAGTTCTTCGAGCGTGGCATGCCGCCTCAGCAGCGTTCGCCGCGCGGCGATCGTCAGCGTGAAGCGCAATCGCTCGGTTCGGGCTTCATCATTTCCTCCGATGGCTACATCCTGACCAACAACCATGTGATTGCCGATGCCGACGAAATCCTCGTGCGTCTGGCTGATCGCAGTGAAATGAAAGCCAAGCTGATCGGAACTGACCCGCGCTCCGACGTGGCCTTGCTGAAGATCGATGGCAAGGATCTGCCGGTGCTCAAGCTTGGCAAGTCCCAGGACCTGAAGGCGGGTCAGTGGGTTGTAGCGATCGGTTCGCCGTTCGGCTTTGACCACACCGTGACCCAAGGCATTGTCAGCGCCGTCGGCCGTAGCCTGCCGAACGAAAACTACGTGCCGTTCATCCAGACCGACGTGCCGATCAACCCGGGTAACTCCGGTGGCCCGCTGTTCAACCTGAACGGTGAAGTGGTCGGGATCAACTCGCAGATCTACACCCGTTCCGGTGGCTTCATGGGTGTGTCGTTCGCCATTCCGATCGACGTGGCGATGGACGTTTCCAATCAGCTGAAAAGCGGTGGCAAAGTCAGCCGCGGCTGGCTGGGTGTGGTCATCCAGGAAGTGAACAAGGATCTGGCCGAGTCGTTCGGTCTTGATAAGCCGGCCGGTGCGCTGGTTGCGCAGATTCAGGATGACGGTCCGGCAGCCAAGGGTGGCCTGCAAGTGGGCGACGTGATCCTGAGCATGAACGGTCAGCCGATCGTCATGTCCGCCGACCTGCCACACTTGGTCGGTGCGCTGAAAGCGGGCGCCAAGGCCAGCCTCGAAGTGATCCGTGACGGCAAGCGCAAGAATGTCGAGTTGACTGTCGGCGCGATTCCGGATGAGGACAAAGAGCTGGCTGCACTGCCGAAGTCGGGTGCGGAAAGCAGCAGCAACCGCCTCGGCGTTTCGGTGGCGGAACTGACCGCTGAGCAGAAGAAAACCTACGACCTCAAGGGCGGAGTGGTGATCAAGGAAGTTCAGGACGGTCCTGCGGCTTTGATCGGTCTGCAACCGGGTGACGTGATTACTCACCTCAACAACCAGGCCATCGGCTCCACCAAGGAGTTCACCGAGATCGCCAAGGCGCTGCCGAAGAATCGTTCGGTGTCGATGCGCGTTCTGCGTGAAGGTCGTGCGAGCTTCATCACCTTCAAACTGGCTGAATAACCCGGTTGCGGTGAAATAAAAACCGCCTCGAAAGAGGCGGTTTTTTTATGCCTGAAATTTTTATGTCGCTGATGAAAACTCAGCCCATCATGTCCTTGATCATGCGCTCCTGCTCCATCAGCTCGCGCTGGCGTGCATCGATCCGCGAGGACAGCGGGAAGTTGCTGCCCGCCTTGCGCTTGGCAAAATCAAGCTGCTGGATCGCCTGACGATAATCGCCGACCAGCGCGAAGTACTCGGCGCGGGCCTGGTGCAGACCAATGATGTTGCCGGACAGACCACGGGTTTCGGCGACCTGATACCACACGTCCGGATCGTTCGGACGGGATTTGAGCAAGCTGTCGAGAGCTTTCTCGGCGTCGGCGGTGCGATTCTGTTTCAGCAACAGATCGACCCGAACCTGATTCAGTGGGTAGTTGCCCGGATATTGCGTGAGCATCCGGTCAACCCGCGTTTGCGCATCCGGCAGGCGGTTATTGGTAATGTCCAGGTCGATCTGCGCGAGGTTGTAGATGATCTCGTTGGGCGACTTGGCCAGCAACTGTTTGAGGTTCTCCCTGGCTTCATTGAGCTGGCCGCCCTTGATCTGAGCGATCGCCAGGCCGTAGCGCGCCACGTCGTTTTTCGGATTCTCATCCAGTTGTGCACGGAAGCGCTTGGCGCCCAGTCCCGGGGTTTCTTCGTAGATCAGCTGTACGCGGGCGCGGATCAACTGATAGCGCATGCTGTCTTCAATGCCGCCCGCTGGCGCTTGTTCTGCGCGGTTACGGGTGTCGGCGATACGCGATTCGGTCACCGGGTGAGTCAGCAGAAATTCTGGCGGCTTGGCGTCGAAGCGGTATTGGCGCATCAGACGTTCGAACATGGTCGGCATCGAGCGCGGGTCGTATCCGGCCTTTTCCAGGTTGAGGATGCCGATACGGTCGGCTTCCTGCTCGTTCTGGCGCGAGAAGGTACGCTGCGACTGAATGGCTGCGGCCTGAGTGCCGGCGATGGTCGCGATCCCGGCATCACCGCCACCGGCGGCGGCAATCACGATCCCGGCGAGCAGCGCCGCCATCATCGGCACCTGCATCCGCTGCGAAGCTTCTACACCGCGCGCGAAGTGGCGCTGTGACAAGTGAGCCAGTTCGTGGGCCAGTACCGAGGCATATTCGCCTTCAGTCTGCGCGTTGAGGAACAGGCCACCGTTGACCCCGACCACGCCACCCGGCGCCGCGAAAGCGTTGAGTTGCGGGCTGTTGATCAGAATGAATTCCAGGCGACGATCGGTCACCTGGCTGGTTTCCACCAGCTTGTAGACGCTGGATTCGACGTAGTCTTTGAGCTGCGGATCGTTGAGCTGTGCAACCTGACTACGCAACATGGCCAGCCAGGCGCGGCCCAACTGGTATTCCTGTTGCGGAGAGACAATGGCAGAACTGGCGTCGCCAAGTGACGGCAGATCGTCGGCAAAGCCCGGTGAGGCGAGCAGGCAAGCGAGCGTCAGCAGGGTAGGGCGCAGAAATGTCATGCACAAAGCCTTAGAAGACAAAGACCTTACTGTAGCCGGACACCGGGCTTGCGACCAGATATTCTAGGCGCCTCAACCACCTGAACCGGAGTGACGCAATGACCGACGCTGTAGCCCATGACTGTGAATTGGACGCCAGTGGCCTGAATTGCCCGTTGCCGTTGCTCAAGGCCAAGATGGAACTCAACAAGTTGCCCAGCGGCGCGGTGCTCAAGGTGATCGCCACGGACGCGGGTTCGCAGCGCGACTTCCGCACCTTTGCCCGTCTGGCCGGTCATACGCTGCTGCGCGAAGAAGACGAAGCGGGCGTCTACCGTTACTGGTTGAAAAAAGCCTGAAACCGACAGCGTAAAAGACCTAAGGATTATTGATGTTCAAAGTGTTACGCGACTGGATTCAGCGCTACTTTTCCGACGAAGAAGCGGTGGTGCTGGCGGTGCTGCTGTTTCTCGCCTTTACCGCGGTGCTCACGCTCGGTGGCATGCTCGCGCCGGTATTGGCCGGGATGGTGCTGGCGTATCTGATGCAGGGGCTGGTACTCGCACTGGAGCGTATGCGCGTGCCTGGCGCGGCGGCGGTGGGGCTGGTGTTTGCGCTGTTCATGGGCGTGTTGCTGGTGTTCATCGTGGTGGTCTTGCCGTTGCTGTGGCATCAGTTGATCACGCTGTTCAACGAATTGCCGGGGATGCTGGCCAAATGGCAGTCGCTGCTGCTGTTGCTGCCCGAGCGCTATCCGCATCTGGTCTCTGACGAGCAGGTGCTGCAGGCCATCGAAGCGGCGCGTGGCGAAATCGGCAAGTTCGGCCAATGGGCGCTGACCTTTTCCCTGTCGAGCCTGCCGCTGCTGGTCAACATCATGATCTATCTGGTGCTGGTGCCGATTCTGGTGTTCTTCTTTCTCAAGGATCGGGCCATGATCGGCGAGTGGGTGCGCGGCTATCTGCCCCGTGAGCGAGCGCTGATCACCCGCGTGGCGCAGGAAATGAACCGGCAGATCGCCAACTACATTCGCGGCAAGGTCATCGAGATCGTGATCTGTGGCGGCGTGACCTACATCGCCTTCGTCGCGCTTGGCCTCAACTATGCGGCGCTGCTGGCGTTGCTGGTCGGGGTATCGGTGGTGGTGCCGTACGTCGGCGCGGTGGTGGTGACCGTGCCGGTGTTACTGATCGCGCTGTTCCAGTGGGGTTGGAGCGATCAGTTCATCTATCTGATGGCGGTCTACGGGATCATTCAAACGCTGGATGGCAACGTGCTGGTGCCGTTGCTGTTTTCCGAGGCAGTCAACCTGCACCCGGTGGCCATCATCTGCGCGGTGCTGTTGTTTGGCGGGTTGTGGGGGTTCTGGGGCGTGTTCTTCGCGATTCCGCTGGCGACGCTGTTCAAGGCCGTGCTGGATGCGTGGCCGCGCAAGGAGCCGGTTGTCGCTCCGCTGCTGTAGCGGTTGAGCCAGATTTTAGATGAAGGCTATTCGCGAGCAGGCTCGCTCCCACATTGGATCTGTGCCGTTCACAAGTTCAATGTGGGAGCGAGCCTGCTCGCGAAGGCGTCAATGAGGGCGACGCAAAACCTTCAGGCTTTATTCAAGGCCTGAGCCGCAGCCAGCACCGCATCCACATGCCCCGGCACTTTCACGCCGCGCCATTCCTGACGCAGTACACCGTTCTTGTCGATCAGGAACGTGCTGCGATCAACGCCCAGATATTCCTTGCCATACAGTTTCTTCAGCTTGATCACGTCGAACAGCTGGCAGACGGCTTCGTCCTTGTCGCTGATCAGCTCGAACGGAAATTCCTGCTTGCATTTGAAGTTCTCGTGAGACTTCAGGCTGTCGCGGGAGATACCGAAAATCTCGGTATTAGCGGCCTGGAACGCCGCGTACTGGTCACGAAAACCCTGGCCTTCGGTGGTGCAGCCGGGGGTGCTGTCCTTCGGATAGAAGTAGATCACCACTTGCTTGCCCTTCAGGGCGGACAAGCTGACGGTCTGCCCGCTGGTGGCAGGTGCGTCGAAATCCGCAACCGGTTGGTCGATGACAACGGCCATGAAAGCTTCCTTACATTGGGTTTTGTGGGCGCCAAGGTTCGATCAGCGCATCCAGGTTCATCGCGTCGGCGAAGTCCAGGAACTGGTCGCGCAGCCAGCTGATCTGGGTGCCGGCCGGCAGCGTTACGGTGAACGTGGCGTTGAGCATGGTGCCGCCAGTCTGCGGGGCCTGATAGGTATCGCAGGTCAGGTTTTCCAGCTCGACGTTGTGATCCATGAAGAACTGGCACAGCTCATTGATGATGTCCGGGCGATACGCCGAGCTGACATAAGCCACGTACGGCAGGGCCTGTGGACGATTTTCCAGGGCCGCACTGCGCACCACGTTGACGGTAAATGCGTGGCGCTTGGCCAGGGTCGGCAGGCTGCCTTCGAGGCGGGCCAGCGCGTCCCAGCTGCCGGAGATTTCCAGCACCAGGGCGCTGCATTCGCCATGGCGAGTCAGGCGGGAGGTGACGACGGCGCAGCGATTTTCATGGCTGGCGCGGCACAGGACGTTAGTCAGCTCCATGGGGTTGGCGCCAAGGGCACTGATGACAAGGAATTGTTCGCGAACTGTGGGGGTGGACATGCAGCATTCCTAAAGCGATGAGCGGTCGGTAGGTCGATGGGCGTTGGCCGTCGGGAAGCGTCTGCGCGTGCCCGTTCAGAAAGCCCCGGGCCGTGGCTCGCAATTCGCTCCAATAAAGGCGGAGCGTGCAGCAGCGACACTGGAACGGGGCCTGGGAGGCCGAAAGGGGAGGCTGGAACCCGGCGTACAAGCTGATCTGTACCGATCAAAGTCTGAAGGGTAGCGAAAACCGACGCCAAGGGGAATGGCGGCGCAGTACTTCGCTTGTGCAAGCATCTTGGCGCCAGTACCATTACCGCTCTCTTTTTCCGGCAGGAGCGGTTTCATGATTGCGGGCAGTATGGTGGCACTGGTCACTCCCATGGATGCACAAGGGCGTCTTGACTGGGACAGCCTCAGCAAACTCGTGGACTTCCATCTCAAGAACGGCACCCATGCCATTGTCGCGGTCGGTACTACCGGCGAGTCGGCGACCCTTGATGTAGAAGAACACATCGCCGTCATCAAAGCCGTGGTCAAACAGGTAGCCGGGCGCATTCCGGTGATCGCCGGTACCGGCGCCAACTCGACCCGCGAAGCCGTCGAGCTGACCCGCAACGCCAAGGAAGCCGGCGCCGACGCCTGCCTGCTGGTAGTTCCGTACTACAACAAGCCGACCCAGGAAGGCCTGTACCAGCACTTCAAGCACATTGCCGAAGCCGTCGACATTCCACAGATTCTCTACAACGTTCCCGGCCGCACCTCCTGCGACATGCAGGCCGAGACCGTAATTCGCCTGTCCAGCGTGCCGAACATCATCGGCATCAAGGAAGCCACCGGCGACCTGAAACGCGCCAAAGCCATCATCGACGGCGTGAGCAAGGACTTCATCGTGCTGTCCGGCGATGATCCGACCGCGGTTGAGCTGATCCTGCTGGGCGGCAAAGGCAACATCTCCGTAACGGCCAACGTCGCCCCGCGCGAAATGGCTGACCTGTGCGAGGCCGCGTTGAAAGGCGACGCCGAGACCGCACGGGCGATCAACGAAAAATTGATGCCGCTGCACAAGGACCTGTTCATCGAAGCCAACCCGATTCCGGTGAAGTGGGCTTTGGTTGAAATGGGCCTGATGCACGAAGGCATCCGCCTGCCGTTGACCTGGCTGAGCGCTCCTTGTCATGAAACGCTTCGCACGGCCCTGCGCCAGTGCAGCGTCCTGGTTTAATTGAGGAAGTACAACGCATGAAGCGAATGGCCGGACTTTCCGCACTTGCCTTGATTATCTCCAGCACCAGTGGCTGCGGATGGGTCTGGGGCCCGGAAGGTTATTTCCGTGACCGTGGTAGCGATTACCTGGAAGCGCAACAGACTGCACCGATGCAACTGCCACCGAATGTCAGCACCTCCAAGCGTCTGGATCCGCTGTTGCCGATCCCGCGCAACGTGGCTGATGACACGGCGAAGGGCGAATACGTGGTACCGCGCCCGCAACCGCTGACGGCGGTTGCCGAGGCGACCGACTACTCGCTGCAGAAGAGCGGTGACTCGCGTTGGGTCGTGGCCCAGCACCCGCCGGCCGAAGTCTGGCCAGTGGCGGTACAGTTCTTCCAGGACAATGGTTTCCGGCTGGATGAACAGCGTCCGCAAACCGGCGAATTCACCACCACCTGGCAGCATTCCGACGAACTGTCCGCCGCCATGGCCAAGCGCCTGAGCGCCGCCGGTGTCGGTGCCGACAGCGAAACCCGCGTGCGGGTGCGTATCGAGCCAGGCGTGCAGCGCAACACCAGTGAAATCTACGTGGTCAGCGCCGAGCGTCCTGCCGGCAGCACCGCCGACGTCGATTTCACCAACCGTTCGGTCAACACTGGCCTGGACGCAGCGCTGGTCGACGACATGCTCGCGAGCATGAGCCGGATCTCCGAGAAGGGTGGTTCGGTGTCGATGCTGGCTTCGCGTGACTTCGATACCCCGAGCCGTGTCAGCCTCAGCGAAGACGGCAGCGGCAACCCGGTGCTGAACGTCGGTCCTGACCTCGATCGTGCCTGGTCGAGCGTCGGTCGTGCGCTGGAGCAAGGTCAGTGGCGCGTTGAAGACATCAACCGCAGCCTGGGCCTGTACTACATCAACCTGGCCGAGAAAGCCGAGAAGAAAGACGACAAGCCTGGTTTCTTCAGCAGCCTGTTCGGCAGTGCGCCGACCAAGGAAGAAGTTGAAGCCCGCGCCGAGCGTTATCAGGTTCGCCTGAGCAAGGTCGGTGAGAACGTTCAGGTGACCGTAGAGAAGAACATCAATACCGTTGCGCCGGCCGATGTGGCGCGCAAAGTGTTGAGCGTGATTCAGGACAACCTGGGCTGATCACATGCGCTTTGCCGTTCTCGGCAGCGGTAGCCAAGGGAACGGCACGCTGATCGCCAGCGCTGATACCTATGTGCTGGTGGATTGTGGTTTTTCCCTGCGGGAAACCGAAAAACGCCTGTTGCGTCTGGGGGTTCACCCGGCGCAACTGAGCGCGATACTCGTAACCCACGAACATGCCGACCACGTGCATGGCGTGGGTTTGCTGTCTCGGCGCTACAATCTGCCGGTCTACCTCAGTCGCGGCACACTGCGCGGGATGCGCAAACCGATCGAACCCGCAGGCTATCTGGCCGGCGGCGAGCAGCTGCAGATCGGCGCTCTGAACATCGGGGTCATTGCCGTGGCCCATGATGCGCAGGAGCCGACCCAGTACGTATTCAGTGATAACGAGCAGCGGCGCTTCGGCCTGCTGACCGACCTGGGTTCCTATTGCGAGCGGGTGCTGGACGGCTATCGGGATCTCGATGCGTTGATGATCGAGTCCAACCATTGCCGCGACATGCTGGCCCGTGGTCACTATCCGTACTTTCTCAAGCAACGGGTGGGCGGCGAGCTGGGACATTTGAACAACCATCAGGCGGCATTCCTGGTGGCCGAGTTGGGGTGGCAGGGCTTGCAGCATCTGGTTCTCGCCCACCTGAGCAGCAAGAACAATCTGCCGCAGCTGGCCCGGCAATGTTTCGTCGACACCCTCGGGTGCGACCCGGACTGGCTGCAACTGGCCGATCAAGATTCAGGGCTCGACTGGCGCCATATCGCCTAGCCCATCTACTTAGCAAGCGGAGCCCATCATGGAAAAACGTGAAGAACTCTACCGCGGCAAAGCCAAATCGGTTTACAAGACCGACGACGCTGACCGTTTGATCCTGCTGTTTCGCAACGACACCTCGGCGTTCGACGGCAAGCGCATCGAGCAGCTCGACCGCAAAGGCATGGTGAACAACAAGTTCAACGCCTTCATCATGCAGAAACTCGAAGCGGCCGGCATTCCGACCCAATTCGACAAACTGCTGGGCGACAACGAGTGCCTGGTGAAGAAGCTGGACATGATCCCGGTCGAGTGCGTCGTGCGTAACTACGCCGCCGGCAGCCTGGTAAAACGTCTGGGCGTCGAAGAGGGCATGAAGCTCAACCCGTACACCTTCGAACTGTTCCTCAAGGACGACGCCAAGGGCGACCCGTTCATCAACGAATCCCACGTCGTGGCATTCGGTTGGGGCACCGCCGAGCAACTGGCACGCATGAAAGAACTGTCGCTCAAGGTCAACGAAGTCCTGAGCAAACTGTTCGACGACGCAGGCCTGCTGCTGGTGGACTTCAAGCTTGAATTCGGCGTGTTCAGCGACGGCTCGATCGTCCTCGGCGACGAGTTCAGCCCGGACGGCTGCCGCCTGTGGGACAAGGACACCAAGAAGAAGATGGACAAAGACCGCTTCCGCCAGGGCCTTGGTGACGTCATCGAAGCCTACGAAGAAGTCGCCAATCGTCTGGGTGTACCGCTTTAATCGACGCAAGCATCTGATAGCACGAAGAAATTTTCGAAAGAGGGTTTGCTTTCGGCAGAAGTGTTGTTATGATGCGCGCCGTTGGAGAGATGCCAGAGTGGCCGAATGGGACGGATTCGAAATCCGTTGTACCTTCACCGGTACCTAGGGTTCGAATCCCTATCTCTCCGCCATTATCGAATAAGACTAAGCCCCTGTAATCATTGATGATTACAGGGGCTTTTTCGTTTCTGTCGATCCATTTAGGGCATTTCTAGGGCATAAACCTTGCCCGTTATGCCGCTCTAGTCCGTCCTAAACCCCAGCATTTTCGACACGACACCGGCCATGCTCTTGGTGTCTTTGGGTATCCACCTCCCATAATGTTTTCTCACCATCGTGGTGTCAGCATGTCCAAGCTGTCTCGCTACCCATTCCACTGGTACATAGCTCGACAGCATCTGGCTCGCGAAGGTATGACGGCATTGGTTGGCGCCTCGGTGTCGGACCTCTGCCTTCTTCAGGTGAGCCGTGAACCAATTGCTCAAGGTCTTTCCGCTCCATAGCAGCCCGCTGGTGGAGCTGCGGAAAAGAAACCTGACTTTCATCTACTTCGACGTGATGTTGTCACGCTGGATAACGGTGATCTCTTCCGCGGGGACCTCTCTTGCAGCAGCTACGATCTCTCGCATCAGTACAAGTGCAGGATCGATCAGCTCTATCACCCTAACCCTGGAGCGCTCTTTCGGGACTTTGAACTCACCAACGACCAGCGCACGACGAACCTGCACTAGGCCGGCATCGAGATCGATATCTTCGACAGCGAGCGCGATGAGCTCGGATAGCGAAAGTCCGGCCCAGCAGTTGAACTCAATCATCCTGCTATCATGTCGTCTGTCCGGATCCGCTTTGCCGATCAGCTCGATCTCGGTGCGGCTGAAGGGATCGGCGTGCTCAAGGTCTACGTCCGAACCGACGTTACTGATTCGGTCCAGTGCGTTGGCTTTCAAAATGCCGTCGCCAAAGGCGTCAGCCCAGACGCCACGAACGACGGTGAAGATGTCGTTTACTGTCTTAGGGGATAGCCCTTGCTTTAGCAATTGAGCTTGGAATAGCTCTATATCGCTCTTGCTGATGTCGACGATTCGGCGTTTGCCAAATTTGTTATCGACGTGCTTGGCCTTGCTGACATAGTTAACGACGGTACTTGATGCTTTAAGCGCCCTTTGAACCTCCAGCCATCGGTCGATACCTTCTTTGACTGTACGCTTTAGGGACGGGCCGCCGGTGTCCGTGAACATGGCGGCCCTTGGTGAGTTGGGAAAGTGAGCCGCATAATCGAAACGGCCCTCTCTAATCTCCGCTAAGATGGTGCGCCGTTTGTTGTCGGCGTATGCAATTGCGGCTTTGTTTACTTTCGAGATTCCTTCGAGAGGTTCTCGGCAACGTTGGCCGTTGAAAATGAACCAGATGCGTAATTGCTTGCCATTCATCTCGACGCCTGTGGGCATCTTGTCAGTCATGGTTGGCCTGCCATCCACTTTTCAATGGCCTCCTTGTTATAAACAAGCACGTTCGCTGGGTCGGTTCGATAGTGCTTCCCTTCTAGCCAGATCCCGCGGGATCGGTATTTGCGGACTGCTTCCGTGCTTAATCCAAAAACTGGATACAGCAGATCCTGCCGAAACCAGGCGCCTGGAGTTATGTGGAAATCAATTTTTTCTGCGGCGCTCATGCTCTCACTCCTTTTGGCTGAATGCCTTTCATGTGATCGGTCCTTTTTTGGGTTACTACGCGTTTTGCTAATTGAAGCGCTTGTTCTCGTAGAGGTCTGGCGTCGCGCTCGAGCTTCTTGCCAGTACGAAATACGCTGAAGGTTTCGGCGGCAATTCGCAGTAGGTCGCCGATGGCGACCAGCGTCTGCTTTTCTGTCGGGCCGAACTGCGGACTTGCTTCAAGAAGTTTGCAAGTTTGTGCCAGGCGCGCGTGATCAGCCCTGATGAACTGCAGGGAGGCCTGAAGCTCGCGTATGGTTTTGGCGCTCACGGCGCGCTGAATGTCTTCACTCTCGCGCAGGCCGACCTCCAGACCATCTCTGCGGCCCATGATGTAATCGCCCCAAATAAGGAGAGCGGCGAGCGCCGTCAGGATGACGAGTGCAACTATTTGTATTGGAGTCATCATTTGGTGTGCTCCTGGGGTTGTCGTGGGGTAGTGGTAACTGCCGTTAATGGAGTGGGTGCAGCATCGGGTTGGTCTTCCTGCTGTCGCTGCATGTCTTCATCGGCCTTGTAGGCGCAGATGTCGATCAACGAGGCCATGTGCCGGATGTGGACGTATTTAAGTGCCTTGCGACTGGCGTCGATCGTGGTGATCGGAAGCTGAATCCGGCCGTTGTAGATCTCAGTCACGAACAACTGCGAATTCAGGTTGCGAAAATAGGCCTCCCGAATTTTTTCCAGCGGGATCAGCACATTCCCGAAAGTGCGATAGAGCATTTCAACGGTGGTCGATTCAGGCGCCGGATGAAGGCGAAGCGGTGTTTGGTTCGCGTTGTTCATGTGGCTATTGAGCCTCCTTGCGTTTGGATCGTGATGGGTGGTTCCAGGCGTTCAGGCAATGGCGTTTGGTCAATTCCCGCAGATGTTCAGGCACCTCCTGGAGCGCGGCATTGCGCTCCTCACGTGTTCGCATTGCGATGATCTGTCGGGCGTATTCCCTAGGCCACGTCACGGCGGCCTGCCGGAATGGCGGGGAGGTCGATACCCAACTGGTCAGCCAGCCAGCGGATTCCGGCCTGCTTGACCCGAGTCGACTGGCTGTACTGCATGCCGTATTTCTCGTCGTACCAGGGACTGCTTTTGATCCGCAGATAATCATCGTCACGGTTGAGATCCGCCGGCAGGTTTCCCTTGAGCAGACCCTTTTCGCGCATGCGGGCGATGAGCTTGGGGCGGGTCAGGCCGAGATGAGCAGCTGTTTGGGCGAGGGTACGTTCCATGTCGCCCACCTTAAGCCGCGTGTGCAGCAGGAGTGGCCGCTGCAGCAATTTGGCTGATGGATTCGCTGACTTTGCCGTAGATCTCGACATCGGTACCGCACGCGGTAAAACACCGGGTACGCGGGCTCTTTTTGCCGATGCTGAGGATGGCGGTGATGCAGGAGAGAGTGTGCGGGCGATGAACAGCCACGTGCAGCGGCAGATCGAAACCCATGTCGAGGCTCAGCACGCCGCCGGTACGAATCAGCTCGAACACCCGTTGCTTGTCCTGGACGTCAAAGCGGCCGTATTGGCGATCGGCATGCGCGCGATGCGCCGGGTCGCTGGTGTTGCTCGGATCAAGCGGGCCGTTGGCAATCTCTTCGATGAAGTCGGCTAGCTTGAGGTGCATCTTCTTGTCGTTCGGCAGGGTCAGCGTGTGGCGTTCACTGCCCAGCTCGATGACAAAAGTGCTTTCCACGGGGCCGCGCTCAGCCTTGAGACGGAATGCCAGGCACTCGCGCTTCGGCGCTGTGCGCAGAACATGGTTGAAGGTCTCGCTCAGGTTGACCTGGGCATTGAGCAACTGCAGGGTACGGTTGTCGATCTTGAACTTGATCATGCCGCGTGCCCTCCGCCGTTCGGATGAACAGGAGAGGGCTGACAGGACTTGGCGACAAGCTTGGGTTTGCTGTTATGAATGACGACCAGGCAGCCCGTGGCGAGCTGCAGCTGTTCGATCAGTTTTCGATTGCTGACGCATGCCGGATGGACATGCAGGGATGCGGTGGTACGCATGGTGAAGCCTCACTGTGGTAGGAGAGTGAGGCGAAAATAACCTAGGTGTTAGCATGATGCAATTACTTTGGTTTTAGATCTTCAATTTCTTGGAAGAGGAGGAGCATTCACGGGGCGGATTGTCGACCACCAAAATACTCGACCTAAAACTTTCATTTGCTGCTCTACAAACTGGTCAAATGTATAGGATTCATCTGGATGTTCAGCTCTGTTATAGCTCACGAGCTTCAGTCCACCACCCTCCAAACGTTCCAGGAATTTAATCCTCAGCGCGCCCTCTTGCTCAATGGCATAGAGATGGTCAGAAATGATTTTGGTCATGCCGCGGTCTATTCCGACCGTCGCACCGTGAAGGATTAACGGTTCCTGGCTCCTACCTGTGACTGGCGCACATAACGCATTAGCAGGGTGGACGCCGCACTGCCGAAGTGTTGCAAGGGAAAAACGAAGCACACGGCCATATTCAGCCTGAACAGCTGTTCTCCCTGCCCCAGCTGAAATCTCAACTTGCTTAAAAAGTGGTATCTCCACCTCGTCATCATTCAAGGGGGTGTCGTTATCCCACGCGGATACCGGTTCAAGAATAAGAGGCGGGGGTGATTTTTCCTGACGACGAGTGATGGGCACTATGCTGGCTGGCATATCGCCATTCTCAAGCCACGGTAACGAAAGGTTAAGTCCGCGAGCTATAGCGCCTGTTTTGCGGCTTTCTCGTGTTTGGCCATCTACGATTTTGAAAATCGTCGCTTGAGAGCATCCCGAAAGCTTCGCCACATCAGTTTGACTGAGGTTGAGTTGCTCCATGGCATATTTCAGCCGATCGGAGAGCGTGGGGAGGAGATCGATCGGTAAGTATTTCATGGGGTAATTCTACGACCTCGGTTATAGGGCGTCCTAAACTATTGGGTGTTGACTTGTCTATTACGAAGGTTGTAGATTCGCTTCGTCGTTCATCAGGGAGAGCTTAATCAGTGACTTACTGCGTTAAAGACGCCGAGCTATGTCGGCAGGCCTTAGAAAAGGTCATCAAGATTTGCGGTAACAACCAGTCAGAGCTTGCTCGCCGCTGCAACGTCAAGCAACCGCATGTCTGGAAATGGGTCAGGGCGGGGCGGGTTCCCACCGAACGTGTGCATTCGGTTGCTAAGGCATCGGAAGGAAAAGTGTTACCCCACGAATTGCGTCCTGATTTACCTGATCTTTTTCCAGCTCCAGCTCCAGCTCCAGCTATTTCCGCTGTCGCTGCATAAAACCTAGAAAAAAGGCGACCCAAGGGCCGCCCAGTTCCTCCCGTTAGCATCATCACATGCTGCCGGGGCGCGATGTCGGTAGGTGCGCACACCACATGCCGCCGACCTCCATCGCGTTTCCAAGGCTCGGAAGCCTTGGTGTTGCTGCCGTTCTTACCACAGAGCTGGCAGCTGTTGCGCCAGGGGGGAACAACGGATTGTTCGCCCCGGCACGGTGCCGGTTGTCCCCTGCAAGGGTTACCGGCGTTTGGGCCTCTCCAGACCACGCGGCAAATGTATCACCAACATCTGTCGCATGGCACTGGCAACTTTTAGGATTAATGCCATGAGCCGAATCGCTCTCAGTTCTCTGGAACGGGCGCAGCGGGAAATCCTGCCGCTCGATTTAGCGCTGTACCACGCCGCTCGCGAATACCCAGGCGGCGCTGCTGCCATCGCTGCCACGACCGGTCGTAACCCGACCACGCTGCAGCACAAGCTGTCGCCAACCCATCCGAGCCACTCCATCAACATTCAGGAGTTTGGCGAAATCCTCGAACTGACCAAGGATCGCCGCATTCTGGATGCGGTGCATGCGCTGGTCGGCGATACGATCTGGCAGGAGCTAGCCGACACCTACACCAACGACATGCCCGAGACCCTGACCACGGGTATCGCCGAATACTTCCGTCAGGTCGCCGATCTGGCCGAGACCTGGGCCAAGAGCATTGGCGACGGTGTGGTGACTGATCAGGAACTGGCGGCGATTCGCCTGCAGGTGTTCCGCGGCATTCAAGGGCTGCTCGGGTTGTTCAACCGCGCCACCTACGTCAACCAGACGACGCGAGGTGCCGACCGTGGCTGACATCGCCGATTTCGCCAACGATCTGGTGCAGGAACGCATCGATCAGGCCATGGCAGCGCGCAGCGCTGCCAAGGCCGAGAGTGCTGCCCATTCCTTGCTGTTCTGTGAAGCCTGTGACGATCCGATTCCGGAAGCACGCCGACTGGCCCAACCGGGTTGCTCGCAGTGCATCAGCTGCCAGTCCCTGTCTGAGCGGGGGATTCAGCATGCTCGATGAGGTATTGGGCCAATTCGCCGACTACGGTCTGGAGCCAGCGCAACCGCTGGTGTTCGGCAAGCTGACCCGCTGCAAGACAGCGCAGGACAAGGGCAAGGAAAAGAACGGCTGGTACGTGGTTCACGAGCAGCGCACGGAGAAGGGCGACACGCTGATCTTCGGCGCCTTCGGTGATTGGCGTTCGGGCGAGACGCAGAAGATCAAGGTCAAGGCCGGGCGCATGTCGCCGGAAGAGCGCGAAGTGATGCGCGCTCGCCAGGAGGAAGCCAAGCGCCGTGCCGCCGAAATCGCGAACAACGCTGCGCGGCGGGCGGCGAAAAGGGCGCAGGGTTTGTTCGAGCGCATGCCGACCACCGGACGCAGCGACTACCTGGACCGCAAACAGATCGTCGGGATCAATGTGCGTTACGCGCCGCGCACCGGCGCCGTGCTGGTCCCGATGAAAAATGCCCGTGATCAAATCATGGGCCTGCAGGTGATCTTCCCCAGCAAGCAGGAAGACACTGGCCGCGACAAATCCTACTGGCCTTACGGCATGGCGAAGGAGGGCACCTTTCACCTGCTCGGTCCGCACCCGGAGCCGGGTGAACCGGTGCTGGTGTGTGAGGGTTACGCCACCGGCGCCAGCCTGCACATGGCGACCTCGCTCACTGTGGCGGTGGCCTTCGATGCGGGCAACCTGCTCGCGGTGTGCAAAGCCATGCGTGAGCGTTTTGCCGGATGCCCGCTGATCATCTGCCGCGACGATGACTGGAAGACCACCAAGCCCAACGGTGATGCGTGGAACCCCGGCGAAGAGAAGGCCGGCAACGCCGCGCTGATTGT
This sequence comes from Pseudomonas sp. URIL14HWK12:I6, assembly GCF_000514195.1. Lineage (NCBI taxonomy): Bacteria > Pseudomonadati > Pseudomonadota > Gammaproteobacteria > Pseudomonadales > Pseudomonadaceae > Pseudomonas > Pseudomonas sp. URIL14HWK12:I6. The sequence goes on from NZ_KI911359.1 coordinate 166,104, forward strand.
CGGTGCCCAGGTGGTTGCGCCGACCTTCGCGCTCGAGCGCCACGACAAGTGGACCGACTTCAACGACCTGCACGTCGCCGAAGGTTTGGATGCGGTTCGCCGACAAGTGCTCGCGGTTGTGCGTCCACCGGCCGCCGGTGGCTGGAAAGATCAGCTGGCTCGCAGCGAGAGCGGGGCCCTGATCGCGCACATGCAGAACGTCGAACTGATCCTCGCGCATGACGAACGCTGGGCCGGGGTGATCAGCTACTGCGCCTTCAGCTCGAAGATCGTCAAGCTGCGGGCTGCTCCTTATGGGGGTGGTACCGGCGAGTGGGCCGACATCGACGACGTGCGGGTGATGAAGTGGCTCGCGCAGCAGTACAACCTGCGCGTGAAGTCGTCGCACGTGATCGAGGCGGTGAGTGTCGTGGCCCACGACCACGCCTTTCACCCGGTGCGCGAGTACCTGAAAAAACTCGAATGGGATCGTGTGCCGCGCCTGGAGCGTTGGTTGACGGATGTGATGGGGGTGAAGGCAACGGATTACACCTCCAAGGTCGGCAAGCGCTGGATGATCTCCGCCGTGGCGCGGGTGATGAAGCCGGGCTGCAAGGCGGACTCGGTGATGATCCTCGAAGGCGTACAAGGCGCCGGTAAGTCGACCGCGATGAGCGTGCTCGGTGGCGAGTGGTTCATGGACACGCCGTTTGCCCTCGGCGACAAGGACGGCTTTCAGGCGATTCGTGGCAAGTGGATTGTCGAGCTGGGCGAACTGGACAGCTTCAACAAGGCCGAGAGCACCAAGGCCAAGCAGTTCTTCTCGGCGTCGACCGACACCTACCGCGAAAGCTATGGCCGCAGAACGTTGGACGTGCCACGCCAGTGTGTTTTCGTCGGGACCACCAACCAGGACGAGTACCTCAAGGACGCCACCGGCAACCGGCGTTATTGGCCGGTGGCCTGTACCAAGGTCGATGTGCCGTTGCTGCGCGAGATCCGCGACCAGCTGTGGGCCGAAGCGGTGTTCTGCTTCGAGGCCGGCGATCTCTGGTGGGTGACACGAGAGGAAGCACCGATGTTCAGCGAGGAGCAGGACGAACGCTTTGTGGTGGACGAATGGGAAACACCGATTCTGAACTGGCTCGAAGAGTCGCAGATTGGCGAGACCACCACCGGCAGTGAGGTGATGAGTCAGGCGCTCAAGCTCGATCCCGGTCATTGGGGCAAACCCGAGCAGATGCGCGTCGGTGCGATTCTGCATCGACTGGGGTGGCGACGGTTCCGTCTGGGGGCTTTGAACAAGAGCGGTCAGCGGCCATGGGCGTACAAGAAACCCGAGCACTGGGGCAGGGCGCCTGCACTTCAGAAGGAAGAATTCGAGGAGCCGTGCTTCGATGATTAAAGCGATCGATATGGCCCTCAAACAATGGGCCCAGGAGCTGCACAGCGACGAAGTGGCCGCCGGTTATTCGGGCGGCAACATGGTCGCCATGATGATGGAGAGCGGTGGTCAACTGGTGCGCGGCCGGCGCGGGAGCCGGGTGCCGCTGGAAGCCTCGCTGGACATTGAGCGCATCGTCAAGAAACGCCTCGACCCCGAGCTGATGACCGTGGTCAAGGTGCATTACTTCCAGCCTGACGCGCCCTTAGCCGCACGTCTGACCCGCAGTGGCTGCACGCGCAACGTCTACTACCAGCGCCTGCACGACGCCCACATCGTGGTCGAGCACTTCCTCCTGGGGGAAGCGGCTTGATCGTGGGCATCTCTCTGGCTCATGCCGTCCCACTGGCCTGCCTCCGTCCCACCGCTTTTTGCGGTGGTGGGACGGGCGCAGGCCGCGTCGTTGTTGGGCTGTCCCACCGTCCCACCTTTTTCATGCCTCCCGCCCGTGTGTGCGTAGCGGGTACAGGTACGCGCGTTTACGCGCACGCGTGCTTTTTAAATTTCTTTCTATACACGAGAAAAGAGAGATAAAAGTAGGACGGTGGGGCAGAGCCCCAATCTGCGGGGCTTTCAGACGTCCCACCTCGTTTTAAAGAGGTGGGACGCATGGGACGCCAGAAAAGCAAAAGACAGCCGGGACAGATATTCACCGACATTCGCCAGCCGTTCACCGGGTGTCACCCACACATTCACCGGGTGGCATTAAAACGGTCTTGCTGCCACCAGAATCGACCTGTAAAAAGGGGCCATCTTCGATGGGTGCGACCGCAAAGCGCGGCAGGCCACCCACCACCTGACCCGACCATTGCGCCGGGTCTTTTTGTTTAAGGGGCAGGGCAATGACGAACGAGCAACAGGCACTGGCAGAGATGCCGATCTGGTTGGTGATTGCTCTTTCCCTGGTTGGCGGTGTGTCCGGCGAGATGTGGCGCGCCGACAAGGACGGGGCACGAGGTTGGGCGTTACTGCGCCGGCTAGTACTTCGCTCCGGTGCCTGCATCGTGTGCGGCGTGTCGGCGATGATGTTGCTGTTCGGTGCGGGCCTGTCGATCTGGACAGCGGGCGCCCTGGGTTGCCTGACCGCGATGGCCGGCGCCGATGTCGCCATCGGCTTGTACGAGCGCTGGGTGGCCAAGCGGCTGGACCTGAGCGAGGCCGAGCCGAAAGCATGAGCCGGGCGGGCCGGGTAGGGCGCAGATTTCACGGGTCCTCCCCAAGGGCCGCCCCCTACACGGGTTATCGAACTCGCGGAATCTCTCTAGCTGAAATGGTTGCAGGGATGTCCGTCTTTCCAACGGAATTGGGGCAGGGCATGGCACTCGGATGCTGGCTCGACCGGCCGGACCCGGCAGAAACCCGCCGGGGACCCTGGGGACTTTCAAAGGACACGGGGTCGGAAACCCGCGGGATCTTGTTAGTGGGAGGCCCGCCAGCTTACTGAAATTTCAATCCACTGAAATCTTGAAAGGATTCATTGAAAAGCCGCTGAAAAGGAGGGCTTATGACCGTAGCCACCTACCTATCCAAGAGCGCCTTCGCTGCGCACATCGGCCGGTCACCGAGTTACATCACCTGGCTTAAGGAAAACGGCCGACTGGTCCTGTCTCCCAATGGCAAGCAGGTCGACGTGCTGGCCACTGAAGCGTTGATCCGCGATACCGCCGACCCGAGCAAGGCTGCCGTCGCTGCTCGCCATCAACAGGAGCGGATTCAGCGTGATGTGTACAGCCACGTCGCTGCACAATCCGAGCCGACTAACATGGCTGCGCCGCCGCCCGCTGATCCCGCGCAAGGGCAGTCCCCGGACTTTCAGAAAGCACGAGCGCATCGCGAGCACTACTTGGCGCGGATGGCGGAGATGGAGTTTCGCAAGGCCCAAGGTGAACTGGTGGAAGTCAGCTTCGTGCAGAAGGCCGCTTATGAAACGGCGCGTTCGCTCAATCAGTCCCTGATGAGCCTGTCGCCACAGTTGGCGCCTCAACTTGCTGCGCTATCGGACCCGTGGGAAGTGGAGCGGGAGCTGACCGCTGCGCTACGTCAACGGCTTAATGAAGCAGCTCAAGTGTCCAGCGACGACTTTGGACTTTTATCGGACGAGTGCTAAGGCGAGAGGAGTTCACAGGGTGAGCCAAATGGTCCGCTTTCGGCCAAAAGCGGACGCTCACTAGCGACCGCTACAGGTAACAAGCAGTCGGCGTTTCAATGTGGGTCAGGCCACTCGCTTCGAGTACCCCTCTATCCAGTCCGCAAGCGATCGCACATCTGTTTCGAGTTGGGCGAGTTCGGGGGGGACCGCTGGAAGATCGTCTGCCTGAGAATGCTCATACACAGAGTATCGTGTCATCAAGTCGTCTATCAGATCACAATCCTCCTGAGTGATGTTACTTAGCCGACCGTGATAACGAGCAGGCTCAGCTCTACACCGAGATTCAAGCCCAGCTTCAGTTGCAGCTTCAGGCACGAGAAGAGGCCCGGCAACGAGCGGCCTTGTAGTCGCGATAATGCCCAAGGCCCCCAGTTCTACCCTCAGTGTGGGGCCAAAGAAACAGAGGCAAGCACGCTATGAAGCATTAGCATGCTCGCCAATGAAAGCGTCGCTTGATGTGGTTAGATCTTTGAGATCCGGTTGGTGAACGGGCGGGCAAAATCTAAAAGACTAGCTTTATGCGCAATTATGCAAAAAAACATAATTTGTCTGGAGAGATGGCCGGGCTGCGAGTAATGGGGTGTGCAGGACGCTTGGGTCGGCGGTTAGAAACGGCTGCCGACCCGAAACATCAACGCATTCGATCTTGAGTCATCGCCGAGTCCATATGAGCCCTGGTACGTCAGTCCAGTACTCACGCCCGATGACAGAAGGAAGTCTAATCCCAGCGCCACCGTCATGATGTTCTCGCTCTGCCCTACCGTTGAGATGGCATAGGTAGAATCGCTGACATCGGCATAGCCAACACGTGCAGTACTATCGCCGCTAAACGTATGGCTGTATTCGACTCGACCTCTCAGAGTAACGGCTGACTGCGTCAACGGTATGCCATATTGCCCGCGCACCCCACCAACGCCAGAAAACACTGTCATACGCTGCTCCGCGTAAGCCAGGTCATAGATGCCGCTACCGCTCTCGCGAAATCCGTCCAGCTTGGTCGAAGAAATATCCATGCGGCCATAAGGCGCGACCTTCCAATTCTCGTCCCGGAACTCATAGCCAGAACTCAGGGAGCCGAATATTTGATCTCCATCGCGGCTGCCCTTGGCGCGGCCTCCGTTATCGGTAACGTAGCGCCGACTATCGAATGACAAGCTGCTGTAGCCGAGTAAGCCGTCGACGAATATCCGTCCAGGATGCAAGCTGCCATACAACGCGGTGCTGAATGAGCGCCCCTTACTGCGACTATCCCGGGAACCAATATCGCTCGAATCACTTCCATAACCGAAGCCGATGCCGGCGGTGAAGGTATCGAAGAAACGATAGTCAGCACCCGCACTAACCCCCACCATCGTGCTGTCGAACTTGACGTCATCTCGATGAGTATCACTAACATTCACGTAACCGCCGCTCCACAACGCGAGGTTATCGTCTCCCAACCAACCATCCTGCTCACCTGCTGCAGCGTGCCGCTCAATTGCCGGAGCATCGTTACCGCTCAGCGACGACAGTGCCTGATACATCTCGGCAGCACTGGTATTTCCGGTGCGAGATGGGCGGGACTGCGGTAGACCCAACTGTAAATTGAAGCCTCTATTCCGCCGGCTTTCGTCGTCGTGCAACTGTTCAAGCCGATCATTGAAGTTGTCGATCTGCGCGCGAGCAAGGCGCGTGGAGCTCTGTGCTTGAGCGCCGACCATACCGATAACCTCTGGATCCTTGCTTGGATCGGATCGCCCGGTAATCTGCACGCTCAGCGCAATAGGTTGAGAAGTCCCCCAACGGTTGCTCAACGTGTAATGGATCACTGTCGCTCCCGAGGCCTGAGCGGCCGCAAGAAAAGTGAGGTTCATACCGTTCAGACTGACCTGTCCCATTGCTCTGGGTGGGATATCAAGCAATGAGGCTTGAGTAAATGGACCGCCGCTGATGTTATCGGTGAGATCAACCGTTAGTGACTGACCTGCCAACAAAGACGTACTACGATCCGCGCCACTTGGCACCGAGCCATTCACCGTCAGGCTATAGGGAACCTTCGCAGATGTGCCCGTATTATCGCTCACTGTTACCAAAACATTGGCCGTACCAGAGGTGGTCGGCATGCCACTGATGACGCCTGAGGATGCATCGATAATAAGCCCTGCTGGCAGGCCTGCCGCTACAAAATGATAGGGGGTGGCTCCGCCTGAAACACTAATGAGCTGCGAATAAGCGACACCAACTGTTGCACTGGGTAACTCCGACCCCGCCGGCGAAACTGTAAGCACTGACGGAGCGACAGTAATGCTGACCGTCGCTGCTGGTGATGTCCCCGAGGCATTACTGGCTGTGTATCGGAAGCTATCTGTGCCGGCGAAACCTACTACCGGTGTGTAGAAAATCGAAGTTCCACTGACTGCCGTCGAACCGTGTGATGGCGGTGTTACTACCGCCACAGCAGTTGCCGTCCCACCACTGATCGACAATGCGACCGCGCCGCTGCTGTTGGCAACAACGGTGGTTGAGACTGGATTCGCAACGGGTAGTGCTCCAGCCGCAACATTCAACGTGTAGTTCGCACTTCCGGTTGCGCCATGGCTATCTGTCACCGTAACAGACAAATTGAAAGTGCCTGTACCAGTAGGCGAGCCACTGAGCAGTCCACTGATTGAGTCCAGGTTCATACCTACGGGAAGGCCCGAACCGACGTAACTGTAGGGAGCCGAACCGCCGGATGCGCTGAAAGATTGGCTGTAAGTGCCGCCGACCTGCGCCGACGTCAACGTGCCTGAAGTCGGTGTCAGAACAAGTGTCGGCGATGTGACGGTCAAAGTGACCACTGCCGGCGCAGATGTGCCAGAACCATTGCTTGCTGTATAGGTAAAACTGTCGACGCCTGAATAACCTGCATTCGGCGTATAGGTGATTGAAGTACCGCTAGCCACGGCAATGCCATGCATCGGTGCAGACGCTACCGTTACAAATGTCGCTGTGCCTCCCGACAACGCGACGGAAACAGCATTACTGGTATTGGCCGAAACGGTGGCGGAGACTGGATTGGCGACAGGTAACGCAGCAGCAGCAACATTCAACGTGTAGTTGGCACTACCGGTGGCACCGAAATGATCGGTAGCGGTAACAGACAAATTATAGGTACCGCTGCTGCTCGGGATGCCGCTGAGGTGCCCATTGGAGGGATCAAAAATAAGACCTGGCGGAACTCCCGTAGCCACATAACTGTAGGGTGCTGTACCGCTCGAAGCACTGAAGAACTGATTGTACGCAACACCCATCTGACCAGAGTTTAGTGTTCCGGCCGCCGGCGACAGCGCTAACAGTGGCGCCGTCACTGTAACTGTCACCGTGGCAGACTGTGAGTTACCAGCTCCATTGCTAAGGGTGTACTGGAAGCTATCTACCCCTGAATAGCCGGCTGTAGGTGTGTAATAAATCGATGTACCTGTCGCTACTGCGTTGCCATGAGACGCATTTACGGACACCGCAGCCGACGTATAAGCGCCTCCTGAGTTGGACAGCGTGACAATGTTATTCGAACTGTTGGCCGAGACAGTCGCCGTCACTGCATTCGAAATTGGGACTGCGACTGCTCGCAAGACGCTTACTGAATAGAGATTCGTGGTGGTGCCGTCTTGGGCTGTGACGGAAATGCTGATCGGATTTGTGCCTTCACTTAGACCGATCGTGGGAGATGCCGCACCAGATACAACCGTATTGCTGCCTACATTAATCGTAGCATTGCCACTGCTGGCAATCGGCGTGAAGCCAATCGAAGAAACGCTGTTAGCAACAGAAATACTGTAACTGGTGGTACCTGGAGAAAATGATGGAGACAACGTGCCAGTCGACGGAATGAGATTGGAAAGCGTGGCGTCACTGGATACTGCCGACCCACAGGAAATCGACACTGCACTCAAGTATGTCCCAGCTTTGATGCTGACGAACGCGCCACCGGTCAACTGTGAGGATGTCGCACCACCAGTGTGACTACCTCCGCTACCGGTGTTGCTTCGGTAATCATAGTAGGCGGTAAACGTCGTCGGATTACGAAGAATGACCGAATCTGCAGAACTGGGATTGGAATTTCCGACGTTTGAACCGTTATCCGAAAACGAGACAGTCAAGGTATCACCAGGATCGAAAGATCCTGCAGCAAATGATCGCGAGAAAGACGTCGTACCGCTTTGGGCGTTCAAGGTTGTACACCCTGCGGAGAGGGCATATACCGATGGAGAGAAACCAAAAAGGGACGCCGTCGCTAGCAAAGTTAGCGCAAGATTTCTGGCAACCGCAGTGAAAATTAGCTTCCGTGTCAGGGACATTCCGACAAACCTGTTTCAAGCGCAATTGCCAGCCAAGTGAAGGGGGCTGTTCAGACTGCAATTTATTCTGGGATCAGCGTGTATCGGCAATGTGGCTCGAATCTGCAGAAATTTAGTAAAGCGGGTTTCGCATTCACGTCGAGGCATTGCACCAAGGGTCTTGAACCTGATAATGGCAATATGGCACTGTCAGTCGCAAATCTCAATCCGTAGAGAAGCGCTCATGGTCGACGACGTACTTGAAGATGGCGAAGGTTCGGAAAACCCAGAGGGAGGAAGGCCCCTCTCCAACGAACCGCCGCAACGGAAGAGCAACGGATTCAAAGAACCGGATGATCTGGATGCTATCTCCGCTGACGACATCGATAAACGACTCGACCGTATCTTGCTGCGCAAGCATGCTTTGGATGTGCGCAAGATGGAGAAAGAAAGCGAGGCCGAAGCGGAGAAGTTCCGGAAAGAAGCGAAAGACAGGCGTGCGCAGTTGTTGAAGGCCGTCGAGGCATCAACGCCGGATTTGAGCGCGAAGCTGTTCGAGAAGATGGAAAGCCTTGAGCACGAAGGACACGAGTTCTCTCCTCAAGAAAAGGTCGCATTGCTTCAGGCGCAATTGGCTCCTCTAAAGGATGCGCAGGATTTTTTTGACCTGACAGTGGCTCAACGTGATGACTTACTCGATCGTGTTGGTTTTTACCGCGGTATCGTCCTCGATCCGTCGACGTCTATAGATGCCAGCTTTCGAGAAGTGCTCCGTCGCCCGGACTTCAGTGCGACACAGGTCGATAACAATGAACTGTCTCCAGCCACAGTGCTGTACAGGAAACCGCTGTTTTCCGGTTATTTTGAGAACCAATTCACCTTTTCTGAAGCGGTGCATCAAACGCAAAAAAGCGGAATATCCAACCTCTCCTTTTCGCTAGCAGTCGCCGGCGGAGCTATGACGACCGTCGGCGTCGGGATGGCAGCCAGCTATGCCAGCCAAGAGCAATCGAGTGCTGGAATGATTGGAAAGAGGTCGTACACCACGGCCAACTTCTTCCTACCCCGCATCGAATTGTCGTTCGACGAACATAAACCATGCGCCAGTCAGAGCTTTTTCGAAAAATGCCAGGCTGCCATGGACAAAGAAGACGACACCGAACAGTTCAAAGCTCTGAAAAAGGTGCTCGGGTATTACGGGCATTTCGTCTCGACGCGGACCCTAGTAGGAGGACGCCTTTTCGCAACGCAGTCGAAGGTATTTGACGGAAAGGAAGATAAATCCAGCCTGACTGAACGTTTCGCAGCGAAGGTTCAAGCTAGCCTCAGCGCACCGACAGTTGATGTGCAGTTGTCCGCATCTGCGGAAAAAAGCACTCAGGCGGACGAAAAGAACAAGTCCAGCAACGAATCGCAATCATCAACCTTCCATGCCGTCGGCGGTGAAGGCATCGTGGTTCAAGATGCGGCTCGATGGGCCGAATCGCTTTACGATTACAAACGCTGGGCAGCAGTTCAAAGAGAGAACCTGATTCCGAGCATCAACGTGTTACCGGATGAGTTATCCAGCAAGTGCTGGGCAATGTTGAAGCGCTATGCAAAAACTCAAACGAAACGCGCTCTGCTATTTGAGGAAAACGCGTGGTTCCTTTTTTATGGCGAATATGGAGATTCCGTAGGCTGCCTGGCCAAGGATATCTACTTCACGATTGGCAACAAAAATAACGACGCACTATTGAGCTTGGCATCCGACACCGAGCTTGAAGGAACTGCCATCGTCTGGAAAAAAAGTGAAGATGCGCCAGAGCGATCACAGCTGTGGCGTATGACTGCCGAAGGCCACATAGTGAGCCTGGTCACACGTAAGGCTGGCGCGTGGGGCGCCCGCGGGGATATCACTTTCGCCATCACTCCCGAAAAGGCCTCTGGTACCCAAGATGCCGTTTATACGCTAATCGCCCATCAGCTTGGTAAAGCAGATAACCAAATCTGGGAATCAGCAGGCTCCGGTGAAATCACCAATGTCGGGATTGGGAAAAACCACGCACTGCTTGCTGCAGCGGAAAATAAAATTCTACTGAAAGCACGAACAGATAACACCCGTAATGATCGACTATGGCAACTGGACGAGATACCCCTCTATTTTGTCGACAACCTAATCAAAGCCGCTAACGAAGACACTGCTCCACTCTGGTTCAAACTTCGGCTAGCCGACGGCGGTCCGGTTCTTTCGATCAATGGCGGCGAAGGCCTGGAGTCTGTGCTTTCGACTTCACAATGTTCGGTAGTTACACAACCTGACATCAATGGTGCACATCAAATATGGCAACTGGATGCGAAAGGACGGTTGATCTCAGCTGTAAAAGCGCAGGATGCTGGGAGCTTCATGGATCTACTATTGTCAGCCGACCTTAAAACCAAAGCCCTGGTTGTGAGCCCAGAGTCACCCAATTTTGCCCAGCGATGGACATTGCAAAACGACCAGCTAATCGTGTCACGTCATTCAGAGCTGGCGGATTTGGTAATCGCGGCCGGTAATGACTCCAACAACGCGAAAACTGGTAACCCTTTAGCCATGAGGGTCAGTGGTACAGCTTCTAAACAGAAGTGGACGAAAGTCACAGTTGGGAAGAGCCTGGGATACACCAGCTACAAGCAAATAGTAGCCAATTCGCAGCGAAGTAATGAATGGGCGAAGATGATAGATCGGCGAGAGTTAATTATCGCGGGAAATCTGACTTCGCTTGCGCTTAAGCTCATCAAACGTGGTGGTTTTTGGTCAATCAATGAAGGCTATGCCGTTCAGCTGACGATAGGTGTTTCGCGGGAAAATGCTAAGCCCGCCTATGAAACCCATAATGAGCCGGATGATGATCAAGTGTTAGAAATCACTTCCGATTCTGTCACGGGTATCGACACTCAGTTTCTATACTTACCCGAGGAGCCGATACACGCAATCAAGCTCGATGTAAAGCCCAAAAGCAAGCGACTTTGCTTTCAATACAAATTGAAGCCGGATAGTGCTTGGACCTTTGTGGCAGATGATGCATCGGACGAGCCTCAACAGCTGAGTGTTTCCAGTACCTTCCTTTCCAATATAGAGTCACCGGATAATCAGGGCCTTCTGGCCATCGGGCTTCACTTCGATGCTGCATCCGGTGTCTTATCGCCCAAAGCAATCTATAGAAACTAATATTTGGAATGGCGTTCATTATTTATTGAACGCCATTCTGTAATGGAGTCGGTGAAATGCCAGATTCAGTTTATTACCCCGGAGCCAAAAACGCTCTCAACCTTCTGGAGAAAATGCTAATTTCTACGCAGGAACTCCCGGAAACGCCGGCAAACAAAAAGTCACGAGACTGGCTGTTGGACAAACACAATGGTTGGGAAAATTCGATAACTGGCATAGCAATGGGGTATTACGTAGAATCCGCAAAAGGCCTAAAACATCTTAAGAAAAAAAATTTCGCAGGAGGCTTTTCTGAAAAAGTTAATAACAAGGTCGTCAAAAAAAACCGCGGTGACATTACAACAACAACCAATAAATACAACGAGGAGGGAAAAAGCCAAGGAAAGGTTATTCAGCTGAAACATACCATTTGCGATACACCATCAGCAGTAAATAATGCCATCAGAGATGCGTTCACTCAATTATCCGGCCAAAAAGGTGAAATGCCATTAGCAGACGACATTTTAATTGCGGATATTTTCATTGCAAGTCCGAACAACGCATGGCCACTTGACAGGAGCGGGACAACTGATGGGGAAACATGGATTGCCCACAATTATCCGTTTTTAATATCCCAGTTCGTAGAGAAAGTTAAAATAAGAATTACCAATCACTTGCTTCTTGATGATTATAAAAAAAATTACGCCGAAGCCAAAGAGAAAAGAGATATTGAGCTTCAATGCAAAAAAGCAAAGCGCGCATTTAGCGAGCTCTATATTCCTGGCGAAACTTTTCATACTGCTGGTTTGTTTGATTCGGATGTCGGTACTCCCACCGCGCTTTCCGGTTCAATGCCTAATAAGTTATTACGAAAAAACGACAAGGCATCCCAAAAAGCCCGTTCTGATGTACTCGCTGCGGAAAACCTCATAAAAGAACCATCCCCCGTATCCACGAAAAATAAATCTAATAAATCTAATAAATCTGTCGGACAAAAAGATCTTACCGATTACCCAACATTGGTACTGAAATTAAACTTCACGACCGGTCGAAAAATACTATTTGAAAATCAACAAGAACCCACCATAGTGAATAAAATAGTTTTATCTGTACGCTGGACCAGTGGAGAGCTGTCCGTCCAGTTCGTCCGAGAAAAACCAGTAAGCTAGGATACGCAAGATGGCATTTCTGAATAGTCAACTGTACGAACATCAGACGTTGATTATATAGGGAGATAAAAATAAATTTGCATTTTCTAGCCGGTTGGCAGCCCCCCCCCTCGCTATTTTTTTAGATTTTTAGTGTAAGCGTCCGGCGAACTCGCCTTCCAACTCCAGCATTAAGGGGAATGGTGTCTGTAGCGTTTAAGTAATCCCGGGCATGACGTTATTTTTTATCGGCCTGAGGTGGGGCAGCCCATCGTTGAACTGAACCGGTGCTCTCTCAAGCCGTCATGTCGCTCACATTAAGTATGGAAATACTGTAGTGCGGCGACAGGCAACCTGCTTTAGATGTGGAGAAGAGGAAGTTTTCCATAGGACAGAGTTCGCCCTTTCTTAAAATTGCTTTTACGGACATTAAGGCGCTCATCTCAGTCAGTCCCATTAATATCGAGAACGCCTTATCTATTCGAAATCCCAAAGTGGGTTCAGCAATCACCACCACGAACCAAAGAAATCTTTGTCTCAGTTCATTCTTTGTTTTCTCATTTATTTCCTTTTGTACCAGTAGCCGTAACTCGAGCGATGCAGCGAGCAACAATTCTGACTCCAAAAGGCCGGCGAAGAAGCCATTTGCTCTAAGTGATGCGTTGATTGCCATGACCTGTAATTACTGGTTTAAGCCAAATCATTTAAAAGAGACGTCGGTATAATCAGCCACAGTTAGGCATAGCTGGCCATCAGAGCCGAGAAGGCGATGATAGGTAGGTAGTGGAGAAAACGCATTCCTGCCCAGGGATCCTACTGGCGTCCAGGAGGATTGCGTTCCCTGGCTTCGTTAGCATCTTTGAGTGTCCGCTTTTGGCCGAAAGCCGCCGTTCGTGAGCGGCAGCTATCGGCCGAAGCGGCCAGTCAAGGGGGGGCGGACACGGACGTAAATCGACGGGAGAGCAACAACTTCCCTCGAGCATTGATGAAATCAACCGGATCTGTATCTATTGGCTTCCTTGTTACCTTGGTACGATTCCACCCCGCCCTCGTCCGAGATAATCCCATGCAGCTCACCGACATCCCATTTGGGACCACCAATTGGTAGAAAATAGAAGCGACTGCCCACCCTGGCGAAACCGGCACGGCACACTGACGCACTTGCCAATTCGGTAATGCAAGAGACCCCGCCTTGGTGGCCTTGCTCCGGGCCGGGGGAGGTGCTTTCCACAGACAGATTTTATGAACTCGTCGTTTTCGCTTAGCCCATCAAACCAGCTTGCCTAGGCCGCCCATACACCCACTTCTAGGCTAATACCATATGTGGGGTTCGTTGGGATCCTGGGTCACCCTGAGTCGTTCGAGATTCATGACATTGAGCGTGGTATCGCCGTTGACACGCCGCTTGATCTTACCCACGCGTCCTTGGATCGCGATCGGGTATTGAGTCGAACTCTTTGAGACGGCGTAGTGGGCCTCCATTTGCCGGGCATGGTCGAAGTAGAACTGATTCCAGCCAACGGTATTGCCTGCAAACACTGGTTCTAGGTGCTCGTCGATGTCAGCGTCTTCGTCGCACATTGCGCGCAGTCTGAGGACGCTTTGTGCGGTATTGATATAGGAGGACAACCGATTGGATGATGGTGTGTAGGTTCAGATGGCAGTAGAGGATGTCTCACCACCGTCATCTTTCTTGAGTCGTCTAGCATTTGCTTTCAACTCTTCTGTCACCGCGACCGACGCATGCGGAAGCGGTTTTTCTGGACGCTTTCGACCAGGCAGTTAGAGGTGCTGGCGAGCTCAACGATTTGCTTATCAACACCGAAACGACAGTTGGGGCCATGCGTTCCATTCGCTTGCGGGCGGAAGCAGGCCCGAACCTTAGAGGTTTTGTAGTAGCAGCCCCGAGTGAAGGAATTGACATGAATTACTGTTGCGTCGCACCGTTCACACTTCAGAGCATTTGTACCCATGCTCTTGGCATAGGTGCCCGCACTGAGGTGGATATTCCCGCCAGGCTGTTGTAGCAACTGGCTGGTGCCTTCACCAATCCCTAGGATTACAGGCCTATGGTCGGGTGAGCTATGTTGAAATCTTTATGATGGTCGAACTCGACCTGTATTGCCTGAGGCGGCGGCCCTTGAAACGTGACATGTCAGCAATCCTTAACTATTTGATGGCTCCATTCTCACTTCACGACTGGCCGTGTCAGAACCGCACTTTCCCATTTTACAGAATTTAGTGATGCCGATGGTCAGTGGGTGTCTGCGACGAGGACTCCAGATGGAGAAGCTGAGCAGGGGGTGATCCCCAGAATCGTGCAGGTGGCTCGACGACTCAATGGGTCGGATATTTAACAAGCAAAGCACTATCGCAGAGAGGAAAAGTACAGAGTGGGCGGTTTTCCCAAAGCTTTCTTGAACATCGTGATAAAGGCGTTAACAGAGTCATAGCCCAGGATGCCTGCCACATGCTGCACGGATACGCCTTCTGCCAGATGACTCAGTGCGATCATCAGATGCAGTTGCTGGCGCCAGCGTCCGAAGCTCAGCCCAGTCGTACTTTCCACAAGTCTGGCTAGCGTTCGCTCACTCGTTGCAAGCCGATTGGCCCACTCGCGCAACGTGGTTCGGTCACCGGGGTCTGCAAAGAGCGTATCCGCGATTTGTTTGATCTTGGGGTGGTCGGATATCGGCAAATGCAGCTCTTTCAGCGGAGCATCGGAAAGCTGCTCAAGCAGTACTGCAACCAGCCGCGCAGTTTTACCCTCGCAAAGACAGGAGGGTTCCTGCTCTGCGAGGTGAAGGATCATCTCGCGGACAATGGGGGTAATGGCAACCGTACAGCAGGCGTCAGGCATCTCTGCTGCATCGGGTTCAACAAACAAAAAACAAGTGCGGGCGTTTTCGGTCATGCGGCAACTGTGCGGCGTGCCGCCGGGAATCCATACCGCATGTTGGGGAGGCACAAGCCAAAGTGCGTTCTGCACCTCACAGCTCACCGCTCCGTGCAAAGACAGGACTAGCTGGCCTTTTCGATGATCATGGGCGCGGGCAACCGAATCATTGGGGGCAGGCGCAACCTTGAGCGCAATCGCAGCCTGAGCGAAGAGATTTGAATCGAAATCTTCCGGCGAGGTAACGACATTTTTTGAGCTTGGCATAATTTAGGTATCAGGTGTCTTGATATCTATATTAGATAATTCTGAAGCTCTCTACAGTGGTCTTCTTTTCAGAGGACAGCTACAGAATATGTCAGATACAAAAAACAAGTGGCATGCCATCGCGCTCGTCGCGGGCATTCTGCTCATTGCCGTAAACCTACGCGCTCCCTTTACGGGCATCGCCCCTGTTTTACCGCTCATTCAGAATGACTTTGGCTTAAGCGCCTCAGCTCTAGGCCTGCTTACTTCACTACCACTTCTGGCTTTTGCCGCCTTTTCCCCGCTTAGCGCTTCGGTTGCCCGCAGGTTCGGCATTGAACGCACGCTTTTCGGTGCACTGTTGGTCATTTCAGCAGGCATCCTGCTGCGCTCGGCAGGCAGCGCATGGGCGTTGTATGCCGGTACGGTATTGATAGGCACCGGGATCGCACTGGGCAACGTGCTATTGCCTGGCCTGATCAAACGCGACTTCTCGACGAAGATGGCGTCTGTGACGGGCGCTTACTCCATCACGATGGGGGCAGCAGGTGCTGCCGGTTCCGCCGTTATCATTCCGCTGACCCAATCATGGGGATGGCCGATTGCCCTGAGTTTGTTGATAGCAGCCCCGCTGTTGGCGCTGATTGTGTGGCTACCCCAGTTGAAAAAACACGAACATATTGTTCTGTCCGGCCCCAAACAAGCGGCAACCGTGAACGTCTGGAGTTCACCGCTGGCGTGGCAGGTCACACTGTTTATGGGCCTGAACGCGATGCCTTTTTACGTCGCCGTAGGCTGGCTGCCGACCATGCTGATGGATCATGGTATATCCCCGGAGCAAGCTGGCATGGTACACGGCACGCTGCAATTGACCACCGCCATTCCCGGCTTGATTCTGGCGGCCACGCTTCGCCGTCTCAAAGACCAGAAACTGGCAGCCGCTACCGTTAGCCTGTTAACCGCCTCATCTTTGATCGGGCTCATTTACGCACCAAGCTACGCCATGTTGTGGGCAGCTTTCCTGGGCTTCGGCTCTGGCGCTAGCATGATGCTTGGCCTGACGTTCATTGGCTTGCGTACAAAAAATGCCGGCGACACGGCGGCACTATCAGGAATGGCGCAGTGTGTGGGTTATCTGATGGCGGCCACAGGCCCATTGCTACTGGGCCAACTGCACGACTGGACTGATGGCTGGACAGCACCGCTGTTGATCACAGCGGCAATCGCCGTTGCCGGCGCATCCACCGGCATGCTGGCCGGGCGCAATGTTCAACTCGAACCCACTCATTACAGAAGCACGCCCATGCAACACAGCTAGGCCAGCAAACATGGCAAATACGTGTCGATCGCCACCGAGCGGCCCTATCACGATCCTCATCGTCGGTGATTAAGCCTCGCGAGCAACGTACTGATCATCAACGGTGCCAAGCCATTTCTCATCTCCAAGGGAGAACTAAACAATACGTTCGCCACACTGGCCGCCGAGCACTTCGCTGCGCTTGGCTACTCGTCGCTATTGGCGCACCAGCTGAATATTCGAGCCTGTTTGTTCAGCCCTGCAGCCACTGAACTCAGGCTGAATCCCCGTCACGAACGAGCTCGGAGATCCAGTCAGCGAATGCGCTCACGGCTGGCGAAAGAAAGCGCTGATGCGGGTATAACAGGTGCACAGGAATCGAAGCCGGTTGCCAGTCAGCAAGTACTTCCACCAACCGCCCTTCTCGCAGGTGCTCGGAAACCACGTTCTCGGCGAGTTGCGCCAGCCCAAAGCCTTCAAGGCACAATTTTATGTAGAGCCCAGTCTCGTTGACGGCTGTTGTTCCGTTCACCTGAACCGAGAGCTTTTCAGAGCCACTGGCGAAGCGCATTTCGCCCGCGTGCCTTGCGTGGCCCGAAAAGTAATGGATGGCCCGGTGGTGTGACAAATCCAGTGGTGTTTGCGGAGTACCGTTTTCTTCGAGATAGGCAACAGATGCACAGGTCACCCAGCGAAATCGGCCAAGGGGGCGCGCAACAAGCGTTGAATCGTCGAGCTCGCCTGTGCGAATGACGCAATCTACACCCTCTTGAACAAGGTCAACCTGCCGATCGCTGACGCCGATCATTAGGTAGATATCTGGGTAGCGCATGTAAAAAGCTTGCAGATTTGGCATGACGATGAAGTGTGCAATGCCGCCCGGCATATCAACCCGCAAACGTCCCTGTGGCCGTTTTACGGAATCCGTCAGACTAGTCTCTGTGTGTTCTATCAGCTCCAATATTTCCCGGCATTGCGCCAGATACTGTGCGCCCTCAGGCGTCAGACTAACCCGCCGCGTGGTTCTGTTGAGCAAGCGCACCTGCAGGTACTTCTCAAGATTCTTGACGGTGCTGGTAACCGTCGAGGCCGGCAAAGAGAGCGTCTGCGCCGCCTGGATAAAGCTTCCTGCCTCAGCCACACGGACGAATACCTGCATCGCTTGAATACGATCCATGACTGTTAGCAGCCTCAAAGCAGTGACCGGGGAAAGCATTATTATTCGTCATTCTTGAATAATAAAAACAGTTTAATCATCTTTTTCCCGCAGTATCGCCTTGCGTACATTTCTTCCAACGAAATTGGAAGAGGTGTACTGAAATGGCTGAATACAACCGCAGCATTGTGCAGGCCCCAGTCGCTCCGGCCGCACGCACACTTATCCGCGGCGCCACTGTACTGAGCATGGATGGCGACATCGGCAATCTGGCGCGTGGCGATATTCTTATCGAAGGCACCACCATCACGGCAATCGGTGAAAATCTCGAAGCCGGCGACTCTGTCGTGATTGAGGCATCCGGCATGATCGCTATGCCGGGCATGGTCGATACCCACCGTCACTCCTGGGAGGGGCAACTACGGCGAATAAATCCGAACGCCGCAACCCTGGAGGACTACTGCAACGCAACCCACTTCTCGTTCGCCAAATACTATCGCCCGGCGGACATGTATATCGGCAACCTCCTGAGCGCATTGGGCTGCATCGATGCCGGTATAACGACCTTGGTGGACAACTCGCATAACAGCCGCACGGGTGAGCACTCCGATGCCGCTGTCGAAGCGCTGCTCGATGCAGGCATACGCGCCGTACACGCCTCGGGGGCGCCGGTTGCGGGTGAGTGGGACAAAGCCCACTGGCCGGGCAATCTGGAGCGTCTGCAGGAAAAATACATCAAGAAAGGCGACAACCCGCTGCTCTCTCTGGCGGTGATGGCGCAGTTGGAGCCTGAGCTGTGGGCTGAGGCCCGACGCCTAGGGCTGCCTATCATCACCGAGTTCTTTGGCGGTGACATGGCGGCTGAGTTGGAAGGATTGCATCGCGAGGGGCTGCTGCGTTCCGACAACATCTTCAACCACTGCACCGCGCTGCCGGACGCCGGCTGGAAAATCCTTCGCGAGGCTGGCGTTCGGGTCAACGTATGCCCGCGTTCAGATGCCCACTACGGCATTGAAGATGGAATGTTCGCCATGCAGTCGGCCCAACGTCACGGTATCAGTCCAGGCCTGAGTGTCGATAACGAAACCTCCTACAGCGGTGACATGTTCATGGAGATGCGGGTGGCGTTCTACCTGCAGCGCGTCATGGGCATGCACCACCAGCGCTGCTGCGGTGAAGACCATCATCCGGTGGTGACCCTGCCCGCCCATGGTTTGCTCAAATCCGCCACCGTCGACGGCGCGGTCTGTGCCGGTTTACAGGACAAAATCGGCAGCCTGAGTCCCGGCAAGCAGGCTGACCTGATCCTGATAAACGCGCGGGACATCAACCTTTATCCGTCAGGCAATGCCTTCGGTACCGTGGTACATGCGGCAGAGCGCAGCAATGTCGACACCGTCATGATTGGCGGGCGTATCGTCAAGCGCGGTGGCAAGGTTTTAGGTGTGGATAGCGAAAGGCTGCGTGCGGCGATCAACGAGTCCCGTGAGCATCTGTTTGCTGCTGCAGGCTATCAGCCGGATATCTTTGCCGAGAAATTCCTGCCGCTTGAGTCAGCCAAGTAAGGAGGTGTGAGATGAATGCAGCCTACTACCTGCTGGCCATCTGCGCGGGGCTTGGCATCACCCTGCAGACCACACTGAATGGCCAACTCGCTAAAGGTGTGGGTGGAGACTCCGTAGCGGCGGCGCTGTTCTCTTTTACTGCTGGCGCGGTATGCCTGGGCATTTTTTCATTGATGCGCGGGGGGATAGCAGCCTCACTGGCGGCCATACCTGCACAGCCTTGGTGGAGCCTGTTGGGTGGTTTGCTGGGTGCCAGCGCGTTGCTCAGTTATGTAGTGCTGGCACCGAAAATCGGTCTGTCAGCACTGCTTGGCCTCGCTATCGCTGGGCAGATCATTTCGTCACTGGCGATCGATCACTTCGGATTGATGGGGGCATTGGAGAGGCCGGTGTCTTCCATCAAGTTGGTCGGGACGGTGGTGATGCTCGCAGGTTTGGCTATCGCGTTGTTCGGTGACCGTTGGTCAGCGCTTTTCTCCAACTGACTACCTTGTTTACCCCATTCTGTTTCGTAGGAAGCAACCATGTTTAAAACTCTAACCGACACCACCAGCATGCTTGGCGAGTGCCCTGTCTGGTGTGAAAGAACCGAACGCCTGTTCTGGACGGACATTCCAAGCTGCGAGTTACGTGCTATAGATCTCGTAAGCGGTGAAGTGCAGTGCTGGCCGCTGCCCGAGTCGCTAGGCTCATTTGCCCTCACGGCAGACGAAGACGTATTGCTAATGGGACTGGCATCCTGCCTGGGCTACTATCAGCTGAGCACAGGCCGTTTCAGCAGAATTGCAGTCACGCCTGGTGTACCCGGAACCCGAATCAATGATGGCCGCTGCGACCGTATGGGCAACTTTGTGTTCAGCACGATGGACGCCAGTGAGCAGGTGCAAACCATCGGCAGATTTCACCGCCTCAATGCGTCGACGCTCGAAACAGAAACGTTGGACATTCCCGCAGTGGCGATCCCGAATAGCATCTGTTTCAGCCCGGACGGCTTCACTCTGTATTACGCGGACTCCCTGCAGGGACGTATTTTCTGCTGCGATTACCCCTCACTGGAAAACCAGCGTGTGTTCACGACGGTTGACGGTCAAGGCGCTCCAGATGGCTCTTGCATTGATGCGCAGGGGTTTCTCTGGAATGCCGAATGGGGCGGCAGCAGGGTGGTGCGTTATGCGCCGGATGGAAAAGTCGATCGCGTAATCGACTCCCCGTGTATTCAGACCACTTGCCCAGTGTTAGCGGGCGCCGCTTATACCACGCTGTACAGCACCAGCGCGCTGATAGGCCTGGACAAGCCGACATGTTCCGATGGTGCGCTGATAAAAGCCGAAGCCGTTGTCGCTGCGGGACTTTCTGAAGAGCGATTTTCAGGGCTACTGAGCTGAGTACTGGGTTCTAGCCTCGGGCGTCGCTCTAAATGCCAATTTCTAGCCGCATCGGAATGAACCCACCAAGCTTCTACCGGGCGCATCCCCACTTCGTGCAAGATGGCTATCATACAGATGCGGGCTCTGTGGCCTTAGACGACCGGATGCTTTTTTAGCGTGAGAAGCCTCAACTGTCTGTCTATAATCCGCGCATGCTGAATCCAACCGAAATCCGCCCAATCCTCAAGCAGTGGGTCGCGAAAGCGATGTCCCATGAAGAGAGTGACGTTTTCATCGAGGAGCTGTGCTTCATTGATAAGGCCAGACGCGCCGATCTCGTTCACGCCAATGGAAAGCTAACCGCGTTCGAAATCAAATCGCATGCTGATACCTTGGCTCGCTGGGAAGGCCAGCAGCAGGCCTATATGGCATGCTTTGACGAAGTCTGGCTATGCTGCCATTCGAAGCACTTGGTGAAGGCTCTTGAGTCCTGTCTACCGCATGTTGGAGTGCTCGTAGTCGATGACTATTCGGGCATGGCGATGATTCGAAGGGCGAAGCCCAACAAGCTCCAGGATAAATTTCACCTTACGGGATTCTTGTGGCGTAGCGAGTTGGACGCACTCGCGGCCCAGTATGGGGTGCCAACGAAAAGTCGCAACCTCATAAAAGAGGTGCGTCGCCAGCTATGCGACGCCCTCCCCATGAACGTGATCAGATCGCATGTACTAGCAAGCTTGAAACAACGCTATCGCTCGCTAGAGTAAGTCGTCGGCATCAAAGTCATCGAAACTGTTATCCGTATCTACGATGGACTCGATCATGGCGCAGATATGCTGATTGATCCTGTACCCATTCCATGTGCCATTGTTCCCGTAACCTGTAGATGTGGCGACAATTCTGCTGTACTCACGAGTAGCCCAGCAAAAGTCATCACCGTGGTAACCCGGCAGGCCTCTGATTTCTTGGGCGATTTCAACGTACCGTACAAACTCCTTGTCCGAACCTTTGCGTCGTTGCCACCATTCTGTTGGCGTGTAATAGCAGGCAAAAGGAAGCACAGGCATGCCTCGTATGTATTCCATCGAGGCGGTCGGATTGGTGGCGGCGTAATCCCCGTAGACGATATCCAACTCTATGCCACTGGTATCGACCCTTGCTTGCCACGCAACGTCGTAACAGGCGGAGGAACGTGAAGTGTTTGAAGCCGGCTTATCGATAGGGAAGGAAGTGCTCATGAGGATCAGATTTCGTATCTGATAGCTGTTCAGTTGTCTCAGGGATACGTTGAAATCTGACCCTGAGGCGGTGTTGGCCGGAGCGGTGGCACCGAAGTCTAAAATCACCGTCGCGGTGTCCGGGCGTTCAAGAGCATCCAGGATTGATAGCAATCTGCTCCACGAAGTCGAGGTGGGGTTTTCCGGGCAGGTAACCCTTATGGCTATATGGGGGAAATCGCCCTGGAGAGCAAGTGCACTTTGGATGACTGCTCGTTGGGGATCGTCATCAACCCAGGAGACCACCGGTATAACATTCTGGTTGATGGCTGCCACATCGGAAAAGAAGCGACGTTTGTTCTCAAACGCGCCATGAGGATTGTGCAGGTCATTGGTAGTAATGAATTCTTCACCAACGTCCTTAGCTATTCTTGAAACGTCCAGGAAAAAAGGATGCTCAGTCCAACTCGCTAGGAATGTTTGAAGGTGTCTGTCGTCGTCACCTCGCATGTCCAACAGCGGAGCCACTACTTCCCGCCTGTGGTCTTCCAGATTTATCAGCGCCTTAACGTCATTCTGACCAACTCGTAAACAAGCCACGTACTGCATCTTGCACTCCTTGCATGCTGTGAAAACAGGTTTTGCCGTAATCTGAAGTCATAGCGAGTCAAAGGCCTTGGTGAGCAGCGAGCGTCGACATGCGGAACGTATCGGTTTTGCTCAGTTTCACTGGCCGACGTCATGCTCCCAGTGAGACGGCAGGTGGAGATTGGCAGGATAGCACTTGGCCACTCAATAAAAGCCTTAATGCGTATTTTGGGATGTGGGGCGCGTCTATGTCCGATCAGTCGGTAGGTTACTCATGCCTTTGCACCAGAGAGAGGCTTTTGTATGCCGGCCTGGCTGCATCGAACAGCCTGTACCGTCACATGAGCGACATGTTGCGGGTCGCCATGGATCATGGGAAATCCGCTCTCTGGGCCAGAGATGGTGTCTACTTAAATTAGGTGGAAACCATGGCCTTTAGCAGTCGTTCGAGGAAGATATGTTTGCCGGACGGTTACAAAACTTGAGGTCGACCTCGTCTAACAGCGTGATCGAGCTGGGTGCAAAATGACACGAAAGCGCGCACTCGGATGTCTTAGTTCGAATGTTTTATATGGAAATATAAGTCAATCAGCGCGTTATGGGACTACGACGATACCGCTAGCTGGCAGAGCGTCGTCCAAGCGCCAGGAGTGAGCGCATGCGACCAGGTTGATCGCGTCAATGCTCTAGGGGCTAGGGAGTGGAAATCTTATTCAAACAAAGCAGGATCGACTTTGTGTCGGCGAGCTTGTTCAAGGTGGCGCCGCATCTGGTCAGCAGCAGCCAAGCGGTCGCCACGTTCCAGGCAATCGAGAATCGCTAAGTGCTCTTCCGCTTGGCCTTTACGGGGTGTGCGTGCGCTGGCCTGGCGGTATTCCACCAGGCGTCGTAACTGGTCGAGACGGCGGACAGTCTGCTGCAGGAAACGGTTACCCGAGCACGCTGCCAATGTCTCGTGGAACTGGGAATTGGCCTCAAAAAGCTCCTGAGGCGTCATGGTCAGGTAGCCGCCGTTCGCGATGAATTCCTGCTGCTTACGACATGCCGCCAACGTCTCGCGATCAATCTGAAAAGTCGGTGACAAAAGGCCAGAAGGTTCGACGGTCGCTCGGAAGGAGTAGCTTTCTTCGTAAGCCTCAACAGAGTCGATCATGGGAAGCAGACGCCACCCTTGGCCTGCACGCTGTTCAACCCACCCTTCTTGCTGCATCCGAGACAGCACGGCCCTCAGAGCTGCTCTGGACACATCGAACTGCCGCATGAATTCGATCTCGGTAAACAGTTCAGGAAGCTGCCGACTGAGGCGAAGTTCTGCAAGCGTCAGGTACAGAGGATCGTCGCTCTTCTCCATGACTTCAGAGACAAGGTCGCTCAAGTCGTCACTGGATCGCGCGAGGAAAAATCCCCTGTTGCGGTCGTAGGTCAGCATACCCTTTTCAACCAAATGGCCCAGGGCAAACTTCACAGGCGTGCGCGACACATTCAGTGTGTTCGCTAGCTGTGATTCAACCAGATGATGGCCAACAGGGAAGCGTTCACGTCGGACGTGGGAAACGATGTCACGCGCGATGCGTGCTTGCAGCGGGCTTAGAGGCATTAGGTCGGAAACCACAGAGATCTGAACCGAAGAAAGCCCATTCTAGCGCGTCATTTTACGCTGTGGCAGAGACCGTTTGGCCTCCGCCTCAATTATGACGTCCAGCGGGGCTTACCGAACCTGATAGAAGGGAAATGCCCCAAACAGAAGGCCGCCCACCAACAGGCCGAGGCTGGCCAAAATAGCCCATTTGAGCGCGAAGCGTTGATGATCTCCGAGATCTACTTTGGCCAAGGCAACGAGCAGATAGAGTGATGGCACCAGCGGGCTGAGTAGGTGGACGGGTTGACCCACAACCGAAGCCCGCGCGATTTCCAGTGGAGTTATCCCGTATTGGGCTGCAGTCTGTGCGATCACCGGAAGGATGCCAAAGTAGAACGCGTCGTTAGACATGAAGAATGTAAACGGCAGGCTAACGAGGGCGGTGAAGACAGCCAGGAACGGGCCGAAGCTTGGTGGGATTACATGCAGCAAGCTTTTCGCCATTGAGTCCACCATGCCGGTTCCGGAAAGGATCCCCGTGAAAATGCCCGCAGCAAAAATGACTGCTGTAACGGCCAACACATTCGTCGCATGAGCGGCAATACGTGCTTTTTGCTGCTCAATGTTCGGGTAGTTGAGCATGATGGCAATGGCGAAGCCGACCATGAACAGGATCTGGATAGGCATTGCGCCAATGATCAGGCAAGTGATGAGGCCTAGTGTCAAGATCAAATTCGGCCAAAACATTTTCGGACGACGATTTTCATCACATTGCTCTGCTGATCCATTGCCCAGCGACACAGGGCCGTGATGAAGACCGTCCATATCAAGAATGCCAATGCGCGCACGCTCTTTGCGCCCAATGACTACGGCAGTAAAGATGAGGCAGGCGCAACCTAGCAGCATGCCAGGAATCATGGGCAGGAAAATCTCCATTGCATCCACATGCAGCGCTGCTGCTGCGCGAGCAGTTGGCCCACCCCACGGCGAGATATTCATGATCCCGCTGGCAATGTTCACCAGGCATGTCATGCCCAGCACGCTCATCCCCAGTCGCTGATACAGCGGCAGGAATGCAGCGCAGGCAATCATGTAGGTAGTCGAGCTGTCACCATCCAGCGACACCAGCATCGTCAGCACCGCAGTGCCTACCGAGACCTTGAGAGGGTCGCCTTTCACCACTTTCAAGATGAAGCGGACGAGCCCGTCGAACAGCCCAGCGTCGATCATTATGCCGAAGTAGAGAATCGAGAAGGTCAGCATCACGCCGGTTGGAGCAAGTGTTTTGACGCCGTCGAGCATCATGGCACCGAGGCCTACGTAATGGCCTCCGATCAGCGCGAAAACGATAGGTATCAAGATCAACGCGATGAGCGCAGAAAGGCGCTTCGTCATGATCAAGTACATGAAACAGATAACCATTGAAAAGCCAAGGACTGTTAGCACGGTCGAACTCCCATTTTTCAGATCTATGTGGCTCTGGTCGGCCATATGGCCTGGATAGCGCAATAGGTCTCAGGTCGAGACCGGCTCGATCCAAATGGGAGTGGTGGGGGAGCGGGGGCAAAAGAGCTTGATCATGGCGGGCCTCGATTTTTCTTATCTTTATTTTTTCTACCGTACCTGACTGGGCGCTACGTCGAAGGAGCGAGCATGCGCAGTAGAAATCGTTGGTTGGGTACGTCCGACACTCAAACAAGATGAATCGGATGACCCAACATTGACCTATATCATCACAAAGTGCAATATGCGTCCCACAAGAACGTTACCCGTGTTGTTTGTGAGGAATAGTCAATGCCTAAGTCAAAGGGTCAAATCGTTTCCGCCAACGGAATCGAGTACCGTGTCAGCGACATCCGGGGGGTCGTGACCGACCTGGGTGGTGATTACGCGAAGCTGCCCTACAGCTTGCGAATCCTTGCCGAGAACGTTTTGCGTGGAGAGGCTGACCCTGAAGCCGCGCTCAAAGTCATCTGCGCCCGCTCTAAAGAATTCGACATTCCTTTCCGTCCAGCTCGCGTCGTTCTGCAGGATCTGCTCGGTACGCCGGCGCTGGTCGACCTCGCGGGTCTGCGCGATGCCGTCGCTGCTCAAGGCGGCAACCCGAGGCTGGTTAACCCTGTTACACCGACCCACTTGGTAGTGGATCATTCGCTCAACGTAGAGCGTTGGGGTGACGCCAGTGCACTCGCCGATAACGAAGCCATTGAGCGTGAGCGCAACGCCGAACGTTTCCAGTTTCTGGACTGGTGCAACAAGGCGTTCAGCAATTTGTCGATCATCCCTTCGGGCAAAGGCATCCTTCATCAGATCAACTTGGAACGCTTGACTACCGTAATTGGCACTCAGCGCCGTGATGGTGAGCTGTGGGCGTTCCCGGATACGCTGGTCGGCACCGACAGCCACACCACCATGATCAATGCCATCGGCGTGCTGGGTTGGGGTGTCGGTGGTATCGAGGCTGAGGCAGCTATGCTGGGTAAATCCCTGATGCTTCGTCTGCCTGAAATTGTCGGTGTGCGTCTGGAAGGCACCTTGCCCCAAGGCTACCTGGCAACGGACATCGCATTGGCTCTGACCGAGCTGCTGCGTAAGGCTGGCGTGATCGGCTCCTTCCTGGAGTTCTTCGGCCCAGGTGTTCCACAGTTGTCTCTTGCTGACCGAGGCACCCTGTCGAACATGGCGCCTGAGTTCGGCGCTACCGCTGCCATGTTTGCCATCGACGACCGCACGCTGCATTACCTGCGCATTACCGGTCGTGGCGGTCAGATCTCGGGGCTGACTGAAGCCTATGCTCGTGCTCAAGGCCTGTGGCATGACAGCCTCGGCGCGGTTGAATACAACCGCGTTGTAACCCTGGATCTCGGCACCGTGGAGCGTTCCATCGCCGGCCCGAAACAGCCTCACCAGCGTATCGTGCTGGGTCAGAAGGCACCGGCAACCAATCTACCAACTGGCCTGGACAATGGTTCGGTCGTATTGGCTGCAATCACCAGTTGCACCAACACCTCCAACCCCCGTGGTGTGATCGCCGCTGGTCTGGTAGCACGCAACGCCCGCAAGCGTGGTCTGAAGCGCGCTCCATGGGTAAAAACTTCGTTTGCGCCAGGTTCGATGGTGGTTGCTGGTTACCTGGAGCGTTCGGGTCTGAACAATGATCTGGATGCACTGGGCTTCAACCTGGTCGGTTACGGCTGTACCACTTGTAACGGTATGTCGGGGCCATTGCTGAGCCCTGAGATCGAAGAGGAGATCCGCACCCGCAAGCTGGAAACCGTGGCTGCGACCTCGGGCAACCGTAACTTCGAAGGCCGTGTTCATCCGCTGGCTCGCGAAGTTTTCATCATGTCGCCGCCGCTGATCGTTGCTTACGCCATCGCCGGTACCTATCTGATCGATCCGGAAAAAGACGCGCTGGGCGTGGATGACAACGGTGTGCCTGTTTACCTGCACGAGCTGTGGCCAAGCGACGAGGAACTCACCTCAATCGAGACTGAAAACCTCACCGCCGACCTGTTCGACAAGGCGTACGAAGACGTCCCGCGCGAAGCCGGACTGATTGCCAGCGACCTGCGCGCCGGTGTCAGCGACCAATACGCATGGCAAGCGAACAGCACCTACATTCGCAAACCTCCCTACTGGAGCGATGCGGTGACGGCCACTGACATCAGCAAAGACTTGAGCAACATGCGCGTCCTCGCCATGCTGTCGGACAACATCACCACCGACCACATTTCTCCATCGGGTGCGATCCTGCCGGAAAGCGATGCGGGCCAATACCTGCAATCGCACGGCATCGCGGTGCCTGACTTCAACTCCTATGGCACACGTCGCGGCAACCACGAGGCTGCGCAGCGCGCCACCTTCGCCAGCCCGCGCCTCAAGAACGAGTTGCTCGAAGATGGTCGTGAAGGCCCATGGACGCTGCTGCTGCCTGAGAAAGAGGTCACCACGATCTTTCAGGCTGCCGAGATCTACGCAGATCGCAAGCAGTCCCTGATCGTTGTCGCCGGCAAAGAATATGGCAGTGGTTCGTCTCGTGACTGGGCGGCTAAAGGCCCACGCCTGTTGGGTGTGCGCGTGGTAGTAGCTGAGAGCTTCGAGCGTATCCACCGTACCAACCTGGCGGGTCTCGGCATTCTTCCGCTGCAGTTCGAGCAGGGTGTCTCGCGCCAAAGCCTGGGTCTGAATGGCCGCGAAACGTTCAGCGTGGAAGGCATCACCGATGACTTCCAGCCAGGCGCCAAGGTCACTCTGGTGATCGAGCGCGAAAACGGCGAAACCGAGCGCGTCACTGTGGTGAGTCGTCTGGATACCTTCGAGGACGTTCGTTACTTCCGCAATGGTGGTCTGTTGCCGCAGTTGCTGATCGAAAGCATGAAGAACGCATCCGCTAACTGATGTGCCGCTGATTTGTCGCAGGAGATATCAAATGACTCAAAGACGTATTCCAGCCGTTTACATGCGTGGCGGCTCCAGCAAGGGTGTGTTCTTTCTCGACAAGGATCTGCCGCCTGCAGGCCAAGAGCGAGATGCCATCCTGCTCCGCGTGATCGGTA
Organism: Pseudomonas sp. URIL14HWK12:I6; assembly: GCF_000514195.1. NCBI lineage: Bacteria > Pseudomonadati > Pseudomonadota > Gammaproteobacteria > Pseudomonadales > Pseudomonadaceae > Pseudomonas > Pseudomonas sp. URIL14HWK12:I6. Next base: position 194,764 of record NZ_KI911359.1, read on the forward strand.
GCCCGGATGTGTACGGCAAGCAGATCGACGGGGTGGGTGGTGCGACCTCCAGTACCAGCAAGGTGGTGATCATCGGTAAATCTAGTCGCGAAGATTGTGACGTGGATTACCTGTTCGGGGCTCCGGCCATCGAGACGCCAGTGATCGACTGGTCGGGCAACTGCGGCAACCTGAGCTCGGCTGTCGGCCCATACGCCATCTCTGAAGGTCTGGTAGATGCGCCTCGCGATGGCATCGCCGTCGTCCGTATATGGCAGGCCAATATCCAGAAACGCATCATCGCGCATGTGCCTATGCGCAACGGCGAGGTTCTGGAAGAAGGTGATTTCGTGCTCGACGGTGTGGCGTTCCCCGCTGCTGAAGTCGTGCTGGAGTTTCTTAAACCAGGCGGCTCGGGGGGCAGCATCCTGCCGACGGGTAACGCCATCGACGAACTAAATATTCCAGGCATTGGCAATATGCCCGTCACGTTGTTGAACGCTGGTAACCCTACCATCTTCGTTGAAGCTGACCGAGTGGGCCTGAAGGGCACCGAAACTCAGGATCAGGTCAATGGGGATGCTGAGCTGCTGGCACGCTGCGAAACCATCCGTGCCCACTGCACCGTTGCCATGGGACTGGCCGCCACCGCCGAAGAGGCAACTCGTCTGCGTCCGCACACGCCGAAGCTGTGCTTCGTGGCCAAGCCTCAGGCCTATCAGGCGGCAGGCGGCAAGCTCGTTGAGCCTGGTGATATCGATGTGATCGCCCGGATCTTGTCGATGGGCAAACTTCACCATGCGATTACGGGTACGGGTGCAGTCGCTGTCGCCGTCGCGGCAGCTCTCGACGGCACGCTGGTGAATCGTATCGTGGGTGACATCGGGGATCGTCAAGTTCGTATGGGGCATACCGCTGGCAGTGTGGCAGTAGGCGCAAAAACTGTGCTGGAGGACGGTGCCTGGAGTGTGGACAAGGCTGTGATGAGCCGCAGTGCTCGCCGGCTGATGGAGGGCTGGGTACGGATTCCTGAAGTCCTCTGATCCAGCCCGTGCTCATGTCGGCTTCCGTCCGGCATGAGCACAACCCTGATCAATAATAAAAACAACAGAGAACCACACCATGAGTTCATCCGAATTCCCGCGTCACTCGATGCTCCGCCGCCAATTCATTCAGCTTTCTGCGCTCGCGGCAGGCGGTGTATTGGCTGGTGGCTTCACCCTCCCGGCACACGCTGCTGCTACCAGTGATAAAAGCAAGATGACCAATAACAAACGGTCGCATACCCCTCGGTTTGCTTATGTTGGATCACGCACAACCAAAGAGCGCAATGCCCGTGGCGTAGGCATTACTGTATACCGTTATGCGCCTGAAACGGGTGCGTGCACGTTGGTTCAGGCGCTCAATGATCTTGTGAATCCATCGTTTCTGACCTTCGACCACTCGCAGACTCATCTTTACTGCGTACATGGTGATCTCAGCGAGGTGAGCTCGTTCGCTATTGATGCGAAGAGCGGTGAGCTGACCAAGCTCAATACAGTTGGCACCCAAGGCAAGAACCCCGTTCATCTCAGCGTCGATCCTTCCGGTAAGTTCCTGGCTGTTGCGAACTATGCCACTGGCGGTTTTGCGATCTTCCCGATTCAGGATGATGGTAGCCTCGGCGCGCTGGCTCATCTGGAGTCGCTGCCTGGCGAGCCTGGGCCGCATAAAGTGGAGCAAAGCAGCTCTCATCCACACATGATTCCTTTCGATCCGTCCGGACGATTCTTGGTCATTCCCGACAAAGGATTGGATGGCGTCTTCGTCTACCGGGTGCAGCAGAACAACGCGAAATATGGCGCCACCCAGGTCAGCATGGTCAAAGCACGCGAAGGCTCGGGCCCGCGCCACGTGGTATTTACGCCGGTAGGGAAGAGCGCTTACGTCGTAAACGAACTCGACAGCAGCGTCACCGGGTACGCCTACGATCCTGAGCAAGGCTCGCTAAAGCCTCAGGAAATTGTCTCCACTCTGCCGTCGAACTTCACAGGCAATAGCCGTGCCGCGGCCATCGTGATGGCGCCGTCTGGAAAATACCTCTACGTGTCGAACCGGGGCCATGACAGTGTGACGACTTTCGCGCTGGAAGAGAGTGGGGCATTTGCTGCCAAGGCTCACACTTCGTCTCAAGGACGTAAGCCTCGCTTCATGAACCTGACGCCGGATGGCACGCGTCTGTTTGTCGCCAACGAAGAGACAGACACCATTGTCGGCTTTGATGTTGATCAGGCTTCCGGGGTGCTTACCTCGAACGGTCAGGTGATCAAGACCGGCAGCCCGGTCTGCATGATCTTCAAAACTGTCTGATTAACCGGCCCCCTGGCTTGGAGAGCTCATTTTGATCGAACTCATAAACTCGCCAGGGTTCTGGCTGGCGGTGATGCAAATCATCGCCATCGATATTTTGCTGGGTGGCGACAACGCGGTGGTCATCGCGCTGGCTTGCCGCAAGCTCCCAGAAGCTCAGCGCAATCGCGCCATCATTGGTGGCGCGTTGGGGGCGATCCTTCTCCGGATCGCCATGATCTTCTTCGCTCTGCAATTGCTGGAGCTGCCGTACCTAAAGCTAGTTGGCGCCGTGCTCCTTCTGTGGATCGGGATCAAACTGATCGTTCCCGAAGGCGAGGACGCTCACGACAACTTGGCTGCGAGCCCCAAGCTTCTGGGGGCAATCAAAACGATCATCGTCGCCGACGCGGTGATGAGCCTGGATAACGTCGTTGCTGTGGCGGGAGCATCCAACGGCCAACTGGAACTCGTGATCTTCGGCATCGTCATCAGCATTCCCATCATCATTTGGGGCAGCAAGTTGGTGCTGCACTTCATGGATCGGTACCCGATAGTCATCACGCTGGGAGCGGCACTGCTGGGCTGGATCGCGGGTAGGATGGCGATCACCGACATTAGCGTGCCGGCAGTGCCGACATGGTCTCATTACGCCGCTGGAGCATTAGGTGCGCTCATGATTTTGATTATCGGAAAAATGATTATCCATTGGAAAGGGGCAGGCGCTAGCCAGTCAGAAGCGGAAAGGAGCGAGCGATCGTGAAATTTGAACTTGCCAACGTGTGTAGGGATTTGGCTCCTCACGGGACACTGCGGGTGGCCATTAACCTTGGCAATCCTGTCTTGGCGAAGCGAGATGAGCAAACTGGAGTTCTTTCCGGAGTGTCAGTTGCGTTGGCAAAGGCCCTTGCCGATGAGCTTGGCATCCAAATTTCGATGGCGACGTACGATGCTGCCGGCAAGGTGTTCGCTGCTTTAGAAGAACAGGCTTGGGATCTTGCATTTCTGGCAATCGAGCCAGTTCGGGCCGAGAAAATCGCGTTCTCGAACCCCTACGTTTGTATCGACGGAACCTATCTTGTGAAGACCGATAGCAAATTCCATCGAGCCTCTGCTCTGGATACAGGCGGAAACCGTATCGCCGTAGGAAAGGGTGCCGCCTACGACTTGTTCCTGTCCCGCACACTCAAGAATGCTAACCTCGTCCGAGCGGAAACCTCGTCTGAAGCTGTCCACACCTTCCTGGAGTTGGGCCTGGATGCAGCCGCTGGTGTTCGCCAACCATTGGAGCGTTTCGCCAAGTCGACTACTGGCGTGAGGGTGTTAATGGATAACTTCACAGAAATCCGTCAGGCACTGGCAGTGCCTAAAGGCCGCGATATTGCGGCGGAGTATGTCCAGGGCTTCGTTAACCGCCAATTGCGAAGTGGATTCGTAGCTAAGGCTCTTGGTGACAGTGGCGAGTTCGACGCCCATGTCGCCATGCCCGCTTGAATCCTCATGAAAAAAACCAGATCTGCACTGGCTGAATGAGGCGATAACCTCTCTCATGAGCCTATGCCGTTCTTGGACGTCTCTGCTATGGCCGCCTCAATTGGCAATCTCCGCTACCCGAGGATGAATCTAATTGCTCAGATCAACAACTTGGCTGAACCCCGTGACTGAGCCTTCAATGGTCTATAAAGATCTTTTCCCTGTGATGGAGACAGTGCTTGCGAGCGGCGTTACGCTTCTTGGGGGGCTGCAATATCATAGAGTTGATGGCTACCGTCCCCTGACGCTCGACCTCTACTCCCCGTTGAAGAAAGGGCAGCCTCACCCAAGGCAGTTACCCCTGCTGATCTATATCCACGGAGGAGGTTGGAGGCGTGGTGACAGTCACCGATGCGGTGTTTTCACTGACTTTCCGAGATTATTGGGCGATATTGCGAGCAGAGGTTATGTCGTCGCAGCGGTGAATTACCGACTTAGCTCAGAGGCGAAATGGCCAGCGCAAATCGACGATGTTCGAACTGCTGTCAGTTTTCTGCTGAACCAAGCTGATGCATTCGGTATAGATCCGCAAAGGGTCTACGCTTGGGGCGTGTCAGCCGGAGCTCAGTTGGCTGCCTCGCTGGGCAATCCAACTGAATCGGTAAGTAGTCAGGATCAGCATTGTCCGGTCACGGCAAGCGTTCATGGCGTAGCGGCTTGGTATGGAGTTTTCGACTTCACCACTCTCGGTGATCAAGCGCTACAGCTGGGAATTGACATTCCAGATGATGCGCCGGAGTGGAGGCTTATAGGGGCAGAGCCTGGCCAGGATCGCACTGCTCGTTTTCGCTCAGCCAGTCCCGCTTTTCACCCCACATCTCGAACTTCGCCGATGCTGATTTTAACCGGGAAAAAGGATCGGAAGGTTCCATATCTCCAAAGCGTGCAAATGAAGGACGCGCTTGATCGTGTGGGTGTGCCAAATCTTTTTTATATATATGAGGAAGTAGGACACAGCTTCATCTGCGAAGATAACCCTGCTGAGACTAATCGAGTCAATTTATTGGCAATAAATCAGACTATTGATTTTTTCGATGCTTTGGCCTTTTAGTGTCGACTGAGCAGCAGCATTGGGGCCCAACATTAACAGCCAGCGCAGGCGTCGCCTGTGCTGGTGTCACTATGTGCAATGCATGGTCATGCTGATGGCCCAATAAAGAGCGTCAGTGCGATTGATTAATTACTACGCTATTCCTCAGCACCGGGCTTCTAGTACGCTGCGAGTAAATCAGTCAGACGCTTCTGAGCCTAATGGTGTCGACGTGGGTATTTGCCATACAGGCTTTTTATCATTCTGATTGTCGAAATTACGCCGCGCCTTGCGGAAATCCTCAACGTTTTCGACAACCCACGTCCAGATGGGGGACATGCGGATCAATAGTTCCATGCCTAGCGGCGTGAGCTCATACTCGACACGTGGTGGAATTTCATCAAACTCCCGCCGATTCACTAAGCCATCCCGCTCCATGGCGCGCAATGTCTTAGTCAACATCCGCTGAGTCACTCCGGTCATCTGCCGTTTTATTTCGGCATGGCGCATTGTGCCGTACACCCCTAGGGCATGCAGAATGCCTAATGACCAGCGGCTGCCTGCGTGAGCAAGCACTTCCCTTCTGACGCCATCATCGTCTTCTCTAAGCGTTCGGCAGATTGTCTCAGCTTGGCTGAGAGCCTCCTGACTGGACATTTCTTTGTCTGGTATCACCGGTGTGCCTTCTTACAAGCGTTGCCTAATCGTGCAAGCATTTGTTCATCTTACAGGCAACAGGGCTCAGGAGAAATCATGACCGAAGTGACCCAGCTTTCCCCCCAATCCATTCTCGTTCTAGGCGCCGGTGAGCTTGGACTGCCGGTTTTGCGCAACCTGGCGCGGGTAGCAAAGCGTGCGCCAGGTTCCACAATCAGCGTCCTCCTCAGGGACTCGACCATCAACACTCAAATTCCTGAGAAAAAGGTTGAAATCGATGAGCTTCGGGCCCTAGGCATCCAGATGGTAGCCGCAGACCTCGTGAATGACTCAATCGATCAGTTGGCGGAAGTATTCGCACGTTACGATACCGTAATCGGCTGTGCAGGCATGGTTGCAGGCCGGGAAACCCCGATGAAACTGGCTACCGCTGCTCTGAAGTCAGGTGTGAAGCGCTACTTCCCGTGGCAGTTTGGTGCCGACTTCGAGGCAATCGGTCGGGGCAGTCCTCAGGATCTGTTCGATGCTCAGCTTGATGTTCGCGAATTGCTTCGCGCCCAGGATAAAACTGAATGGGTAATCATCTCGACTGGTATGTTCACCAGCTTTTTGTTCGAGCCTGTATTCGAGGTGGTCGATTTCGAAAACGACACCGTGAACGCACTAGGCAGTCTCGAAACCAGCGTGACGCTTACGACTCCAGACGACATCGGCGCCTTGACAGCGGAAATCGTTTTCTTCGAACCCCGCTTTCGCAATGAAATTGTTTATCTATCTGGAGACACTGTGACGTACGGAGAGGTCGCCAGCCTCCTTGAACGTGTGCTGGGTCGCCCGTTCAAACGAAACGTGTGGACTGTTCCGTACCTGCTCCAAGAATTGGAAAAAGACCCCACCCATCACATCAAGAAGTACCGTGCCGTATTTGCTCAGGGCAAAGGTGTGTCATGGCCTAAAGCAGGCACCTTCAACGAGCAGCAGTCGATTCAACTCACGACCGCTGAGAACTGGGCCCAGGCAAACCTGACAACCTCTTCAGTATAAGTGGGGTAGCTGAGCTAACGTTTCCGCTCTGGAAATTTACCTGCTACAAGCTCTTCAGTCTGATAGGGCCACCGATAACCGAAGCTAAAAAACGGGGTAGGGATACCTGATTGCCCTGAGCACCATTCCCCTAGTTTTCGGTGGTAGGGGAGCGAGCTCATAGAAAGCCTACCGTCGAGCGGCTCATCCCAAGCTGCCTGGCGGTTTGGCGTTAGCATTCGCAGGAGCCTGACGGCTGCTGGCTTCGAGCCGGCCTTCACCTGCTCTGCTCTGCGCCTTACTGGTGGCATTAGGTTTAACACTAGCGCTCTGTCCATGTCCTCGGCGTTTACGCCAAGTCACCACAGCGCCGCTGAGCCTTTGCAACAACCAACCGACGGAGTGTCGCGTTCCCGGATCAACCAACTTACTCAGTTGGGTTTTGATTTCTGGCCCCATCGCTCTCAATGTGCCGGTGTGCGTCATCACCAGTTTTTTAGCCTGGTCCGGCAGAAGGTTTTTCGCTGCGCTATTGGCAACTCCTTTACCTACGGCTTTGTAGGCGCTAAATGCAGCCCCAAAGATATTGCTGATGGCCGCCTTGGGATCGCTAAGCAATTGATTGCCGGCAGCAGTGATTTTCTGACCCGCGGCGCGCATCGCCTTTTGCGTCGAGCTTGCCGTTGACGACGGCTTCAAGCCCTTTCGCAATTTCTTTTACCGCGCTTGCCCCCAAGTTCCCGGCATCGGCAAGAATGCCCGAAAGTTTGCCTTGGGCCTGTTTTACGAAGTCATCGATCGTGCCGACGATGGTGGCGTTCAAGTGCCCGACCAGCACTTCGGTCATTGAATCGCCCAACAACATCTTGGCGCTGTTACGCAGTCCTGATGTACTAAAAACAAGGTAGGGCGCAAACTCATACGAGCAGCAGCCATGGTCGGAGGGGCTGGTAAAACACCGATCAGGTTGATACCCAGGCTGACCCAATCAAGTAATTCCCGCTGCTTGCTTTTGGTGAGCGTGACGATGTCGTCATGGGAATACAAGCATTCACAAGGTGATCACGGATGTACATCTACAAAATGGTTCAAGTGCCGCCAACCATTGAAGTTCGTGCGAAGGAGCACCGAGTGAACGAGGCCGCAGTTTATCTATAAAATGTGGTCAACACTCATGCTGAAGATGGGGGGGAGTTTTATCGGATAGACACGATTGGCGTTTCAGTCAAACCGGGATGTTTCGACGCGTTAATGGGGAAGAAAAACGTTCTGAACCAATATTACGTGATTTCTATGCGCAAGCCCCGGTGATCAAGCTTTGCGCCGTCTCAGCAATTCGTTGCTATCAGCGAGTTGCTTCCTCTCGATTGCGAAATGCCTGCCGCTTTGAGCCTTCCTGTTCAAACTATGCGAAACAAGCCATCGAAAAGTATGGTGTTCTAAAGGGCTGCCGCATGGCTGTCGGCCGCATCTGCAGGTGTCGGTACCCGAACGGCGGGAAAAATTTTCCCTGTATAGTCGGACAGTGAGCCCCGACGCCTCAATTGTTCAGCTGTGCTTGCCATGACCCTGACGGGCTGCTCTTGGCCAAAGGCGGCTTGCCAATGTCCGCTTCTGGCCGTTAGCTGCCGTTTGGCTAATGACAGGGCGACTGGGCTGGCGACGGGGCTGTTACTCACCGCCCTTGGCTGCTGCTTTTCATTGGTTCGTTATTCGATTAAGTGGAAATCGTCGCGATGCTTGGGATTGGATGTCGCGCCTCGGCAGTTCTCGCCTTTAGACGGTGGGTGACCTGGCATAAAAATTAGCCCTTCGTTCTCGAAGGCGTAAGCCAAGGCTTGCATCGTTACCTGATTCAACTTCCTTGTGCCGCTCTCAAGATCTTTGATGGCTTTCACGGAAACGGAGGAACGAAAGGCTAATGCCTCAATGCTCCAGCCCAGCATTTTTCTCGCTACAGAACTGTGATCTGCAGAAAAGGTGAGCGGTAGCCTTTGAAAAAAAGCTAACAGGTCGGCGTCCTCGGCCGCCTCGGAGTCGGATTTAACTCTATAGAAATCGATAATTTCAGCACTCATCATGGTGGTCCTTAACTGTATGAATAGACAGTGCTTAGGGTAGCCTCCTGGATTTTCTTTAGCTAGCGGTGTTTCGCACTAGGATCTAACCTGAGCTGCACACTCTAAAAAAAGCTGAGCGCTATTCAGCGTTTTTTAGGGCAAATTTAGGACATATCATGGGCCTATCCGGGCCTCTCTAGACCAACCCAGATGGCTCCAAGGCAATGCTTTCGTGGCCTGAGGCGGCATGAGTGTGATGTGGCAGGGGTTCGAATCCCTATCTCTCCGCCATATATAGAAAAAGCCCCGTAGCTGAGAAGCTACGGGGCTTTTTTGTTTCTGCTCGCTTGAGTAATCAGCAAATCCTGTCGCCGGAACCCGAGGTTGAAAACTCGATAATCGGATGTGACTCGATTGATGCCGGTTCGTACGTAACTCTCGGAGTCTACCTACAGCTCTATTTCCAATCACTCCTTATCCTGACCTATGTGCCCAATATTGACCGGATTCGGATAAAAAGACGCCGTTTTCAAGCTTGGAGGGTGGCGTTGTCCGCTTGTTCAAGGGGGCGCTTCATGGATCAGCGATATGAATCGCGATTGTCAATTTTTCCTGCGCGGTATCATGGTGTAATACTATGAACAACAAACAACTCGGTACGCTCGCAGCTATATTTTCACGACCCACACCCGCCACGTTGGAATGGGCGCGCATCGAGTCTCTGTTCAATGCGGTCGGGGCCAGAACCGTGGAAGGCAATGGTTCGCGAGTTCGGTTTGAATTAAGAGGTGTGGTTGCTACGTTCCACCGACCTCACCCGGATAAAGAAGCAAAGCCCTATCAGGTTCGTGATGCTCGGGCTTTCCTTGAACAAGCAGGAGTCACTCCATGAACGTGATGAATTACAACGGGTATGCAGCCCGAATTGAATACAGTGATGAAGATGGTCTTTTTGTTGGTCATATCGCTGGGATCAAGGACGTAGTAGGTTTTCATGGCGAATCTGTGAAAGAGCTTCGGTCAGCGTTCGAAGAGGCTGTTACTGACTATCTGGAGACTTGCGCAAAACTGGGTCGTGCCCCGCAAAGGCCTTATTCGGGCAATCTCAGTCTGCGTTTGGCGCCAGCTCTTCATGCGACTGTTGCCGTAAAAGCGCAATTGGCTCAAAAAAGCATTAATCAGTGGGTTGCGGATGTTCTTGACCGAGAGGCCCATGCCTAGCTTGATTCTGATGTGGAACTACAAGATCTTATGTACGTCGTTCCCGAGCAGAGCAAATAGCCCCGTAGCTGAGAAGCTACGGGGCTTTTTTGTATCTGCGAGTTTTACCGAGCACCCGCCTCAGCCACTCACGGCTGCGGATGCCCGAGCTTCTGTTTGATCAGGTCATACACTTCCTTGTGCGTCGAGTTGCGCAGGGTGTTGTCCTTGCAAGCCGAGGCCAGGAAGGTTTTCACTTCGTCCTTGGCGTGCGGATAGAGGCTGGCGACGTAGTCGGCTTCGTGTGTTTGGGTGCAGTTGAAGTGCTTGTCGTCTTTCGCTTTGTCTCTAGCCATGGTGCGGCTCCTTTTGAGTTTGAACATCATTTGGCGAAACAGGGCTGGATGGCCCCGTACGCTGAACAGCGTAGGGGCGCAAAAGTGCTTTGCCAGTGCTTCAGACGAAAAAGGAAGAGGCTGTAGGACGCGGCGCCATCAGATTTCCTTCACCGGCGTCTCCCCCTGCACACCCTTGATCAACTCGATCACGTGTAAACAATCGGCCTTGTTCACATACGACTCGCCACTGGCAATCGTCTCGTGGTTCCCCGCCCGCAGTCTCCAGCGCCATTGGCCTTTGCCGGTGCTCGGGGTGCCTCGGGATTGCCTGTAGATCTCGAAATACATTCAGTTCGCTCCTTGCGATGGTGTTTGCGACAACCTGTGTGGCGCATCGTCGCAAGCCTAGCGGAGCGAGTTTTTTTCGCTATCGGGTATTTGTTTCCAATCGTTGGCAGATGTTTCTGAAGAGTGCGGGCTAGAGCGCACGCATCGGCGTCTGGATTGGCCAGAATGTCGCCCTTTGCACCTTGCAAGGCTATCGACGCTACTGCTTAATACGGGACGGCTCATGGCGTTGAAAATGCTTCGACGACCGACAAACACTATAAAAAGAGCACTCCATTGACTGAGCATGGAACGGCACAGGCCACACGGGTCACGTTATCGCTGGTTGTCCCGGTTTTTAACGAGGAGGACAGTCTCGACGCGTTCATTCTGCGCATCGATGAAGTCTTCCAGCACCAAGCCTCAATTGCTTTGGAGCTGGTGTTCATCAATGACGGCAGCACTGATGCCACACTTGAGCGGCTGCTGGATCGTCAGCGGCACGACTCGCGGCTGCGCATCGTCGATCTGAGCCGAAACTTCGGCAAAGAGGCGGCGTTGTCTGCGGGATTGCAAATCGCCAACGGGCAGATTGTCGTGCCTATCGATGCCGATCTGCAGGACCCACCCGAAGTCATTCTGCAAATGATCGAGCGATGGCGCGAGGGCTATGAAGTGGTGCTCGGTCATCGCGTCAGCCGCCGCAGCGACACCTGGGCCAAGCAGACGTCGGCGCATTGGTTTTACCGCCTGCACAACAAGATCGCCGAGCAACCGCTGCCGGAAAACGTCGGCGATTTCCGCCTGATGGACCGTTGTGTAGTCGATGCCTTGCTGACTTTGCCCGAGTCCCGGCGCTTCATGAAGGGCCTGTTCGCCTGGGTCGGTTTTCGGACTACCCACGTTGATTACGAGCGGCCCGAGCGCGTGGCGGGGCAGAGCAAATTCAACGGCTGGCGGCTGTGGAATTTTGCCCTGGAAGGCATCACCAGTTTCAGTACCGAACCGTTGCGGATCTGGACTTACATCGGCGCCGCGGTGTCGCTGGTGTCCTTTGCCTTTGCCATTTTTATCGTGTTGCGCACGCTGATCCACGGCGTCGACATGCCCGGTTATGCCTCGCTGATGGTGGCCGTGACGTTCCTCGGTGGCCTGCAATTGATTGGCATCGGCGTACTCGGCGAGTACCTCGGCCGCACTTATATCGAATCCAAACGCCGGCCGGTTTTTCTGGTGCGTCGCGTCTACGACCCCAAGGACTGAAACATGGATCTCAAGGAAACCGATATCCTCGGCGACAGCATCGGTGAGCATTGGTATTACTGCTCCAAAGCGGCGGCGACTCGTCGTCTGCTCGGTGATGTACCGATCACGCGGATTCTCGACGTGGGCGCCGGCTCGGGTTTCTTCTCCCATCACCTGCTGACTCAAACCGATGCGCGCGAAGCGTGGTGCGTCGACATCAGTTACCCCGCCGATTCCGATGCGACCACCGCCGGCAAACCGGTGCATTACCGCCGCGATATCGACGCCATCGACGCCGATCTGGTGCTGCTCATGGATGTGCTGGAGCATGTCGACGATGACCTTGGTCTGCTCAAGGCTTACGTTGACAAGGTGCCGTCCGGCAGCCGTTTCCTGATGACCGTGCCGGCGTTCCAGTTCCTGTGGAGCGGTCACGACGACTTCCTCGAACACAAGCGCCGCTACACCCTGCCGCAGTTTGAAACCCTGGCCCGTGATGCCGGTTTGAGCGTGCAGCGCGGTGCCTACTATTTCGGCGCGGTGTTTCCGATCGCGGCGGCGTTGCGTTTGCTGCCCAAAGGGCCGCAGGCCGCAGCGCCGCAGTCTCAGCTCAAACGCCATCATCCCTTGGTCAACGGCGTGCTCAAGACGTTGTGCAGCCTCGAACTGCCGCTGATGAGCCACAACCGTCTGGCCGGGCTGAGCGTGTTCGTGCTGGCGCAAAAACCGTGACTTCAGTTGAAAGGAAAACGCTGATCCAGCGCGGTCTGCGCTTTGCCGTGACCGGTCTGTTCGTCACCGCGCTGCATGCGCTGGTGGCTGTACTGTTCATCAATTTCGTTGCGCCGCAACCGCCGCTGGCCAACGGAGTGGCGTTTGCCGTGGCGACGGTGGTGTCTTACGTGATCAACACCACCTGGAGTTTCTCAGCCCGACTGCACGGCAGAACATTGCTGCGATTTTTATCGGTATCGGCGTGCGGTTTTCTCTTGGCGATGTTTGTCGCCTGGGCCGCGCAGGTGGCCGGGTTGAATTATCTGTTGGGCATTGTCGCGGTGGCGCTGACGATTCCGGCATTCACGTTTGTCTTGCACAACTTCTGGACGTATCGATGAAGCTCTCCGCAACACATCGGGCGACTGCGCTGCTGCCCGTGCTCTTGGGAATTCTGGCGTTTTTCATTGTGGTCGGCCCACGTGCCTTGAACCCGATGAACATTGCATGGCTGGGCGACGGCGACCCCGCCACGCACTATCAGGGTTGGGTTTTTTTTCGTCATTCGCCCTGGACGTTTCCACTGGGGCTTAACCCGAGCTATGGGCTGGAGTTGGGTAACGGGATAATTTTCTCGGATTCCAATCCGTTGTTCGCCTTTATCTTCAAACCGTTCTCAGCCCTGTTGCCTGAACCCTTCCAGTATTTCGGGCTGTGGCTACTGACGTGTTTCATTCTGCAGAGCTGGTTTGCCTGGAAGCTGATTGGCCTGTTCAGTCGCGACGTGGCGTTGCGTTTGCTTGGTGCCGGAATGTTTTTGTTCATTCCGGCGATGATCGTCCGCATGAGCGTACATCTGTCCCTGGCTGGGCATTTTCTGTTGCTGGCGGGGTTATATCTGGCATTGCGCCCCTTTACGCCGAAACGCCGCCTCGCCTGGGGCGCGCTGCTGGCGGCGGCTGCGCTGGTGCACGCTTATTTGCTGGCGATGGTTGCGTTGATCTGGCTTGCCGACCTTGCCGCCAAAACCCTTCAGCGGCGCCAGACGACGGGTAAGGCCTTGATCGAGTTGATCGGTCTGTTTCTGCTGGTCAGTGTCTGCTGCTGGCAGGCGGGTTATTTCAGCATCGGCGACAGCGGTCTGGCGTTGATGGGGTATGGCCTGTTCCGGGCGAATGTGCTGACCTTTTTCGATGCGGGTGTCTGGTCCTATACCTTGCAGGACATGCCAGGTGTACTGGGCGACGGCGACGGGTTTGCATTTCTGGGCCTGGGCGTGATCTGCCTGGGGATCTTTGCCTTGGTGCCGGTGCTGCAAGGGACGACTGACCTGGGAGCCAAGGCTCGCCGTTACCCGTTGGTTTTGCTCGCGCTGGCAGGGCTGGCGATATTCGCCGTTTCCAACAATATCGGCATAGGGCCATTCGAATTCAGGATTCCGCTGCCGGATGCGGTGGTTGCCGTGGCCACGATTTTTCGTGGCTCGGGGCGAATGATCTGGCCGCTCATGTACATGGCCATTTTTGCGATCCTTTATGTGGTGATTCGCGGGCACTCCTCGCGCGTGGCGTTGATGCTGCTGAGTGTGGCGCTGGTGGTTCAGGTGGCAGACACGCGCGCCGGCTGGGCGGTGTCGCGCGGTTTCTTCATGGCCACGCCGTCGCCCACATGGAAGACGCCATTGGTCGACCCGTTCTGGGAGCAGGCGGCGAAGCGTTATCAGGCAGTGCGCTGGCTGCGACCGGAGAATTATCCGGAACAGTGGATGACCCTGGCCGACTACTCGGGTCGCCATCACTTGCCGACCAACGCGGTCTACCTTGGGCGCGTCAGTACGGTTGCCACTGAAGCCGCTCAAGCGGTGTCGGATCGAATGGTCAGTTCTGGAAACTATGCAGCCGATACCCTGTACGTGCTCAGTAACCGCACTGTGCTGGAAGCAGCTCTGACCGTGAATCGTGACACCGATGTGCTCGCCAGAATTGACGGGTTGAACGTGTTGGCGCCGGGCTGGAGGCGTTGCGCCGACTGCCTGCCGATATCGGCCCCGGACCCATTGACGCTGATCCCGCCACTCAAGTCGGGCGAGAGAGTCGTGTTCAATCCCAGCAGTCTGGCGACGTTTTTCCTCGGTAAAGGGTGGGCGAACAATGAACCGTGGGGCACCTGGTCCGAGGGGAATGAGTCGCAAATTGCCCTGCGGCCGACTGCTCGGGTGCACTCGTTCTTGCTGGAAACCACTGCGCTGCTGGCCCCTTCACACACCGAGCAAGCAGTGGAAATTTTCGTCAACGATGTACGCGTGCTGTCCACCCGGCTGGTCAAGCCTGAAGCGAATCGCCTGAATGTCGAGTTGCCGGTCGAAGTGCAGCAGCGTGTCGAGCAACAAGGTGTGCTGAATATTCGTTTCAAATACGCCAACGCTATCAGTCCGGGGGAGTTGGGCATGGGCAAGGACATGCGCAAGCTGGCGATCGGGATACAGGCGTTGACGGTGAATTGAGCCGGTGTTGTTCCTTTCGCCCATAGACGCTGTCCATGGGCCTTTCTAAACTGCCCGCAGACCGGGGAGTAGGGGCAATGGATGAATCGAAATGAATTACGCAAGGCCGACATCAATCTGATGGTGGTGTTCGAGACCTTGATGCTCGAACGCAACGTCACTCGTGCGGCGGAGAAGCTGTTTCTCGGCCAGCCGACCATCAGTTCGGCGCTCAATCGCTTGCGCGCGATGTTCAACGATCCGCTGTTCATTCGCGTCGGCCATCGCATGGAGCCGACAGCCCGGGCCGAAGAGCTGTTCAAGTACCTGTCGCCGGCCCTCGACTCGCTGTCAGTGGCGCTGAGCCTGACTCACGATTTCGACCCGGCCGTGAGCAACATGACGTTCCGGATCGGCCTGTCCGATGACGTCGAATTCGGCCTGCTGCCACCGTTGCTGCGGGCGCTGCGTCAGGAAGCACCCAGCGTAGTGTTCGTGGTGCAACACGTCGACTACTGGCGCATCCCCGACCTGCTGGCCGCCGGCGACATCACCGTCGGCATCAGTCAGACCCGGGGCCTGCCGGCCAATGCCAAGCGCAAACTGCTGCGGCATATCCAGCCAAGCATTCTGCGCGCCGACGCCTCGGATTCGCCGCTGACCCTCGATGAATACTGTTCGCGCCCACACGTACTGGTGTCGCACACCGCCAACATCAGCGGCTATGCCGATGAGTGGCTGGCGGAAATCGGCCGCACCCGGCATGTGGTGTTGTCGGTGCCGCAATACAGTGCGCTGCCGGCATTGCTGGCCGGCACCGACCTGATCGCCAGCCTGCCGGACTACACCGCCGAAGCCATGGCTGCCTCCGGGCTGTTGTTCAAGGAACCGTTTCCGTTCAAGACGCCGATGCTGGATCTGTCGATGGTCTGGCTCAGCCACGTCGACAGCGACCCGGCCGAGCGCTGGCTGCGGTCGCGGCTTGAGGCGTTCATGAGTGAGCGGCCACTGACCGCCCCCTGAATCCCACCACAAATCTCCCCTGTAGGAGTGAGCCTGCTCGCGATGAGGGTGTGTCAGTCGACATTGATGTTGTCTGACACGACGCCATCGCGAGCAGGCTCACTCCTACAAGGGTTTGCGTTCGTCTGGTCGGGCTGCTTTGCTCAATGGCAGTAACCTTGGCGGAGGCCTGTCCCGATGAGCATTTCCCGATCGTTGCTGCGTGGGCGCGGCAGTCTCGACAGTGGCAAGGTCGGCATGGTCGAGTTGTTTTTCGATCTGGTGTTCGTGTTTGCCGTGACTCAGCTCTCGCATTCGTTGCTCGCGCAGTTGTCGATTCTGGGCGCGGTGCAGGTGGCGCTGTTGATGGTCGCGGTGTGGTGGGTGTGGATTTTCACTTCGTGGATCACCAACTGGCTCGACCCGGAAAAATTGCCGATCCGTCTCGGCCTGTTCGGGCTGATGATCGCCGGTCTGTTGCTGTCGTCCTCGATCCCCAAGGCTTTCACCGAGCGCGGGCTGATGTTTGCCTCGGCGTTCGTGTTCATGCAGGTCGGGCGCACGCTGTTTGCGATCTGGGCGGTGCGTGGCGAATCGCTGAGCATGACCCGCAACTTCCAGCGAATTCTGGCGTGGTTGATGTGCTCCGGCGTGTTCTGGATCGCCGGGGCCTTTCTTGACGGGCAGCAACGTCTGCTGTGTTGGGCGCTGGCGCTGCTGATCGAGCTGATCTCGCCTTCGCTGTATTTCTGGGTGCCGGGGCTGGGGCGTTCGTCATTGAGTGACTGGAACGTCGAAGGCAATCACATGGCCGAGCGCTGCGCGCTGTTCGTGATCATCGCCCTGGGCGAATCGTTGCTGGTCACCGGTGCGACGTTCGCTGAACTGACGCTGAGCGCCACCGGAGTCATGGCGTTTCTGGTGGCGGTGCTGGGCAGCATCGGCATGTGGTGGGTGTACTTCGACAGCGGCGCCGAGCGCGCGCATCACCGCATCGCGCATTCGAGCGATCCCGGGCGCCAGGCGCGCATCGCCTACACCTACCTGCACGTGCTGATTGTTGCCGGGGTGATTGTCAGTGCGGTGGCCGACGAACTGGTGCTGGTGCATCCGGATCACGCCAGTTACGCCGGGATCCTGGTGATCGTGGGCGGGCCTTGGCTGTTTCTGTTGGGCAATGCGCTGTTCAAGTGGGTCATGTCCGACCGACCGCTGCCGCCGTTGTCGCATCTGGCGGGGCTGGTGTTGCTCATGCTGGCGCTGCCATTGGCGTTGAATCACTGGTTTTCGGCGCTGGTGCTCGGGGCGCTGACCACGGCGATCGTGGTGCTGGTGGCGCTGTGGGAAAGCCTGGCATTGCGTCAGGCGTCGGCCTCGATAACCTCGGAAAAAGCCGCAGGAGAGTAGGGCAGCGCTGTGGTATATGTACGACCTTTCTGCCGACTGACTGGAGCACCCCATGCCACACCTGCACATGGAATACACCGCCAACCTGCCGCAGTTGAACGCTGATGTGGCGTTGATCCGGCTCAACAACGCCCTGGTGGGTTCCGGTCAGTTCGCTGCGGAGTTCGATATCAAGAGCCGGGCGGTGAAGGTCGAGACCTTCAAGGTCGGTACCGGCATGGGTGAGCGTGCTTTCATCCATGTGAAGCTGGCGCTGCTCAGCGGTCGTTCGCCGCAGATCAAGAAGCAGCTCTCGGACAGCCTGCTGGCGGTGTTGCAGGATCTGTGCGAATGGCCGGCCGGGGTCGAAGTGCAGTTGTGTGTGGAGTTGCTCGATATCGACCGCGATTCCTACACCAAGACCGCCATCGGCATGTAGGACTCAGGCCGCTTCCAGCTCACTGCACACCTTGATCACCTGCTCGCGCAGCCAGACGTTGGCGCTGTCCTGATCGGCGTTCTGGCTCCATTGCATGTCGAGGGTAAACCCCGGCAGGCCGTTCGGCGCCTCGCAGTGATTGAACACCGCGTCGTTGGTCAGCAGGCGCTGGATGCGCCGGGGCAGGGTGAGGATGAAGTCGGTGCCGGTGATCATCTTCAATGCCGCGCTGTAGCTGTTGGAACGCGCGACGATCTGCCGTTTCTGCGCCTGACGCGCCAGCCAGCCATCGACCATGTTGGTGGTGGAAGTCCACGGTGTCGGGAACACATGGCGCCGCTCGGTGAAGGCCTGCAGGCTCAGGCGCGGTTCCAGCGGCGTGGCGCGTTTGTCGAAGACACAGACCAGATCGTCCTCCAGCAGCATCCGCGATTTAAGGTCGGTGTGGCTGCGGTGGAAGTTGGGGCCGAAACAGATCACCAGGTCGAGGCTGCCGTCGCGCAGTTCGTCGGCGGGCACATCGGTCTCGAACTTGTGCATGTTGACCACCACCGGCAAATCGTCGAAGTCGAAACGCTTCAACAGCCGTGGCAGCACCAATTGCTCGAAGTATTCCGGGGCGCAGATATTGAAGGTCACCGCTTGCCGGGTCGGATCGAAGGCCGGGGCGCCGGCGTGGCACAGGTTGATGCTTTCGAGGATCTTCTGCACATGGCCGTACATGGTGCCGGCCTTGTAGGTGGGACGCATGCCCGTGCGGGTGTTGATGAACAACTCGTCTTCGAAACTGGTGCGCAATTTTTTCAGGCAATAGCTGACAGTGGACTGGCTGACGCACAGCGTCTCCGAGACATCCGTGACGCTGCTTTGCTCATACACGGCGATAAACACCATGAGGTCCTGCATGTCGAGCTTTCGAAGCAAGTTACTGTTCAGCATCCGTTCCGTCCCGCTGTGCTCCTTGCGCTGAATCCGCGCAAACGTGTGCGCATGATCGTAGCGGAACGATGGTGCCAGGACAAAGCCCTGTAGGACGTTTCAATGTCGCCAGTGGGACAGAAACTTTTAGCAACACGACGTAGGTCAATAAACCGCAAAAAGATGGCAACAGGCCTCTAGCCCGGCGGCGGCATTCGGCTTCAACGGATGTGTCGGGCGTACAGCCGAGGGTCAAAGCGCAGCACTATCAGCAGCATCACCACCATCACTGCGGTCAGCGACCACCAGGCCCATTCGAAGCTGCCGAGACGGTCGCGGATGATTCCGGCCAGCAGCGGCGAAAGCCCGGCGATCAGGTAGCCGATGCCTTGCACGAACGCGGTCAGGCTGCCGGCGCGCTGCGGGTTGTCGAGGTGATCGAGCGAGACGATCAGGCTCATCGGGAACAGGCCGCCAATCCCCAGCCCCAACAGGCACGGCCACAGCAGGCTGAGGTGTTGCGGGCTGAGGATCAATCCGCAGAAGCCGCCGATGATCAGCAGCAGCAATGCTGCGAGGACGGTACGGCGATCACGGCTACGGTTGGCGATGGCCGGCGTCAGCAGCCCGGAAATCACCTCCATGGCGGTCAGAAAACCCAGCAGCAGCCCGGCCTGCTGTTCGCTCCAGCCCTGTTCCACGTAGTACGGCGCCAGCCAGGCGAGCACGCAGGTGTAGGACGCCGTGCCGAGGCCGAAGAAGAGGGCGAGCAGCCAGGCGCGGGAATTACGCGTGAAGGACTCTTTTCCTACAGGCGTGTTTTGGATGGATGACGGGATCGACTGTGTCCACCAGACCAGCAACGCGAGCAAGGCCAGTGCCGCCCAGATTGCCAGCCCGATGCGCCAGCTGCCGGTCTGCCCCAGCACCAGCGGCGAAAATGAGGCGGCCAGCGCGGCGCCGCCCATGATCGATGTGACATACAAGCCCATGCACAGCGCCACATGTTCGGGGAAGCGCGACTTGATCAGCACCGGCATCAGCGCCTGAATCAGGGCGATACCCATCCCGGCCAGCACCGCGCTGCCAATCAACTGCGGTGCCGAATCGAGCACCAGCCGCGACAGCGTCGCCAGGCCGATGATCAACAATGACAGGATCACCGTGCGTTGCTCGCCCAGCCGCCGGCTGATGCCGATACCGAAAAACATCGCCAGCCCCATCGCCATCACCGGCAGCATGGTCAGCAGCGATGCCACGCTGAAACTCAGCGGGATATCGCCACGAATTGCCGACAGCAACGGCCCGACGGCGGCCATGGATGGGCGCAGATTGAGTGCGACGAGAATGATCCCGAACATCAGCCAGGCAACGGGGCGAGCGGGGGCGCGGACGTGTTCCATCGGCAGACTCTGGATTGCGGAGGCTGTCGATTAGGCGGCGCGCAGCACTTATCGGCAAATCAGATTTCCCGAGCATTATTTAAAAATTAGATATGGCTCTCCTACATGGGGAGGTTCGGATTCCTCTTGCTGACCACGCTGTAAGACTATTCTTTCTTTCTGGCAGGACATTTCGTTACAGCTCTGGCCCAGCGCAGGCGCGTAAAACGCCGGCGGCGATATATACTGCGCGCCATTCTTCAAGGGAGAGCCGTGTGGCCATCGATATTCACTGGATTCGCGACAACGAAAGCCTCGCGCAGTTTTGCGCCGAGTGGCAGCAACTGCCGTTCGTTGCCCTCGACACCGAATTCATGCGGGTCGACACCTTCTACCCGATTGCCGGTTTACTGCAGGTCGGCGACGGCAAACGCGCCTACCTGATCGATCCGCTGACCATCGACGCCTGGCAACCGCTGGCGGCGTTGCTGGAAAACCCGGCGGTGCTCAAAGTCCTGCACGCCTGCAGCGAAGACCTCGAAGTGCTGCTGCGTCTGACCGGCAGCCTGCCGGCGCCGTTGTTCGACACGCAACTGGCGGCGGCCTACCTGAACCTCGGGTTCTCGATGGGCTATTCGCGACTGGTGCAGGAAGTGCTGGGCATTGAGTTGCCGAAGGGCGAAACCCGTTCCGACTGGTTGCAGCGTCCACTTTCCGACACACAAATCAGCTATGCCGCTGAAGACGCAGTGCATCTGGCGGAAGTTTTCGTACAGCTGCGGCCGAAACTGTCCGACGACAAATTTGCCTGGGTGCTGGAGGACGGCGCCGAACTGGTCGCCAACCTGCGCCGCGAGACCGACCCGTACGAGGTCTACCGCGAAGCCAAACTGGCGTGGAAACTGTCCCGTGCGCAACTGGCGGTGCTGCGTGAACTGTGCGCCTGGCGTGAAAAAGAAGCGCGTGCCCGTGATCTGCCGCGCAACCGCATCGTCCGTGAGCACTCGCTGTGGCCGCTGGCCCGCACGCAGCCGGACAACCTCGCCGCGCTGGGCAAGATCGAAGACATGCACCCGCGTACCGTGCGTCAGGACGGCCAATTTCTGCTTGATCTGATCAAGCGCTCTGGCAGTGTGGGGCCTGATCAATGGCCGCCGGCGGTGCCGGAGCCATTGCCGGTCGAAGCGGCTGCGCTGATCAAGCAACTGCGCGCCCTCGGCCAGGTCGAAGCCGAACGCCTGGGCATCGCCCCGGAACTGATGCTGCGCAAGAAAACCCTCGAAGCGCTGGTCAAAAGCGGCTTCCCCGAGGGCCCTTATCAATTGCCTGAGTCGCTGCGTGGCTGGCGCCGCGAACTCATGGGCCAGAAGCTGCTCGACAGCCTGGCCACCGCCGGAGAACAGCCTTGAAACGTATTTGCTCCATTTACCAAAGCTCCAAGCGAAGCGGAATGTACCTTTATGTGCTCAAGAGCGATGCTCTGGAGCGTGTGCCGGAGCCCCTGATGCTGGCGTTCGGCAAGCCGAAACATGCCTTCGATCTGGTGCTGTCGCCTGAGCGCAAGCTGGCCACCGAGGACATCGTCGTGGTCCTGGAAAACCTCGACAAGCAGGGCTATCACCTGCAGATGCCACCGGCCGAGGACGAGTACATCGAACACCTGCCCGAAGAATTGCTGCGACGCAACGACCCGGTCTGATCTGCGAGGCCCTGTTCTGGGCCTCTTGCCACCCTGGAACTGATTTTACGGCGACGACCGCCACGAAGGAGCGCGACTCCTTCGGCGGTTGCCTGCACGGTTTGCGAAAGGTTTGAAGATGCGCGTTCTGATTGCTGAACACGACCACGCGGTGTACGCCCGGCTGCTGCGTCAGGCGGCCCCCGAGCTTGAAGTACTGACCAGTGGCGACTCCGCCGAACTGGCCCGGCAGGCGGCCGATTGCCCGGTGTGGCTGGGGCAGCCGGATCTGCTGGCGACCCTGCTGCGTCAGGGCCATGAGCCGCAATGGCTGCAATCGACCTGGGCCGGCATCACGCCGCTGCTCGCTGACGGCTTGCGCCGCGATTATCGCCTGACCCGCGCGGTGGGAATCTTCGGTCAGGTGATGGCCGAATACGTGCTGACCTACATGCTTGGCCACGAGCGTGAAGTGCTGGCGCGCCTGGTCAGCCAGGTCGAGCGCAAGTGGGACAACCGCACCGGCCAGAGTCTGGTCGGGCGCAAGGTGTTGATCGTTGGCACCGGCGATATCGGCCAGAGCGTGGCGCAGTTTCTGCTGCCGTTTGGCGTCGAGCTGTACGGCATCGCCAGCAGCGCGCGCGAGCAGGCGCCGTTCGTCGAAGTCGGCTCGATGGCGGATCTGCCGCGACTGGTCGGCGCGGTCGATTACGTGGTCAATCTGCTGCCGAATACCGAGCACACCCACGACATTTACGACGCGGCGCTGTTCAAGCAATTCAAGCCGACCGGGTTGTTCATCAACGTCGGGCGCGGCGTGGCGGTGGTTGATGCGGATCTGGTGGAAGCCCTGAAGGAAGGGCATCTGGCCGGTGCGGTGATCGACGTCTGCCGTCAGGAGCCATTGCCGCAACGCCATCCGTTCTGGACCGCCTGGGGCCTGCTGCTGACCGGGCACAGCTCGGCACCGACGTCGCCGGCATTGATGGTGCAGTTGTTTGTCGAGAACCTTAAGGCGTATCAGGCAGGAGAAGCGTTGCGCGGGGAAGTGGATTTCAACCGCGGTTACTGAATGTTCGCCGAATAAACTGTGGGAGCGAGCCTGCTCGCGAAGGGGGAGTGTCAGCCAACATCATCGTTGTCTGACATACCGCTTTCGCGAGCAGGCTCGCTCCCACATTTATTTTTGTGCTGGCTTACAGGGTGAAGTCGCCTTCCGCCACCAGCTCGCTCAGCGGACGACGCGGGCTCGGCATTTCACGAGCTTGCAGGTATTCGGCCAAGGTCGCCTTGTCACCCAGCTTGCCGATAGCGACCGCCGCATGCAGCGCATAACCTTGCGGAATGTTCAGCTCCTTGCGGGTCAGCTCCTGATCGAAACCGGCCATGCCGTGGGTGTGCCAGCCGCTGATGCTCGCTTGCAGCGCCAGGTGGCCCCAGGCCGAGCCGGTGTCGAAGGTGTGCCACAGCGCCGGGGACTCTTCGCTGGCACCGGGTGCGGTGAAGGTGGTTTTCGAAATCACGATCACCAGCGCCGAAGCGTGTTGCGCCCAGCTGCGGTTGAATTCATTCAGCAGACCCAGGAAGCGTCCCCAGTTCGGCGTGTCACGGCGCGCATACAGAAAGCGCCATGGCTGCGAGTTGTAGGCCGACGGCGCCCAGCGTGCGGCTTCGAAAAAGCTCAGCAGGGTTTCTTCCGGGATCGCTTCGCCGGTGAAGGCGCGGGGCGACCAGCGGTCGGTGAACTGCGGGTGAATGGCGTAATCGGCGACGCGAGGGTTGGCACTCATCGAAAGATTCCTTGCTGTGTTTGAGTCATGAATTCGTGGCAAAACCCTACTGGGCGGCGATTCGGCTGACAAGCGCGATTTACCGACAGTCGCCAGCGCTTGGCCCGCAAGGCCTTGGGCACTAGACTGGCGGCCTTTTCACCACCTGATGTTGATGCTTGAGCCATGGCCGCCAAAGTCGAACCGTTCTGGAAACGCAAAACCCTCGAGCAACTGGATCACGAGGAATGGGAATCGCTGTGCGACGGCTGCGGTCTGTGCTGCCTGCAGAAACTCGAAGATGAAGAAGACAACAGCGTCTATTACACGCGCATTGCCTGCAAACTGCTGGACCTGAAGACCTGCCAGTGCAGCGACTACCCGAATCGCATCAAGTTTGTCCCGGACTGTATCCAGCTCACTCCGGGCCAGGCTGAAGAATTCAAATGGCTGCCGCCGACCTGCGGTTATCGTCTGGTCAGCGAAGGCAAGGATCTGCCGTTGTGGCACCACCTGGTGTGCGGCGATCGTGACGCGGTGCACCACGAACGGATTTCCCAGTCCGGGCGCATGCTCGCCGAAGGCAGTGTGCCGGAGGACGACTGGGAAGATCACCTGATTTTCCGGGCTGGTTAAGCACCCAGGGTTTCCAGGATTCAACAAGGAGTGTGTATGGCTGGGGGATTGCTGCGGGCATCGCTGATCGGCCTGCTGGCGCTAAGCGCACCAGTGTGGGCGGCGAAAAAAGTCGACCTCGATTACCACGTACGCCTGTTGCCGCAAAGCGATCAGGCCGAAGTACGCCTGACCCTGGCCAAAGGCGAAGCGGTGCGCAGTCTCGACTTTGACCTCGGTGACGGCAGCCATTACAGCGACTTCAAGGCCGACGGCCAGTGGCAACTGACCCCGGGCAAACAGACCCGGGGCCTCTGGCGCCCGATCGGCGACAAGCCCAGCCTGACTTATCGCGTCAGTATCAGCCACGGCCGCAAGAGCGGCAGCTTCGACACGCGCATGACCCCGAGCTGGGCGCTGCTGCGAGGTGATGATCTGGTGCCGCCGGCCAGGCTCGATCAGCAGGATGGCATCGAGTTGGTGTCGCGTCTGCAATTCGAACTGCCCAATGGCTGGCAAAGCGTTGAAACCGCCTGGCCGCGCATCGGCAAGAACAAATTCCGCATCGATAACCCGTCACGCCTGTTCGACCGCCCGACCGGCTGGATGCTCGCCGGTCACCTCGGCAGCCGCCGCACCCGCCTGGGCGAAACCGAAGTCACCGTGGCCTCGCCACAAGGGCAGGGCATGCGTCGCATGGATGTGCTGACCTTGCTGACGTTCGTCTGGCCACAGGTGCAAGCGGTCTATCCCCGGCATCCGAAAAAACTGCTGATCGTCGGCGCCAACGACCCGATGTGGCGCGGCAGCCTCGGCGCGCACGAGTCCATTTACCTGAACACGCGTTTGCCGCTGGTCAGCGAAAGCGGCAGCAGTGCGCTGGTGCGTGAGCTGGCGCAGGTGTTCGGGCGCATCAATGACGAGCAGCGCAGCGACTGGATCAGCGAAGGCTTTGCCGAGTACTACGCGATCGAACTGCTGCGGCGTGCCGGGGGCATGAGCGATGAGCGCTATCAGGCGTTGCAGGCGAAATTGACCAAGGACAGTCAGAAAGTCACGACCCTGCGCGGCGAACAGATCAGCCCGGCGCAGCTTGCAAAAGCGGTGATTGTCTTGCAGGAACTGGATCGCGAGATTCGCTTGAAGACGCGCAACAAACGTTCGCTGGATGATGTGTTGCGCGGGGCGATGCATCTGGGGACGGTGAGTACCAAGGAGTTTGTGCAACTGGCCGAGAGTGTTCTGGGCGAATCCTCCAAAGTCCTCGATAGCGCATTGCTGCAGTAATACCGCTTTCGCGAGCAAGCCCGCTCCCACATTTGATCGCATTCCAGCTTTCAATGTGGGAGCGGGCTTGCTCGCGAAGAGGCCAGAAGCCTCAACGAAAATCTCGAATCAAACCCCGGCTTTTGATGATTTCACTGAATCATTGCCGGTCACCGTCGCGGTGCTGGTCGCCGCCTCGGCGTTGGCCTTGAGCTGGCTCAGTTCTTCACCGGCGCGCTCGATCTTCGCCCGCACGTTGTTTATGTCCTGACGGCTTTTCTCCAGCAGGCTTTTCACCGAGCTGTGGCCGGTGATGCCACGGGCCATCGCCACGCCGCCAATCGCCACCTGAATCAGACCGAACACGCCGCCACGGCGCAGGCCCTTGCCGACCATGATCACGCCACCGGCCAGCGAGCCGATGCGCTCCCAGCCCTGAACGTTCTGCTCGGTCGGGCTCTGGAACGGGGTGGAATCGATACGTTGGACGCGTTTGAGTTCGGTCATGATCTGTCTCCCAGGCAATGTGCAATAGATAGATAAGCTGACTGCCGCAGCGGCCGGCTCGTTCCATCGGATGTGCGACGTTTCAGCGGAATTTCGGCCCGGAGCGGGTATTCAGGCCCTTGGCCATGCGGTCGTAGAGTACGACGTTGACCGTTGCCGCCAGGTTCATGCAACCGGTGGTCGGGATGTACACGACGTCTTCGCACCAGTCGCGGATCTCTTTATCCAGCGAGCCGTCTTCCGGGCCGAAGATGTACAGCGCACGATCCGGATGGGTGTATTCCGGCAGTGGGCGAGCGCCCTCGACCAGTTCCACGGCGACCGGGACGCAGTTGAGCGGGAGGATCTTTTTCAGGTCGTCGATGCCGATCAGCGGGATGTCGTAGTGCACGCGCTTGGTGTCGGTGACGAAATCGGCGGCGCGTTCATAACGCTTGCCGGTGTAGAACACCGACGCCACGCCGTAACAGCCTGCGGCGCGCATCACCGAACCGACGTTCTCCGGTGATTTGGGGTTGTACAAACCAATGCAGCTGTAACGTTTGTCTGCCACGAGCGGGGTGCCTTCGGGAAAAAGAGGGCGATTATACGGGGATTGGGGGAGGGCGGGCAGATTCGAGATCTGTTGTGTCTGGCCGGCCGCCTTCGCGAGCAGGCTCGCTCCCACATTGATTTTGTGTACACCACCGATCAAATGTGGGAGCGAGCCTGCTCGCGAAAGGGCCGGTTCAGGCGCTGAAGATCTTCAGTCTTCTTTTTTCATCAGGCCGGCGAGGGCGGCGAACGGGTTATGCGTGGCCTTGGCGATTTTTGGCGTGCTCAGCGAGCCGTCGCCGAAATATTGCTGGTCGGTGTAGCGCGAGTGTTCGTTGTCGTGGCAGTACAGGCACAACAGCTCCCAGTTCGAGCCGTCCTGCGGGTTGTTGTCGTGGTTGTGGTCGCGGTGGTGCACGGTCAGTTCGCTCAGGCGCTTGCCGGAAAACTCACGGGCGCAGCGGCCGCAGACGTGCGGGTACATCTTCAGGGCCTTGTCGCGGTAGCCCATTTCCTTGTCGCGCTGGTTGTCGGCAAGGATGCGATCGAGCTTCGACGTGTTGGTCGGGGTGGACGAACTCATGGGTTCACCTTTGTAAAAAAGACTGATGACGGTTATGTGCAGAGTTTAGCTCAGCCCTTGAGCTTCTCGGCAATCCAGATCGTGTGGCGGGTGCCCTTGTTGCCGTGGGCGAAGACCTGGACTTCTTCGGCCTTGAATCCGGCCTTCTTCAATTTGTCGGAAAACTGCCGGTCAGCGCTGGCCGACCACACCGCCAGCACGCCCTTGGGCCGCAGGGCCTTGGCGCAGGCGTTGAGGCCAGCGGCGGAGTACAGCCAGCTGTTGGCCTTCTGGGTCAGGCCTTCGGGGCCGTTGTCGACGTCGAGCATGATCGCGTCGAAGCCGTTCGGCTCGCTTTGCAGGACCTTGGCCACGTCGTCCTGACGGATCACTGTGCGCGGGTCGAGCAATGGTCGTCCGGACTTTTCACCGAGCGGCCCGCGATTCCACTCGACCACGCCGGGCACCAGTTCGGCGACCACCACCTCGGCACCCTTGCCCAGATGCTTGAGCGCCGAGGCGAGGGTGAACCCCATGCCCAGACCGCCGATCAATACACGCGAATTCGGCCGGCCGGCGACCTTGCGGCAAGGGAACTCGGCCAGCGCATCTTCCGAACCGTGCATGCGCGTGTTCATCAATTGCCCGCCGTCGCCACCCTGGATCTTGATGACGAAATCCTCGCCATACTCGAACAGGCACAGGGCGCCACCGTTGTCAGGGATCGGCGTGGTGTCGAGCAGAACGAAACGTTTCATGGAAATCTCTACAAGGGGGGAGGCAAGCAGGCCCGTTGGGAGTAGCCTGAGCGCAGACTAAAGGCCAAACGGAGCCCTTGATGAAGCGCACCATTCTAACGGCCATTGCCCTGGCCGCGCTCTCGATTACTGCAGTGCAGGCGCAGCAGACCATTCCGGTCAGCCCGACGCCGCAACCCGGCTCGCCGGGAACCGCCACGCCGACCCCGTATCCGCAAATCACCCCGATCAGCGCACCGAAGGCCGGTGCCGGCAGTGGTAGCCCGCCGCTGGTGCCGATCGAAATGCCCAGCCCGCCGAGCAAGGATCAACCGGTGCCGGGCATCGAACCGGGCGGCACCAAGGCCAAATCCCCCGGCGGTTAAACCTGTTGCGCCGCCAGTTGGCCGTCGGCCATGCGCAGGCGTTTGGAGAGGGACACGGCGAGGGCGCGGATGATCTTGGCGGCGATCTTCGGCGCGTCGTTGAGCATTTTTTCCAGCGAGTCCTTGCCCAGATTGAGCAGTTGGCAGTTGCTCGCCGCGATGCAGGTGGCCGAGCGGCGTTCGCCATCGAGCACGGCCATTTCCCCGAACGCCCGACCGCTGCGCAGGGTGGCCATGGTGATGACCTGGCCGTCGGGGCCAGTCTTTTGCACGGCGACCTGGCCGCTGTGGAGGATGCACATGAAACTGCCGGCATCACCCTCACGGAAGATCGCTTCGCCCTCCGCCACGGTGCTGATGCTGAAGTAGCCCGAGGCTGCGGCAAAGTCCGCCAGTTGCAATTGATCGAACAGGCCACAATCCATCAGCCAGTCGCGAATTTCGTTGTTCAGTAAGGTCGGTTCTGACATGTCGTTGCGGTCTTTATTGTTTTCACGGTTTTCAGGCACTACACGGACCCCTGTGGGAGCGGGCTTGCTCGCGAATGCGGTGGTTCAGTCAATATCAGTGTCGACTGACCCACCGCATTCGCGAGCAAACCCGCTCCCACAATGGGATCTGTGGTGTATCGACCACCGGGGTCTGGAGTTAAGACCCAAGTGACCGGCGGAGTTCCTCAGGCCAGGCCCAAAACCTTGAACACAAATGCATATTCGAGCGCTACGTCACGTAATCCCTGATAACGCCCGCTCATGCCGCCGTGCCCGGCGCCGAGTTCGGTCTTGAGCAGCAGCAAGTTGTCGTCGGTCTTGGTCGCGCGCAGTTTCGCCACCCACTTGGCCGCTTCCCAGTACTGTACGCGGCTGTCGTTGTAGCCGGCGATGACCAGGGTTGCCGGATAATTCTGCGCGGTGACGTTTTCGTACGGCGCGTACGCCTTGATCCGCTCGTAGACCTCTGGCTCTTCAGGGTTGCCCCACTCGTCGTACTCGGTGACGGTCAACGGCAAGTCCGGGTCGAGCATGGTGTTGAGCACGTCGACGAACGGCACTTCGGCAATCGCCACGCCGAACAGATCCGGGCGCTGATTGAGCACCGCGCCAATCAACAAGCCGCCAGCGCTGCCGCCGCTGATCGCCAGTTTCTCGGCGGTGGTGATGCCGTTGAGGATCAGGAATTCGGCGCAGGCAATAAAGTCGCTGAAGGTGTTGTGCTTGTGTTCCTGTTTGCCGGCGCGGTACCACGCTTCGCCCAACTCGCCGCCGCCACGTACGTGGGCGATGGCGAAGGCCATGCCGCGATCCAGCAGGCTCAGGCGTGCGTGGGAGAACCACGGGTCGAGGCTGGAACCGTAGGCGCCATAACCGTACAGATACAGCGGCACCGGTTTGCCGGCCATTTCGCGTTTCATCACCAGACTGATCGGCACCTGCGTACCGTCCGGCGCGGTGGCCCACAGGCGTTGGCTGACGTAGGCGTCGGCGTCGAACGGGCCGAGCACCGGGGTTTCTTTCAGGACGGTTTGCTCGCCGCTGGCCAGCAGCAATTGGCGCACCTGTGCCGGACGATTCAGCGCCTCGTAACGCAGACGGATGCGGTCGCTCTCGAACTCCAGGCTGTTCTGCACATAGAGGCTGTAAGCCACGTCCGGCAATTGCACGCGATACGGCGTCTGGCCTTGCGGATGAACTTCGATGATCGGCAGACCGCCTTCGCGCAGGCTCAGGGTCATGGCCGCGGTGTTCAGCGTCACGCCGTCGAGCATCACCGTGTCGCTGTGCGGGATCAGGTTCTGCCAGTCGGCTTCGCTCGGTACCACACCGGTGTCCGGCGCCTGATACAGGGCGAAATTGATGCCGTCACGGTTGGTGCGGATGAACCAGGTCCACACGCCATCCAGCGCGCCGTGGTCGACATCGTATTCGTGATCTTCGACCCGAGGCGCCATGCAAGTGAAGGGCAGGTGCGGCTGATGCGCGTCCAGTGCCCAGACTTCGCTGGTGGTCTTGCTGCCCAGGGTCAGCAGCAATTGCTGCTCGGAACTGGAGCGGTAGCAATGCAGGAAGAAACGCCCGTCCGGCTCGTGGAACACCTCTTCGGCGGCGGTGCCGTCGAGGCGATAGCGAAACAGTTTGTGCGGGCGATGGGTGTCGTCGAGCACACCGAAGAACAGCGTCAGGCTGTCGTTGGCCCAGGTCATGCTGCCGTCGCAGTCCTGAAATTCCAGTTCACTGACCTTGTCATTGGCCAGCTCCTTGACGAACAGCGTGTAGATCTCGTCGCCCGAGGCGTCGACGCTGTAGGCCAGACGCTGGTGGTCGGGGCTGATGCTGAACGCGCCGAGCGAGAAGAAGCCGCCGTTGGCCAAAACGTTCGGGTCGAGCAGCAGTTGCTCGCGGCTTTCGTCGAGGGTCAGGCTGTCGTCGGCCGGACGCGGGCAACGGTAATGGCGGGCGTACTCGTCACCCGCCGTGGTGCGCGTGTAATACAGATACGGGCCCCAGGGCGAGGGCAAGGACAGATCGGTTTCGAGGATCCGGCCCTTGATCTCCTCGAACAGGCGTTCGCGCAGGCCGGCCTGATCGGCGGTCTGTGCTTCCTGATAGGCATTTTCGGCCTTGAGGTAGTCGAGCACCGCGTCAGTGTCGCGTTCCTGCAGCCAGGCATACGGGTCGGCACCGGCAGCCTTGCGGGCGATCGGGGCGCGGATGACGTGGGCGGATTCGGGCATGGAAGGCTCTCGGACAGTATTCGGAATAATGGTGTTCGCGGTTGTTGAAACCGCCTCAGCCCCTGTGAGAGCGAGCCTGCTCGCGAAAGCGTTCTGTCAGATGACATTTGTTTCACTGACCCGGCGCTTTCGCGAGCAGGCTCGCTCCCACAGGGTATGCTGCGGGCCGTCTGGCATTGGGACAAGCCTGACGGGCGAAAAGTCGTTACTATAAGCGCCTCTTTGCCTGCCTTGCCATGGACACCATGACCGAGAACGACTATCTGATCGCCTGGGGCCTCTACGCCTTTGCCGCTGTGGGCTGCCTGTTGGTATGGATGCGCCTGACCCGCTGGATGTGGCGCTGGCTGCGCGAGCCGCTGCGGGTGCTGATGGCAGTGTTGCTGTTCAGCCCGACCATCATTGACCCGGTGAAAGCCAAGGTTGCGCCGTCGATCGCCATTACCGCGCTGGACCTGGCCTTCAAGGTCGGCAACAACGCCTGGCGGGCGATTTCCGATCTGTTCATGTACGGCATGATTGCGTTCGGCATCTACCTGATTTTCGTGCTGATCCGCTTCCCGATCGAACGCGCCTCGCGCGCCCGCCGCGAGCAGGCCGAGGCGGCCAACGCGGCGGCGCGTGCCGATGATCGCGACGACGATCAGCCGTTCGGCGCTGCCGGTGATGACCGTTACGGTCGCCCGCCATTGCCGAACAATCCGCAGCGCATGCGCGTCGAGCCGCGCCTGTAATCACGAGAGTCAGCACATGTGTGAACTACTGGGCATGAGTGCCAACGTGCCGACCGATATCGTGTTCAGCTTCACCGGCCTGATGCAGCGCGGCGGGCGTACCGGCCCGCACCGCGACGGCTGGGGTATCGCCTTTTATGAAGGTCGTGGCTTGCGCCTGTTTCAGGACCCGGCCGCGAGCAGCGAATCGGAAGTCGCCAACCTGGTGCAGCGCTATCCGATCAAGAGCGAAGTGGTCATCGGCCACATTCGTCAGGCCAACGTCGGCAAGGTCTGCCTGTCCAACACCCACCCGTTCGTCCGCGAACTGTGGGGGCGCAACTGGTGTTTCGCGCACAACGGCCAGCTCGCCGATTTCACCCCGATCAAGAGTTTCTACCGCCCGGTGGGCGACACCGACAGCGAAGCGGCGTTCTGCGATTTGCTCAACCGCGTGCGTGCAGCATTTCCGGAACCGGTCGATATAGAAGTACTGCTGCCGGATCTGGTCGCTGCATGTGCCGAATACCGCAGCAAAGGCGTGTTCAACTGCCTGCTCAGCGACGGCGACTGGCTGTTCTGCTATTGCTCGACCAAACTGGCACAGATCACCCGGCGCGCACCGTTCGGCCCGGCGCGGCTCAAGGATGTCGATGTGATCGTCGATTTCCAGGCGGAAACCACGCCCAACGACGTGGTCACGGTGATCGCCACCGAGCCTTTGACCGAAAACGAAACCTGGACCCGCTACCAACCGGGCCAATGGAGCCTGTGGCGACGCGGCGAATGCGTCAGCCAGGGCACGACCGAATAAAGGATCTCTCCCCGATGTTGCTCAGTTATCTACGGCTGGTGTTGTTTGCGGCGGGCCTGTTGATCGGTGTCCAGGTGCCGGGTTTCATCAACGATTACGCCAAACGCGTCGAAGCCCATCTGATCGAAGCGCAGACCGGTCTGCGCGGTTTTCAGGGCACCGCCGAGCAGTTCTTCAAGGGCGACTTGCAGGCGCTGGTCGCGCATTACCGCGCCAGTGACGACCCGGTGTTTCGCAGCGATGCCGACAGCCTGAGCACCTTGCTCAACCGCCAGACAGCGCTGGATAAACAGTTCCAGGCGATGCAGGGCCCGTGGTACATCCGCTTCCTGCAAGTGGTGCTGGCCGCCGACCCGGACATTCGCAAGGAAACCTGGAACGGCTACAGCTACCAGATCCTGCTGACCCCGGAAGCGATGATCTGGGGCATGAGCGGCGCGTTGCTGCTGTCGTTCGGCATCGAGTGTCTGATTCGTCTGATTGACTGGGTGGTGCTCGGCGGCCGGCGTTTGCGCCAGAGCCGGCCGATCGAAGACCGCGACGTGCGCGGCTTGTAAGGCTGGCCAAACCCCGTGGCGAGGGGATTTATCCCCGATGGGGCGCGAAGCGGCCCTCAATGGTGTGTCAGATCAACCTGATTGCTCAGGTTTCAGGACTGCTGCGCAGCCCATCGGGGATAAATCCCCTCACCACAGGTGTGATTACTGAGTGAGGGTGATGTAGTTTTCACCGACCTTGCGCGCATACCCCGCCAGCACCTGCTGACACAACGTCACCATCTCCTCGACCCACTCCACGCCAACTCGCCACGACACCACCACCTGCAGATTCGGCGGTCGCTGGTCGATGTCGAGCAAGGTCAGTTCACCCCGCGCCAGTTCCTCGGCCACCAGCACCGGTGGCAGCACGCCAATCCCAAAACCATCACGCAACAGCCGGGTAATCGCCGACACCGAATTCACGCAGTTCAGCCGCGGCGCCAACACACCGTTGGCCTGCATCAAAGCCAGCAGATCCTGATGCGGTCGGGAGTTTTTCGAGTAGGTGATGATCCGTTCCTGCGCCAGTTCGCCGAGGTCAGCGTACTCGCGGTTGTAGATCGAATTGCTCGCAACGATCCAGCCCAGCGGATGGCTGGCCAGCTCGAGGCTGCGCACGCTTTCGTGGCGCACCAGATCGGTTTGCAGAACGATGTCGAGAAAGCCTTTTTGCAGCTGATCGCAGAGGTTAAGCGAGGTATCCGCCACCAGCTCGATTTCCACCCGCGGATACAGATCGGTCATCTGCGCGACCAACGGGCTGAGCCAGGTGTGGATCACCGTGTCCATCACGCCGATGCGCACCCGTCCGACCTTGCTTGAACGGGTCTCGATCGATTGCTTCAGCGCCGACATCGTATCGAGCATCTGCTCGGCGTAATCCAGCACCTTCAGGCCTTCGGGCGTCAGGCTGACGCCGCGTGAATCGCGCAGAAACAGCTTCACCCCCAGCTCGCCTTCGAGCACCGCGATGCGACTGGAAATCGACGCCTGGGTGGTGAACAGCTTGTCGGCGGTCAGGCGAAAACTCTTCAGCCGGGCGACCCAGACAAAGGTCTCGAGAAACTTCAGGTTCATGGCAACGGCTCGGGTGACAAATTTTTCTTATGCCTAAGGCGGGTTTTTATTCGTTGGACGCAGCAGGGCCGGGCGACGAAAAATCGGCGCATCCGGTTCCCACGATAGGCGTCGTCGGAACTTCGAACAAGACCAATAAAAGCCTGCGGAGACTTGCCATGCGTGCGCCCGACACCCTCGACCTCCCCAAGAGCACGGCCCGCCCGGGACCGTTCGACTGGTATCGCAACATCAATCAGCAAGAGCGTCGTACCTTCTGGAGCTGCAAGATCGGCTATGGCCTGGACGGCATGGACACGCAAATGCTCAGTTTCGTGGTGCCGACCCTGATCGCCATGTGGGGCATCACCACCGGGCAGGCCGGGCTGATTCACACCAGCACCCTGATCGCTTCGGCCATTGGTGGCTGGGTGGCGGGGATTCTCTCCGACCGCATCGGCCGCGTGCGCACTCTGCAACTGACGGTGCTGTGGTTCGCCTTCTTCACCTTCCTCTGCGGTTTCGCACAGAACTACGAACAGCTGCTGATCGCCCGCACCCTGATGGGCTTCGGTTTCGGTGGCGAATGGACCGCTGGCGCGGTGCTGATCGGTGAAGTGATCCGCGCCAAGGATCGCGGCAAAGCGGTGGGCATGGTGCAGAGCGGTTGGGCCTTGGGCTGGGGATTGACGGCGATTCTGTATGCGCTGCTGTTCTCGGTGTTGCCGCCGGAAGATGCCTGGCGAGCGCTGTTCATCCTCGGCATCGTCCCGGCGATTTTCGTGATCTTCGTCCGCCGTCTGGTGAAAGACCCGGAGATCTATCGCGAAGCCAAGGCGGCGCAAACTCCGCAGAATCCGGCGAAGTTCTACGAGATCTTTGCCCCCGGCATGCTGTTCACCACGTTCCGTGCTTCCTTGCTGACCACCGGTGCGCTCGGCGGTTACTACGCGATCACTTCGTGGCTGCCAACCTTCCTCAAGAACGAACGCGGTTTGAGCGTGCTCGGCACTGGCGGGTATCTGGCGATGGTGATTGTCGGCTCCTACGTCGGCTATGTGATCAGCGCTTATCTGACCGATCTGCTGGGACGTAAAAAGAACTTCATCCTGTTTGCGGTCGGTTCGTTCACCATCGTCTTGCTGTACACGCAGATGCCGGTCAGCAACGGGGTGATGCTGTGGCTGGGCTTTCCGCTGGGCTTCTTCGCCTCAGGGATTTTCAGCGGCATGGGCGCGTTTCTCACCGAGCTGTTTCCAACGCGGATTCGTGGCTCGGGGCAGGGCTTCTGCTACAACATCGGTCGGGCGCTGGCGGCATTGTTTCCGCTGTTGATTGGTTTGCTGAGTCAGAAAGTCCCGTTGAGCGTGGGTATCGGTGCGTTCGCTGCGGTGTCCTACGGCGTGGTGATTTTCGCCGCACTGAGCCTGCCGGAGACCCGTGGCAAGCAACTGGATGCGCAGTAACTGATAACCTGCCGGGCAAGCGTCCTATAGATAAAAAGACCAGAAGCTACAGGAGTGTTCACCGTGAGCCGCCTGCTATTGAATTGTGATATCGGCGAGAGTTTCGGCAGCTGGACCATGGGTCTGGACGCCGAGGTCATGCCCTTCATCGACTGCGCCAACGTGGCCTGCGGCTTCCATGCCGGTGACCCGAGCATCATGCGCAAGACCGTCAGCCTGGCCCTGAGCCACGGCGTGCAGATCGGCGCGCACCCGGCCTATCAGGATCTGGTCGGTTTCGGCCGGCGCTCCATGGCCTATTCCGCCCAGGAACTGCAAGACATCCTGCATTACCAGATCGGCGCGCTCGACGGCATCTGCAAGGCGCAGAGCGGGCGAGTCAGTTACGTCAAACCCCACGGCGCGATGTACAACGACATGATGGCCAACCCGGCGCAATTGCGGGCGGTGATTCAAGCTGTGGCGGCTTACGATCGCACGTTGCCGCTGATGCTGATGGCCACCCGCGATAACGCGGCGGCGCAACAGCTTGGTGATGAATACGGCGTGACCCTGTGGTTCGAAGCCTTCGCCGACCGCGCTTACGACAGCGCAGGTCGACTGGTTTCGCGGCAACTGCCGGGCGCGGTGCATCACGAGCCAGAAAAAATCATCGAACAGGCCCTGACCATCGCCCGTGGCTGTGGACTCGTCGCCAGCGACGGCAGCGCGCTGCACCTGCAGGCCAACACCTTGTGCGTGCATGGCGACAACACCAGTTCGGTGGCCGCCGTACAGCGCATTCGCGAGGCCCTGAATCAGCAGAGCGCGCCATGAGTCCACGGATTGAAGTGGTGGCCCTCGACTGCCTGATGCTGCGCCTGTTCGATGAAATTGCCGAATCCAACATGCCGTGGATGCTCGCCGCCAGTGAGCGCTTGCGCGCGGTGTTTGGCGCGCAGTTGATCGACCTGGTGCCGTCCTACACCACGTTGATGGTGCATTACGATCTGACCGCGCTGAGCCCGAGTCAGGCGCGTGAATTGATCGCTGAAGCCTTGATCGACCTGTCGCCGAATGCGCGCACCGGCGGCCAGTGCCATGTGTTGCCGGTCTGGTACGACCTGAGTGTCGGTCCCGAACTGAGTCTGTTGGCGCAGCGCAGTGGATTGGCGGTGCAAGAGGTGATCCGCCGTCACAGCGCGCGTGAATATCAGGTGTTCGCCCTCGGCTTCGCGCCGGGATTCGCCTTCATGGGGCTGGTGGAAGAAATCCTCGCGGCGCCACGCCTGGACACCCCACGCAAGAAAGTCGCGGCTGGCAGCGTCGGGATTGCCGAGCGGCAGACCGCGGCTTATCCGGTGGTGTCCCCCGGTGGCTGGAACCTGATCGGCCGCACCCCGGCGAAACTGTTCGACCGTCATCGCGACGGCTACAGCCTGATGCAACCCGGCGACACCGTGCGTTTCGAAGCGGTGAGCCACGCCGAGTTCATCAACCTGGGCGGCGATGACACGCCACTGGAGGCGCTGGCATGAGCCGACTGACAATTGAAGCGAGCACGCCGCTGTGCCTGTTGCAGGACACCGGGCGCTTCGGCGTGCGCCATTTGGGCGTGACCCAGGGCGGCGCAGCGGATTGGAGTTCGATGAGTTGGGGCAATTGGTTGCTCGGTAATGCGCTGGATCTGCCGGTGATCGAAATCACCCTCGGCGGGTTTACCGTGGTGGCGCAGGAGGATTGCCTGCTGGCGCTGGCCGGCGCTGATCTTGGTGCGCAGATCGATGGGCAGGCGCTGGCGCCGTGGCGCAGTTTCAAACTGGGCAAAGGCCAGACATTGAAGTTCACTCAACCGCTGCTCGGTGCCCGGGCTTACCTGGCGGCGCCCGGTGGTTTCGACGCGCCGCAGGTGCTGGGCAGCAGTGCCACGGTGGTGCGCGAAGAACTCGGTGGATTGGATGGTATGGGGTTACCGCTGACCAAGGGCGCGACGTTGAGTTATCGCGGTGCGGTTTTGCAGGTGCGTGAAGTGCCGCTGGCGCATCGACCTGATCTGCGCCTCAACGCGCCGCTGGATCTGGTGCTTGGCGCACAGATCGGCCAGTTCAGCGGGCAGAGTCTGTTCGATGTGTTCAACAGTCCGTGGACGCTCGACAGTCGCGCTGATCGCATGGGCATTCGACTGTTGGGCAAGGCCTTGCAGTATCAGGGCCGGCCGATGATTTCCGAGGGTATTCCGCTGGGTGCGGTGCAGGTGCCGCCGGATGGACAGCCGATTGTGCTGCTCAATGATCGGCAGACGATTGGTGGCTATCCGCGCTTGGGAGCGTTGACGCCGTTGGCGCTGGCGCGACTGGCGCAGTGTTTGCCGGGGGCGCAGGTGCGGTTTAGGCCGGTGGTGCAGGAAGTCGCACATCGCGAGCATGTCGAGTATTTGCAGCGTTTCATAATTAGCTAAGGGCTTCGCGAGCAGGCTCACTCCCACATTGGAATGCATTTCACCTGTGGGAGCGAGCCTGCTCGCGAAGAGGGCATCACTGACAACAAAGATTACTTGGACAGAAATCGCATCCCTTCCTCAAGCCCACGCAACGTCAGCGGATACATCTGATCCTCGATCAAATCGCGCACGATATTGGTCGACGAGGTGTAGCCCCAGGTGTCCTTCGGATACGGATTGATCCAGATGAGCTTCTTGTACTTCTCCATGAAGCGCTGCATCCACAGGTAGCCCGGCTCTTCGTTCCAGTGCTCGACGCTGCCGCCGGCCTGGGTGATTTCGTAGGGCGCCATGGCGGCGTCACCGATGAAGATCACTTTGTAGTCGGCGCCATACTTGTGCAGCAAATCCTGCGTCGAGAAGCGCTCGGACGTGCGGCGCATGTTGTTCTTCCACACCGACTCATAAATGAAGTTGTGGAAGTAGAAGTACTCCAGATGCTTGAACTCGGTCTTGCAGGCCGAGAACAGTTCCTCGCAGATCTTCACGTGCGCGTCCATCGAGCCGCCGATGTCGAACAGCAGCAACAGCTTCACCGTGTTGCGCCGCTCCGGACGCATCTGGATATTCAGCAGGCCGGCGTCCTTGGCGGTGTGGTCGATGGTGCCGTCGATGTCCAGCTCTTCAGCCGCACCCTGACGGGCAAATTTGCGCAGACGACGCAGGGCGACCTTGATGTTGCGCGTACCCAGCTCCACCGAATCGTCGAGGTTCTTGTACTCGCGCTGATCCCAGACCTTGACCGCTTTGCCCTGACGCTTGCCGGCATCGCCGACCCGAATGCCTTCCGGGTTGAAGCCGCCGGAGCCAAACGGGCTGGTGCCGCCGGTGCCGATCCATTTGTTGCCGCCGGCGTGGCGTTCCTTTTGTTCTTCGAGGCGCTTCTTGAACTCTTCGATCAGCTTGTCCAGGCCACCGAGGGACTGGATCTGCGCCCGTTCCTCGTCGGTCAGCGAGCGCTCGAATTCCTTGCGCAACCAGTCTTCGGGAATCAGCGCCTGCAAGTGATCGTCGAGTTTTTCCAAGCCATTGAAGTAGGCGCCGAACGCACGGTCGAACTTGTCGAAATGCCGTTCGTCCTTGACCAGAATCGCCCGCGACAAGTAGTAGAACTCGTCCATGTCGGCGAAGGTCACGCGCTGTTTCAGCGCGTTGATCAGGTCGAGCAACTCGCGCACCGACACCGGCACCTTGGCTGCACGCATTTCATTGAACAGGTTGAGCAACATGGCATCAGCCTCTTAGCGAGAACCGCGACGGCTCATGAATGCCAGGCGCTCAAGCAACTGCACGTCCTGTTCGTTCTTCACCAGCGCACCGGCCAATGGCGGAATGGCCTTGGTCGGATCGCGCTCGCGCAGCACCGCTTCGCCGATGTTGTCGGCCATCAGCAGCTTCAGCCAGTCGACCAGTTCCGAGGTCGACGGCTTCTTCTTCAGGCCCGGCACCTTGCGCACGTCGAAGAACACGTCCAGCGCTTCGCTGACCAGATCCTTCTTGATGTCCGGGTAGTGCACGTCGACGATTTTCTGCAGGGTGCTGCGATCCGGGAAGGCGATGTAGTGGAAGAAGCAGCGGCGCAGGAAGGCGTCCGGCAGCTCTTTCTCGTTGTTGGAGGTAATGATGATGATCGGGCGCTTCTTGGCCTTGATGGTCTCGTCGATCTCGTAAACGTAGAACTCCATCTTGTCGAGTTCTTGCAGCAGGTCGTTAGGGAACTCGATGTCGGCCTTGTCGATTTCGTCGATCAGCAGAATCACCCGCTCTTCGGACTCGAAAGCCTCCCACAGCTTGCCCTTCTTCAGGTAGTTGCGCACATCGTGGACTTTCTCATTGCCCAGTTGCGAGTCGCGCAGACGGCTGACCGCGTCGTACTCGTACAGGCCCTGGTGGGCCTTGGTGGTGGACTTGATGTGCCAGGTGATCAGCTTGGCGCCGAACGATTCGGCCAGTTGCTCGGCGAGCATGGTCTTGCCGGTGCCCGGTTCGCCCTTGACCAGCAGCGGCCGCTCCAGGGTGATGGCGGCGTTGACCGCCAGCTTCAGGTCATCGGTGGCGACGTAGGCCTGGGTGCCTTCGAACTTCATCTGCTAATCCTCGAACGGTAACGCCGACCTGCACAGGCAGGGCGGGGCGAAAAATCGGATGCCCCGACTATAACGCGCAGCCCGGTCGACTGTGAACGCAGACGGCTTATTCAGTCTCTGAATGGGGCGTCACATGTTGACTCAGTTTCGGCTGATGGCCAGCATTCAGCCCTTGCTGATTTAACGATAGCCTCCAGGATGTTTACAAAATCTGTGGCGAGGGAGCTTGCTCCCGCCGGGCTGCGTAGCAGCACCATCATCTGATGGAGGACTTGCACTGATGTTACGGATGAAACGCCCCCGCTTGTCGGCGGCTCGTGTCTGGTCTGGTTTTTGTCTGGAACTGACCTTTATCGATGATCAGCGATGGGTGGTCGATTTGAGTCAGGATCTTCAAGACGCTCCAGGGCTCCAGCCGTTGCTGGACCCTGAGATATTCGCCACTGTGATCCTGGGCGATCATGGCTGGTGTGTGGAATGGCCGGAACCGGATATTCAGATCGGCGCTGATACACTCTATTTGGAAATGCTGGCGCAGCGCTCTAGCCCGCATCCGGCTTCGGCCGCTCATACCGCGCATTGAAAGCCTGAATGAAGCCATTACGCAAAATCTGCAAAAACGCTTCGAACGCACTGATGTTTTGCTGATGCACGTTGCCACTGAGTTCGACCTTGGTGGCGAACTGATTCTTGGCCTGGTTCTTCAGCACGGTTTCCGTGCCGCCGACGATGGCCTCCCAGACTGAGCGGAAGATGCTCTTGTCCTTGTTCTCCACGTCCTGCTGCCAGTTGAACACTTCGACGTCGCGCAGCAGCGGTTTGATGTAGCCAGTGACCTGGGCTTTTTTCGCCTGGGCTTCGATGACCACGTCGCCGTGGCCGGCGTTGAAGTCGAACTTGCCGTAGGCCGAGGCGAAGTCGTTCATGCGCTTGAGTTCGATGTCGCGGGCGCGCAGGCGGAACTGGAAGTCCTCAAAATTGCTCAGCGGATCGAAAGTGGCCGTGGTTTCCAGTGGTGCGTGGCCGAGCAGCTTGGCTTTGCCTTCGAAGCGGGCGTCTCGCTTGCCCTGTTTGTCGACCACGTTGGTCAGGTTGTAGATGCTCGCCTCGACGTTACTGGCGTTCATGTTGACCGGCGGTTTGGAGTTGAAATTGCGGAAAGTGATCTTGCCGTCGTGGATCTGCACCTCGTCGAGAGTGATCGGCAGCAACTTGCCCAGTTGCGCCCGCCAGTCGGTGCCTTTACCAGTCTGCGAGTTCTGCTTGTTGGGGCCGCCATCGACGAAGTTGACCTCGGGATTGAAGAATTGCACCTGCGCCACCACGGCATGGTCGTACCACAGCGAATGCCAGCTGACCGCCAGATCGATCACGGGCGCGTTGACGAACGGCACCGGCACCTTGCCGTCGACCTTGACGATCTTCAGGCCGTTGATCCGGTAGGCGCCGCGCCACAGGGCCAGATCGACGTCGGTGATCTGGCCGCGGTAATCACCCATGTCGGCCAGTTTGCCGTTCAGGTAATCCCGCACCACATAGGGCAGGGCGATGTGCAGGGCGATCAGCAGCACAACCACGACGGCAAAAATCCCTATTGGCCAGCTATAACGACGCTTCATGACAACAATTCCCGAACGATGTAAGCGATTGACTGTGGCGCGGCGCAGACGTTCGACCCGACTGGACTGCGCCCGGCAACAGGCATACCTTGAAAGGCTGAATTCAACGCTGCATAAGGACCCAGCCATGAGCCGTATTTTCGCTGACAACGCCCATTCCATCGGCAACACGCCGCTGGTGCAGATCAACCGCATCGCGCCGCGCGGCGTGACCATTCTGGCCAAGATCGAGGGGCGCAACCCCGGTTATTCGGTCAAGTGCCGGATCGGCGCGAACATGATCTGGGACGCCGAAAGCAGCGGCAAACTCAAGCCGGGCATGACCATCGTCGAACCGACGTCGGGCAATACCGGCATCGGTCTGGCCTTCGTTGCCGCCGCCCGTGGTTACAAATTGATGCTGACCATGCCGGCATCAATGAGCATCGAGCGGCGCAAGGTGCTCAAGGCCCTCGGCGCAGAACTGGTCCTGACCGAACCGGCCAAAGGCATCAAAGGCGCAATCGAGAAGGCTGCCGAAATTGTTGCCAGTGATACCGGCAAATACTTCATGCCGTCGCAATTCGATAACCCGGCCAACCCGGCGATCCACGAAAAAACCACCGGCCCGGAAATCTGGAACGACACCGATGGCGCCGTCGATGTGCTGGTGGCTGGCGTCGGGACCGGCGGAACCATCACCGGCGTTTCGCGGTATATCAAGAATACCCAGGGCAAACCGATTCTGTCGGTGGCAGTGGAGCCGGTGTCTTCGCCGGTCATCAGCCAGGCGCTGGCGGGTGAAGAGATCAAGCCGAGCCCACACAAGATTCAGGGGATTGGCGCGGGTTTCGTGCCGAAGAACCTCGATCTGTCGATGGTCGACCGGGTGGAGCAGGTCACTGACGACGAGTCCAAGGCCATGGCGCTGCGCCTGATGCAGGAAGAAGGGATTTTGTGCGGTATCTCTTGCGGCGCGGCCATGGCCGTGGCAGTGCGTTTAGCCGAGAAGCCTGAAATGCAGGGCAAGACCATCGTGGTGATTTTGCCGGACTCCGGTGAGCGCTATCTGTCGAGCATGCTGTTCAGCGATCTGTTCACCGAGCAGGAGAATCAGCAGTAGTCGAATTGACTCAGATCAGCCAGGGTTCAGGATCGTTATGCTAATAAATGCTTTGTTGCGCAATTCTTAACACTGAATCTTGGGTTCAGCGGGTTTTTCCCGAGGCCGGTAGTGTTTATCATGGCCGGCTGCCATGTCGGGTAATGGGCATTGCGCAGCGTTGTCTTTATTCAAGGAGTCGTTGATGACCTTTTCGTTAGCCGCCAAGGTATTGGTGCTGCTGCTGTTTGTGGGCAGCATCCTCTATGTGCATTTGCGCGGCAAGGCGCGTTTGCCGGTTCTGCGCCAGTTCGTCAACCACTCGGCGCTGTTCGCCCCGTACAACGCGCTGATGTACCTGTTCTCCGGCGTTCCGTCCAAGCCATATCTGGATCGCAGCAAGTTTCCGGAGCTGGATGTGTTGCGCGATAACTGGGAAACCATTCGCGACGAGGCCATGCACCTGTTCGACGAGGGCTACATCCGCGCCGCCGAAAAGAACAATGACGCCGGTTTCGGCTCGTTCTTCAAGAAGGGCTGGAAACGTTTCTACCTCAAGTGGTACGACAAACCGCTGCCGTCGGCCGAAACTCTGTGCCCGAAGACCGTGGCGCTGGTCAGTGCGATCCCTAACGTCAAAGGCGCGATGTTCGCGCTGTTGCCAGGTGGCAGCCATCTGAACCCGCACCGTGACCCGTTTGCCGGCTCGCTGCGTTATCACCTGGGCCTGTCGACACCGAACTCCGACGATTGCCGGATCTTCGTTGATGGTCAGGTCTACGCCTGGCGCGACGGTGAAGACGTGATGTTCGATGAGACCTACGTGCACTGGGTCAAGAACGAGACCGAACAAACCCGCGTCATCCTGTTCTGCGATGTCGAACGCCCGCTGAGCAACCGCCTGATGACCCGCATCAACCGCGCCATCAGCGCTTGGCTGGGCCGCGCCACCGCGCCGCAGAACCTTGATGATGAACGTGTCGGCGGCATCAACCAGGCCTACGCCTGGAGCAAGAACTTCAGCGACCGGTTCAGCGGCGTGGTCAAACAGTGGAAACGCCGCAATCCCAAGGCCTACCGCATCCTGCGTCCGGTATTGGCGGTGGTGGTGCTGACTCTGCTGGGGTATTGGCTGTTTGGTTGAGGCCGGATGTTGAAATGAAAAAACCGCTCCTTGTGAGCGGTTTTTTATTGTCTGTGAGTCAGCGGCGCCCGGCGAGAACGTTGGGTTCGTCTTCAATGCCTGTAATCAGTAACTGCAGAAAGCGCTGCTGATTGGCTGATAGCCTGGATGACACAATCTTTTCTTCTGTTTTGATTGATCTTTTCTTAGCGGGGGATTTCTTGACTGATTTGCGCATGCTCCCTCCCTCATTGATCATTACTTGAACTGTTTTCACGATACTTTACTCTCCACTGCGAGGACAAGACGACCTTCCAAATCAAATTTGAAGCCGAGCTTTGTATAAACAGGAATTGCTCCCTGCATTGGCTCCTGGACTTCAATGAACTTGCTGCCGACTATTTGGGCGAACTCATCGATGACCATCATTGCCAAGGTCCCGATACGATTTTTCAGCGGGTGAGAATCTCCGGGTCGCCCTTCCAATCGTACGATTCGAATACGTTGGCGGCTTTTGTTCGGATTGACGAAGCACAGTCCGCAGAGCTGTTCTTCGAACCAGATCGCGATATCCAGGGACAGGGGTTCTCGTGATTTCCATGCGGCAACCTCTCGCCAGCAAAAAAGTGGATTCTCCCAGAGCTCGAACGCGCTCAGTGCTATGGCGTCGATGGGTTCGAAGCGTACTTTCGACAAGTCTTGTCGCGCTGGTAGCTGCAATAGAGCTTTGGCGATGCTTGCCTGTTTCCTGGCCTGCGATTTGTACA
Source organism: Pseudomonas sp. URIL14HWK12:I6 (assembly GCF_000514195.1). Classification (NCBI taxonomy): domain Bacteria; kingdom Pseudomonadati; phylum Pseudomonadota; class Gammaproteobacteria; order Pseudomonadales; family Pseudomonadaceae; genus Pseudomonas; species Pseudomonas sp. URIL14HWK12:I6. Next base: position 239,336 of record NZ_KI911359.1, read on the forward strand.
ACTGATACCGCAAATTCGTCCGTTCCCTTGGCATGTGATCCCGAGCATTCCCTGTCTCCCCATCAATGGGCCTATCCGTTGCTCATCAGCCTATGCGCCTGCCATCGAGCTGTCCCTGCTGGCCCTTTGTCCAAATCATTGCAATCCATGTCCCACGCTGGTTATAGTCGGCGCTCGTGAATCATCTGATTCACTCTCCAAACCCTTCAAAAAAGATCAGCCCCAATGCCTGCATTCCTCATCAACGCGGTAGTCGATTCAGCGGTCAACGCTGGCGTCGTGCCGTGCGGGAATCAGCAGCCTGGGCAGATCAGTCATTACCCTCCACCTGTCAGTAGCACGCCGGTGTGCGCCGTCGTATCACCGCCGGGCGTTGGCGTTTCGGGCTGATCGGCATTCTTTGCTGACCCCTGCGCCCGCCAGAAAAACCTACTGAATTTCAGCCTCGGCTGAGTTGGCTGTTTGCCTGACTACAGGTGGTATTCATGTTTGTCCTTTCGAAAAAATCCGCGCTCGCGGCGACGTCCACGAGCCTGTTCGTTCTACTGTGGAGCAGCGGGGCGATCTTCTCCAAATGGGGGCTGGCCCACGCTTCGCCCTTTGCCTTTCTGCTGATTCGCTTTGTGATTGCACTGTGTGGGTTGCTGCTGTTGGCGCCGCTGCTCAAGTTGAAGTTGCCCAAGGGCGGCAGGCCGATGCTGTTTGCGATTGCAACGGGCGTGGTGTTGTTGGGGGCGTATCAGATTTTCTATCTGCTGGCCCTCAACACCAGAGTCACGCCGGGGGTGATGGCGACCATCATGGGCGTACAGCCGATCCTCACCGTGGTGTTGATGGAGCGCCAGCGCTCGGCGAGCCGGATGTTCGGTCTGGCGCTGGGGCTGGCCGGGCTGATCATGGTGGTTTATCAGGGGATCGGTCTGGCGGGGATGTCCTGGGCAGGGATGCTGTTCGGTCTGTTGGCGCTGGCGAGCATGACGATTGGCTCGATCATGCAGAAGCGCATCACCGACAATCCTCTCGGCACTTTGCCGGTGCAGTATCTGGCTGGACTGTTGTTGTGCGGGATATTTGTGCCATTTCAGCCGTTCCACTTTGAACAGAGCACGGGTTTCATCGTGCCGGTGTTGTGGATGGGACTGGTGGTGTCGGTACTGGCGACACTGTTGCTCTATCGCCTGATCGCCCGGGGCAATCTGGTGAATGTCACCAGTCTGTTCTATCTGGTGCCGGCGGTGACGGCGGTGATGGACTACGTGATTTTCGGCAATCGTCTGGCGGCGTTGAGTGTGCTGGGGATGCTGTTGATCATCGTCGGGCTGGCGTTTGTGTTCCGTAAAACTGCTTGAAAACCTTCAGGCCGACCCGGGCATTTTCAGTGTCTGGGCCGGCCTCTTCGCGAGCAAGCCCGCTCCCACAATTGGAATGCATTCCTCCTGTGGGAGCGGGCTTGCTCGCGAAGACTGACTTATCAGCGCCGCAACATCAGCGGGCTGTTGCTACAGCCGGCTTCAACACCAGCCACAACGCCAGCGCAATCAACACCCCGCCATACAGGTGCGCCATCGACAGCGGTTCATCCAGCAACAATGCGCCCCACAACACGCCGAACGCCGGAATCATGAAGGTCACGGTCATCGATTTGACCGGGCCGATGGAGCTGAGCAGGCGGAAATAGATGATGTAGGCGAACGCCGTGCAGCCCAGACCCAGGCCCAGCAGCGACAGCCAGACATTCCACCCACCCCAGCTTGCCGGAGGGGCGGTGATCACGCTGTAGCCGAACAGTGGCAACAGAAACAGCGAGGCGCCGAGCATGCTGCCCACGGCCGAGAGACGACTGTCGAGCCCGCCGCTGTGATCCAGCCAGCGCCGCGTGAGGAACCCGGCGAAGCCGTAGCAAGTGGTAGCGAGCAGGCAGGCGAGGGCGCCCATCAGCAATTGCAGATCGAACGCGACCGGACCTGCGCGCGTCAGCACACCGACACCGAACAAGCCGAGAAACACCCCGGTCAGTTTCGCGACAGTGAGTTTTTCGCTGAAAAACAGCCCGCCAATCAACACGCCCATCAACGGCGTGGTGGCGTTGAAGATCGCCGAGTAACCGGCCGGCAACACTTGCGCCGCCACCGAATACAACGTCGCCGGAATCCCCGAGTTGATAACGCCCAGCAACATCACCGTTTTCAGTTTGCCCTTGAAATCCCAGCTGATGCGCATCAGCCCGAGAATCACCAGCAGACCGACGGCAGCAATCGACACCCGAAAGAACGCGGTCGGAATGGTGCCGATCACCGGCGCAATAATACGCATGAACAGGAAGCTCGCGCCCCAGATGGCTGCCAGCGACAGCATGCGGAAAATATCGACAGCGCTCACGATGGCACTCCTTCCTTGATCGGGACGAGAGTGTTGCCGAGCGCCCTGTCGATGGCAACCGTCAATCGGGCATTTAATTTTTCATTCAGAGCACGAAGCGCGTCACCAAGCCGTTGAGGTCGATCGCCAGGCGCGACAGTTCCTGACTGGCAGCGGAGGTCTGGGTAGCGCCGGCGGCGGTCTGGGTCGAGAGATCGCGGATGGTCACCAGATTCTGATCAACCTCGCGCGCGACCAGCGCTTGCTGCTCGGCCGCGCTGGCGATCACCAGGTTGCGCTGGTTGATCTGCGAGATCGACGCGGTGATTTTCTCCAGTGCCTGACCGGCACTGTTCGCCCGGCGCAACGTGTGGCTGGCCTGCTCGGCACTGCTTTGCAAGGCGCCGACGGTGGCGCCGGTGCCTTGCTGGATGCTGCTGATCATCAGCTCGATTTCTTCGGTGGAGTTCTGCGTGCGTTGCGCCAGCGAACGCACTTCATCGGCGACCACCGCAAAACCGCGTCCGGCCTCACCCGCGCGCGCCGCTTCGATGGCGGCGTTGAGCGCCAGCAGGTTGGTTTGCCCGGCGATGCCGCGAATCACCTCGAGCACCTTGCTGATGTCCTGAGCCTGAGTGGCGAGGCCTTCGGCCTGTTCCGACGCACCGAGCACCGCGCTGACCAGTTCCTGAATCGAGTTGATGGTCTCGCTGACCTGCACATGCCCGTGTTTGCTGTCCTCGTTCGAGGCTTCGGAGGCCTCGGCGCTGGACACCGCGTTGGCCGCAACTTCATCCACCGCCGTGCTCATCTCGGTGACGGCGGTGGCGGCCTGTTCGATCTGATCGTTCTGCTGTTGCAGGCCACGGGTGCTTTGCTCCATCACCGAGCTCATTTCTTCGGCGGCGGAGGCCAGTTGCTGCGCCGATTCGCTGATGCCACGGATGGTCGAGCGCAGGTTGTTCTGCATCTCGGCGAGGGCGCTGAGCAACTGCGCCGCCTCATCGCTACCGTGATCGGCAATCTGGCCGCTGAGGTCGCCGGCGGCAATTTTTTGCGCGACGGACAGGGCCTGATTGATCGGTGCGGTGATGCTGCGGGTCAGCAGCCAGGCCAGCAGCAGGGTAGCGATCAGGGCGACAACGATGATCGACGCGACAATCCACAGCGCCTGCTGATAAACCCCGGCAGCAGCTTCGGCGGCGCTGTCGGCGCCTTGCTGGTTGAAGCTGATCATCTGCTCCAGCGCTTTGTCGAGGATCCGGCCCTGTGGCGCCAGTTCATTGTTCAGACGGGCATAGGCCTGTTCACTTTGCCCGGCGTCGATCTGAGCGATGATCTGGTCCAGGATGCTCATGTACTTGGCGACGTCGCTATTCAAACCGTCGAGCATCGCCCGTTCCGCATCGCTGGCCAGCAGAGCGGTGCGGTCCTTCAGGCGCTTCGACAATTCTTCGCGCTGCACCTTGATGATGCCTTTGCTTGTGTCGCGTACCGCCGGCTGGGTGCTGGTGATCAGGCGCAGGGATTCGAGGCGGATGTTGGCGATGTTCGCCGCCGCATCGTGAATGCTCTCGATGCTGGGCATCCACGATTCCTCGATCACCGTTGCGCTCTCACGCAGATTTTTCATCTGGCCCAGGCCGAACAGGCCGACCACCACCAGCAGGGCGGCCAATACGGCAAAACTCAAACTGGCGCGCAAACCGATGCGCAGATTGCGGATAGACATCAATGTGCTCCTTGATCTATGAGGAAGAGGTCGTCCTCGTGGGCCGAGGATCTTGTTGTGAGGCGGGTACTGGCGGGCTGTATATCAAAGTGCCACTATTTTCGTAAGACCAATCTGTGAGCAGTTCTTCTCTTTCATCGACAGGCGGGAACGCAGCGGTAAAACCGCGAGCCAGAGCGGTGGGGCAGGGATTGGATCCGAATCCAAGGGAATTCGCGGGCTGGCGAGGGGCGGCAGACGAGACTGAGAGGGCGGTTAATTGACCGAACGGTCGACTCAAAAAACTTTGATAAAAACTGTGTCGCTGTACAACCCTGCCGCGCTTTTGGCAGAAATTGCACTTCTCCTGCGCACGCATCCGTGGCTAAGCTCAGGCACAGATTTCCACTTGCACGCCGAGGTCTCCTCTATGCCGCAGCAATGGCCAGCCACCGACATCGCCCGCCTGATCCTCGATGGCTTTGACGATTACCGCGAGCACTTCCGGCGGATCACCGACGGTGCGCGCGAGCGCTTCGAGCAGGCGCGCTGGCAGGAGACGCAGACCGCGTCGGCGGCGCGGATCAATCTCTACGAAGAAAAGGTCGGCGAAACCATCGCCCGCCTGCGCGAGCATTTCGATGACGAGACGCTGATGAATGTCGGCAGTTGGCCGCTGGTGAAGAGCGCTTACATCAGTGTCATTGACCTGCGTTTCGACGATGAATTGTCCGAGACCTGGTACAACTCGATCTTCTGCGGGCTGTTCAGTCACGACCTGATCAGCGACGGCTGCATGTTCATCCACACCACCCGGCCGAGCCTGCGCCGCGCCCGGGCTGCGCAAACCCGCACCTACAAACCGCAAGGGCAGTTGTCGTCGATGCTCGCCAGCATCTTTGCCGACTATCGCTTCAGCGAGGACTACGCCGATTTGCCGGGCGACCTGCAGCGCCTCGAGTCGCAACTGCGCGAGAACCTGCCGGACTGGGTGTGCAAAGACCCGGAGCTGAGCGTCGAGCTGTTTTCCTCGGTGCTGTACCGCAACAAGGGCGCCTATCTGGTCGGGCGCATCTATACCCGCGACGAGCAGTGGCCGCTGGTGATTCCATTGCTGCACCGCGAAGGCCGCGGGATTCAGATCGACGCGCTGATCACCGACGAAGCCGACGTGTCGATCATTTTCTCTTTCACCCGTTCGTATTTCATGGTCGATGTGCCGGTGCCGGCGGAGTTCATCGGTTTCCTGCGGCGCATTCTGCCGGGCAAGCACATCGCCGAGCTGTACACCTCGATCGGTTTCTACAAGCACGGCAAATCCGAGTTCTACCGGGCGCTGATCAATCACCTGGCCAACACCGACGACCAGTTCATCATGGCCCCCGGCGTGCGCGGCATGGTCATGAGCGTGTTTACCCTGCCGGGCTTCAACACCGTGTTCAAGATCATCAAGGACCGTTTCTCACCGTCGAAAAACGTCGACCGGGCGACGGTGATCGAAAAGTACCGACTGGTGAAAAGTGTCGACCGGGTCGGGCGCATGGCCGATACCCAGGAGTTCGCCGACTTCCGTTTTCCGCTGAGCAAGTTCGATCCGGCGTGCCTGGAAGAACTGCTCGAGGTCGCGCCGTCGACGGTCTCGGTCGAAGGCGACACGGTGCTGATCCGCCACTGCTGGACCGAGCGCCGCATGACCCCGCTCAACCTCTATCTGGAAAACGCCAACGAAGCCCAGGTGCGCGAGGCACTGGAGGATTACGGCCTGGCGATCAAGCAACTGGCAGCGGCCAACATCTTTCCCGGCGACATGCTGTTGAAGAACTTCGGCGTCACTCGTCACGGTCGGGTGGTGTTCTACGACTACGACGAGATCTGTTTCCTCACCGAAGCCAACTTCCGCCACATCCCCGCGCCGCGTACCCCTGAGGACGAAATGGCTTCCGAACCGTGGTACTCGATCGGGCCGCTGGATGTGTTCCCGGAAGAGTTTCCGCCTTTCCTGTTCGCCGATGCCGGGCAGCGCAAACTGTTCGATCAACTGCATGGCGAGTTGTATAACGCCGATTACTGGAAGGGTTTGCAGGAGGCGATTCGCGCCGGCAAAGTCATCGATGTCTTCCCATACCGCCGCAAAGGCCTCGATAACGAATAACTCCCAGTTAACACATTGTGGTGAGGGGATTTATCTTGTGGCGAGGGGATTTATCCCCGATGGGGTGCGAAGCACCCCCAAAAGCCATTCAATTCAGACGCTTCAGTACAACGTTGATATCCAGCCGACGACTGCTGCGCAGCCGATCGGGGATAAATCCCCTCGCCACAAGAGCACCTCGCAGTCGTGTTCAGTGATGCAAATCTGCGACAATCGGCCCCCTGCATAAACAGACGACCGAATTGCGTACCCGATGACCGACGAATCGCCCTCCATCGACAAACTGCTGAAAAACCTCGATCACGCCATGCTCGCCGACCGTCACCGGCTGCGGCGGCAGTTACTCGAGCTGCGCAAGAAACCCGACGAGGCCAAACTGGCCCAGTGGGTGGCGCGCATGCAGGCGTCCTGTGATCAGGTGCTGGCGCGCCGTGCCAGCCTGCCAGTGATTCGTTACGACGACAGCCTGCCGATCGCCGCCAAGCGCGACGAAATCAAGGCAGCGCTGGAGAAGCATCAAGTGCTGATCATCGCTGGCGAAACCGGCTCGGGTAAAACCACCCAGTTGCCGAAAATCTGTCTGGAAATCGGTCGCGGCCAGCATGGCTTGATCGGCCACACCCAGCCACGCCGAATCGCTGCGCGCAGCGTCGCCAACCGGGTCGCCGAAGAACTCGGTACGCCGCTCGGTTCGCTGGTCGGCTATCAGGTGCGCTTCGAAGATCAGAGCGATGCCAACACCCTGATCAAGCTGATGACCGACGGTATTTTGCTGGCGGAAACCCAGAATGATCGTTATCTGGAACGCTACGACACGATCATCGTCGACGAAGCCCACGAGCGCAGTCTCAACATCGACTTCCTGCTCGGTTACCTGAAAACCCTGCTGCCGCGTCGCCCGGATCTGAAGGTCATCATCACTTCGGCGACCATCGATCTGGAGCGCTTCTCCAAGCATTTCGACGATGCGCCGATCGTCGAGGTGTCCGGTCGCACCTTCCCGGTAGACACCTGGTATCGCCCGCTGACCCTGGAGCAGGATGAAGAGGGCAACCGTGTCGAAGACGACCTGACCGTGGATCAGGCGATCCTCGCCACCCTCGACGAAATCGCCGCCTATGAGCGCAGCGAACGCCGCAGTCCCGGCGATGTGCTGGTGTTCCTGCCCGGCGAACGCGAGATTCGCGACGCCGCCGACATGCTGCGCAAGGCTCAGCTCAAACACACCGAAATCCTGCCGCTGTACGCGCGCCTGTCGCCGGCCGAACAGCAGCGGATTTTCCAGTCGCATCCGGGGCGCCGCGTAGTGCTGGCGACCAACGTCGCCGAGACCTCGCTGACCGTGCCGGGCATCCGTTACGTGATCGACAGCGGCACCGCGCGCATCAGTCGCTACAGCTATCGCGCCAAAGTTCAGCGCCTGCCGATCGAAGCGATTTCCCAGGCCAGCGCCAATCAGCGTAAAGGTCGTTGCGGCCGGGTTGAACCGGGGATCTGCGTGCGTCTGTACAGCGAGGAAGATTTCCTCGGCCGCCCGGAGTTCACCGATCCGGAAATTCTGCGCACCAACCTCGCCGCCGTGATCTTGCAGATGCTGCACCTGCGCCTCGGTGAGATCACCGCGTTCCCGTTCATCGAGCCGCCGGACGGCAAGGCGATCAGCGACGGTTTCAACCTGCTGCAAGAACTCTCGGCGGTGGACCGCAACAGTCAGCTGACTCCGCTCGGGCGCCAGTTGGCACGTCTGCCGGTGGACCCGCGCATGGGCCGCATGCTGCTCGAAGCGGCAAAACTCGGCAGCCTGCAGGAAGTGCTGATCGTCGCCAGCGCCATGTCGATTCAAGACCCGCGCGAGCGTCCGCCGGAGCGTCAGCAAGCAGCCGATCAGGCCCACGCACAATGGAAAGACACCGACTCCGACTTCGCCGGGTTGGTCAATCTGTGGCGCGGTTTTGAAGAGCAACGCCAGGCGCTGACCGCCAGTCCGCTGCGCAACTGGTGCCGGAAGAATTTCCTCAATTACCTGCGTCTGCGCGAGTGGCGTGATTCCCATCGCCAACTGAGTCTGATCTGCCGCGACATGCAGCTCAGCCTCAATAAAGAGCCGGCGGATTATCCGAAACTGCACAAAGCAGTATTGGTCGGCCTACTCAGCCAGATCGGTCAGAAAACCGAGGACGGCGATTACCTCGGTGCCCGTCAGCGGCGCTTCTGGATTCATCCGTCGTCGGGCATCGGCAAGAAACGTCCGCAGTGGCTGATGACCGCCGAACTGGTGGAAACCACCAAGCTTTACGCGCGGATGGTCGCCAAGATCGATGCCGACTGGATTGAGCCGCTGGCCGGGCACCTGATCAAGAAAAACCATTTCGAACCGCACTGGGAGAAGAAGCGCGGCCAGGTCGTGGCTTACGAGCAGATCACCCTGTTCGGGCTGATCGTGGTCGGTCGCCGCCCGGTGCATTACGGCCCGGTGGATCCGGTGGTCTCGCGTGAGCTGTTTATCCGTGAAGGTCTGGTGCGTGGCGAGATTCAGTCGAAAGCCAAGTGCCTGACCGCCAACAAGCAGTTGCTCGAACAGCTCGACGAGCTGGAAGCCAAGGCTCGGCGCCGCGACATTCTCGCTGACGAAGAAACCCTGTACGCGTTCTACGATGCGCGCTTGCCGGCGGAGATTCATCAGACCGCGACGTTCGACAGCTGGTATCGGGTCAACAGCCAGAAAGACCCGCAATTGCTGATCATGCGCGAAGAAGACGTGCTGGCCCGCGAGGCCAGTGAGGTCACCGCGCGCGACTACCCGGACACGCTGCACATCGGTGATCTGGAACTGGCGCTCAGTTATCACTTCGAACCCAATCACCCGCGCGACGGCGTGACCCTGCGCGTGCCGGCACCGCTGCTGCCGATGCTGCCGCCGGAACGTCTGGAATGGCTGGTGCCGGGGCTGATCGAGGCCAAGTGCATTGCGCTGGTGCGCAATCTGCCGAAAGCCTTGCGCAAGAACTTCGTGCCGGTGCCGGATTTCATCAAGGCGGCGTTGCAGCGCATGACCTTCGCTGAAGGCTCATTGCCGCAAGCGCTCGGTCGCGAGTTGCTGCGCATGACCGGTGCGCGCGTCAGCGATGAAGCATGGGCGGAAGCCGCGCAGCAGGTCGAAAGCCATCTGCGGATGAACCTGGAAATCGTCGACGGCCAGGGCAAGTTCCTCGGCGAGGGCCGCGACCTGGCCGAGCTGACCGCGCGTTTTGCCGAAGCCAGCCAGGCGGCTTTGGCCGTGCCGCAGAGTGCGAAAAGTCAGCAACCGGTGGAGGCCAAGGTCTTCGCCCCGGTGGCGGAAAAGACTCAGCAGAAGATCGCCGGACTGTCGATGACGGTCTATCCGGCGCTGGTGGAAGAGGGCGGCACGGTCAAGGAAGGGCGGTTCTCGACCCCGGCCGAAGCCGAGTTCCAGCATCGCCGCGCCTTGCAGCGGCTGCTGCTGCAGCAACTGGCGGAGCCGGCGAAGTTCCTGCGCAGCAAACTGCCGGGTATCACCGAGTTGGGCCTGCTCTATCGCGAGCTGGGCCGAGTGGATGCGCTGGTCGAAGACATTCTGCTGGCCAGTCTCGACAGCTGCATTCTGGAAGGCGAAGACCCGTTGCCCCGTGACGGCGCCGGGCTCGCCGCATTGGCGGAACGCAAACGCGGCAGCTGGACCGAACACGCCGAGCGCGTCGCGCGGCTGACGCTTGAAATTCTCAAGCTGTGGCACGGCCTGCAAAAACGCTTCAAGGGCAAGATCGATCTGGCGCAGGCTGTGGCGCTGAATGACATCAAGCAGCAAATCAGCAATCTGGTGTATCCGGGTTTCGTCCGGGAAACACCGATGCAATGGCTCAAAGAGTTGCCGCGTTATCTGAAGGCGGTCGAGCAGCGTTTCGAGAAACTCGGTGCGCAAGTGCAGAAGGATCGCGTCTGGAGCGGTGAACTGGCCGGCCTCTGGGCGCAATACCAGACACGCGCGGCGAAACATGCCCAGGAAGGCAAACGCGATCCGCAGCTTGAACTGTACCGTTGGTGGCTGGAGGAATACCGCGTGTCGCTGTTCGCCCAGCAGTTGGGAACGAAAGTGCCGATCTCGGACAAGCGGCTGAGCAAGCAGTGGAGTCAGGTCGAGGCCTGATCTTGAGCCGTACGCGATCCCGTGTGGGAGCGAGCCTGCTCGCGAAAGCGGTATATCAGACACCATCCTCGTGACTGACACACTGCCTTCGCGAGCAGGCTCGCTCCCACATTGGATCTGGGTTGTGCTTGAGAAAGGCGCCAAAACCTTGGGTTTATGGCAAACTTCGCGACCATAAATGCCGTTTTCGCGACCCAGAGCCTTTGGCGAGTTCGCGGATCGGACTAAAAGATGCCAGGTCAGCGTCCCCGGACGGGAATAGACCCTTTGTGTGTTGGTACGTCGGTGCCAGCGCTTTCTGCCTGAACAGATTAGAGAAACGACCATGCATAACGTCGTCATCAGCGGCACCGGCCTGTACACCCCGGCCAACAGCATCTCCAACGAAGAGCTGGTGCAGTCTTTCAATACCTACGTCGCGCAGTTCAACGCCGACAACGCCGACGCCATCGCTAGCGGTGAAGTCCAGGCACTGACCGAATCCAGTGCTGCATTCATCGAAAAAGCCTCGGGCATCAAGAGCCGCTTTGTCATGGACAAGGACGGCATCCTTGATCCTGCGCGCATGGCCCCGCGCCTGCCGGAGCGTTCCAACGACGAATGGTCGGTGCTGTGCCAGATGGCCATCGGCGCCGCTGAACAGGCGCTGCAACGTGCCGGCAAGACCGCCGCCGACATCGACGGCGTGATCGTTGCCTGCTCCAATCTGCAACGCGCCTACCCGGCCATCGCCATCGAAGTCCAGGAAGCACTGGGCATTCAGGGTTTCGGTTTCGACATGAACGTGGCCTGCTCCTCGGCGACCTTCGGCATTCAGGCCGCGGCCAACAGCGTGCAACTGGGCCAGGCCCGGGCGATTCTGATGGTCAACCCGGAAGTCTGCACCGGTCACCTGAACTTCCGTGACCGCGACAGCCACTTCATCTTCGGTGACGCGGCGACGGCAGTGATCATCGAGCGCGCTGACCTGGCGACGTCCAAGTACCAGTTCGACGTGGTCAGCACCAAACTGCTGACCAAGTTTTCCAACAACATCCGCAACAACTTCGGCTTCCTCAACCGCGCCGCGGAAGAGGGCATCGGCGCCCGCGACAAGCTGTTCGTGCAGGAAGGCCGCAAGGTGTTCAAGGACGTCTGCCCGATGGTCGCCGAGCTGATCGGTGAGCACCTGGAAGAGAACAAACTCAACGTCGGCGACGTCAAGCGCTTCTGGCTGCACCAGGCCAACCTGAGCATGAACCACCTGATCGTGCGCAAGCTGCTGGGCCGTGAAGCCACTGAAGAAGAAGCGCCGGTGATTCTCGACACCTACGCCAACACCAGCTCTGCCGGCTCGGTGATTGCCTTCCACAAATATCAGGACGATCTGGCCGCCGGTTCGCTGGCGGTGCTGAGCTCGTTCGGCGCCGGTTACTCGATCGGCAGCGTGATTCTGCGCAAGCGCTGAGTGCGCCTGAAAAGATCGCAGCCTGCGGCAGCTCCTACACTGATCTCTGTAGGAGCTGCCGCAGGCTGCGATCTTTTGCTTTCGACCATCTGAAAACGAGGCGTGCATGGCCGCAACGGACGACACCCAACTGCTCGAACGTCTGCTCGCGGGTGAGCAAAAGGCTTTCAAGGAGCTGGTCAGCACCTACCAGAGCGCCATGCGCGCCGTGGCTTACGCGATTGTCGGCCAGCGCCATGTCGAGGAAGTGGTGCAGGACGCCTGGCTTTCGGTGGTGCGCCACATCGGTAGCTTCGAGGGTCGTTCCAGTCTCAAGACCTGGCTGCTGACCATCACCGCCAACTCGGCCAAGAGCCGCTACAAACAAAACCGCCGCGAAGTATTGATGGATGATCTGCCGTCACCCCACGGCACCATCGATGACGACCGTTTTTCGCCCGGTGACGGCCATTGGCTGGTGGCGCCATTCGCCTGGCATCAGGACACCCCAGAAGCCTTGCTCACCGAAAGCGAACTGCGTGATTGCCTTGAGCACACCTTGCTCAGCCTGTCGGAACTGCAAAGCAGCGTGTTGCTGCTGCGCGAGCGCCAAGGCCTGGAGCTGGAAGAGATCTGTAATCTTCTGGAGATCTCGCTCTCCAATGTCCGTGTGCTGCTGCATCGGGCGCGGCTGAAAGTCTTCGCCACGGTGGAGCATTTTGAGGAGACCGGCGAATGCTGACCTGCAAGGAACAAGTGGCACGCTCCAGCGATTATCTCGATGGCCAATTGAGCTTTCGCGAGAAACTGCTGGTGCGCCATCACCTGATGTTCTGTCCGAACTGTCGGCGGTTCATTCGTCAGATGCGTTTGATGCAGGCCACGTTGAAGGCGATGCCGGAGAGGCCGCAAGAGGGTGTGGATGCGCTGGCCGAACGCTTGGCCGAGCAACGCCGTAAGGAAAAATAGAATTCCACCTGTAGGAGCTGCCGAAGGCTGCGATCTTTTGATCCTCAAAAACAAGATCAAAAGATCGCAGCCTCCGGCAGCTCCTACAGTGTTTTTGCATCCTGCAGAAATAGCCCGACGCAGACGAAACGAACGGATGATGGGGATCGTTCCGCCCGCATCAGGCTATAGGGTGACGCTTTTTAGAACTTGGCTTCGGCATCCAGCTGCAGAGTGTTGGTGTCTGCGTCACGCTGGGTACGGCTGGAGAAGTCGGCCTTGGTCAGGAAGTACGTGGCGCCGATGGCGAAGTTCTTGTCGATGTCGTAACCGACCTTGAACTTGTGCCCACGGGAACCGGTGGTGCCGTTGGCGAAGTCGGAGTCGGTGAACGCGCCGACCACGGCGTCACGCTGTACGTCACGATAGTTGTAATCCAGGTTCAGACCGAAGACTTTCGACTTGGCGCCGACCAGCCACGCGGTATCGGCGTCGGTCACGGCATCGTTGTTCTTCACGTATTGACCGTAGAACGACAGCGGCATCGGCAGACCGCCAATGTCGATCTGGCTGAAACCTTCGTACAGGCGGAACTCGTTGTTGGCCGAGTTGCCGTTGACCGACAGCGCGCACGGTGTGGATGTCCCGGTGCAGCGGCTGTCTTCGTCGTTCTGGTAGGCGTAGACGCTGCCGCCCAGGGTCAGTTTCAGGTTGTCGGTGATCGCGAAACGGCTGCCCAACTGCCCGGCAGTCAGACGCAGGTCGTGACGGAATTGCACGCCTTCGCCGTCGACGTTGTCCTTGAGGGTGTAGTTACCCAGGCTGCCGAACAGTTCGGCGCTGCTGCCCAGTGGATATTTGTAGGTGACGGCCAGACCTTCCGGGTTGATGTCGCTGTCCCAGATCACGTCGCCCATGCTGACCCACGGTTGCAGCATCTTTCCGCCGATCACGTGCAGGTTCTTGATCGCATCCGGGTGGTAGTCGATGTAGCCCAGGTCGAGCCAGATCTGCTTCTTGTCGAAGTAGTTGTCCATGTCCTGGTTGGTCGAACGGGCATCGTCGCCGCCGCCGGTGGCAATACGGATGCCGGTGTCGACTTGCGGGTTGATCTCGGTGTAAGCCCCCAGACGTGCGCGGATGCGCTGGCGATCCTTGTCTCGGCCGCCGTTGTTGGATTCGCCGTCGATCTTGACGGTCTCCTGACGAATACGCACGTCACCCTTGAACTGGGTCTTGGCGGCCCAGGCGAGTTTCTGGTCGAAGGAGCTCAGCTCGTTGGTTTTCTTCGCGGTCGCCGCGATCTGCTCGTTGGTCTCTTGCTGCGCCTGCTGCGCGATTTGCTGAGCCTTCTGATCCTTGGCCAGTTCAGTTTGCAGTTCGATGTACTGCGCCTGGGAAATGGAACCGTTGGCCTTGAGCATGTCGAGCAGTTTGGCGTCGACTGCAGCACTGGCCGGAACGCTCATGGCCAGCAACAGGCCACCGCACAAGGCCGCCGCAGTTTTCGTGGAAGCAAGACGCATAGCAATCTCCGAAGATGAGAGGGATGGCAGAACCATCCGGGGCACACCGACGCGCACGTCGGAAAACAGTGTCCGGGTAGAACCCGGCGCTCTAAAAACAGGAGCGAGTATCGCGATGGTTTATGACAGAGCAGTGGCTAAGTGATGTCATGTCGATGACGATACAAAGTTGTCCTGAACTATTGATCTAGAGCGCTGTCGTCCGATTGCTCGTGTGCAAAGGGCAGCGATAAGCGATACTCGCGGGGCTTTGAAGCCCGGAAGTGGAGAGTCAGTTGATGCCGTTGCAACGCCTGCAGAGCCTGTCAGAAATCGCCCCGGCGACCTGGGATGCACTGGTGCCCGAGAACCAGCCGTTTTTGCGGCACGCCTTTCTCTCGGCCCTTGAAGACAGCGGCAGCGTTGGCCCGCATACGGGGTGGCAAGCCGAGCATCTGCTGCACGTCGAAGACGATCGGCTGATCGCGGCGCTGCCCAGTTATCGCAAGTGGCATTCCTATGGCGAGTACGTGTTCGATCACGGCTGGGCCGATGCCTGTGCCCGGGCCGGCATCGATTACTACCCCAAACTGCTGACGGCGGTGCCGTTCAGCCCGGTCAGCGGACCACGCTTGCTGGCCGCCCGGGTCGAGGACGGTTTCGAACTGCTCAAGAGCCTGCCGGGTTATCTGGAAATCGAGGAGCTTTCCAGCGCGCACATCAATTTCACCGACCCGTTCACCGATGCCGCCATGGCCGAGCAGCCGGGCTGGCTGCAACGTATCGGCTGTCAGTATCACTGGCAGAATCGCGGTTATCGGGACTTCCAGGATTTTCTCGACGCGCTCAGTTCGCGCAAGCGCAAGCAAATGCGTAAAGAGCGCGAGCAAGTGGCGGGGCAGGGCTTCGAATTCGAATGGCTGGAAGGGCGTGAGCTGGACGAGGCGCAATGGGATTTTGTCTACGCCTGCTATGCCAACACCTACGCCGTGCGCCGCCAGGCGCCGTACCTGACGCGCGAGTTTTTCAGTCTGCTGGCTGCGCGGATGCCGGAGGCGATTCGGGTGGTCTTCGCCAGACAGGGTTCACGGCCGGTGGCGATGGCCTTCAGTCTGGTCGGGGGCGACAGCTTCTATGGACGTTATTGGGGCTGTCTGGCCGAGTTTGATCGGCTGCATTTCGAGACGTGTTTCTATCAGGGCATGGACTATGCGATTGCCCAGGGGTATCAGCGCTTTGATGCCGGCGCTCAGGGCGAGCACAAGCTGATTCGCGGCTTTGAACCGGTGATCACCCACTCGTGGCACTACCTGCGTCATCCCGGTCTGAAAGCCGCAGTTAAAGACTTCCTGCAACAGGAACGTGCTGGCGTCCTTGCGTACGCCGAGGAAGCCAGAACAGCCTTGCCATACCGCCAGGCCTGAGCTTGCCTTTAAACGGGGCCGACATCGATTCTCGGGCGTGGTTGATTTATTACTGTGGGAGGGGGCTTGCTCCCGAATGCGGTGTGTCAGTACGGTAGCTATGACTGACACGACGCCTTCGGGAGCAAGCCCCCTCCCACAGGGTATTTCCAGTGGGTTCAGGATTGCTCTTTGCCCAGCCAGCGATAAATCGTCCCGCCCACTATCGCGCCAATCAGCGGCGCGACCCAGAACATCCACAACTGCGCGATCGCCCAGCCGCCGACCATCAGCGCCGGCCCGGTGCTACGCGCCGGGTTGACCGAGGTGTTGGTGACCGGAATCGAGATCAGGTGAATCAGCGTCAGCCCCAGGCCGATGGCAATCGGTGCGAGGCCCGCCGGGGCGCGTTTGTCGGTGGCGCCGAGGATGATGATCACGAACATCCCGGTCATCACCAGCTCGGTGACAAAGCCTGCCGCCATCGAGTATTTGCCGGGCGAGTGCTCGCCGTACCCATTGGACGCCAGACCTGCTGCGATGTCGAAACCTTCCTTGCCGCTGGCGATGTAGTAGAGCAGCGCGGCGGCGAGTATCCCGCCGAGCACCTGGGCGATGATGTAGGCGGGTAGCTCTTTTGCTGGAAACCGTCCGCCGACCACCAACCCGACCGATACCGCCGGATTGAGATGACATCCGCTGATGTGGCCGATGGCGAACGCCATGGTCAGCACCGTCAGACCAAACGCCAGGGCCACCCCCAGCACTCCGATGCCCAGAGGCGAAGACGCGGCGAGCACCGCACTGCCACAACCACCCAGAACCAGCCAGAACGTACCCAACAACTCAGTAACTGAACGTTTGAACAGAGACATGAGAGAGTCCTTGATAGGCGTGCTATCGAGACTGTATCGAGTTGTGCTTCCTTGCAGATTTACGACAGGTTCCGTGCTGGAACCTTGGCTGAGTACAGCACGCTTTGGATGGATTTCCAGCAGCCATGAAAAAACCGCCAGAGCCCGTGGTTAGAGGGCTGTGACGGTTCTCAATATATTGTGGGAGGGGGCTTGCTCCCGAATGCGGTGTGTCAGACAAATGTTCGGTACTGACACCCCGCTTTCGGGAGCAAGCCCCCTCCCACATTGGAGTTGTATTGATTCAATGATCAATCGATCCCGACAAATCCCCCGGTCTGGTGCGCCCACAACCGCGCATACAATCCGCGATGCGCCAGCAGTTCGGCGTGGGTACCGCTCTCGGCGATCTTGCCGTTTTCCAGCACTACCAGCCGATCCATACGGGCAATGGTCGAGAGACGGTGAGCAATGGCGATCACGGTTTTGCCTTGCATCAGGGTTTCCAGGCTTTCCTGGATCGCCGCTTCGACTTCCGAGTCGAGTGCCGAGGTTGCTTCGTCCATGATCAGGATCGGCGCGTCCTTGAGCAGCACCCGGGCAATCGCAATGCGCTGGCGCTGACCGCCGGACAGTTTCACCCCGCGTTCGCCGACGTGCGCGTCGAAACCGGTACGGCCCTCAGCGTCCGACAGCAGCGGAATGAACTCGTCGGCGCGGGCCTTGTGCACCGCGTCCCAGAGCTCGGCGTCGGTGGCGTCAGGCTTGCCATACAGCAAGTTATCGCGGATCGAGCGGTGCAGCAGGGAGGTGTCCTGCGTGATCATGCCGATGCGTGCGCGCAGGCTTTCCTGGCCGACTTCAGCGATGTTCTGCCCATCGATCAGGATCCGTCCTCCCTCGACGTCATACAGGCGCAGCAGCAGGTTGACCAAGGTCGATTTGCCAGCGCCGGATGGCCCGATCAGACCGATTTTCTCGCCGGGTTTAATGTTCAGATTGAGGTCGCCGATGATGCCTTTCTTCTTGCCGTAGTGAAAATCCACGTGCTCGAAACGCACTTCGCCACGAGCCACGGCCAGCGGTTTGGCCTGCTCGCGATCAGTGACGCTGACCGGTTGCGAGATGGTCTGCAGACCGTCCTGCACCATGCCGATGTTTTCGAAGATGCCGGTGACTACCCACATGATCCAGCCGGACATATTGACGATACGAATCACCAGACCGGTGGCCAGGGCGATCGCGCCGACGGTGATCAGCGACTGCGTCCACAGCCACAGCGCCAGCGCGGTGGTGCCAACGATCAGCAGACCGTTCATGGTGGTGATCGCCACGTCCATGCTGGTCACCACGCGGCCGGCCATCTGCGCCTTGACCGTCTGTTCTTCGATGGCTTCCTTGGCGTAGTGCTGTTCGAAGTTGGTGTGGGCGAACAGCTTGAGGGTGGCGATGTTGGTGTAGCCGTCGACGATCCGTCCCATCAGTTTCGAGCGCGCGTCGGAAGCTTCCACCGAACGCTCTTTCACCCGTGGCACGAAGTAATACAGCGCACCGATGTAGGCGACGATCCACGTCAGCAGCGGGATCATCAGGCGCCAGTCGGCTTCGGCGAACAGCACCAGCGAACTGATCGCGTAGATCACCACGTGCCACAGCGCATCCACCGCTTGCACCGCCGAATCGCGCAGCGAGTTGCCGGTCTGCATGATGCGTTGGGCGATGCGCCCGGCGAAGTCGTTCTGGAAGAAATTCAGGCTCTGCTTGAGCACGTAACTGTGGTTCTGCCAGCGGATCATGCTGGTCATCCCCGGGCTCAGGGTCTGATGCACCAGCAGATCGTGCAGGCCGAAAAAGATCGGCCGCAGCACCAGCGCAACCACCACCATCCACGTCAGTTCGAGGGCGTGGTCGCTGAAGAAATTCGGGTTGGGCGTGCCCTGGGCCAGGTCGATGATGCGGCTCAGGTAGCTGAACAGCGCCACTTCGATCAACGCGGCAAACAGGCCGACGACGAGCAGGGCGGCAAAACTCGGCCAGACCTGCTTGAGGTAATAGGTATAGAAGGGCCAGACACGATCCGGCGGGGAGGCCGTGGGGGCGTCGCGGAATATGTCGATCAGTTGTTCGAAACGGCGATAGAGCATCAGATAACCGCCCGGATGCCGGGCTCTCCTTTTATCGGTGTGAGCGGCGCGGCTTCAGGCCAGCGCCGCTCGAAACGCCCTGTACAGCTTAGTCGATGACTTTGGCCGACTTGATGATCACAGGGTCGACAGGCACGTTTTGCATGCCCTGTTTGGTGGTGGTCTGCGAGTTGACGATGATGTCGACCACGTCCATGCCTTTGACCACTTTGGCGAATACCGCGTAACCGGCATCACGGCCCGGATCGAGGAAGGCGTTGTCGGCGACGTTGATGAAGAACTGGCTGGTGGCCGAATCAGGGTTGGAGGTACGGGCCATCGACAAGGTGCCGCGAACGTTGTGCAGGCCATTGCTGGCTTCGTTCTTGATCGGTGCCTTGGTCTCTTTCTGTTGCATCTGCTGGGTGAAACCGCCGCCCTGAGCCATGAAGCCCGGGATCACGCGATGGAAAATGGTGTTGGTGTAAAAGCCGCTGTTGACGTAATCCAGAAAGTTTTTGGTACTGATTGGCGCCTTGACCGGATCCAGTTCGATTTCGATCTGGCCGTTGGTGGTGTCCAGCAGCACGTGCGGTGCTTTTGCAGGCGTGGCAGCCATCAGGTTGGCAGCAAACAGCACGGTGCCGGCGGCGAGGGCGAGTTTTTTCAACATGGGTCAGTAATCCTGAGATTGAGTATCGGCTGTGGCAAGGAACGCCAGCAGCGTTTGGTTAAAGCGTTCGGGTTGATCGAGCGGGGTGGCGTGGCGCGAATCGGCGATGACCACCAGCCGCGCATCGGGCAGCAGTTTTACATAGGTTTCTTTCAGTGCCACCGGTGTGTAGTCACGGTCGGCAGTCACGATGAGCGTTGGACAGGTCACCCGGGAAAGTCGTTCCTGAACGCCCCAGCCAACAATCGCATCGAAGCTGGCGAGATAAGCACGTTTGTCGTTTTTTGCCCAGCGTTCGGCCATTTTCTGCCGCAGATCAGCTTGTTCAGGCTTGGGGAAAAGTTTGCCGCCCAGCGCCTTGCCGATGGTCGCCAGACTCAGCACGCGCATCAGACTCCAGCGCTTGAACCATTGCCAGTAATCGTCGCGGCTGCGGAGTTTGACCTCGGGGGCGCTGTTGACGATGGTCAGGCTTTTCAGCATTTGCGGCTGATCGACGCCGAACTGAAAGCCGATCATCCCGCCCATCGACAGCCCGACGTAATGTACCGGGCCGAGTTTCAGGTGTTCGATCAACGCCAGCAGATCGGCGCTGAACCCGGCGATGCTGTAGCGCTCGCGAGGTTTGTCCGAGCGACCGTGACCACGTATATCCGGAACGATCACCCGGTAGTGCGCCGACAGCGCCGGGATCTGCATTTCCCAGTCCAGGGTGCTCGAACCCAGTCCGTGAACCAGTAGCAACGGGGTGCCGTGGCCATATTCCTCGTAGTGCAGGTTGCAACCTTCATGTTCGAAATAGGCCATCGGTGAACTCCGTGTCAGGCTTGCTCGGGGGCGGCGAACGGTGCGTCAAGCGGCAAAGTGTCGAAGGTGCGCAACAGTTCGATGAGGATTTGTGTGGCCGGGCCCAGCGGTTTGTCCTTGTTCGAATACAGATAGAAGCTCGGGTTGCGGCTGCCACCCTGATCCAACGGTAGCAGCTTGAGCGTGCCTTCCTTCAATTCCCGTTCGATCATGTGTCGTGGCAGCCAGGCAAAGCCCAGGCCGCTGCTGACGAACGTGGCAGCCGTGGCGAGGCTGCCGACGGTCCAGCGCTGTTCGGCGCCGAGCCAGCCGACGTCGCGTGGTTGCTGGCGGCCGGAGTCGCGAATCACCACCTGCATCTGGGTTTCCAGGTCCTGGAAGCTCAGTTCGCGGTTGAGCCGATGCAGCGCGTGATCAGGGTGGGCGACCGCGACAAATTCGACGTCGCTCAATTCCGCGCCGAGGTAGCCGGGGATGCTCAGGCCTGTGATCGCCAGATCGGCCACGCCTTCGAGCAAGACCTCCTCGACCCCCGACAACACCTCCTCGCGCAGACGCACGCGGCAGCCGCGGCTCTGCGGCATGAACGCGGTCAGCGCCCGCACGATGCGTGCGCTTGGGTAAGCCGCATCGACCACCAGCCGCACTTCGGCTTCCCAACCTTGCTCCATGTGGTGGGCGAGGTCTTCCAGTTGGCTGGCCTGTTTCACCAGTTGTCGCGAGCGGCGCAGCAGTACGCCGCCGGCTTCGGTAAGCACCGCTTTACGTCCGTCGATGCGCAGCAACGGCACGCCGAGCTGGTCCTGCATGCGGGCGACGGTATAACTCACCGACGATTGCGAACGGTGCAGAACCTCGGCGGCCTGGGCGAAACCACCGTGGTCCACCACGGCCTGCAATGTTCGCCATTGATCAAGGGTCACGCGGGGCGCTTTCATCAATAGCTCCTCTTGTCCTAAGCTGGCCGTCCCTCATGGAGACTGGCGAATGAAAAAATTCTGTTGTGTGGTGCTCGCGTTGCTGCCGCTGACTGCGTTTGCTTACCCGATCGATGTGCAGAAGAACCTCAATGGCTTGAAGATCGACTACGAGACCTTCGACACCGACAAAGACATCGGCTCCATCCGGATCGCCAACTACGGTGATGTCGACGCGACCTGCAAAGTCGTTTTCAACAATGGTCCGGAAGCACCGCGTACGCGCAACATCGAAATCCCGGCCCGCAAGCATACGAATGCCACGGCCAAGTTTTCCCGCGAGATCATCAGGCTGCGCATCGACCTGAGCTGCAGCCCGAAATAACGGCGATCTCCGTGGGAGCGAGCCTGCTCGCGAAGGCGTCGTGTCAGTCGATACCTTCTCTGACTGATGCACTGCCTTCGCGAGCAGGCTCGCTCCCACAAGGTACAAACTGCATCTAAACGAATTATTCGATGCTTTGCAGCAATTATTTGCGCTTTTTCATCGATACAACACTGTTTAACCTTCACTCCATCGACCTACAACATTCTCGGATGGAGACTACACACCATGTCCCGCGTTCTGATCATTGAAAGCAGCGCCCGCCAGCAAGACTCGGTTTCCCGTCAACTGACCCAGACCTTCATCGGTCAGTGGAAAGCGGCGCATCCCAACGATCAGATCAGCGTGCGTGACCTCGCCGTGAATCCCGTTCCACACCTGGACGCCAACCTGCTGGGCGGCTGGATGAAGCCTGCCGAGCAGCGCAATGCCAGCGAACAATCGTCGCTGGAGCGCTCCAACGAATTGACCGACGAGCTGCTCGCCGCCGACGTACTGGTGATGGCTGCGCCGATGTACAACTTCGCGATCCCGAGCACCCTCAAGGCCTGGCTCGACCACGTGCTGCGTGCCGGCGTGACCTTCAAGTACACCGAAACCGGCCCGCAAGGCCTGCTCAGCGGCAAACGTGCCTACGTGCTGACCGCTCGCGGCGGGATCTACGCTGGCGGCCCGGCCGACCATCAGGAACCGTACCTGCGTCAGGTCATGGGTTTCATCGGCATCCATGACGTGACCTTCATTCACGCCGAAGGCATGAACCTGGGTGGCGACTTCCAGGAGAAGGGCCTGAATCAGGCCAACGCCAAACTGTCTCAGGTCGCTTGATATGTTAATCGCCAGATAATCGCCGCTTGGTTAAGTGACCTGGCGCAACCCCTTCAAGGCTCTACGCGCATCGAACCTCCCTTTGCACTTGTTGCTCCTGAGTGCTGTAGCCCGATTGAACGCTTTAGCGAGATCGGGCTTTTTTTTGCCTGTGTTTTTTGAACAACACAAAACTCCTTGTGGGAGCGAGCCTGCTCGCGAAAGCGGTGCATCAGACAAGTATCTGCCGTCTGACACTCCGCCTTCGCGAGCAGGCTCGCTCCCACAGGGGGATTTTGTGTTTCGGGCTATTCGCAGTGAGACCAGAAAACCGCTATCGTCGCCGCCATTCGAAACAGAGGCGACCATGGGCTATCTACTTTTTGTCACGCTGATCCAGGCGTTTTCCTTCAGTCTGATCGGCGAATACCTCGCCGGTCACGTCGACAGCTACTTTGCAGTGCTGGTGCGCGTGGTGCTGGCCGGGCTGGTGTTCATTCCGTTGACCCGCTGGCGCTCGGTGGAGCCTTCGTTCATGCGCGGCATGCTGCTGATCGGCGCGTTGCAGTTCGGCATCACCTACGTTTGCCTGTACCTGAGCTTCCGTGTACTGACGGTGCCGGAGGTGTTGCTGTTCACGATCCTCACGCCGCTGCACGTGACGCTGATCGAAGATGCGCTGAACCGCCGCTTCAATCCGTGGGCGCTGGTGGCCGCGTTGGTAGCGGTGGGCGGTGCGGCGGTGATTCGTTTTGACCGGATCAACCCGGATTTCTTCATGGGCTTTTTGCTGCTGCAACTGGCCAACTTCACCTACGCCGCAGGGCAGGTGATGTATAAGCATCTGGTGGCAAAACACCCGAGCGATCTGCCGCATTACCGACGTTTCGGCTTCTTCTACCTCGGCGCACTGGCAGTGGTGTTGCCGGCGTTTCTGCTGTTCGGCAAAACCAACTTTCTGCCGGAAGCACCGCTGCAATGGGGCGTGTTGCTGTTCCTCGGACTGGTCTCGACCGCGTTGGGCATGTACTGGTGGAACAAGGGCGCGTGCATGGTCAACGGCGGCACGCTGGCGGTGATGAACAACCTGCATGTGCCAGTGGGCTTGCTGCTGAATCTGCTGATCTGGAATCAGCATGAGGAACTGGGACGGTTGTTGCTGGGCGGGAGTGTGATTCTGGCGGCGGTGTGGATCAGCCGGTTGGGCATCCGCAAAACTCAAGCCACCGCATAACCCCTGTGGGAGTGGGCTTGCTCGCGAAAGCGGTGTGTCATTCAACGATTATGTTGACTGACCTGACGCCTTCGCGAGCAAGCCCGCTCCCACAGTTTTGATCGGTGGCGTTACATGAGGTGTTTCTGCGGCTCGGGAATGCTCGCCGCCCCCAACACCGCCGGCAACAACCCGGTCCGCAAATCCCCGCCACTCGGCTGCTGATACAGACTCAAGCCAAACTCCGGCAGCACCGCCAGCAGATAGTCGAAAATATCCCCCTGAATCCGCTCGTAATCGGCCCACACCGTGGTGGTGGTGAAGCAGTAGATTTCCAGTGGAATGCCCTGCGCCGTGGTCTGCATCTGGCGCACCATGCAGGTCATGTTCGGCTGCACCTCCGGGTGACTCTTCAAATACGCCAGCGCATAAGCGCGGAAGGTGCCGATGTTGGTCATGCGCCGGCGGTTGGCCGACATCGCCGCGACGTTTCCTTGCGCCTCGTTCCACGCCTTGAGTTCGGCTTTCTTGCGGCCCATGTAGCCGGTCAGCAGGTGCACCTGGCTCAACTTCTCTTCTTCATCGTCACGAATGAAGCGCACGCCGCTGGCGTCGATGAACAGGCTGCGCTTGATCCGTCGCCCGCCGGACTGTTGCATACCGCGCCAGTTGCGGAACGACTCGGACATCAGGCGCCAGGTCGGGATCGAAACGATGGTCTTGTCGAAGTTCTGCACCTTGACTGTGTGTAGGGTGATGTCGACCACGTCGCCATCGGCGCCGACTTGCGGCATTTCGATCCAGTCGCCGACCCGCAGCATGTCGTTGCTGGTCAGTTGCACGCTGGCGACGAACGACAGCAATGTGTCCTTGTAGACCAACAGAATCACCGCCGACATCGCACCCAGACCGGAGAGCAGCAACAGCGGCGAACGATCGATCAACGTGGCGACGATGATGATTGCGCCAAACACGTACAAAACCATTTTCGCCAGTTGCACATAGCCCTTGATCGAGCGGGTGCGGGCGTGTTCGGTGCGGGCGTAGATGTCCAGCAGCGCATTGAGCAGGGCGCTGACCGATAGCAGCAGGAACAGGATGGTGAAGGACAGCGCCACGTTGCCGAGAAAGGTCATCGCGGTTTTGCTCAGTTCCGGCACCAGGTGCAGGCCGAACTGGATCACCAGCGACGGCGTCATCTGCGCCAGACGTTGAAACACCTTGTTGTGGCGAAAGTCGTTGATCCAGTGAAAGGCCGGCTGGCGCCCGAGCATGCGGCTGGCATGCAGGATCAGATAGCGTGCCACTCGTCCGAGGACCAGCGCGATCACCAATAGCAGCATCAGCGCCAGGCCGGATTGCAGGAATGGGTGCTTTTCGAGGGCACCCCAGAGGTCTTGGGCGTTGAGCCAGAGCTGTTTGAAATCCATGTGAGCAACGATTCTTCTGTAAGACGCGATGGGCGATTAGAGCATTTAAGACGCTGTGTATTACCGTTGGAGACAAATCGAGCAACAAAAAAGCCACTGATTACGCCCGTTTGTATAAAGAAACTCGGCCTGAGCGCTCGAAACCGGTAACCTATGCAGCTGTTTTTTTGCATATCTTCGAGGTAGCACCCGTGTTTTCCCAATTCGCCCTGCACGAACGCCTGCTCAAAGCCGTGGCCGAGCTGAAATTTGTCGAGCCAACGCCTGTGCAAGCAGCGGCCATTCCGCTGGCGCTCCAGGGGCGTGACCTGCGGGTGACGGCGCAAACCGGTAGCGGCAAGACCGCCGCTTTTGTCCTGCCGATCCTCAATCGTCTGATCGGCCCGGCGAAGATCCGCGTCAGCATCAAGACCCTGATCCTGCTGCCGACCCGCGAACTGGCCCAGCAGACCCTGAAGGAAGTCGAGCGCTTTTCGCAGTTCACCTTCATCAAGTCCGGTCTGATCACCGGCGGTGAAGACTTCAAGGTGCAGGCCGCGATGCTGCGCAAGGTGCCGGACATCCTGATCGGTACGCCGGGCCGGATGATCGAGCAACTCAACGCAGGCAACCTCGACCTCAAAGAAGTTGAAGTGCTGGTGCTCGACGAAGCCGACCGCATGCTCGATATGGGTTTCGCCGAAGACGTGCAACGTCTGGTCGACGAATGCCCGAACCGTCAGCAGACCATGCTGTTCTCCGCCACCACCGGCGGTTCCGGCCTGCGCGAGATGATCGGCAAGGTGCTGAACAACCCTGAGCACTTGCAGCTCAATGCGGTCAGCCAACTGAATTCGACGACCCGTCAGCAGATCATCACCGCCGACCACAATCAGCATAAAGAGCAGATTGTGAACTGGTTGCTGGCCAACGAGACCTATCAGAAGGCCATCGTCTTCACCAACACCCGCGCCATGGCCGACCGCATCTACGGCCGCCTTGTGGCTCAGGAATACAAAGCGTTCGTGCTGCACGGCGAGAAAGACCAGAAGGATCGCAAACTGGCGATCGATCGTCTGAAGCAGGGCGGCGTGAAGATTCTGGTCGCTACCGACGTCGCGGCCCGTGGTCTGGACGTTGATGGCCTGGATCTGGTGATCAACTTCGACATGCCACGCAGCGGCGACGAATACGTGCACCGCATCGGTCGTACCGGCCGCGCAGGCAACGACGGTCTGGCGATCTCGCTGATCTGCCACGGCGACTGGAACCTGATGTCGAGCATCGAGCGCTACCTCAAGCAGAGCTTCGAGCGCCGCACCATCAAGGAAGTCAAAGGCACCTACGGCGGACCGAAGAAGGTCAAGGCCTCGGGCAAAGCCGTCGGCGTGAAGAAGAAAAAGACCGACGCCAAGGGCGACAAGAAGAAAACCGCCGCCAAGACCCCGACCAAGCGCAAGAGCGCCAACCGTCCGAAGCCGGATTCTCTGGTGAGCAGCGACGGCATGGCCCCGCTCAAACGTCGCAAGCCGGCTGAGCCAGCGGCTGAGTAAGGCGTTTTCGCAGGCAATAAAAAACCCGGACAGTGTCCGGGTTTTTTTATGCGCAGGGTTTGTCAGCTCCCCAACTGTCCGCTGGTGTCTGCGTCAAAGCGCTGTTTGGCGCGATCTGCCGCCGGTTTGAGCTGCGCGAGCAACGCGGCTTCGCTGTACAGCCGCGAGTCGCCCAGCTCTTTTGGCGTCGGCTCAATCGGGATCAGCACATCTTCACCGTCAGCGTGCAGCCAGATCGCCACGACGTGCAGTGCCGAGACAAACAGCAGCCGCAGTTCAACGCTCTTGCCCTGCAATTGCGGCGCCTGTTCCGCCAGTTTCAACGCGCCCACGGTGTCGGCGGCCCGGGTGCCGTGGTTCAGCGAAGCGAACTCGACATGGCCACGCACCTCGGCCAGTTGCGCATCGGCAATGCTTACGCCGTCGGCAAACACCAGGTAATGCCAGTCGCCGATACGTGCGTCTTTCAGACCCTTGCCTTGGCTCAGGTCGTCGAGTGTCAGCGAGTAGCCGCGATAGGCTTCGCTGAGGCTGACTTTGGCCGGTGTCGCGTTGGCGAACTGGCGGTTGATGCCGAAGCCCTGGTTTTGCAGCGCGGCTTGCAGCACCGGACGCAAAGTCTGTACGCCGTTGGAAGGCGCCTTTGGATAAGTCAGTTGCATGATGTCGCCCTCCTAGTTTTTCGCGGTGAAGTAAGTGTGAGTCCAGTTGCCGCCGCCGTTGTACGAACCGGGGAATGAGTTCAGCGCGCGGGTCGAGTAACCGTAGATCGAGTCGGCGATCAGCACGTAGTTGCCGTTGGTGCCGTAGATCGCCAGGAAGTGCGCGCCACCACCGTACCAGGCACAACGCAGGCCGACCGGGCGACCCATGTTGATCTGGTTCTGAATGGCCGACATCTGCAGCGAACCCTGATTCATCCCGTTATAGCTGCGGGTGGTTTGCAGGGCCGAATCCAGATAGCCGTAGACGTTGCACGGCCCCGGCTGGCTGCAGCAATTGCGGTCCAGTTGGGTGCTGGCGACGCCGCACTGGGTCCATGAACCGGTGCCGTAGTAGTTGCCGACCGAAGCGGAAACGGCGGCCCAGCACCAGTTGGTCTGAGTCTGTTTCTGCATCGTGAAGTTAAGGTTGGCAGCGGCCAGTACCGCCGTTTGCGCAGTGGCTTCAACCTCGACCAGTTGCGGGTCGATCAGGTGGCCAACAAGGCACCTTGGCAGGCTCTCGCCGGTGAACGATGTTGCTTGAGTGGTTAACATTTTTTCAGTCCTCCATGAATGAAAACAAGCGTCCAGCTTGTGATTGTGTTGCGGTATTGCCGAGCGATCGGTGGGTAACGGTTTTCATCTGCGATGAACGGTGCCGATCTCCTTGCTCGATGTAACCTTAGTCTGGATATGCGTTTATGCAAGAAAATAAATGCACAAATGCATTTTTAAGATCAAAAGATCGCAGCCTGCGGCAGCTCCTACAGGGTCTGGCGTAGGAGCTGCCGCAGGCTGCGATCTTTTGATCTTGCTTTTAGCTGTCGGCTTTTTTCTCGGCCGTGCCCAATTCCTTCAAGCGCTGATCAATCAACTGGCACTTGTCCGGCAGATCGGCACTGGCCGTGCCCAGATCCATTTTCTGCAGCTCGGCGTTGATCTCCTTGGCCTTGGCCGGATTCTGTTCGGTGAGCTTGGCCACTTCCTTGGCCAGTTGTTCGCGTTTAGCGGTGGCCTCTTCTGGTGTGCAGGCCCAGACCGGCAGGGCGCAGGCGAGAGTGGCGGCGAGGGTGAGCTTGAGCAGGGTTTTCATGGGGGCAGGCCTCCGTTCCGGGTAGGGCGGGTTGATCGGTGGAGGGTTTCGGGCGGTGAAAAGTTCAGTTCCAGTGTTTTTACCAGTCCATTTAGAGTGACCGAACGGTCGCGATCTTCCCCTGAAAAGCAGACCTCTTGAGGAAAAGCCACGGGTTAGAGAGGTTGTTGTAAAAGACGCTGTACGACTTATTGACGCCAGAATGATGGCAATCTACCATCGCGCCATCACATTGATATCAAATTGTGATTTCGAGGGATCGAACAAACTATTCGCCAGCGGTTCTGCGATCGTTTTTGCCACGCTTTGGACGTTCTGACCGAGGCGCGCATTTATCCCCCTTTTTGCTTGTTCTCTCACCTGGCCCCGTGTTTTGGCCAGGCAGGGATCGCTTTGCCTGTTGATTACCCAGACCTCACTCGCCTGTCGCAACGAGAGCTCAAACATGGACGTTCGCCAATACGCCTTCCTCGCTGGTCAGCCTTCTGCTGACGTGAAAACCCGTGAGCATTTCTGGGGCATGCCCAAGCGCGGGCTGGCGTTCCTGCTGGCGAACGTCATGTTCTGGCAACCGATGTGGGCGCAGGCCGACGGCATTGTCGTGGCCAACCCGAACACCGCGCTGGATCGGGCCGGCAATGGCGTGCCGATCATCAACATCGCCACGCCCAACGGCAGCGGGCTGTCGCACAACCAGTTCCACGATTACAACGTCGGCGCGCAGGGCGTCATCCTCAACAACGGCTCGACGCAAACCTCGAACACCCAGTTGGCCGGGCACATCATCGGCAACCCGAACCTGAAAAACAGCGGCTCGGCGCAAGCGATTCTCAACGAAGTCATCAGCGGCAACCCAAGCCAGTTGCGCGGTTACACCGAAGTGGCGGGGCAGTCGGCGCGGGTGATCGTGGCCAACCCCTACGGCATCACCTGCAACGGCTGCGGTTTCATCAATGCGCCACGGGTCACGTTGACCACCGGCAAACCGGTGCTGGACAACGGTCGCCTCGATCGCTTTCAGGTCGATCAAGGCTCGGTCGCCATCGAAGGCGCCGGGCTTAACGCAACCAATATCGACCGCTTCGAAATCATCACCCGCACCGCGAAGATCAACGCCGAGATCCAGGCGAAAAACCTGACCATCGTCGCCGGGCGTAACGACGTCAACGCTGAACATCTCAGCGCCACGGCCCGCGCCGATGATGGCAGCGCCAAGCCGCAACTGGCGATTGACTCTTCGGCGCTGGGCGGCATGTATGCCGGGGCGATCAAACTGGTCGGCACCGAGGCCGGGGTCGGCGTGAAGCTCGACGGTAAACTGATCGCCAGCGGTGGCGATATTCAGCTTGATGCCAATGGTCAATTGAGCCTGGTTGATACCTCGGCCACTGGCGCGGTCAACGTCAAGGCGGCCAGCCTTGATGCGCGCGGCCCAGTCTATGCCGGCACCGCGCTCAATGTGCAGACCCAAGGCAATCTGACCAACCGCCAGACCCTGGCTGCCCGCGACAGTATTGCCCTGAGTGCCGGTGGGCAATTGACCAACGGCGGTGTCATCGAAGCCGGGGTCAACGCCGACGGCGGGCGCAACGGCAACGGTGATCTGAACCTGAGTGCGCAGAACCTCGACAACACTGGCAAAAGCCTCATCGCCGGCCGCAATCTGACAGTCAGCACTGCGCAAACCCTGAGCAACCAGGGCGGCACCCTCAGCGGACAAACCACGGCGATCACGGCGGGCACGCTGGACAACCGCAATAGCGGACGCGTACTGAGCGGCGGCACGATGAGCCTGAATGCCGCTCAAGTGCTGAACAACAAAGGCGTGATCAACAGCCAGACCAGACTGACCGGCAACATCGGTCAATTGATCAACCGCAATGGCGAACTCAGCGGCCAGACCGACGCAGTGCTGACGGTCACTTCGTTGGATAACGTCGCCGGCGTGATGACCGCCGGGCAGTTGCTCGACATCACCGCCATCAGTGCGATCAACAACAGCAACGGCGGTCGGATCGGCGCCAGACAAGCGCTGACCCTGCGCGCACAGCAATTCGACAATAGCCAGCAAGGCCAGTTGACCAGTGAAGGCACGCTGACCACGCGCATCAGCGATCGCCTGGACAACCAGAACAAAGGCCTGATCCAGGCCAACGCAGCGATGGACGTGCAGGCCACGCGCCTGGATAACCGCGCCGGCAAAATTTCCAGCCTCAACACCCTGACGGTTACCAGCGCCAATACGGACAACCGCAGTGGCACGATTCGCGCTGATCAGGCGGCGAAACTGCTGATCAGTGAACTGGATAACGGCGACAAGGGCCGCGTTGAAAGCAAGACAACGCTGACGTTCGAGGGCAACACGCTGGACAACCGCAATGGCGGTCTGCTCACCTCGACCGGTTTGCTGAGGCTCAAGGCCAACAATGTCACCAACGATGGCGGACGGATTTCCGGCAAGGGCGATGTCGACGCCAACATCGACAGCCTGAACCAGCAGGGCGGTGAACTGGTTGCCGAAGGCAACCTGTTGCTGACCGGCAAGACGCTGCAGAACCATCAGGACGGTCTCGTCGGATCGCTCAAGACCCTGACGGTCAACGTCGACCAGATCGACAACCGCGGCGGCTCGCTCTCCAGCCAGCATGATCTGCACATCAACGGGTCGCGCCTGGACAACAGCGAGGGCGGCAAGGTGTTGTCCGACACCACGCTGGAGGCGAAAGTCGCGCAGATCATCAACGCCAGCAACGGCCTGATTTTCAGCAAGGGCGCGAGCACCCTGAGCGGCACCGGGTTGAGTAACGTCGCAGGGCGGATCGTCAGTCAGAACAGTCTGGGGCTGACCTTCGACGGCGCGATGGATAACCAGCAAGGCCTGATCAGCAGTGAAGGGCAAATGATCCTCAGCGCCGACAGCCTCGACAATCGCTTGGGCAAACTGTCGAGCCTTGAAGCTATGGCGCTGACCGCTACCGGCGCGGTACTGAGCCAGGGCGGCCTGATCGTCTCGCAGAAAGGCCTGACCTTCAAAAGTGGCAGCCTGGATAACAGCGCCAACGGCATCATCAGCGCCAAGGCCGATTCGACCCTGACCACCGGCGAGTTGAAAAACCGTCAGAGCGGCAGTATCGCCACCGATGGCACGCTGTTGTTGACCGCCGGGCACCTGGACAACTCCGGGGGCACCATCGGTAGCCAGCAGAAACTTCAGGCTTCACTGACCTCGCTGGAACAGGACGGCGGCGAGCTGTTCAGCAACGGCGACCTGACCCTGGACATGAACAACGGTCTGCTCGACAACCAGCGCGGCAACATCCATACGCCGGGCCAGTTGCTGCTGAAAAACCTCAAGGACGTCAACAACAGCGCCGGCGAAATCTCCGCCGCCAAGGCCTGGGCAGTCAACGCACAAAGCCTCAACAACGATGGCGGCAAATTGCTCAGCAATGAAAAGCTCAGCCTCACTATCGAGCGCGCCCTGAGCAACGTTAAAGGTATGATTGCCTCCGCCAGTCTCGACAGTCGCAGCGACAGTTTGAACAACACCAGCGGTGACATCCGTGTGCGCGGTGATGTCGATTTCAGCGTCACCGGCATGTTTGATAACCAGAACGGCGTGGTCATCGCCGACAACGGCCTGACGATCACCGCCGCCAATCTGGATAACCGTCAGGAAGGCCTCATCGGTTCAACAAAAGCGCTGAAGCTCAGCGTCGACCGTATCGACAACCGCAGCGGCGAACTGTCGAGCAAGGCCGATGTGAGCCTGATCGGCGCCTGGCTCGACAACAGCGACAGCGGTTACATGCTCGCCGGCGGCAATCTGGCGCTGACGGTTAATGACGTCATCAACCGCAACAAGGGGCTGCTGTCCGGTGACAGCGGCTTGACCCTGACGGGCAAGACCCTGGAAAACAGCGGACGTCTGACCAGCCAGAAAGATATCGCAATCAACCTCTCTGCGGGGCTGAACAACGGGCAGGGCAGTGTCGTCGGTGAAGGGGCTCTGGCGATCAACGCCGACAGCCTCGACAACAACGCCGGCACGGTCTCCAGCGCTAAAGCGCTGACCATCGACACCCGTGGCGCCGTCAGTAACCAGGGCGGCAAACTGCTGACCGACACCGACCTGACGCTCAACAGCAGCGCGCTGGATAATCAGCAACAAGGCGCGATCAGTGGCAAAGGCAAACTGAGCATCACCACCGGCGACCTCAACAACAGCCAGGCCAGCATTTACTCCGCCGATCAACTGCACATCACGGCCGGCCAGGTGACCAACACCGCCGGCAGTCTCGGCGCGGCCAATTCGCTGGTGGCCAATGTTCGTGGTCTCGATCAGCAGGGCGGCAGGCTGTTCAGCAGCAATGCTGATGTCAGCGTCGATCTGAACGGCGGCGCGTTGAACAACCAGGGCGGCGTCATCAGTGCACCGGGTCAGTTGTTGTTGAAGAATCTGGCTGACGTAAACAACCGTGGCGGCGAGATTTCCAGCGAGCAGGCTTTCGAACTGCTCGCCAAGTCATTGGATAACAGCGGCGGCCAACTGCTGAGCAATCAGAAACTCACCCTGCAGATCGACAACGCGCTGACCTCGATCAAAGGCAAGATCGCGGCGGCGGCGCTGCAGGTTCGCGCGGCGAGTCTGGATAACAGCGGCGAGGGTGTTTTGCTCAGTGACAGCGATATCGACGTCAAGGTCGATGGCCTGCTGAACAACCAGAACAAGGGCAGCATCAAGGCCGCGCAACAACTGACCCTCAACAGCACCGGCCTGAATAATCAGGGCGGCACGCTGGTGGGTGTTGCGGGCGTGGCGATCGATCTGGGCGCCACCGCACAGGATCTGAATAACCAGGACGGCCTGATCAGCAGCAAGGGTTTGCTGAGCATCGCCCACCTGCGTGACCTCAATAACCAGAACGGCGTGATCAACAGCAAAGGCGTGTTGAGCATCGATGCGCTGCGCAATCTGAATAACCAGAAGGGCGAGATTTCCAGCGTCAACAGCTTCAGTTTGAAAGGCAACAGCCTGGACAACCGTGGCGGCAACCTGATCAGCAACGATCAGCTGACCCTGACCGCTGCCGAGCTGAAAAACCAGGGTGGTCTGGTCTCCGGCTGGAACGGCGTGATTGTCACCGGCGGCACCCTCGACAACAGTCAGCAAGGCAGTGTTTCCAGTCTGCTCGGCAACACCAGCATCGACCTCAGTGGCGCGCTGACCAACCACAGCAACGGTGGCGTGGGCGCGAAGGGCGAGGTGAGCATCAAGGCCGCGAGCCTCGATAACAGCAACGGCACTCTCAGCAGTGGCGGCAAGCAGACGCTGACGCTGACCGGTGGCACGCTCAGTAATACTTCCGGCGGCTTGATCGAGAGCGGTGACACGCTGGATGTCCGCGCTGTAACGCTGGACAACAGCGGCGGCAGAATTACCGCGAAAAAAGCCCTGACCTTCACCGGCACGCAACTGAATAACAGCCATGGCAGCTTCGTTGGCGATGACAGCGTCAGCCTCGACCTGCTCGGCGCTCTGACCAACGTCAATGGCGCGTTGGGTAGCAACGGCCCACTGCTGATCAAACGCTCCGCCAGCGTCGACAACCGCGGCGGGCAACTGATTAGCCAGACCTTGCTGAACCTGCTCACCAGCGGTGATCTGAACAACAGCCAAAGCGGCACCGTGTCGGCCAACAGCCAACTGGATCTCACCGTTGGCGGCACTCTGCACAACGACACCGATGGCCTGATCTCCAGCCGCGATGCCGGGGTGCACCTCACCGCTGCGGCGCTGAACAACGCCAAGGGCGCTGTGCAAAGCATGACTGCACTGACCGTGAATGCGGGCAGCGGCGCCATCGACAACCAGGGCGGCAAGATCATCGCCCAGAACGGCGACCTGACCCTCACCGCCGCCAGCCTCGACAGCCGTGGCGGTGTGCTGTCGAGCCTCAAGGGTTTGCTGCAGACCCGCCTGACTGACGTGTTGCGCAACGGCCAGGGCGGCAAGATCGAAGGCAGCCGCCTCGATCTGCGCGCACTCGGTGGTATCTACAGCGACGGCGGG
Organism: Pseudomonas sp. URIL14HWK12:I6; assembly: GCF_000514195.1. Classification (NCBI taxonomy): domain Bacteria; kingdom Pseudomonadati; phylum Pseudomonadota; class Gammaproteobacteria; order Pseudomonadales; family Pseudomonadaceae; genus Pseudomonas; species Pseudomonas sp. URIL14HWK12:I6. The sequence goes on from NZ_KI911359.1 coordinate 273,615, forward strand.
CGTATCGCCGCCAACAGCGGTGACATCCTGCTCGATGCCGGTGTCGGCACGCTCGACAACAGCGGCGGCGGGATCTACGCCCGGGGCAAGGTGAAAGCCACCGCCGGCTCGATGAGCAACAACGCCGGCCAGATCAGCGGCAATGGCATCGACCTGGGCGTCAACGGCAACCTCAGCAACCGCAGCGGCCTGATCGAAAGCGCTGGCACACTGACGATTCGCGCCGCCAACCTCGACAACCAGGGCGGCAAACTGCGCGCACTGGGCGCTGGCGGCAAAACCGATTTCCAGATCGGCAGCCTGTTCGACAACCGCAACGGTCTGGTGGAAACCGCCAACAACGACTTCAATCTCGCCACGCCGAGCCTGCTCAATGCCGGCGGCTCGATCACCCATGTCGGCGTCGGCGAATTCGGCATCTCGACCGCCAACGTCATGAACGCCGGCGGCTCGCTGGTGACCCTCGGCGGCCTGACGCTGAACGCGGACAGCTGGACCAACAGCAGTGTGATTCAGGCTGGGCGGTTGACCGTCAATGTCGGCAATTTTGTGCAGACCGCTAGCGGGCAGTTGCTGGCGTCGAACCTGTTGGTGGCGCGTGGCGGCAACTGGACCAACGAGGGTTTGATCGCCAGTGATGGTGGCATGGACTTCCAGATAGGCGGGACTTACGGCGGGAATGGTCGTGTCAGCAGCTTGGGTGACATGACCTTCAACGCGGCGCAACTGGGCCTCACCAGCGTCGCCAGCATCGGCAGTGGCGGGCAGGGTAACTTCAACATTGGCGGGCTGTTGAACAATGCCGGAGGTCGACTGACTTCCAACAACGGCCTGACGATCAATGCGGGCGCCGTGAGCAACACCGGTACGCTGGGTGCCGCGCAGGACCTGACGATCAGGACGGCTAACCTGGTGAACGACCACGGGCTGGTCTTCAGCGGCGGCAACATGAATCTGCTGGTCAATGATTTCACCAACCAGACCGGGGACGTTTACAGCATTGGCAACCTGACGATTGCCGGTATGGCTGGCGGTCGTGCGAACAGCGTCAACAACCTCGCGGCTTCGATCAATGTGGACGGTGATTTTTCGCTGTCGGCCAACAGTTTCAATAACAAGACTGAAGGTGTGATTGGCGAGGAGAAGTTTCTCTCCGGCGACATTACGTTCAGCGGTACCACGTTCTACGTCAACGAGAACTTTGAGTCGACTTCGAAGATCACCGGGCCGCAATCATCGCTCTCGGTGGCTGGCAATCTGACCGCGAATGTTGGGGCCTTCACCAACACGGCGTCACTGATTTCCGCGGGCAAGAACATCACTCTCGACGTTGATAGCTTCGATAATTTCGGCTTGCAGTCGGGCACCTTTACACGGATGCGCACCTACAAACTCGGCGGGCTTCCAAACAAACCCCAATCGAGCTGGGTCAGCACGGATCTGCAGGCTTATGCCGACCGAAACTCAAAAAATCAATATGACTATATTGATAGCTGGCACGAGCCTGACAAGGGCGGGATGCATTGGGATTACCAGGCGCTGAACAAGCAATTGCTCAACAAGGTCAATACCAAGTTCGGCATCGGGCCCGAGGTCGCAGTGCCGGCACAGATTCTGGCAGGCGTGAAGCAGCGCGATGACCGGGTTTTCACCAACGGCGGCGGCAGTGTTCCTTCGATCATTCAGGCCGGACAAGCGGTACAGATCAACGCCAAGACCACCATCAACAACGGCAACCTGAACCCATATACAAACTTTGACGGCACCACTAAGGGCGGTGCCGATACCGGGGTGAAAAACGCGGCCAAACCGACGGTGGTTTTCTTGAACCCGCAGTTGCCGCCGGATCTGGCGCAACAACAGGTCAACCCGCTGGCACTGCCAGGCTTCACGCTGCCGACCGGTGACAATGGCCTGTTCCGTCTCAGTGGCAAGGGCGGCACGGAACAAGCGGTGGTTGCCGGCAAGGACTGGACGATTGGTTCCATAGCCGCAAGTACTACAGAGCGCTCCGATGGCATGCCGGTCAGGCACGCCACTGACTTGCAGTTCGACAAGAACGATCCGGTCTCGGTGAAAAACCGAGAGCTGGCATTGGCCAGTCGCCCATCGTTGAACCTCGACGACAAGACGGCCGTGATCAATGTCAACGCAGCCGCGGGTGACGGGCCGGTCGGCGTGCTGTTGCCCAATCGGGGAAGCGCCTCATTCAACGTTCCGCGCGTCCAGGGCTTGCCTGACACCAGCGTGCGCTCCAATCCGCACAAATACCTGATCGAGACCAACCCGGCACTCACCGATCTCAAGCAGTTCATGAGCTCGGACTATCTGCTCGACAAACTGGGGTACGACCCGGACAACAGCGCCAAGCGTCTGGGCGATGGCCTGTTTGAACAGCGCCTGGTTCAGCAGGCTGTCGTTGCCCGCACCGGCCAACGTTTCATCGACGGCCAGACCTCCGACGAAGCGATGTTCAAGTACCTGATGAACAATGCTGTCGCCAGCAAGAATGAACTCAACCTGTCGATGGGCGTGACATTGACGGCGCAACAAGTGGCGGCATTGACCCATGACATCGTCTGGCTCGAAGAGCACGAAGTGAATGGCGAGAAGGTGCTGGTGCCGGTGCTTTACCTCGCCCAGGCGAATAACCGTCTGGCACCCAACGGTGCATTGATTCAGGGCGGTGACGTGACTCTGATCGCCGGTGCGGACCTCAATAACGCCGGCACGCTTCGCGCCTCGAACAACCTGTCGGCCGAAGCCGGCAACAACCTCACCAACAGCGGTTTGATCGAAGCCGGTGAGCGTCTGACGCTCAAGGCTGGCAACAACATCGTCAACAAGGGCGGCGGCGTTGTTTCGGGCAAGGACGTCAGTCTGACGGCCACCAACGGTGACGTGATCAACCAGCGCGATGTTTATGGCTACGACACCAACTATGGCGGCACGCTGCAGCACCGCGACGTCCTGAACAACGCGGCACGGATCGAAGCGGCCAATGATCTGACGATCAATGCCGGGCGTGATATCAGCAATATCGGCGGTGTGCTGAAAAGCGGTGGGGACATGACGCTTGATGCCGATCGCGACGTGAACATCACCTCGGTTCAGGATCGCCGCACGGATTCACGTGGCAGTAACTTCCTGAATCAGACCATTACCCAGCACGGCGCTGAAGTGACGTCCGGAAGGGATCTGTCGATCAGTGCCGATCGGGATGTGGAGGTCGTGGCCAGTCGGCTGGATGCCAAGCGCGATCTCAGCGTCGATTCAGGCCATGACATTGTCATTACTTCGGCCGCCGACGAGAGTGACTACGTCTCGCGCAGCAAGAAGCGCGCGAACGAAACCCACAGCATTACTCAACAGTCGTCGGTTTTAAATTCCGGGCGCGACATTGCCCTGAAGGCAGGTAACGATCTTGGGATTATCGCCAGCCGGATCAAGGCCGAAGATGATGTCAGCCTCGACGCAGTACAGGATATTACTGTCGCCTCGGCCAAGGACGAGAGTTCCGCTTACTACTACAGGAAGAAAAAAGGCTCTTTTGGTCGAAGCAAGACGACCCAGACAGAAAGCTATGAAAGTGAAAACGTCGCGTCAGTGATCGACGCGGGCCGTGATCTGACCGTCAACGTCTCAAGGCGTAAAGACGGCGACCTCAGTCTTGATGGCGGTCGTAACGTTACCATCATCGGCAGCCAGATGAACGCCGGTAATGATCTGTTTGTCGGTGCGACCAACGATGTCGCGGTGCTTTCCGCTACGGAGGAGTCGGGCAGTTACAGCAAAAAAACCAAAACCGGCCTATTCGGCATGTCCGAAAGTGGCAGCAGTCATTTGCAGACATCGGTTACCCAGGTCGGCAGTGAGTTGAACGCTGGTCACGATACGGTGGTTCTCGCCGGGCGCGATGTTCGCCTGAACGCCAGTGAAGTCAACGCCAAAAACGACGCTGAACTACACGCTGGCCTGGTGGACAAGGAAGGCGATATCACCCTGTCTTCCGCCGATGATCAGGCCTACAGCCGTGCCGAAGAGTACAAAAAGAAACTGGGCCTTTCGCTGAAGGACGCAATCGGTTGGGCTGCCGGAACGCCGGGCTTTGGCGCGGACATGACTTTCGCCACCTCCCACAATGGAGGACGGGAAGTTGTCAGCTCCGAGAGTATCGGTAGCCAGGTCAATGCCGGGCACGATGCCATTCTCAATGCGTCGCGTGACATCAATGTCATTGGCAGCGGCATCAGTGCCGACAACAATGTTTCGCTCGACGCGGGTCGCGACGTCAACGTGGTCGCGTCCATCGACAACCAGCGCAGCAGCAGCTGGGAGACAGACAAGACCGTTGGTATCAAACAGACCATCGACAGCAATGCTTTCACCACCTTCGCCGGTAGTGAAACCATTCAACATGGTGTCAACAGCAAGGGCTACACCGCGGCGGGCAGTTCCATCGATGCGGGGATTAACATTACCGTAAACGCCGGTCGTGACATCAATCAGCAAGGCTCGGACTTGACGGCGGAGAACAACATCCGCCTCAAGGCCGATCGCGACATCAACATCGATGCCAAGGAGGAGGCCAGCGAAGTCACCATCCGTGACAGCATCAAGCGCAACGGCATCACCGTGACCACGGCCTACAACATCGGCAATACGATGGATGGCCTCAAAGGCACTGGCAAAGGTGAGGACGGGGTCAGCAAGGGCTCAAGTGTTCTGAAGTCGGTTGATACGCTGGATCAGTTTTTCAGTGGGCCGAAATTTGACGGCCATATCGGTGGATCGAGCGTCAGTTCAAACCAGACTCAAACGTCGGTTACTCAACGTCCGTCGACACTTTCTGCAGGCAATGACATTTCGCTGGACGCTGGCAACAACGTCAACGTTAGCGGTAGCCAGTTCAATGCCGGCCGTGACATCAACGTCAAAGGCAAAGACATTACCTTTGATGTCGCGCACGGTTCAGAAAGCAGCGACGGGCATTCAACCCAGAGCAAGGGCGGTGTCAAAGGGGGCACCACCGGCGGCTTCAAACTGGGCGTAGGTGTCAGCAATGCCGGCACTGCAGACACATCCACGCAGGGCACCTCGACGGCAACTCAGTTGAACGCCGGTGGCAGCATCAACCTTGACGCGAAAAACGACCTGACGCTGATCGGCACCCGGGCCACCGCCGAGCGGGATATCTCCCTCAAGGCCGGTAACGATCTGAATATTCTCTCGGCGCAAAACGCCTACGAGAGTTCGCATGATCGGCGCAGTTGGGGCGCGGAGGGCGGCATCATCGCGGGCCAGGACGGCTTCGGGATTTATGGTTCGGCGAATGTGGGCATTGGCGATCTCAACCGTGAGGGCGTCAAGCAGCAAGAAGCCTATCTGTATGCCGGCAACAAACTGGGCTTCGAAAGCGGTCGCGATACCAATATCGCTGGCGCGACTTTGCGTGGCGACGAAGTCATCGGTGATGTCGGTCGTAACCTGACCGTGACCTCTGTGCCGAACACCGGCAAGGTCGAAGGCAAGGAGTTCGACGCCAGCCTGACGGTTGCGGTCAGCTTCGGTGCAACGGTCAGCGGTTCTTTGGGTTATGGCGAAACCAACGGCAAAACCAACTGGGTCGACAACCAGACTGTTATCAGTGGCAAAAGCAAAGTCGACATCCGTACCGAAAAACATACGCAACTCGATGGTTCGGTAATCAGCGCCGACAACGGAAATCTGAAACTCGACACCGACACCCTCGGCTATCGCAACATCACCGGTAAGGATAATGAGCACGGCTACTACCTTAATGTCAGTGGCAGCTATGGCGGTGGCGGTGGCTCCCAGGCCGACAAGCCAAACAAAGGCATGGAAGGCGAGAGCAAAAATAGCTGGGCAGTTGAAGGCTACAAATATGACAAGGATCGCCAGCAGACGTTGAACGCCACGGTGGGCGAGGGACAGATTGTTGTACGTAACGACAAGACTACCGGGCAGGATTCCACGGCAGGTCTTAATCGTGATGTGAACAAGGCGTATGAAATCACCAGGGATGAAGAACATCGCACGACGCTGTATGCGAGCAGTTCCTCCATTGATGCCGTTAGCCATCCGCTGGAGACGCTTGAGCGTTGGGGCGATAACGTCATCAACTTCAAGAAGAACATGCTCGATCAAGCCAAGGCGGGCGCCAGCTTTCTGCAAAACCTGAATCAGGCGATCAATGCTCAGCTTGTTGACATTGATGATGTTTCTCCAACGCTGATCACTGAGTTGGGCAAAGAGCGCGCTCTGGCAGTCACCAAGAACTTCGTTCGACAAGGGCTTGATCCCAACCAGATAAAATCATTGCCTGAGACAGTTTTGAAAGGGCTGTCCGAGTTCGCGAAACAAGCGGCTGATTACGAAAAGCTGGTAGAAAGCTGCACCGCAAACAACACCTGCCCACAAATGACGGCTGATCCGTCAAGCGGCCCAGACAAACCTGGAACAATGACGCTGCCGCCTATTCCGGTTCCCGCAAACCTGATCACTCATGGTCAGTTGGCATTGAATCAAGTTCTGGACTTGATTGATCTCACGAAGGATATGCCGACCGAGAAAATTCAGGCCACCGTTATTGCTGTACAGGCAGTCATGGGGCCGATGAAGTTTCTGTTGAGCATGACCGCCAATGGATTACTCAACGCCGCGTATGGCGACAAAATTGACGAACTGAAAGATCTGGCAGCCATCAAGTTGGCCGCGAAATTACTGGGTGAGAAAGAGGAGGACCTGACGAAGCTCCACGAGACTGCCAAACAAGAGCACGAAGGGGGTAATGAGGAATACAAATACGATGGTGATGGGTATGTTGTCGCTACCCGTTTCCTGATCGATGCGGTACTTGGGGAATTCAAGTCCATTGGGATGAAGGCCGTCACGAGAACGGTTGCCGTCGTCAAAAAGGATCCGGCAGATGTATTGGGCGGTCCGCACAAAGACACCAGCAAGCCAGTAAACGACGGGCTGGACTCGCACCATTGTCCTGCTCAGAAATGCTACAAAGGCGCGCCAATCAGCAGTCGTGATGGTCCTGCCATCAAGATGGATCCAGAGGATCACAAAAACACCGCGAGTTTTGGTCGTTCCGAAGAAGCCAAGGCTTATCGGGACAAGCAGCAAGCGCTGCTCGAAGAGGGTCGCCTGATGGACGCTATTCAGATGGACATCAACGACATCAGAAGTAAGTTTGGCAATAAATATGATGAAGGAATAAAACAAATGTTGGAGTATGCCTCCAAACTAGATCCGAACGATTTCAGGAGGTAGCGGAGGTGGACTTTTCATTCCAGGTGTTCGGAGCGGTAGGGCCGCTGAGTGGAACCTTGTCCAGAATGCAGGTGCGCAGTATTTTGGGCCGGGATTTCGAGGAGTTCAAGAAAACGGCTGCCTCGTTGAACACTACCGATTCTTTTGTACGTCACAACCTGCATGTCTTTTACGACGAGCAAGACATGGTAAAAGGTGTGGAATTTTTCGATAGAAGCGGCGTCTCCTGGCAGGGACACAAACTTGTGGGAGAAAAACTGTTCCCCGTACTGAGTCTGTTTCGCGGTAATGGCATCCAACCCGTCATTGACGATGACGGGTTCGACGTTAGCGAATTTGGCATGAGCTTTTATGTCCCGGACATTGAGGACGGCGAGGATGCATTGATCAAATCCTTGTATATGAACTTGCGTACCGAAAGGTAGGTCACCTTCTGGCTGCGTCGATAGCGGGGCGAACCCCGCTTTTTCCGATTGGGTTCAACATTCTTTGTCATGACAGCAGTCAGACTTCATTGCCGACTCATACCGATCATGATGCCGCACCCACTCCATGATCTCGTCCTCATTCCTGCCCTTGGGCGTGAGGTCGAGGTAGTTGTAGGCACCGACCAGCATGTCCAGACCGCGAGCATAAGTTGAGTAGGTATGGAAAATGTCACCCTTTGCATCACGATAAAACACGCTCAGGCCGGGCATTTCTTCCTCGGCACTGTCAGTCTTTTCGTAGTTGTACGTAGCCTTTCCTGTAGCAACATCTTCAGCGCGGGCGCAAACACCAAAGTCGTAGTTGAAATCGGAACCGTCTGACGACACCCAGTCGAATTTCCAGCCCATACGCCGCTTGAAGGCCTGGAACTGTTCAAACGGGGCGTGGGAGACCGCGACCATGGCGATGTCGTGGTGGGCCAGGTGCAGATTGGCGCCGTCGATGTGGTCGGACAGGAACGAGCAGCCCTGACAGCCTTCCTCCCAGTCCTTGGCGAACATGAAATGGTAAACGATCAACTGGCTGTGCTTGCCGAACAGGTCGGCCAGCTTCAGTTCGCCGTTTGGGCCGTGAAATTGGTAGTCCTTGTCGACTTTGACCCAGGGCAACGCGCGGCGCTTGGCGCTGAGGCGGTCGCGTTCTTTGGTGAAGGCCTTTTCGTCGGCCAGATGTTGTTTGCGCGCAGCGAGCCATTCTTCTCGCGATACGACCGGATGATTCTCGACGTTCATGATGATTTCTCCTGCGGGGTTGAAACCGTCTTTGTCAGACTAGTCGTTTAACCCTCGATCAATTCGACAGACCGCCGGTCGGTCGCTGCGGAAAATGGCGCTGAACGGCTGCGATGCGTCCGGGTCACAACCTATGACAGCGCCCCAAATCACGCGCACCGGAGGTTGAATCAGGATGACGACTTATAACTGGGATTTGATTGAACGCCTGCTGCATGAAGTGCAGAACAGTGCAGGCGAAAGTTTCGCGCCGCGAAAATATGCCGAGGACTATGCGGCGCAGAAAGCCAGTGCAGGCGAGCCGATCGAGAATCTGGATCACCTGAAAACGGTGGCTTGCGAATATGAAGGCTTGTTGCTTGATCGTGGATTTATCGAACCGCGCCCAGATCATATGGGCAGTACCGGCAGCAATTTTATTCTGACGCCACGCGGATCAAGCCTGCTGAGCCTGATCGACAGCAGCATTCCCGGCAATGATCATCCTCGGCAAGTACTGGATGAACAGGTGGATGCGCTGGATGAGGCGACGTTTGATGAGTTGGCTTCCAAAGCGCAGATTGCCTGACGGCCTTTGTGGGAGCGGGCTTGCTCGCGAATGCGGCGTGTCATTCACCCTTTACGTGTCTGATACACCGCATTCGCGAGCAAGCCCGCTCCCACTTTGTTTTTTGCATAGCCTTAAGGTTTTTGTGCGGTCCTGAGGCACTTGAGGTCGTTGAAATCTTTACGCACCCCTTCGATTTTCTTCAGCAACCGCTGACGCTGCTGCGGCGTACTTTCGGCCATCAGATCCACCGCCAGCGAGCGCGCTTGTGCTTCGGTGTTGGCGTAAGCCTTCTGGTAATCCGTTGTCCATAAACGCTCGCGGTTGACCAGAAGTGTCTCGATTCGTTGTGGGAATTCGGCACTTTTACGCTGGGCAACGGCGTTACTGAACTGCTGCTGCCAATGTGCGCGGTTGGCGATCCATTGAGTGTTCTGATCGCCCAGCGCGGTCGACCAGGCCATCACCCTTTGTTCCTGAGTGGCGCTCAACGGGCCAAGCCAATCGGTCAGGCGCTTGTCCATGCGCGCGCCGCGTTCGGCAATCTGTTGCGCCAGCGGCGGTTTGACGTATTCCTTTTCCCGTTTGCGCAGATCCTTGGCAAACGAATCGTTCATCTCGGCGACTTGCTTGTCGTCCAGCCCTTGCAGCAGCTCGATGGCCGACGGTGTGATCTGCCGTGCAGTTTCGGCAATGGCTTTTTTCGCTTCCTCGGTTCGTGCTTGCAGCGCAGCGTCGGTCACCTGATTGCTTTCGACCATTGCCTGCAAGCGATCCAGCCAGTCGAGGTAGCCCGGCAATTGCGTGGTGCAGTGCCAGTTCAGGTGCTCCTTGAGGCGATCGTTGAACCAGTCTTTTTGCTCGCTGGTCATGTCCAGATAGTCGCCAAGCGTCCATGGAATGATCACGTCGAGATTGCGGTAGGCCAGGCCGACGCGGCTGCAGGCGCCGAGGGCGAGGGTGAAGATCAGCAGGGTGGCGAGGTGTTTGAACCAGCGAGACATGAGCGAATCCTTGCGAGAGCCTGACGTCTGATTCTCATGTGAACGCAGGAAGCTCCCGGCAGTTCAGCCGATCAATAGAATGCGCGCTCGGCCTTGAGCGTCACCAGCCCGTCACACTGGCTGTTGTGTCCCGAGTACGCAGAGCATTCGCTGCCGCTGAGGTTGGAATTGCTGTAGATCAGATCGAGATCGACGCCCATGAACGGTCGGGAAAATTTCACCGACCAATCGGTAAAACTGCTGACATAACCACCGTCCACCGACACAGGCGTGTTCAGTTGGTGGGTGGTGTATTTCATGCTGATCCCGATGCCGAACGGCTGATTGCCGCCGAGGTCGGCGAACAGCGTGTTGTTCTGTTTGTCCGGGTCGTTGCTGACGGCCACACCGAAGCGGCTGCCGAGCAGGGTCAGGCCGCCGAACAGCTCCTGGCTGTCGAGGGTGTCTACTTTGGGATAGCTGTAATGGATCATCCCGACTTCGTAGCCGAGGGTCTGATCGAAAGGTTGTTTAAAGCCGATGTAGGAGTCGATTTCGAGGTTCTTGCCCGGGGTCAGGCCCATGCTCGGTGCGTACTGGCCGACATACAGGCCGCTGTCGTGGCTCAGATCGAGGCCGCCGTGAAACGAGCCGACGGCTGACGGCTTGACCAGTCCCTGAGCCATGCTGCGGCTGGGCGTGGTGCCGAGTTTGAGGTCGAAGTCGCCGAGCTCGCGCTGGAAAATTTGCGCGTGCGCCGATGAGCAGGCCATAAGGCCCACAAACAATAAACAGAATGTTGATTTGAGCATGCGTCACTCCATGAACAGCGAGCGCAGGCTTGAGCCTGCTGAAACGCTTGATCCAGACGCGTGCAAGGATACCGGCGAATGCTCGGCAATGATGGCCGTTCGTCGATTTTCAAAGATTTGGTTAAACAGAAGGAGGGTGTAACGCGGGTGCCAGTCCAGACGCTTCGAAGCTCAAAGCGTCTCAGGACGGGTGTATTACCGGGTGTTACTTCTTGCCCAGACTGATCTGCTTGGACGGACCGAACGTCTGGCCGCTGACGCCTTTGGCAATTTGCTGGATTTCGCCGCCGGACTTGAGGAACGCTGCGATCTGATCGTTGATCGATTCGCTGGTTTCAACGGCTGGAGCTGGCTTTGCTTTGCTGGTGGATGCTTTTACGCGCATGGCGGCCATTAACCTGTAGAAAAGTAACTCGGCCAGGCATCGTACAGGAATAACTTGACAATTGCTTGATAAATATCCCCGGGAATAACTGAGCGCGTGGGTGGATTATTCTCGATTAATTATCCGAAATATCCCCCTAAGCCACTGTTTTAAATAACAACATTTATTCTTCATTGGCGCAAATGTCCGCCTTGAAACGGCACAGCAGGCTTCGCGCTGGCCTGACGAATGGCAAGCCGCCTGCGCAAACCAAGGAAAATCAAGGCTTCCGCAGATTTTCTGCGGCAGGCTGCTTGCCCAGCGAACGAGACCGGCAAAACCGGGTAGAATGCCGCCCACGCAATGAGGGTTTTGGAAAATGGCTTTAGTCGGGCGTTACAACAGTTTGCAAGTGGTTAAACACACTAACTTCGGTTTATATCTGGACGGCGGTGCCGACGGCGAAATTCTTTTGCCCAACCGTTATATCCCTAAAGATATTCCCAGCGAAGATGAAGACTGGCTCAACGTTTTTATTTATCTGGACAGCGATGACAAACTTATCGCTACCACTGAAAAACCAAAAGTTCAGGTCGGCGAATTTGCCAGCCTGAAAGTTGTTGAGATCAACAGCATCGGTGTGTTCCTCGATTGGGGCCTGCCCAAAGATCTGTTGCTGCCGTATTCCGAAGAAAAGCGGCAGATGACCGCTGGTGAGTACTGCGTGGTGCACGTCTACCTCGACAAACACACGCGCCGCATCACCGCCACCGCACGTCTGGATCGCTATCTCGACAAGACCCCGGCCAACTACAGCGCCGGTCAGGAAGTTGATCTGCTGGTGGCCGAAGCCACCGACATGGGCTTCAAGGCGATCATCAACAACAAGCACTGGGGCTTGATCCACAAGAATGAAATCTTCAAGTTCATGCGGTCCGGCATGCGCGAGAAGGGTTTCATCAAGGAAGTGCGCGCCGACGGCAAGATCAGCCTCAGCCTGCAACCGGTGGGTCAGGAAGCGGCGAGCAGCCTGAGCTCGAAGATCCTCGCCAAGTTGCGTGAAAACAATGGCACGCTGGCCGTCAGCGACAAGAGCGATCCGGCGTTGATCAGCAGTCTGTTCGGTGTCAGCAAGGGCAACTTCAAGAAGGCCATCGGTTCGCTGTACAAGGAAGGCAAGATCGTCATTCATGCCGATCGCATTGAACTAACCTGAGCCTTGCGGGGCCCATGTTGCATGGGGTCACTTGAGGTCGGGTAAATGAAAAAGCCGTTGCTTGCCTATATCGCCACTCTGCTGGCGTTTCTGTTGCTCGACGGTATCTGGCTCGGCGTATTGATGGCGCCAACCTACCGCGAACTGCTCGGTTCGCTGATGCTCGAAAAACCGCTGTTGGTTCCGGCAGCGGTTTTTTATTGCCTGTATGTTTTTGGCTGTGTGCTGTTTGTGGTCTTGCCGGCACAGAGCTGGCAACGTGCGGCAAAGATGGGCGCGCTGCTGGGGCTGGTGGCGTACGGCACGTATGACCTGACCAATTGGGCGACATTGCGCGGGTGGTCGGTGCAGGTGAGTTTGCTGGATTGGGCGTGGGGGACGTTTGCTACGGCTGTGGCGTGTACGGTCGGCTTTTTGGCGGCAAAGCGATTTGTGAAGTCAGCCCCGTAATCTTTGTTGTCTGGGGCGACGCCTTCGCGAGCAAGCCCGCTCCCACAGGGGGAATGCGGTTAACTGTGGGAGCGGGCTTGCTCGCGAATGGCGGCGCAGCCGACAACCATTCGCCGCTGCCGCAACAGACAAACTAAATGTTTTTTCCAGACGGTTTTTTCTGTCCGACTGATTGATAATCCCGACACAGATTTTTGACCATTGGACGGCTGCCATGTTGTGTGTGTTTGAGGTGTTGCGGTGAGTGTCGAGCGGCGCAATGCCGATGGGTTTGCCTTGCAGGTGATGATCGGCCTCTGCCTGATCTGGGGCGTGCAGCAAGTGATGATCAAGTGGGCCGCGCCCGACATCGCGCCGGTGATGCAGGCGGCCGGGCGCTCGGGGATTTCTGCGCTGCTGGTAGGCCTGTTGTTGTGCTGGAAGGGCGGTTGGGATCAGGTCGGCAACACCTGGCGTGGAGGGCTGCTGGCCGGTGCGCTGTTCGGTCTGGAGTTCTTCTTCATCGCCGAAGGTCTGCAACTGACCACCGCCGCGCACATGTCGGTGTTCCTCTACACCGCACCGATTTTCACCGCACTCGGCGTGCATTTCCTGCTGGCGAGTGAACGCCTGCGACCTTTGCAATGGCTGGGGATTCTGCTCGCGTTCGTCGGTATCGCCATCGCCTTCGCCGGCGGCGTGTCGTGGGACAACCTCGACCGGCGCATGCTGTTGGGCGATGCGTTCGGGGTCATTGCCGGCGCCTGCTGGGGCGCGACCACCGTGGTGGTGCGCGCCTCGCGCCTTTCAGAGGCGCCAGTGACGTTGACTCTGTTCTATCAACTGATCGTCGGCTTCGTCGGCCTGCTGTTGATCGCGCTGTTCAGCGGCCAGATCAGCCACGTCAGCCTGACCAGCGTGGCGGTGGCCAGCGTACTGTTCCAGGGCCTGGTGGTGTCGTTCTTCAGTTACCTGACCTGGTTCTGGCTGCTGCGCCGCTATCTGGCGGCTAACCTTGCGGTGTTTTCGTTCATGACGCCGCTGTTCGGCGTCACCTTCGGCGTGGTGCTGCTCGGTGAAGAATTGAGTGTGAACTTCGTCATTGGCGCGGTGCTGGTGTTGCTTGGCATCACCTTTGTCAGCGCTGAGCAGTGGGTGCGTCGGCGTTTGCGCAAAGCCCTCGGCCAGCACTGACCGATTGCAGCGCAAGCCCGCCGGCAATCAGCAGACCGCTGCCGGCAATGATCAGCGCCGGTTGCAGACCACCGCTGAAATGGCTGCTCAGCGCCGCCAGCAACGGCCCGCTGAGCTGGCCGACGGCGAAGCATGCGGTCAGTAGCCCGGCGTTGCGCTGAGTTGTGTGCGGCGCCAGTTCCCGCGAGCGCTGCATCACCAGTTGCATGCAGGCCAGGAACGGCATGCCGCACAACACCACCCCCAGCGCCAGGCCATAACCACTGCCCAACAGACAGGCGAAGACCCCGAGCGCCTGCAACCACAGGGTGGCGGTCAGCCAGTGCCGTGTGGTGTTCGGATCATGGCGACGCAGGCTCACCAACAGCACGCCAATCGCCGCACCAAGACCGAAGCACGGCCAGAACAGGTCGGCCTGCCATTGCCCGTGAAACTGCGCGTTGGCCATTTGCGAGAGAAACGTGGCCGGGATGATGTAACCCACGCCATATAACGCATACACCGCTGCCAGTCGCGGGATGCCGCGATTCGAATGATTGACGTTGAGGGTGGCGACCGGCGTGTGCAGGCCCGGTTGCGGCAGGATCCGCACGATCCCCAGCAACATCACCAGCGCCACGGCGGCATAGATCAGCCACAAGGTGGCAGAGGTCTGATTCAGCAGATGTGAGAACAGTGCCAGCAGCCCGGTCAGAAAAATTCCCAGTCCGGGACCGGCAAATACCAGCGCACCCAGCCGTGGCCGACCTGCCGCCGCTGCCAGTGGTTGACTCAGTGCGGTGATCATCACCAGCACCCAGGCACTCGCCACGCCGGTACCAAAGCGCAGCAACAGGTGCGCCCAGAAACCGTTGGCCCAGAACGACGCCAGGGTCAGCAGCACACACAGCCACAAACCTCCATGCAACCGGCGCTGCACTTGCTGCGGACGGTGGGCGAACATCGCGTCCACCGCGCCCAGCAGGTAACCGAGGTAGTTGGCCGCAGCAATCAGACCGGCGGCCGTCAGGTCGACCTGGCCTTCGCTGAGCAAGTGCGGCAGTTGCGGGGTGAGGGCGAAGCGCCCGATGCCCATGGCCATCATCAGGGCGACGAAACAGGCAGATAAGCGAATCAGTGGCGACATGGTCAGGATTCCTTTGAAGGAGCAATGACCGTCAGGCTAGAAGCGATTGACTTTCTTTAAAATTGAATAATAGTGAGTAACTTGTTCTGTTATGGAGAAAGGTCGTGGAGTTCAGCCAATTGCGGATCTTTCAGGCAGTCGCCGAGGAAGGTTCGATCACCCGCGCAGCAGAACGCCTGCACCGAGTGCCGTCCAACCTGTCGACCCGGCTCAAACAGCTGGAAGAGCAATTGGGCGTCGAACTTTTCGTTCGTGAGCGTCAGCGTTTGCAGTTGTCGCCTGCGGGAAAAGTCCTGCTGGACTACACCGGCAAGTTGTTCGCCCTGCGCGATCAGGCCAGTGCAGCGGTGATGGGCGGGCAGCCGGCCGGGGATTTTGTCCTCGGCACGCTGTACAGCACGGCGGCGATCCATTTGCCGGCGCTGTTGGCGCGCTATCACAAGCAATACCCGGCGGTGAACCTGCAAGTGCAGTCCGGACCCAGCGGCGAGTTGCTCGAAGGTCTGGTCT
This sequence comes from Pseudomonas sp. URIL14HWK12:I6, assembly GCF_000514195.1. Lineage (NCBI taxonomy): Bacteria > Pseudomonadati > Pseudomonadota > Gammaproteobacteria > Pseudomonadales > Pseudomonadaceae > Pseudomonas > Pseudomonas sp. URIL14HWK12:I6. The sequence continues at coordinate 289,318 of NZ_KI911359.1, forward strand.
CCGGGCGTCTTGATGCGGCGTTGGTGGACGGCCCGCCGCAATTGGCGGGGATCGACGGCGTGCCGCTGTGCGACGAGCGTCTCGTGCTGATCAGCGAAGCCGACCATCCGCCGATCCGCAGCGCCAAGGAGGTCGAGGGCAGGGCGGTGTTCACCTTTCGTCATGGTTGCGCCTACCGCGCGCGGCTGGAGGCGTGGTTCGTTCACTATCAGGCGGCGATGGGACGGGCGATGGAGATCGAGTCCTATCAGGGCATGCTCGCCTGCGTGATTGCTGGCAGCGGTGTGGCATTGATGTCGGAGTCGATGCTCGCCAGTCTGCCGGGGCGCGAGAGCGTTGCAGTGCACCCGTTGGCCGAACCGTTTGCCAGTGCGACAACATGGCTCATGTGGCGCAAGGGCATGGTCGGGGCCAACCTCAATGCCTGGATTGAACAGCAGCAAGCGCTCTATCCCGTGGCATCGAGTGAAACCCGGCAGACGGCGTGAACCAACCAACCGTAATTCTGTTCAATTCAGTAACAGATCATTGCGGATTTGGCCGAGCATTGCGTAGGACTTCGGACTATTATCAGTGCGAAGCGGCCTCAGAATTCCGGCCGCTCAGCACTACCCTGAAGGGGGCATGACGATGAAAGAGAAAATTCAGAACTGGCTGCACGATTTGGGTGTTGCCCTCGGCTTGATCGAACCGCCTCTGCAACCCGTACCGATCCGCACCGATGACGAACAGCGCCGGCGTCAGCCTCGCCGGCGGTAGTGCCTGATTAAAGATCAAAAGATCGCAGCCTTCGGCAGCTTCTACAGAGAAAAGTGTAGGAGCTGCCGCAGGCTGCGATCTTTTGCTTTCAGTGTCGCCCGATCTCCAGCAGAAACCGGCTCAAGTCCTTCGCAGTCTTCGCGGTCTTGAGCATGTGATCCTCTTCGGCAGTAAACGCCGTCAGTCCGAATTCATCTTCCAGATGAAAGATCAGATCCTCGATATCCGCCTTCTCCAGCCCTAACTGCACCAGACTGGTGTCGTCGTTGAATTCGCGGGATTCCAGCAGGCGCCGAATATATCGGTGCACCGCAGCACGCACGGCAGCTCTTCTCATGGCAGAGGTTTTCGTGGTTGTTTCGACTGATTACAGCAGGCCTCAAGCGTGTCGGCGCAGCCATTCGTCAATCATCGAGCGCAAATGCTCGCCGGAAAAACTGCCGAAATGCCCGCCATGCACCGTGCGGATCGGCAGCGCCTGCAAACGCCGCAGACTGGCCGCGTAATCCTGCAGATTGGAGTGGTAGGCGTCCTCGATCAACGGCCCGTCGTAGATGATGTCGCCGCTGAACAGCGTTTCGGTCGCCGCTTCATACAGGCTGATCCCGCCCGGTGAATGCCCCGGCGTGTGCAGCACCTGCAAGGTGCGATTGCCCAGATCCAGCACATCGCCATCCTCGACAAACCCGGTGGCCGGCGCAGCCTTGACCCGGTATTCGGCGTAGCACAGCGGGCAGTCCGGGTGCGCCTCGAACATGTCGTCGCCGACGAAGGCCCGGCTCAGGTCATTCTCGCCGTCCGGCGCGGTGAGGATGTCGGCCTCGGCAGGATGCACCAGGCGCTCGGCGAATTCGTGATGCCCGGCGATGTGGTCGAAGTGGCAGTGGCTGGCGACGGCCACCAGCGGTCGCTCGGTAATCCACGGCAACTGCTCGCGCAGGCTGACCAGCCCTGAGCCACTGTCGAGCAGCAGATCCTTGTCGCGGCCCTGAATGTGCCAGAGGTTGCAGCGATAGAACGGGCGGATGTACGGCTCATGGATCAACCGGATGCCGTCGCTCAAGTGCTGAACTTCGAACCACTGATCGCGCGAAACGATCTTCATATTCACTTTTCTCCAGACGTAAAAAAACGGGTGTGGCAACCGACGCCACACCCGTCGAAGAAAGCATCAAGTCGTTACATCAAAGCTTAGATCGCACTCGCCACCGTCGCCGGGCGAGGGGAGACCAGGCTGACCACCACAAAACTCACCAGACCTACCGCAAGGCTGTAGTAGATCGGCGTGTTCGCATCCAGACCGTCCTTGAACATGAACAACAGCGCGGTGGCAAAACCCAGGCCCATGCTGGCGATGGCGCCGGCGGTGGTCGCGCGTTTCCAGAAGATCGCGCCGATCAGCGGAATCAGCATGCCGCCGACCAGCAGGTTGTAGGCCAGGGTCAGGGCGCTGATCACGTCGTTCACCACCAGCGCGATGCTGAGTACCACGACACCGGTGAGCAGGGTGAACAGGCGGTTGATCGCCAGGCTCGACTGTTTGCCGCCGCGCAGTTTCGGCAGCAGGTCTTCGGTCAGGGTGGTGGCAGCAGCCAGGAGGCCGGCGCTGGCGGTGGACATCATTGCAGCGAGTGCCGCAGCGATCACCAGACCACGGATGCCGTCCGGCAGCGACAGTTTGACGATGGCGGCGAAGGCGTTGTTGACGTTGTCCAGATCCGGGATCAGCACGTGAGCGGCCATGCCGATCAGCGCGCAGGCCAGGCCGTAGAGGATGCAGTAGATACCGGCGATGCTGCCGGCGTACTGGGCGACTTTGGCGGTCTTGACGGTGAACACCCGTTGCCAGATGTCCTGACCGATCAGGATGCCGAAGAAGTAGATCATGAAGTAGGTGATGATCGTGTCCCAGCCGATGGTGGTGAAGTTGAACGCCGCTGCCGGCAGCTTCAGCACCAGTTCGTCCCAGCCGCCGACGCGGTACAGGCAGATCGGCAACAGGATGAACATCAGGCCCACGGTCTTGATGATGAACTGGACGATGTCGGTCAGGGTCAGCGACCACATGCCGCCGATCGCCGAGTAGATCACCACCACGCCACCGCCGAGCAGTACCGAGATCCAGAATGGCAGGCCGAACAGCACTTGCAGCACGGTGCCGATCGCCAGGATCGAGGTCACGCCGATCATCAGCGCGTAGGCCAGCATGATGGCCGCGCTCGCCGAGCGGGCCATCGGGTTATAGCGTTTTTCCAGCACCTGGGTAACGGTGTAGATCTTCAGTTTCAGCAGCGGTTTGGCGAGAAACAGGTTCAGCGCGACGATGCCGCAACCCAGCGCCGCACACAGCCAGAAACCGGAGATGCCATGCACGTAACCCAGGCGTACGGTGCCGACGGTGGACGCGCCACCCAGTACGGTCGCGGCCATGGTGCCCATGTACAGGCTTGGGCCCAGGTTACGCCCGGCGACCAGAAAGTCCTCGTTGGTCTTGGCCTTGCGCATGCCGTAGTAGCCGAGCAACAGCATGCCGGCGGCGTAGATGAGGACGACGAATAAATCCAAAGCCATGATGGCGTGTCTCCGATTGTCTTTTTTATGGTGAAACAAATTTGGTTCGGGGTGCTGCTCACTGTGGGAGCGAGCCTGCTCGCGAAGGCGTCGGCACATTCAACAAAGAAGTGACTGACAGATTGCTTTCGCGAGCAGGCTCGCTCCCACAGGGGATTTGCGTCAGGCGGCCTGACGCAGTTGAGGTTTTACTGCGGCTTCACGCCGGGCATCCTTGGGCCCGAACACCTCCCGCGGTTCCGGGAACAGGCTCAGCAGCGTCAGATACACCACCGACGCCAGGCCCAGGGTCACCGGCAGGCTGATGTCGATACCACCGGCCAGCTCACCCAGCGGGCCGACGAATTGTCCCGGCAGGTTGACGAAGCACAGGCCGACCGCCGCGCTCGGGATCCATGCGCCCAGGCCACGCCAGTTCCAGCCGTGATTGAACCAGTAGCGTCCGCCTTGCTCGCCACGAGTGAACACTTGCAGGTCATCCGGGCAGTAGAAGCCGCGACGCACCAGCAGGCCGATGATCATGATCACCATCCACGGGGTGGTGCAGGTAATGATCAGCACGGCGAAGGTCGACACGCTTTGCACCAGATTCGCCGCGAAGCGCCCGATGAAGATGAAGGCAATCGACAGCACGCCGATCAGCAACGTTGCCTTGACCCGCGACAGCACCCGTGGGAATACGCTGGACATGTCCAGCCCGGTGCCATACAGCGAGGTGGTGCCGGTGGACATGCCGCCGATCACTGCAATTAGGCACACCGGCAGGAAGAACCAGCTCGGCGATACCGCCAGCAGGCCGCCCACATAGTTGTTCGCCGCGATGTAGTCCGGCGCCTTGATCGCGACGATGGTCGCGGTGCTCAGGCCGAACAGGAACGGAATGAACGTGGCGATCTGCGACAGCACCACAGCGGCCATGATCCGCTGCTTGGAGGTGTCACGCGGGATGTAGCGCGACCAGTCGCCGAGGAACGCACCGAAGGAAATCGGGTTGCTCATCGCGACCAGCGCCGCGCCGATGAACGCCGCCCAGAAGCCCGGTTGACCGAGGTTCACCGTGCCGGCGTAGTTGACGTCGAAAGGACCGGCGAAGGCGAAGATGCCCAGCAGGAACAACAGGCTGGCGCTCCACACCGCGATCTTGTTCACCCACAGCAGAAAGCGGAAGCCGTAGATGCACACGGTCAGCACCAGAATCGCGAACAGCCCGTAGGCCAGGCCCAGGGTCAGGTCGGTTTCCGGCAGACCGATCAGGCGTTTCGCACCCCCGATCAACGCATCGCCCGAACTCCACACCGAGAGCGAGAAAAACGCGATGGCGGTCAACAGCGACAGGAACGAACCGACGATCCGCCCGTGCACGCCGAAGTGCGCCCCGGAGGACACGGCATTGTTGGTGCCGTTGAGCGGGCCGAACAGGCCCATCGGGGCGAGGATCAGCGAGCCGAGCAGCACGCCCAGCACAATCGCCCAGACACCGGCCTGAAACGACAGACCGAACAGCACCGGGAAACTGCCGAGCACGGCGGTGGCAAAGGTATTGGAACCCCCGAAGATCATCCGGAACAAGTCCGTCGGGCCTGCGGTGCGTTCGTGATCCGGGATCTGTTCGACCCCGTGGGTTTCAATTTGCGTAAGGCTTTGGTCGTTGTTGTTGTTATTCATGATCTGCTCCGATCATAAAGGCGCGCCTCATCGTGTGTGAGGCGTCACCTGTTTGGCTAAGGGGATGGCAGCCCTTCCGGCATTGCGGACAAATGTTCGTGGCAGGCCAGCCAATGGCCTTGTTGTTCTAGGCTCGACGCTTGTTTCTTGAAAACAATCGTCTCGCGCTCCTGGCTGAAATGTTGCTCCCCTTGCATGCGCAGCTCGGTGGCCACGTCATGGATAAACACCGCCACGTCACCTTGCAGGCTGACGAAGGCGTTGCTTGAAGTGCACGACAGCACTTCAAAGCCATCCTCGGCGCGCCAGCTGTCCCACAAGGCCTGATAGGCATCGCGCGACAGCAGCGGCTGTTCGAGGGTGTAAAACACGAAGCTTGCGTCGGCGCTGAACGCGCCGAAATAAGCCTCGCGATCGTTACGAGCGAAGGCGGATACCAGATCGGCAGCCGCTTTCAACACCTGATCACGTTCGTTCATGGCCGAACCCTCAGCGGTGAACCACGCCAGGCAGTACGCAGAGCATTTCGTACAGCAGGTTGGCGGCCAGCAGCGAGGTGTTGCCGGTAGTGTCGTAGGCGGGCGAGACTTCTACCAGATCGCAGCCGATCAGGTCGAGGCCCTGACAGCCGCGAACGATTTCAATCGCCTGAATGGTCGTCAGACCCCCGATTTCCGGGGTGCCGGTGCCGGGCGCCCAGGCCGGGTCGATGCCGTCGATGTCGAAGCTCAGGTACACCGGGCCGCCGCCGACTTTCTCGCGCACTTCGGCCATCAGCGGCGCCAGCGATTTGTGCCAGCACTCTTCGGCCTGCACCACGCGGAAACCCTGATCGCGGCTCCAGTTGAAGTCGTCAGCGGTGTAGCCCTGCGCGCGCAGACCAATTTGCACCACGCGGTCGCAGTCCAGCAGACCTTCTTCGACGGCGCGACGGAAGGTCGTGCCGTGGGCGATCTTCTCGCCGAACATGTGATCGTTGACGTCAGCGTGGGCATCGATGTGCACCAGTCCGACCTTGCCGTGCTTTTTATGGATGGCACGCAGGATCGGCAGGGTGATGGTGTGGTCGCCACCCAGGGTCATCGGGATCACGTTGTGCTCGAGGATGTTGTCGTAGGCTTCTTCGATGATGCGCACGGCGTCGAGCAGGTTGAAGGTGTTGATCGCCACGTCACCGATGTCGGCGACCGACAGCGAGTCGAACGGCGCGGCGCCGGTGGCCATGTTGTACGGGCGGATCATCACCGATTCGGTGCGGATGTCGCGCGGCCCGAAGCGGGTGCCGGGGCGCAGCGAAGTACCGATGTCCAGTGGCACGCCAACGAAGGCAGCGTCCAGGCCGGCAGCGGTCGGTACATGGGGGAGTCGGAGCATGGTGGCGATGCCGCCGAAGCGCGGCATTTCGTTGCCGCCCAGTGGTTGGTGAAGAATCTTGTCCACGGGTAGGGCCTCATCGTCTTTGTTTTATTTATGTCGGCGCACCGTTAAGCACAGGTTCGGACGCCGCTGTGGGGCCGATTCTGCGAAATGTAGTGCGGGGGAAGAATCGCTACGGGCAAAAACTTAGTTCAGATTTTTCTAAACTAATGGTGAGGCCCGGGATAGACTTCCCGAACCCGTACCGATACCCCTGTGGCGAGGGGATTTATCCCCGATCGGCTGCGCAGCAGTCGTAAATTCGTTGCTCGCGACTTCCCGGATGGATCGGTTTACAGGCTTGGGGCGGCTTCGCCACCCATCGGGGATAAATCCCCTCACCACAAAGTCATCAGCGTTCGACAGATGTTTGGAGAGCCGCATGGCCAACGCTTTACCCGACCTGAAACTATTGCGCATCTTCGTCAGCGTGGTTCGGCATCAGGGCTTTGCCAATGCGCAGCAGGAACTCAACCTGTCGACCTCGGCGATCAGCACTTACATGAGCCAGCTTGAAGCGGCGCTCGGTCTGGTGCTGTGCCATCGCGGGCGCGGTGGGTTCAGCCTGACCAGCAAGGGTGAGCTGTTCCATCAGGAAACCCTGCGCCTGCTGGCCGAACTCGAAGGTTTCGAGCAATACGCCGCGGCGCTCAAGGGCGAACTGCGCGGCACGCTCAACCTCGGGGTGATCGACTCCACTGTCAGCGATAAGGCCTTGCCGTTCGCCGAAGCCATCGGTGCCTACAGTCAGGAACACCCGGCGGTGCATTTGCATCTGTCGGTGATGAGCCCGTACGAATTGCAGCTCGGCGTGCAGGACAATCGACTCGATCTTGCCATCGGTGCGTTTTCCACGCGCATGAGCGGTCTGGTGTACATGCCACTGTACCGCGAGCAGCACTGGCTGTATTGCAGCAGCCGGCATCCGCTGTTCAACGAACGGCGGATCCCCGAGCAGGTCATCACCCAGCAACGCATGGTCGGCCGTGGTTACTGGAGCCAGGCAGAGCTGGCCCGCCACGGTTTCAAGCACAGCGCGGCGACCGTGGAAAGTATGGAGGCGCAGCTGATTCTGGTGCTGTCCGGCGCCTACATCGGTTACTTGCCAGAACATTACGCCCAGGCCTGGGCCGACAAGGGCGACCTGCGCGTGTTGCTGCCGGCGACCTTCGGTTATCAGGCGCCGTTTTCGATGATCATGCGCCGTGGCCGCAGCCGCGAGCCGCTGATCCAGACCTTCCGTGATTTGCTCAAAGCACAGCTCAATCAGGCATAAGAACCATGTCCAGACCCCAATGCCCGCGCTGCCTGCGCCCCCAGACCCATTGCCTGTGCCCGCTGATCCCGAGCCTCGACAGCCGCACCCGGGTGTTGCTGTTGCAGCATCCGAGCGAGGTCAATCACGCGCTCAACACCGCGCGACTGGCAGCGCTGGGTTTGACCAATGCCGAGTTGATTGTCGGTGAAGTGTTCGAGGATTTACCCGCGCTGCTCAACCGGCCGGGGTATCAGGCGCGGTTGTTGTTTCCCGCTGACGATGCGCAGCCGATGCAGGCTTACCGCGAATCCGATCAACCGTTGTTGCTGGTGGTGCCGGACGGCACCTGGCGCAAGGCGCGCAAGATGCTCCACCTCAATCCGCTATTGGCGGCGTTGCCACGGGTGACGCTGGTGCAGGGCGGGGTGTCGCGCTACCGGTTGCGCAAGGCACCGGGGCCGGGGGCGTTGTCGACCATTGAGGCGATTGTGCAGGCGCTGGAAACTCTCGAAGCGCCGATGGCGTTTGCGCCGTTGCTCAAGCCGTTCGAAGCGTTGATCGAGGGGCAGATTGCGGCGATGGGGGAGGAGGTTTTTCAGCGTAATCATGGCGACAGATAGTCGTCGTCTGAGCTGGCCTCTTCGCGAGCAAGCCCGCTCCCACATTTGATCGCAGGTGTGCACAAATTATGTGCTCAGCTCAAACACCCTGTGGGAGCGAGCCTGCTCGCGAAGGCGCCGGATCAATCAGCGCAAATCCCAACAATGCCTACCGCTCACGCATCGCCTCGGTCCGGGCTTTGAGCACTGGTTTGAGCAGGTAATCCAGCACACTTTTCTCCCCGGTAATAATGTCCACCGTCGCCACCATCCCCGGGATGATCAGCAGCGGTTTCACATCGCCGCCCAAATGGTTTTTATCGGTGCGCACCTGAATCAAGTAGAAGCTGTTGCCCTTGTCATCGGTGATGGTGTCGGCGCCGATCAGTTCCAGTTTTGCGCTCAGCCCGCCGTAGATCGTGTAGTCATAGGCACTGAACTTGACCATGGCTTTCTGGCCCGGATGGAGGAACGCGACGTCTTGCGGACGGACCTTGGCTTCGATCAGCAGGTTGTCCTCCAGTGGCACGATTTCCACCATGTCGCTGCCCGGCTGTACCACGCCGCCGATGGTGTTGACCTTGAGTTGCTTGATCACCCCGTGTACTGGCGAAGTCACGGTGGTGCGGCTGACGCGGTCGTCGATGGCGATGCTCGACGCGGTGATTTTCGACAGATCGGTGCGCTTCTGATTGAGGTCCTTGGCGGCGTCGGAGCGGAAGGTCTGTTCCGATTCGTCGATCTTGCTCTTGATCTCGTTGATAGCCGATTCCGCCCTTGGGATGGCCAGGGTCGTTGCGTTCAGTGAACCGCGAATTTCCACCGCGCTGCGTTTCAGTCGCAGGATCTCCACCGGCGACACCGCACCGGTGCCGACCAGTGGCGCCGACATGTTCATCTCTTGCTGCAGCAGCGCCAGGCTGGAACTGTACTGGCCTTGCTTGGAGCGGAACTCCGCCAGCTCCTGAGTCTTCTGCCGCAGCTGTTCGGTGAGGGTGCGTTGTTCGCTGGCCAGACGCCGCTGGCGCTGGTCGTACAGCGCGCGCTCGTCTTCGGCGACCTGTGGCGCCTTGGCGATCACCTCGTCAGACAGTTTGAACGGACGGCCCTCGGCTTCGGCGGAAAGGCGTTCGACTTGCGCGGTCAGGGCGTAACGATCGGCCTCGCTCTCACCCTTGTTCGACAGGAAGCGTGTGTCATCCAGGCGCAGCAGCTTGTCGCCCTTGTTCACCATCTGCCCTTCACGGACAAAAATCTCGGTGACGATCCCGCCCTCCAGGTTCTGGATCACCTGGACCTTGCTTGACGGAATCGCCTTGCCTTCGCCCATGGTCACTTCTTCCAGCACGGCGAACTTGGCCCAGACCAGCGCACTGATCAACAGCGCTGCCGCCAGCCACACGGTGATCCGCGACCAGCGCGGCGAATCCTGCAACGAAGCGCTGGCGGTTTCCGGCATGAACTCGGCCTCGGCGCTTTTGCCGAAACTGTCGAAGTAGCCGCGTGATTTGCTATCTGAAGATGCAGACATGGGGCGATACCCCTCAGTTAGGAAACATCAAACCGCACAACCCATGCGTCGCCCGGAACACTTACTTGTGGTGAGGGGATTTATCCCCGATAGGGTGCGAAGCGCCCTCAGAGTCTTTGGGGCTGCTGCGCAGCCCATCGGGGATAAATCCCCTCGCCACAGGTTTTGTGAGAGCCATAAGTTATGTGCGCGCATCTAAACCGCCGCCGAGCCGACGCGGCCCTTGCGCAGTGCATCGATGACCGCTTCTTTCGGGCCGTCGGCGACGACCCGGCCGTTGTCCAGTACCAGCAACCGGTCCACCAGGCTCAGCATCGAGGTGCGGTGGGTGACCAAGAGCAGCGTCTTGCCTTGCACCCAGCCGTGGAGTTTCTGGCGCAGCAGGTCTTCGCTGCTGTTGTCCATGGCGCTGGTGGGTTCGTCGAGCAGCATGATCGGCGGGTCGAGCAGCAGCGCCCGGGCCAGCAATACGGCCTGGCGTTGACCACCGGAAAGCAGTTGCCCGCGTTCGCCCACGGGCCGGTCGAACCCTTGTGGATGCTGCCGCGCCAGCTCGGTAACGCCGGTCAGTTCGGCGACTTCGAGCATGCGTGAATCGCTGATGTAGCGGGCGCCGAGGGTCAGGTTGTCGCGCAGGCTGCCGGCCAGCAGCGGCAGGTCGTGGGCGACATAACCGATCTGCTGGCGCAGGTCGGCGACGTCCAGTTGACGCAGGTCGAGACCGTCGAGCAGCAACTGGCCTTCCTCGGGTTCATAGAAGCCCATCACCAGCCGCGCCAGGGTGCTTTTGCCCGAGCCGCTGCGGCCGATGATGCCGATCCGCTCGCCGGGTTTCATGCTGAAGCTGACGTTGCTCAGCGCCGGCGCGTTCTGGCCGTTGTAGTGAAAGGTCACGCCGCTGACGTCCAGCGCACCTTGCAGTTGCGTGCGTTCCAGCGGTCGCTGTTTGCCGTCGCGTTCCTGGGGCAGGCCCATGAGTGCGTCGGTGCTTTTCATGGTCAGTTGCGCTTGCTGGTAGCGGGTGATCAGCCCGGCGATCTGCCCCAGCGGCGCAAGAACCCGGCTGCCGAGCATGTAGCTGGCCACCAGCGCACCGACGCTGAGGTTGCCGGCGATGATGCTGTAGACCCCGGCGACAATCGTCGCCATCCCGGAAAACTGCTGGATGAACAGCGTGCCGTTGGTCGCCAGTGCCGAGAGGTTGCGCGCGTGGCTGTCGAGGCGGGTGAGGGCGCCGTGGGTGCTTTCCCATTTGTGCTGGCGCTCGCTTTCGGCGCTGCAGGCCTTGAGGGTTTCCAGGCCGCCGAGGGTTTCGATCAGCAGCGCCTGCCGTTCGGCACCCAGGCTCAGGCTTTTCTGCACGGTGTCGCGCAGGCGCACCTGAATCGCCAGAGCAAATATGATCGTGATCGGAAACGCCAGCAGCGGAATCACCACCAGCCAGCCACCGAGCAGACCGATCACCACCAGCATCAACACCACGAAGGGCAGGTCGATCAGGCTGGTCAGGGTCACGGCGGTGAGGAATTCGCGCAGGCCCTGAAAGTCATGAATGCTCTGGGCGAAACCGCCGATGGTTGCCGGCCGCGCCTTCATCGCCATACCGGTGATGCGCTCAAATAAAGTCGCGGAAAGGATCACATCGGTTTTCTTCCCGGCGGTGTCCAGCAGGTGCGCGCGCACCACCCGCAGCACCAGTTCGAAACCGGTGCCGATCAGCAGGCCGATCGCCAACACCCACAGGGTCGAGGTGGCCTGATTCGGCACCACGCGGTCGTAGGTCTGCATCACGAACAGCGGCACCATCAGGCCCAGCAGGTTGATCAGGAAACTGGCGAGGATCGCGTCGCTGTACAGCCATTTCGACAGCTTCAGGGTGTCGCGAAACCAGGCATGCACGCGCGGCACCAGCGGTGACCGCAAGTCTTCGAGTTCGTGGCGTGGACGGGCGAACAAGGCCTGGCCGCTGTAGTGTTCGGCGAGTTCTTCGCGCTCGACCCATTGCTCGCCGCCATCGGCTTCGCTGGGCAGGATCAGCGCCTTGCCGTCGTCGGCGAAACGCCGCAGGACGGCGGTGCGCCCATCCTTGAGCAGCAACAGAATCGGCAGATTCAGCGCAGAAATATCCTTCAGTTCGCGGCGCAACAAGCGCGCCTGCAAACCGGCCCGGGCCGCCGCACGGGGCAGCAGATCCAGGCTCAGACGTTGCTTGTTCAGGGGCAGCCCGGCACTCAGGCTGGCGCGGCTGACCGTCGCGCCGTGGAGTTTGCAGAGAATCAGCAGACCGTCGAGTAACGGGTCATCGAAGCTCAGCCGCGGATCGATCCCGGAGTGTCCGCCTTCGGCCATGCTGGTCATATTGATCGCCCCTGTAATGACTGGTCCAACCTGTGGCGAGGGGATTTATCCCCGATGGCTGCGCAGCAGCCCCATGGATCTCATTGCTGCTCAAATCTTTGGGGTCACTGCGCAACCCAGCGGGAGCAAGCTCCCTCGCCACAAAGGGTCGTGGGACTTACTTCAGCTCGGGCAGGCGCGCCTCGTTTTTGACCTCGGTCGCGGCGATCGCATCCGCCGGCAGCACCACCCGTTGCTTGCTCAGCAACTGGCCCATGTTCGCCAGCACGCGGTACATCGAATATTCCTCGGTGTAGCGAATTTCGGTGTAGCGACGGTTGGCGTTGTAGAGCTCGTTTTCACTGTCGAGCAAGTCGAGCAGGGTGCGTTGGCCGAGGCCGAACTGATCCTGATACGCCGCGCGCACACGCTTGGTGGTCTCGGCGTATTCGCGGGCGGTCGGGGTCTGTTTGTTCGCGTTGACCATCGCGTTCCACGCCAGGTGAATGTTCTCGTTCAACTGACGGAGGGCGTTGTTGCGGATGTCCATCGCCTGATTGATCTGGTGCGCATCGGAGGCCAGACGAGCCTTGTCGCTGCCGCCACGGAACAGGTTGTAATTCATGATCACGCCGACGCGCCATTCGTTGTCGTGGCCTTCATCGCCTTGCACGTTGTTGTTCGCACCCACCGCCGCTTCGGCGTCAAAACGCGGGTAGAACGGCGACTTGGCAACTTCATACTGGCTCTCGGCCGACTGCACGTCCGCCTGCGCGGATTTCAGGTACGGGTTGTTCTCGACCATGCTCTGCTGGGCTTCCGGCAGGCTGGCAGGAACCTCGCCGCGGGTCGACGGTGGCGCTTCCAGTTCATCGGGCATGCGCCCGACCACAGCGTAGAAGTTCGATTCGGCGTCGGCCAGATCGACTTCGGCGGTGTCGAGGTTGTTCTGCGCCAGCGCCTTACGGGCCACCGATTGATCGGAGTCGGCGGTGCTGCCGATGCCGCGCTGGGTGCGCAGGCCGATCTGATCGTTGACGCGCAAGTGCGCTTGCAGGTTGTTCCGGGCCAGGGTCACCAGTTCACGGCGCTTGAGCACTTCGAGGTAGACCTCGATGGTACGCAACGCCAGATCCTGAGCGGTGCCTTGCGCGTAATAGGCGCGCGAGTTGGAAACGCCCTTGGTGCGCTCGACCTCGTTGGCGGTGTTGAAGCCGTCGAAGATCATCTGCCGCAGCCGTAGCTCCGACTGGGTGTAATTGAGGATTTCGGTATGGTGATTACCGAAAGCCCGGGTATTGGTGTTGTCGCTGTAACCGCGCCCGTAAGCGGCATTCAGATCGACGGACGGATAGAAGCCACCCTTGGCCACTTTCACTTGCTCATCGGCGGACAGTTTGGCGTCCACGCGCGAGGCGAGGTCCGGGTGGGTGGCGATGGTGCTTTGAATCGCTTCGGTCAGATTCATGGCCTGGGCTTGGGAAGTGCAAGCCATGGCCAGCAAAACCGCGCTGCAGAGGGGGGTTAAAACGCGCATGGGGTGCATCTCCCTGGTCCTGATGGTGCGTTACTGTCGCCAAATATTTGACGATAATTTGAGGTGTAAGCGTTTCACTCTTGTAACAACAGAGCTAAGAACATCCTGAAGCGTAGCTAAGAAAAAATTTTCATAAGGCTTATGCCGAAAAAAACTTATGCGCTTGGCGAAAACCAGCACATTGTTCAGAGCGAAAGCCTTTGTTTCATGCGCTTTAGGGAGCACAAAAAGGCTTGAGGAAAGTTCCATTCACTTTGCGACATACGGCGAAGTACTGCTGAAGGGGAGGGACGCGTAGCGGCAGATGAGCGACAGATTTTTGTCACTCGGGTGATTCACCACCGTTACGTAGCGTTAGTGGGTTCGCTGCATTGATCAGGATTCTGAAGTGCTTGAAAGCACTGAAGTTTCCTCGTTTGCGCAACCTGCGAAACGAACTGTCGAGGTGCGAGCGTCGCCCCGACAACCCGATTGAGCCATGGGCTGCTTCGCGAACCAGTGCCGACGGTGGTCGGCAGCGGAGGAATTCACATGGCAACGCTCATCGGGACAGTCACTAAAGTCATTGGTCAGGTTTTTGCGCAGGGCACCGACGGCACGCGCCGCGCCCTGGTCGAAGGCGACCGCTTGTTTGCCGGCGATCAAGTGATCACCGGCGCAGAAGGTGCCGTTGCCATTCATCTGCAAAATGGCCACGAGTTGACCCTGGGCCGCGACAGCAGCATGACGATGTCCGGGCAACTGCTGGCCAATCAGGCGGTGCACATTGATTCCCCTGAAGCGCTGACGCCGAGCGAAGCGCAACTGACCGATGTCGAGCAGATTCAGAAAGCCATCGCCGCCGGCGAAGACCCGACCAAAGCGGCAGAGGCCACCGCCGCCGGCCCGAATGCACCGGGCGGCGCACCAGGTGAGTTGGGTGGCGGCCACAGTTTTGTGCTGCTGACGGAAGTCGGTGGGCGCGTGGATCCGGTGATCGGCTTCCCGACCGCCGGTTTCAACGGTATTCCCGAGTTTCCCGAAGAGCGGCACAACGCAGTCATCGACAATGGCGACAACACGCCGATCGTGCCGCCGCCGGTCAACAACCTGGTGACCCTCAGTGGCCTCGCCGTGCCTGGCGGTGAGCTGACCCTCAACGAAGCCAACCTGCCTGCCGGCTCCTCGGCCAACCCCGGCGCGCTGACCCAGAGCGGCAGCTTCACGGTGTCGGCGCCGGACGGTCTGAGCAGCCTGAACATCGGCGGTATCAACGTGATCAGCGCTGGTGTGGCGGCCGGTTTCCCGCAGTCGATCACCACACAACTGGGCAACACCCTGACCATCACCGGGTATAACGCCAGCACCGGCGCAGTCAGCTACAGCTACACCCTCAACGGCAACGATGCCCATCCGGCCGGTGACGGCGCCAACAGCCTCAGTGAACATTTCACGGTGACCGCAAGCGACAGCAATGGCGACAGCGCCACCGGCTCGCTCGATGTCAACATCATTGATGACGTGCCCAAAGCGGCGAATGACAGCAACGCCAACACCGCCTCGGAAACCCAGTTGATCTTGACCGGCAACGTCCTGACCAACGATGTGCAAGGCGCCGACCGCGTGCCCACCGGCCCGGTCACTGCCGGTACCTTTACCGGCACTTTCGGCACCCTCGTATTGAATGCCAATGGCACATACACCTACACCCTCAACACCAGCGACGCAGACTTCAAAGCGCTGCACGGTGGCGGCAATGGCACCGAGACTTTCACCTACACCCTCACCGATTCGGACGGCGATACCAGCACTGCGAATCTGGTTCTGCAGATTCACAACAACGACGATCCGGTGGTGATCAACGGGTTGAACGTCGAGGGTGGCGAGCTGACGGTTTATGAAAAAAGCCTCAGCAGCGGTAGCGAGCCGGATGCCAATGCGCTGACCCAGAGTGGCACGTTCACTATCACCGCACTGGATGGCGTTACCACGCTGACGGTGGGCGGCATCGCCGTTGTCACTAACGGCGTGGCCGCGGGCTTCCCGCAATCGGTGACTACACCGCTGGGCAGCACGTTGACCATCACCGGTTTCAACGCCACCACCGGTGTTGTGAGTTACAGCTACACCCTGGTCGACAACGAGGCACACCCAACCGCCAATGGCGCCAACAATTTGCCTGAGCAGTTCGCCGTCACCGTCGTGGACGACAACGGCACGACTGCCAATGCAACGCTTGATGTGAACGTGATCGACGACCTGCCTAAAGCAATCGATGACAGCAACACTGGCACCGCTTCGGAAACTCAGTTGACCCTGACCGGTAACGTACTGACCAACGACGTACAAGGCGCCGACCGCGTACCCACCGGTCCAGTCACCGCCGGCACCTTCACCGGCACCTACGGCACCCTCGAACTGCACACCGACGGCACTTACACCTACACGCTGAACACTACCGACGCCGACTTCAAAAACCTGCACGGCGGCGGTAATGGCACCGAGACTTTCACCTACACCATCACCGATTCGGACGGCGATACCAGCACTGCGAATCTCGTCCTGCAAATCCACAACAACGACGACCCCGTGGTCATCAGCGGCCTCGACGTTAACGGCGGAGAGCTGACCGTTTACGAAAAAAACCTCAGCAGCGGCAGCGCGCCTGATACCAACGCGCTAACTCAAAGC
Source organism: Pseudomonas sp. URIL14HWK12:I6 (assembly GCF_000514195.1). Classification (NCBI taxonomy): domain Bacteria; kingdom Pseudomonadati; phylum Pseudomonadota; class Gammaproteobacteria; order Pseudomonadales; family Pseudomonadaceae; genus Pseudomonas; species Pseudomonas sp. URIL14HWK12:I6. Next base: position 305,661 of record NZ_KI911359.1, read on the forward strand.
GGCACCTTCACCATCACCGCTCTGGACGGCGTCACCACGCTGACCGTCGGTGGTATCGCCGTGGTCACCAACGGCGTGGCCGCAGGCTTCCCGCAATCGGTTACTACACCGCTCGGCAGCACGCTGACCATCACCGGTTTCAATGCCACCACCGGTGTTGTGAGTTACAGCTACACCCTGGTCGACAACGAGGCACACCCAACCGCCAATGGCGCAAACAACCTGCCCGAGCAGTTCGCCGTAACGGTAGTGGATGACAATGGCACCACCGCCAACGCGACCCTCGATGTGAACATCATCGATGACCTGCCAAAAGCCGCGAACGACAGCAACGCCAATACCGCGTCAGAAACCAATCTGACCCTCACCGGCAATGTCCTGACCAACGACGTGCAAGGCGCCGACCGCGTACCGACCGGCCCAGTGACTGCCGGTACGTTCACCGGCACCTACGGCACCCTGGAACTACACACCGACGGCACCTACACCTACACGCTGAACACCACCGACGCCGACTTCAAAAACCTGCACGGTGGCGGCAATGGCACCGAAACCTTCACCTACACCATCACCGATTCGGACGGCGATACCAGCACCGCCAACCTCGTCCTGCAGATCCACAACAACGACGATCCGGTGATCATCAACGGGCTCGACGTCAATGGCGGTGAACTCACCGTCTACGAGAAAAATCTCACTGACGGCAGCGCACCGGACTCCACCGCACTGACCCAAAGCGGCACGTTCACCATCACTGCGCTGGACGGCGTGACGAGCCTGACCGTCGGTGGCATCGCCGTGGTCACCAACGGCGTGGCCGCAGGCTTCCCGCAATCGGTCACCACACCGCTGGGCAGCACGCTGACCATCACCGGTTTCAACGCCACCACCGGTGTCGTCAGCTACAGCTACACCCTGGTCGACAACGAGGCACACCCAACCGCCAACGGCGCCAACAATCTGCCTGAACAGTTCGCCGTCACCGTGGTGGACGACAACGGCACCACTGCCAACGCAACGCTCGACGTCAACATCATCGACGACCTGCCAAAAGCCGTGAACGACAGCAACGCCACTACCGCGTCGGAAAGCCAATTGATCCTGACCGGCAACGTCCTCACCAACGACGTGCAGGGCGCCGACCGCGTGCCCACCGGCCCGGTCACCGCCGGTACGTTCACTGGCACCTATGGCACGCTGGAACTGCACACCGACGGCACCTACACCTACACGCTGAATACCAGCGACGCCGACTTCAAAAACCTGCACGGCGGCGGCAACGGCACCGAAAATTTCACCTACACCCTCACTGACTCGGACGGCGATACCAGCACTGCCAACCTCGTCCTGCAGATCCACAACAACGACGATCCGGTGACCCTCAACGGTCTCGACGTGAATGGCGGCGAACTCACCGTCTACGAAAAAAACCTCAGCGACGGCACCAGCCCCAATGCGCCGGCGCTGACTCAGAGCGGAACCTTCACCGTGACCGCGCTCGACGGTCTGCAAACCCTGACCGTGGGCGGCATCAACGTCGTAACCGGTGGTGTGGCCGCAGGCTTCCCGCAATCAACCGTCACGCCGTTGGGCAGCACGCTGACCATCACCGGCTACAACCCGGCGACTGGCGTGGTCAGCTACAGCTACACCCTGGTCGATAACGAAACCCATCCGAACGGCAATGGCGCCAACAGCATCACCGAGAACTTCAACGTGGTGGCGACTGACACTGACGGCAGCACCGCCAGCGGCCAGATCAACGTCAACATCATTGATGACTTGCCGAGCGCGCACGCCGATTCCGCCTCGGTGGCGGAGGGCGGCACCGTCAGCGGCAACGTGCTCGACAATGACATCGGCGGCGCCGACGGCCCGGCGGTGACCGGCGCGGTGGTCGGTGTGCGCGCCGGCTCCGACACCTCGACCTCGGCCATTGGCGGCCTCAACAGCAACATCAATGGCACCTACGGTTACCTGACCCTCGATGCCAACGGCAACGCGGTCTATCACAGCAACCCCAATGCCGTGAACGGCCCCGGTGCGGTGGATGTGTTCACCTACACCGTGCGCGATTCCGATGGCGATGAAAGCACCACCACCATCACCATCGATGTCGCCAACAGCAAGCTGTATGCGACCAGCGACACCGACGTCACCGTCTACGAAAAAGCCCTCGACCTGACCAAGGACGGCGCCGATCTGGCCCCTGGTACGGTCATCGGCAGCGATCCGACCAACACTGGCGAAACCGCCTCCGGCACACTGGTCGGTTCGGTCACCGGTGCGGTCGGCGCCATCAGCTATGCGCTGGTCGGCAGTGCCACCGGCAACTACGGGCAGATCGTGCTCAACCCCAACGGCACTTACACCTACACCCTGACCTCGCCCGCGACCACCACACCGCATGCCGACGACGGGGCCAATACCCTGACTGAAACCTTCACCTATCAGGCCACCGATTCGCTGGGCAATGTGGTCACCAGCACCATCGTCGTCAGCATCGTCGATGACGTGCCCAAAGCCCTCAACGACAGCAACGCCACCAGTGCCTCGGAAACCCAGCTGACCCTGACCGGCAACGTGCTGAGCAACGACGTGCAAGGCGCGGACGTGGTCGCCACCGGACCGAATACCGGGCCGATCACCGCCGGTACCTTCACCGGGACTTACGGCACGCTGGTGCTCAATGCCAACGGCACTTACACCTACACGCTCAACCCGGCTGACGCCGACTTCAAAGCGCTGCACGGCGGTGGAAACGGCACCGAGACATTCACCTACACCCTCACCGATGCTGACGGCGATACCAGCACCGCCAACCTGGTGCTGAACATCCACAACAACGACGATCCGGTGGTGCTCAACGGCCTCGACGTCAATGGCGGCGAGCTCACCGTCTACGAGAAAAATCTCAGTGACGGCACCAGCCCTGACACCCCTGCGCTGACCCAGAGCGGTACGTTCACCGTCACGGCCCTGGATGGCCTGCAAACCCTCACTGTCGGTGGTATTGCCGTCGTGACCAACGGGGTCGCCGCAGGCTTCCCGCAATCGGTGGTGTCGCCGCTGGGCAGTACGTTCACCGTCACCGGTTACAACCCGGCGACCGGCGTGGTCAGTTACAGCTACACCCTGGTGGATAACGAAAATCACCCGACCGGCAACGGCGCCAACAGCCTCACCGAAAACTTCAACGTGGTCGCGACTGACACCGACGGCAGCACCGCCAGCGGCCAGATCAACGTCAACATTATCGATGACCTGCCGACCGCAAAGGCCGACACCGGCTCGGTGGCGGAGGGCGGTACGGTCAATATCAGCGTGCTGGGTAACGATGTGACTGGCGCCGATGGCGCAGCGGCAGGCGGGGCAGTGGTCGGCGTGCGCGCCGGCAGCGACACCGCGACCTCGGCCATCGGCGGCCTCAACAGCAATATCAACGGCGTCTACGGCTACCTGACTCTGGACGCGGCAGGCAACGCCATCTACCACAGCAACCCGAACTCCGTCAGCCCGCCGGGCGCCACCGACACGTTCACCTATACCATCCGCGACGGTGACGGTGACGAAAGCACCACCACCATCACCATCAATGTCGCCGACAGCAAACTGATTGCGTCGGTCGATCAGGACGTGACGGTCTACGAAAAAGCCCTCGACCTGACCAAGGACGGCCAGGACCTGGCCCCCGGCACGGTCACCGGCAGCGACCCGAGCAACACCGGCGAAACCGCCACCGGCACACTGGTCGGTGCAGTCACTGGCGGCAGCGGGGCGCTCACCTACACCCTGGTCGGCAGCGCCACCGGCACTTACGGGCAGATCCAGCTCAACGCCGACGGCACTTACACTTACACCCTGACCTCGGCACCGAAAACCACGCCGAACGCCAACGACGGCGCCAACACCCTGAGCGAAAGTTTTACCTACAAAGCCACCGATGCGCTGGGCAACAGCACCACCAGCACGATTGTGGTCAACATCGTCGATGACGTGCCCAAAGCCGTGGCGTCGGATCGCTCGGTGGCGGCGGTGGAGATCGATTCCAACCTGCTGATCGTCCTCGACATCTCCGGCAGTATGGCCGACGCCTCCGGTGTACCGGGGCTGTCACGGCTGGTGCTGGCCAAGCAGGCCATCAGTGCCTTGCTCGACAAGTACGATGATCTCGGCGATGTGAAGGTGCAGCTCGTCACCTTCAGCAGTAATGCCACTGACCGGACTTCGGTGTGGGTCGATGTGGCGACGGCCAAGTCCATACTCGCCGGCCTCACCGCCGGTGGCGGTACCAACTACGACGCTGCCGTGGCGGTGATGCAGACCGCGTTCAACACCTCGGGCAAACTCACCGGGGCGCAGAACGTCGGCTACTTCTTCTCCGACGGCAAACCCAACGAAGGCGACATCAACGCTGCCGACGAAGCCGCGCTGAAAAACTTCCTCGATGCCAACAACATCAAGAACTACGCCATCGGTCTGGGCAGCGGCGTGAGCAACGCCAACCTCGATCCGCTGGCCTATGACGGCATCAGCCACACCAACACCAACGCGGTAGTGGTCACCGACCTCAATCAGCTCAACTCGGTGCTGTCGGGCACTGTGGAAGGTGCGCCGGTCACCGGTTCGCTGCTGGGCGAGGGCGGTACCTTCGGCGCCGATGGCGGCTTCATCAAATCCATCGTGGTCGACGGCACCACCTACACCTATGACCCGCGCGCCAACAGCGGCCAGGGTTCGTTGACCGCATCCGGCGGCACCAACCACGGCACGTTCAACACCGTGAACAACACGATCAGCATCGCCACCAACAACAGCGGCACGCTGGTGATCAACCTGGACACCGGTGACTACAGCTACACCTCGCAAAAAACCACGACCACGGTGATCACCGAGAACATCGGTTTCACCCTCAGCGACAACGACGGCGACCTCGCCAGCTCGACGCTGACCGTGAAAGTGATCCCCAACTCGCCACCGGTGGCGACGGACGACCACGTCATCACCAACGTGCTGTCGAGCAACATCACCGTGCCGGGCGAACTGTTGCTGGCCAACGACACCGATCCGGACGGCGACACGCTCAACGCTTCGCCGACCAGCTTCAACACCGGATGGGTGGCCAAGGGCGCGGACTTCACCGGCACCGGCGCGATCAACTTCGCCGGCACCGGCAACACCGCCGCCAACCAGAACCTGGCCGACGTACGCGCTGCATTCGCCGCCAACACCGCCGCGATGACCGCAGTGCTGGTGGTCAGCGGTTACCTCGGTGCGGTGACCAATGCCAATGCCAACGATGAGGACCTGATCACCGTCAAACTGAAACAGGGCGAAACGCTGAACCTGGATCACAACCTCGCGGCCGGCCACGTCACCATGGAGTACTCGGTCAACGGCGGCGCGTTCGTCAGCATCGCTGACGGCGGCACCATCACTGCCGGTGCCGATGGCACCTACCAGATCCACGTGACCAACATCAGCAACACCAGCGGCAGCAATCCGACGGCAGCGGAAAACTATCAACTGACCATGACGGTCAACTACGCCGGCGCCCATGACGTGACGCCGGATTTCCACGGCACCTATATCGCCAATGACAACCATGGCGGCAGCGACACCGCCAACGTCAGCATCACCTATCAGGATGGCCACACCCTCACCGGTACTGCCGGGGATGACATTCTGGTGGCGGGCACCGGCAACAACATCCTCAATGGCGGCGACGGCAACGACGTACTGACCGCCGGTTCCGGCAACAACGAGATGCACGGCGGCGCGGGCAACGACTTGCTCTACAGCGGCCCGGGCAACGACATTCTCGACGGCGGCACCGGCATCGACACGGTCAGCTATGCCCACGCCACCGCCGGGGTCACGGTCAACCTCGGCCTGCTCGGCGCGCAAAACACCATCGGCGCCGGTACCGACACGATCAGTAATATCGAGAATCTGGTCGGCTCGAACTTCAACGACACCCTGACCGGCGACAACAATAACAACGTGATCAACGGCGGCCTGGGCAATGACATCCTCAACGGTGGTGGCGGAGATGACCTGCTGATCGGCGGCATGGGCAACAACACCCTGACTGGCGGGGCCGGCGCGGACACCTTCCAGTACCTGAAGGGCAACACCGGCCACGACACCATCACCGATTTCACCCCCGGCACCGACAAGCTCGACCTGTCGCAACTGCTGCAAGGTGAAAACGGCACCACCGCGTCGCTGGACGACTATCTGCACTTCACCGTCACCGGCAGCGGCGCCTCGGTTCTCACCAGCATCGACGTCAGCGCGCTGGCCGGCGCCACGCCGAACCAGACCATCGACTTGGCCGGCGTCAACCTCGCCAGCCACTACGGCGTGACCCCGGGGGCGGGTGGGGTGGTAGCCGGCGGGCACGACACGGCGACGATCATCAGCGGCATGCTCAATGATCATTCGCTGAAAGTGGACACAGTGTGATCAAGGCCTGAAACGACAAAACCCGCCGCCCCGATCAGTCGGGACGGCGGGTTTTTTCTGTCTGGAGAGATGGGTTGCCAGTGCGTCAGCCTTCGCGAGCAGGCTCGCTCCCACATTGGATTTAGGGTGCTCAGCATTTTGTGAACAACAAAGCTCCCCTGTGGGAGCGAGCCTGCTCGCGAAAGCGGCCTCCCAGCCGACCAAACCCCAACTGAATGTACACACTCCAACTGTGGGAGCTGGCTTGCCAACG
>NZ_KI911359.1:312866-314082 GCF_000514195.1 Pseudomonas sp. URIL14HWK12:I6
GGGAGCTGGCTTGCCAGCGATGGCGGCCTCCCAGCCAACCAACCTCCCACCTGAATGCACGCATTCCAACTGTGGGAGCGAGCCTGCTCGCGAAAACGGCCTGCCAGACAAAATCAAAACAACAGAGCAAACCCCGCAAATAAACATCACCCCGCAACCACGTTTAAAGTACACGAACCGTTACGCCATAACGGCTACAACGCCTTGCGCCGTTACCTACGCGTACGCCAGAATCCGCCGGCTTACACGGCTATGGGTCGGGCTATATCGTTTCCCTGTCACTGAAAATCAGTGATCGGGTTTGGTAGCCCGTCTTGAATTGTCGTTCTTGCGACACCTCCAAATGCTGCCTCTTATTGAGGACGGCTTTGTATGGTGGTCATGCGTGGGGCTCATTCGTGAGCGCCGGGTTTTGCCAATTCGACCGGTCTACCAACCCGCGCATGGCCGCCACCCATCGTTTGGTAGCGAGGGGTGAAGGTTCCCATTTTTCAAATTGGAGCTTCATCTATGTTCAAAGCCACACCCAACCCCCCAGACGTCGACCCGATCCCGTACGACCCGGCCCTCGACCCGCAGAAGATAAAAGCCGCGACCGACCGTGCCATCAACTTCTACCTCAACCCCGGCGCCCTGAAGATCTCGATCCCTTTAACCTCGTCATGCAAGGCGAACAGAATCTTCCTCATCGACCCCACCGTGGACGAAGAAACGTTGCTCGTCGAAGCCTGCGAATCATTAGCCGCCGCCAGCGACATGGCCCGTGATATCGGCGACACCGTCGACCACTCGCAACGCCGGGCCATGCTGATGCTGCATCAGGTGATCATGCTCAGTGAACTGATGGTCAACCGGGTACTGGACGGTGGTGATTCAGGCGCTGGATAATGATGTGCCATAGCAATAGGTGCCAGGGGACGAATTAATGAATCCGTCATATGGCACCTCAGTATGACCACTCCTCCCATGAGCTGCGGAACGCTGAATTATTTCTGTTGTATTGAATTTTTTTGGTCAGCCGTATAGCTCGAATTTATCAAAATACAAGTGTTGCCCCAAAACTCCACGAATTTCCATGGATGCAATTCCTTCATTTGAGAAAGAAAGTTGCTGCTGAGGACCATCGATAGCATTAAAGCTCTTTGATCCTAGTTTTCTTCCGTTGCTATCAAAGTAATCAGATTGAGCACTTGCATTTGGAGATTGGTTTATGGCG
>NZ_AZVL01000009.1:0-277861 GCF_000514195.1 Pseudomonas sp. URIL14HWK12:I6
GTCTAAAAACACAAAATGCACTCGTAGCTCAGCTGGATAGAGTACTCGGCTACGAACCGAGCGGTCACAGGTTCGAATCCTGTCGAGTGCACCATATTCAAGAAGCCCGCGTTTAACGCGGGCTTTTTGTTGTCTGCGATTTGGCTTTTCCTTTCACGCATCCCTTCTCGTCAAAATCGACTTGAGCACTTCGGCCTCTTTTCAGGTCATAGCGATAGCTAGTCGTCGACGTTTGAATATTCACCTTGTCCGGTTTGCCGAGCGCGCTCTCGACATCCTGTTGGCTCATGCCGGCAATCACTCGTTGATTGATGATTGCTGCGCGGCGCTGCCTGGCATCGATCAGGTTGCCGCATTTGTCCGCCAGGCGGCCAACGATGCCCGGTTCACGTCCCCTGATTGTCATACCGGATATTTCCTCATGGTTGTGTTCCGGCATGATCGGTACGACGGATCCGGGCGAGTAAGGGTGAACCTGTTGCTCTGAAAGCTGCTCGTCGCTCGCACAGCTCAGGGTCGTGAAGGTGATGCCGCCGTCGGCAGCCTCGCAGCGGTGAAGGGTGGTGGCGGCTCCAGCGGGTGGCAGGCAGAGCAGGCTGGCGACTACAAAAAGGCATGTTCTGGATAGCATTCGACGTCCTCCATGACGGTCTACGCTCAAGGGTAGCCGCTACATTTTTCAACGCCGGTGTGTTTTCTTTTCAAGATGAGTCGTCGCATCTGCACGGGTCAGGACAGCGCTCAACTTTGTCGCGCAAGCACTTGTTTCGACCGCGATTTTTTAACGTTTAAAACCGTCAGGCGGTGTATCATTGCGCCCGTCAGCCCCGCCGGGGCTTATGGAAAACCTCCATGGACTTACCCAGTAGTTACTCAGTAGCCCGTTTCACCAATCATGAATTGACTGATTGATCCTTCCGGCGTGCCCCGCTGCTGGGAGTGGAGTTCGCCTATGTCAGAAATCGAAGTAAAGAAAACCCAGGAAAGCCTGCAGGATCGCCTGGCTCAGGTCGTTGAGCTGCTGCAGCGCCAGAAGGTCGTCGAAGACCTGACTCATCGCCAGGAAGGCGCGCACCACGACCGGGTCGAGAACCTGGTTCACCGGCAGAACCTCGTCGAGCTGCAACGCAAACTCGATGATCTGCACTCCGCCGACGTTGCCTACATCCTTGAAGCCTTGCCGCTGGACGACCGTCTGACGCTCTGGCAACTGGTCAAGGCTGATCGAGACGGCGACATTCTTCTCGAAGTATCCGATTCCGTTCGTGAAACGCTGATCGCCGACATGGACGATCACGAGCTCCTGGCTGCGGCCAAGGACATGGACGCCGACGAACTTGCTGACTTGGCCTCCGAGCTGCCGCGAGACGTCGTCCATGAGCTGATGGAGACGCTCGACCAGCAGCAACGCGAGCGCGTGCGTTCGGCCCTGTCCTATGACGAGGAGCAGGTCGGTGCGCTGATGGACTTCGAGATGGTGACGATCCGTGAGGATGTCAGCCTCGAAGTGGTTCTGCGTTACCTGCGTCGGCTCAAAGAGCTGCCGGGCCATACCGACAAACTGTTCGTGGTCGATTACGACGGCGTGCTCAAGGGCGTGCTGCCAATCAAGCGTCTGTTGGTCAACGACCCGGAGAAACAGGTTTCTGAAGTCATGGCCAGCGATCCGGTGAGTTTTCACCCGGACGAAGACGCCTATGACGCGGCTCAGGCGTTCGAGCGTTACGACTTGATCTCGGCCCCGGTGGTCGACAAGAACGGCAAGCTGATCGGCCGTCTGACCATTGACGAAATGGTCGACCTGATTCGTGAGGAGAGCGAAAGCGAAGTCCTCAACATGGCGGGTCTGCGCGAAGAGGAAGACATCTTCGCCTCCGTCTGGAAATCCCTGCGCAACCGTTGGGCGTGGCTGGCGATCAACCTCATCACTGCCTTTGTCGCGTCGCGGGTGATCGGTCTGTTCGAAGGCTCGATCGAGAAGCTGGTGGCGCTGGCGGCGCTGATGCCGATCGTGGCGGGTATCGGCGGCAACTCCGGTAACCAGACGATCACCATGATCGTGCGTGCCATGGCGCTTGACCAGGTCAGCACCGGCAACACCTCGCGTCTGATGCGCAAGGAGCTGGCGGTAGCGTTGATCAACGGTCTGGTCTGGGGCGGGGTGATCGGTGTGGTCGCCTACCTGCTTTACGGCAGTTGGTCGCTGGGTGTGGTGATGACGGCGGCGATGACTCTCAACCTGCTGCTTGCGGCGCTGATGGGGGTGTTGATCCCGATGACGCTGGCCAAGATGGGCCGCGACCCGGCGATGGGCGCCAGCGTGATGATCACGGCCATGACCGACAGTGGTGGCTTCTTCATCTTTCTGGGGTTGGCGACGATCTTCCTGCTCTGATTCGCTGCCATGCAAAAGCCCGCCGAAATGGCGGGCTTTTTTGTGCCTGTTGTCGCGTCCTGAATAAGGTTTACACCTTCTGACCAATCTTCAGGAGGATTCAATGGATACCGGAAAAAGGCGGAGCCAGCGCGATTACACGCTAGCTTTTAAATTGTCAGTCGTAGATCAAGTCGAAAAAGGCGAGTTGAGTTATAAAGAGGCTCAACGGCGCTTTGGCATTCAAGGCCGGTCCACGGTACTGGTTTGGTTACGCAAGCATGGCCGACAGGACTGGAGCCAAGGCGCCTCAATCCGAGCGCTGCGGAGCAGGCCGATGACCGACCCCAACCTACCGCTGACACCCGAACAGCGGATCAAAGAGCTTGAAGAACAGTTGGCGCTGAGCAATCAGAAGGCCCAGTTCTTTGAAGCTGTCGTGAACGTCTTGAAAAATGATTACGGTGTGTCCATCGTAAAAAAGCGACCCGGCAAGTCCTCTCGCAAGGGCAAATCCAAGACCTGAGCATTACCAGGGCTTGCCTGTTTATGGGCATTTCGCGCCAAGCGTATTACAAGCGCAACCGAGCCTTTGACGCGAGAGTTTGCCAAGACCAGCAGGTAGTGGAATTCGTTCTGGAAAAGCGTCGGCGCCAGCCGAGGCTTGGGACGCGCAAACTGCACCACCTGATGCTAATTGAAGCCGCAACAGCGCTACGTGTCGGTCGAGACCGCCTGTTTTCCATCTTGCGAGAGGCGCGAGAGCTGGTTCCTCGCAAACGTGCTTATCATAAAACCACGCATAGCCATCATCGCTTCCGCCGTCACCCCAACCTACTCAAAGCTGGCCCGGAACAAGTTGTAGCCAGCAGACCTGAGCAGGTTTGGGTCGCAGACATTACCTATCTCCCAACGCGGGAAAGTGTCGCTTACGTTAGCCTGATAACAGACGCGTACTCACGCAAAATCGTGGGTCATCATGTGCACAGCAGCCTGCATACGGAGTCGGTGGTCAGGGCGCTGCAGAAGGCTGTTAGTCAGCGAAAATCCAATCAACCGCTCATTCATCATTCAGATCGCGGAGCCCAGTATTGCTCTGATTTATACCAACGGATGCATACCCGGCATGGAATCAGGTGCTCAATGACTGACGGTTATGATTGCTATCAGAACGCTATGGCGGAGAGGGTAAATGGGATTTTGAAGACTGAGTTTTTGCTACATCGCCCCAAAGACCTGGCGGATGCAGTGAAAATGGTGGATGAATCGGTGCAAATCTACAACCGGGAGCGGCCGCACTTATCCCTGAAATACAAAACGCCCGATGCGGTGCATCGGGCGTTTTGAGACTGAAACAGGTGTAAACCTATTTCAGGACTAGACATGTGTCTTTATTTGTAGTGAGGGTCAGATTTCAAACAAAAAAAAGCCAGCACTTAAGCTGGCTTGAGATGTTCGGCACAACTCAGGACGCGTCTGCGGCCATCTCGGCGTCGTGAGCGATCAGCGACACCAGTGCGTTCTGTTGACGGTGCGACAGCTGACGGAAGCGTTGCAGCAGCTCACGCTCATGCAGCGAAAGCTCCGGGCTGTCCAGGCGCATGCTCAACTCTTCGCCCAGTGCACCTTCCTGAATAAGACTCTGCTCAAGGCGCGCAATGATTTCGGAGTTCATGCTGCGATGATGATTGCGAGCCACCTCGGCAATGCGTTCACGCATCCCGTCTGGCAGACGTACGACGAACTTGTCAGCCGTACGGCTGGAATAAATTGCCTGTTTCAATGGGCGCATATATTTAACCGGTTAGTTCAGGGGAGCGGTTCTCGGGATTGGCCGCAGGATGTGTGGTAGGACAAGCATCCGCGCCAAATGGTTCAACCTGAATTGTTAAGAGGCCCGCATCATGCCTCAAAATTGCCAGATCATTGGCGTCAATTCTGTGACAAATATTGAGCTGGGTAAAGGCGTAATGCCAGCACCAATTATCAGAAATGCGGACTGGTTTGAAAACTTTGCCTTGGTCCGCATCAATGACCGCTTCCGGGTGCACATCTGTTGATGTCCGAAGACGTCAGAACGTGCATGCTATGCGGCTTTCAATCCTTGTTCCTTACCTGTACAGGATAGTGGCAATTTGCCGATTTACTAGGGCAAACACCCGTTGGAGGGCGTTTTCAGGATGGATGGCAGGCTTATTTATCTGATGGGACCCTCCGGTTCAGGCAAGGACAGCCTGATCGAGGCCGCGCGTGAGCCTTTGCGTGAGTTGAAATGCGAAATCATCCGCAGAGTGATTACACGATCAGCGGAATCGGTGGGTGAGGATGCCATCGGCGTGACGCCCGAAGAGTTCGAGCGACGCCAGCAAGCCGGGAATTTCTCGCTGTCCTGGCAGGCCAATGGGCTGGCTTATGGCATCCCGGCAGAAATCGACGAATGGTTGCGCGCTGGACGATCTGTGCTGGTGAACGGCTCACGCGGCAACCTGCGTCAGGCGCTTGAGCGCTATCCGACGCTGCTGCCGGTGCTGCTGACGGTCAAGGATGAGGTCTTGCGTGAACGCCTGCTCAGACGAGGGCGGGAGACGCCTGAGCAGATCGATGCGAGACTGGCGCGCAATGCGCTGTTCAAGGACAGAAGGGCAACTGACTTGCCCGTGCATCTGATCGACAACTCGGGCGACCTGGCGGACGCCGTCAAGCAACTGCTGGACTTGATCTGTCTTAACGCAGCACCGGATCAAACTTGATCCTGCGCCCGGCCACCAGGGCCAGCACAAACAACACCGCAAACACGCCGCAGCCAATCAGGGGCAGGGTGACTGAGGTTTCCTCGAACAGCGAAAAATGCACAACGCCACTCAATAAGGCGAGGATCAGAAATCCTGCGGCTGATCTGGACATGCTGTACTCCTGAAGATATTTCAAAAAACCAGACGTTCGGTGTCGCGCGTCGGCATTGCTTGCTCAGGCTCATTGACTGCCTGCGCCGCGTAGTCGCTCTGATCGCTCAGCACCGCCAACTGCGGCGCTTTCTGCACCTGCAAATAATGCGGCATACGCTGAGCTACCGGTTCAGCACTCTCTGGAACAAAATGAAAGCCAACCAAAACCGCCAGTGCGATAGCGTTTGCGAGCAGAAGAGTGCTGTTCATGGGGCGGACTCCGTTTGTGCTGTTATGAGAACAGACAAAGCAGCCGTCGTGCCAACAGTCTAACCGCTGTGAAGTCCTTTAAAAACAAGGATTTGGAAGGGTTTTTCACAGGGTGAGGGTTGCATTCTGCAATGATGGCTTTTTGTGGTAGTGCAAATTGCACGGTAAATGTTCCCGCAGCATTGCAAGGCGCCTGCCTACACTTAAAAAGCCCACGGACGACATGACAAATCAAGGGCTGGCCGTTAACATGCACGCCGTCCGTCGCGCCGTCTCCGGCCGCGATAACTCAGTGTCTCAGTAGCTCAATTGGATAGAGCATCCCCCTCCTAAGGGGAAGGTTGGCAGTTCGAACCTGCCCTGGGACACCATCATTCAGAGCCTTGCAACGGTTCGAAAAAAGCCCCGCGCAGAATCATCTAGCGGGGCTTTTTCATGCTCGTGATAAGTGGCTCAGTTCAGTGCTCCGCCGTCGGCCTTGCCAATTGAGGTGCTGACTTCGATCACATGCCGGCGCCCGTTGACTTCGTAACTGCGTCCATCTGCATCAACGTCCGGTTTGCGCAGTGCCAGTTGTGCAAACAAGCCATGTTTCTCGTCGTAGCTGCCAAACCAGTCAACCAGTTTTCCGATGTAGCATTCATTACCGATAATCACCGGCAGGTCGAAAACATCTTCCACCGAGTAATGCACCGGGCCGTAGCTGTAGTAATCGCTATCGCCTGCGCCTGTTGCAGGAATCGGGCAAATAGGCATGCGCTGAGTGTCCGGTTTAGGGGGGCGTGCTTCGTTCGCCTTGGTGATTGCCTGATTGAGCGTTAGCCGCAGATCAGGTTCCAACTCAAAGGTGCTGGTGCCGTCATCCTTGTGTTGGGTGGTAGGCACGTTCAAGTAGTAGCCATATCGCACGGTTACGGTGGGCACTTCACGGTTGATCTTCAACGGATTGAGCAAGTAGATGTGATCAACGCCGTAGGCACCGTTGCGGTAGGCGAGGTAAATATTGCCCCGAGCCTTGATCCAGTACGCCGATTGGTTGGCTCCGCGATCATTGGTATAGAACAGCGCGCTTTCAGGCTCAGGAGACCTTTTGACAAAATGGTCACCGTCTCGGCGCCAGGTTTCCACGTAGGTAAACATGCCGGTGCCACCGGCGTAAGTCTGGACGATCAGGTCTCGTTGCCCGTCGCCGTCCATGTCCAGCAACGAGTAGGAGGTTTGACCGGTTTCTGCTGCCGCATCGATTTCGGTGGCGGTCAATGCCTTCCATTCATCCGGTGTAACGTCTTTGGGAATCGAAGCTGGAAAGTGCGTTTGCTCGCTGGGGTTTTCTTTGTCGGAGTCGCCTGAAAACGATGTCTCTTCAGAGTTGAAAGCCAGTGAAGCCAGCACTCGTTCAACCGCCACCTCGCGATTGCCGCCCTCGCTGGCCGCCTGAATGCTGCGTTGCAGATCTTCCAGAACCTGTTTGTCGATGTCGGTCGGTCTGTGCGCAACGGCATCCATCTGCTGCGCCTGTAATAACTTCAACCGGCCACGATAACTTTGTTCAAGGCAAGCAATATCCGCTTCGCACTGATTACGTGTCTTGAGCCACAACCGTTGTGTGCGCTTAAGTTCAGATTGCTCATCACCGGAGATCTTCATCAGCTCCCGATAAGCCGCACCCATCTGCGCATCCAGCGCATACAACCCTTTATCCGCACAGACAGCCTTCTCCACGGCACTCGCCGCTTTCGCACAATCCATTCCGCCCGCCATCGCCTGCTGGAAAAACAGCAGCGCACAGGCGGACATGATGCAACGTCCTTTGATGTACACGAGATAAACCTTGTAGGGGGAAAAGGTGAGTCGGTGCGCAGGTTAATCGCTGCGCGAGGAATCTTGAAGTGTCCGCTTCAGAGAACGTCACTTGTGGCCGATAACCCACTCGGTGACTTAAAAGTCGCGTGAAATCGCTTGATAGCATTTGGCCGGCAGCTATCATCTGCGCGCCTGAAATTGCCCTCACTTCAATTGCCTGGAAATCCTCGATGCTGTCGTATCACCAAAAGAGTTTTCTGATCGTCGATGATTTCTCGGATTTCCGCAGTTCCGTACGCTCGATGCTGCGTGAACTGGGGGTCAAGGATGTGGATACCGCCGATACCGGCGAGCAGGCGCTGAAGATGTGTGCGCAGAAGTCCTACGATTTCATCCTGCAGGATTTCCACCTCGGCGACGGCAAGAAGAACGGCCAGCAGGTGCTGGAAGACTTGATGTCGGAGAAGCTCATCAGCCATGAAGCGGTGTTTGTCATGGTCACGGCCGAGACCAGTCAGGCGATGGTGCTCAGTGCGCTGGAGCACGAGCCGGATGCTTACCTGACCAAGCCGTTCAACCGCTCCGGTCTGGCTCAACGCCTGGAGCGTCTGGAGCAGCGCAAGACGTTGCTCAAACCGATTCTGCAAGCCCTTGATCGTGGTAAACCGGTCGAGGTGCTCAATGCCTGTATTGCGCTGTGCAAGCAGGACATCCGTTATTCGCCGCTGTGCCTGCGTTATCGCGCCGATGCGCTGCGCGACATGAACCAGAACGAAGCCCTTGAACGCCTCTACGACACCATCATTGCTGATCGGCCGTTGCCGTGGGCGTTTGCCGGGCTGGGCAAGTTGCTGTTCAAGCGTGGGCAAGTGGCGCAGGCCAAAGATGTTTACGAAAAGGCGCTGAAAGTGTTCCCGATGATGCCGGCGCTGTACGACGGCATGGCCGATGTGCTGGTCGCCGAGGGCGATACCAAAGGCGCGCAGCGGGTGCTGGAAGAGGCGATTCGTTTGTCGCCGCTGGCGGTGCGCCGGCAGGCGTTGCTCGGCAAACTGGCGATGGCCAACGAGGATTTCGACACCGCGTCCCGGGCCTATCGTCAGGCGGTGGCGCAGGGCGCGCAGTCGCGTTTCAAGGACCCGGAAAGCAACCTCGGTCTGGCCCATGCCCTGATCAGCAAGGGCAGTGAGCGCGGGCTCGACACGCGCACGCGGCTGGAGATCAACACCACGCTCAGCGCCGTCGCCAAAGAGAACCCGTCTGACCCCGGCCTGCAGATTCGTGCGCGGCTGATGAAGGCCACCAGTCTGCTGCTCAACGATGCCGAGACCGCCGACAAGCTTACCGAGCAAGCACTGATGCGCCTCGACGGCATGGAACAGTTCATGAGCCCTGAAGCGGCGCTGCTGGTCGCCAAGCAATTGCAGATGCTCGGTCAGGCCGAGGCGGGCACTTCGATGCTCAAGAGCTGTGCGGAGATCTACGGTGACGATCCGGCGGTGATGAAAGACATCGCCAAGCTCACCGACGACCCGACTATCCTCAGTTCGAGCAACGCCGCCGCCGACCTCAACCGTCAGGGCGTGCGCGTGTACAAGACCGGCAATCTGGTGGAGGCCCGCGAGGTGTTCCGCAAGGCGCTGAAGATGCAACCGAAGAACATCAGTATCGCGCTGAACATGGCCCAGTCGCTGCTGCACGGCACCGACACCAGTGTGCCGTCGGCGGAGCTGGAAGAATGTCGGGCCTGCCTGAAAATGGTCGGCCTGATGCCCGACACCGACGCGCGTTATGCGCGTTATCAGAAGCTGAAAAGCAAGGCGTTTGGCGAATGAACCAAGACGAGCAGGCGCTGGATTTCTCCACGGTGATCGCCTCCACCGTTCACGACATGAAGAACTCGCTGGCGATGCTGATGCAAGCCCACAGCCAGTGGCTGGCGCGCTTGCCCGAAGCGCAACGCGGTGGGGCGGAGCAGGGTGTGATCGACTTCGAGTTCGCCCACCTCAACGGCATGCTGGTGCAACTGCTTGGACTGTACAAGCTCGGCGTCAACCAGTTGCCGCTGCAACCGGCGTATCACGAGCTGGATGATTTCATTGAGGCGCAACTGGCCGCGCATCAAGAGGTGTTCGCCAGTCGCGGGATCATTGCCACCTACGAAGTTGATCCGCTGAGCCCGCTGGGTTTCTTCGATCGCGAATTGGTTGCGTCAGTGCTGGGCAACTGCATCAACAACGCGATTCGTTATGCCCGCGAGTCGCTGCTGATTACCGTCAGCGACGAGGCCGGGCAACTGGTGTTGAGCATCAACGATGACGGCGACGGTTACCCGGCAGCGATGCTCGAGCGTCAGGCTGATTACGTGCAGGGCATCAATCACGGCAGCGGCAGCACCGGCCTGGGCCTGTATTTCGCCAATCGCATTGCTGCTTTGCATCAGCGCAATGGCGTGGTCGGGCACACCGAGATTCGCAATGGCGGACCATTGGGTGGCGGGGTGTTCAGCCTTTATCTGCCGTGACTCGGGTTTTTGTTTGACGCTGCTTGATATTCCGAACAGCCGGAGCCTATTTTGTACGGGTCGCCGCTTGCGGCTCGCACAATAACAAGGATTGCGTCATGACAACCGATGGCCAGCGTTCACTCGCGCAGCGACTGACCGGCATTGATGAGATTGAATGTGTCACGCCGGATTTGAACGGCGTGCCGCGCGGCAAGGTGATGACCGCCGAGGGTTTCCTCGAAGGGCGGCGTTTGCAGATGGCGCGGGGAGTGCTGCTGCAATGCATCATGGGCGGTTATCCGCCGGCGCGGTTTTACGGCAGCGATGACGGCGACCTCGCGCTGGTGGCCGAGCCGAGCATGATCCATCCCCTGCCATGGAGCGACGAGCCACGTGCCCTGGCCATCTGCGATGCCGACGAACTGAGCGGCGAGAGCTCCAACCTGTCGACCCGCGGTCAATTGAAGAAAGTCATTGCCCGGTACGCCGCACGCGGTCTGGCGCCGGTAGTGGCGACCGAGCTGGAATTCTTCGTCTTCGCGCCGAACACTGATCCGACCCAGCCGTTCCGTCCGCCAGTCGGCCTCGACGGACGTCGCGAGGATGGGCAGTCGGCCTTCAGCGTCAGTTCCAATAACGGTCTGCGGCCGTTCTTCAGTGAAGTCTATAAATGCATGGCCGCCCTCGGCCTGCCGCGCGATACCTTCATGCATGAAATGGGCGTCAGCCAGTTCGAGATCAATCTGCTGCACGGTGATCCGCTGTTGCTCGCCGATCAGACCTTCCTGTTCAAGCACCTGCTCAAGGAAGTCGCGCTCAAGCATGGTCTGAGCGTAGTGTGCATGGCCAAGCCGCTGGCGCACACGCCGGGCAGCTCGATGCACATCCACCAGAGCCTGGTCGAGATCGCCACCGGCAAGAATGTGTTCAGCGACGAGAGCGGCCAGCCGACCGCAATGTTCCGCCATTTCATCGGTGGGCAGCAGGCGGGCATGTCCGATTTCACCGCGCTGTTTGCGCCGAACGTGAACTCCTATCAGCGTCTGTGTCACCCGTATGCGTCGCCGAACAATGCCTGCTGGTCGCACGACAACCGCGCCGCAGGGCTTCGGATTCCGGCCAGTTCGCCGGTGGCTCGACGCGTGGAAAACCGTTTGCCTGGCGCCGATGCCAACCCGTATCTGGCGATTGCCGCGAGTCTGGCCGCCGGCTTGCATGGCATCGAGCATGAGCTGGAGCCGAGTGCGGCGATTCAGGGTGAATTCGAAGTGCCGGAGAATCTTTCGCTGCCGTGTACCTTGCATGCCGCGCTCGAGCGTCTGAAACGTAGCCAATTGGCCAGGGAACTGTTCGGACAGGAGTTCATCGAAGGCTACATCGCTTCGAAGACCATGGAGTTGACCAGCTTCTTTGATGAAATCACTCCCTGGGAACGGCGTGTTCTAGCAGCCCAGGCCTGACTAACTGTCGCCGTCGGGCTATCGTCTTGATAGTCCGATACTCACTGCAAGGAGCCGCTCGGAACGCCGATGCGCCAAATCTGGAAATCCTTTCGAGCGCTGTATTTCGCCTCGCTGATGATGTTGATCGGCTCGGGCCTTCTATCTACTTATCTGGCATTGCGCCTGGCTGCTGACCATGTCGACGGACTGTGGGTCGGTGCGCTGATGGCGGCCAACTATTTCGGCCTGGTGCTGGGCGGCAAGATCGGTCACCGCTTGATCGCCCGGGTCGGACACATTCGAGCGTATTCGGCGTGTGCCGGGATCGTCGGCGCGGCGGTGCTTGGGCATGGCCTGGTCGACTGGCTGCCGGCATGGCTGGTGCTGCGGACCATCGTCGGTCTGGGCATGATGTGCCAATACATGGTGATCGAGAGCTGGCTCAACGAGCAGGCCGACGCCAACCAGCGTGGGCTGGTGTTCAGCGGCTACATGATCGCTTCGTATCTGGGGCTGGTGCTCGGTCAGTTGATTCTGGTCATGCATCCGGGCCTCGGCCTGGAGCTGCTGATGCTGGTCGCCCTGTGTTTTGCCCTGTGTCTGGTGCCGGTGGCGCTGACCCGCCGGATTCACCCGGCGCCGCTGCATCCGGCACCGATGGAACCGCGCTTCTTCATCAAGCGCGTGCCGCAGTCGTTGAGCACGGTGCTGGGCGCCGGCTTGATCATCGGCTCGTTCTACGGTCTGGCGCCGCTGTATGCGTCGCAGCAGGGGCTGTCGACCGAGCAGGTCGGTCTGTTCATGGGTAGCTGCATTTTTGCCGGGCTGCTGGTGCAGTGGCCGTTGGGCTGGTTGTCCGACCGTTATGACCGGGCGCTGCTGATCCGCTGCTTCGCCGGGTTCCTCGCGGTGGCGGCGTTGCCGTTGGCGATCCTGCCGCAGGTGCCGCTGGAAGTTCTGTTTGTCGTCGGGTTCATGTGTTCGCTGGTGCAGTTCTGCCTGTATCCGTTGGCAGTGGCGTTCTCCAACGACCACGTCGAGGGCGATCGCCGGGTGTCGCTGACGGCGATGCTGCTGGTGACTTACGGTGTCGGCGCCAGTATCGGGCCGTTACTGGCCGGTGTGCTGATGAAGCTGTTTGGCAGCCAGAGTCTGTACGCGTTTTTCAGTTTCTTCGCGCTGGTGCTGGTGTGGCGCATCCGCCCGAAAGCGGTGACCAATCTGCATCAGGTCGACGACGCACCGCTGCATCACGTGGCGATGCCGGACAGCATGTCCAGCTCGCCGTTGGTGGCAGCACTCGATCCGCGAGTGGATGAGCAGGTGGTGCAGGAGCAGATGCAGACCACGGTTACGCCAGAACCGGAGCCAGAACCCAAAGTGCAGCCTGAAGCGGCGGTGGAAGCTGATCCGGCTGATGAGGGGGATAAACCAGCACCGGACATCAGTGGGGCCAGACCCTGAAATGTGGGAGCGGGCTTGCTCGCGAAGGCGGCGTGTCAGCCAGCATCAATTTTTAATGTCGGGCCGTATTCGCGAGCAAACCCGCTCCCACAATGGATCTCCAGTCGCCGCGAGATTCAATCGCGCATAAAAAAGGGCAGTCCCGCCAAGGACTGCCCTTTCTATTTGCCTGTAGGAATTACAGATCGTCTTTATCGAACCGGCGTGCTTCACGCTGCAACTGATAGACGAAGCGTTCGACGTTGCGCGCCGCCTGGCCGCTGATGTTGTGGAAACGCAGGCCGGCGAAGGTGATGTTGAGCTTTTCTTCGAAGTGCAGATAACGCAGTTCGACCGAGATCGGTTGATTGCCAAACAGCGGGGTGGCGATCATGCGGTCGTAGACCTGGCCCAGTTGCAGGCGGTCGGTGATGTCGCCTTCAAAGCGCAGCTTACAACCGGTGGCGGAAATATCCAGCAGTTTGCCGTTGATCGGCGCCTTGAGCTTTTCGCCGCCGAGTTCGACGCTGACCAGGTCAGTCAGCTTCAGGGCTGCACGAAAGGCGTTGCGGCGCTGGTGGTAAACCACTTCGGTCGGCAGTTCGCCGGTGTAGAAGCGATCGCCCTCGGACTCTTCAATGTTCAGCTTACCGGTGCATTCCCAGGCGATGCGCACGCCCTCGTGGAAGCCTTCGACCTTGAACGGTTCGCCCGCCTGCAGAAAGCGCTCGCCATCGCGCGGGATCATTTCGTCCAGGGCAATCGTTGCGGTTTCGCGGTCGACCTTGATCAGGTAGCTCTGAAAGCGCTGGCTGCGCTCGTGGAACGTGATGATCAGCGGATCGTGGCTTTCTTGCAGCTGGCGCAGGTTGCTGGAGATTTCCAGGGGCGTGGTCAGCACCTTTGGTGGCTGCGGACTATCATCCGCGCTTAGGGCGTTTGGCACGTTTTCTCAATCTCCAGACAAAATTTGACTACGACTAGCCAGCATTTTGCCAGCATGTTTCGCGGGTTGATAGTGCAGGCACATCGAATGGCTCACGCCTGGCTGAGCGTACGCGGCTTGGTGGGTTTGGCGAAAGTGCCCGAGGCGTCATACAACGCTGGCGGCTCGCCCCCGGTGAGGATTTTCAGTTGATTGGCCGTGGCGGCCTGCTGAATCTGGATCGACTGGCCGTTTTTCACATTGGCGGCCTGGCACTGGGCAATCAGGTCGGTCAGTACATCGCTCTGGGACAGCAACTGATCGCCAATGCTCGACTGGCTGGCCAGTTGCTCCAGACCCTGACGGTCGAGCGGCAGGTTGAGGCTGGCGAGGATTTCGCTGCGCTTGCGGCCATGCTGTTCAAGCAAAATGATCAATGCCTGTTTGCGCGCCAGAATGTCTTCGAGCAAAGGCATGTCACGACCGTGCAAAGCGAGGGACTCGGTTTGCAGCAACTCCAGCAATTGTTGAGCTGGAGCAAAGTCGTCGGTGATCAGTTGCAATAAATTAGTGTCGTGCATGGCTGGCCTTGGGTTTTAAGCGTCCAAAAGCCTGGCGCCGGCAAAAGCCTAGCGCTGGGCTTCGAAGTTGAGCAGTTTGCTGGCTACACGGTTGCTGTCGACTTTATAGCTGCCATCGGCAATCGCTGCTTTCAACTCGGCCACCCGGGCTTTGTCGACGGCAGGCTGATCGCGCAGCTTGTCAGTGACCTTCTGCAACTGTTGAGCCTCATTGCTGAGGTGTACCGATTCCCCGCTTTTTGCGGTACTGGCCGTTTCGGCCTGGGTATTCAGCGGCGCGGAGGTGCCGGATTCGGCGGTTTCCTTGGCGTTGCTGGTACGTGTACTGCCCGTAAGTGACGAGGAGCTGTTCAAACGGCTGAAATCGATGACCATGTTAAAAACCTCTGGGAATTTGGACGCTTGCCATGTTCTCGGCCATTCCCTGGAAAACTTTAGGCTCACTTTGCAATGAGCTGCATGTGCCGAAGCGTGTTCTGCTGCGGCACAGTTTAGGGAAGCATCGAGGCCGGCGCCAGTTTTCTGCCTGAGCGTTTTACATGGCCACTTCCACCTGGCCCGGCGCGATGACCTGCGCCTTGATCACCCGGTTGGAATTGAGGTTTTTCACCCGGATCTGTTCTTTCAAACCGCCATTGGCCAGGGCTTCGCCGGGCATGCGCACAGCGAGCGTACCGCTGCGGGCGATGATGACCACCTGATCACCCTTGCGCACCACTTCAGCCTGTTCCAGATGCACCAGGGTAATCACCTGATCGGCGACCGTTGGTCGGGTCAATTTCTGCCCGATGGCTTCATCCACCGACGTCAGGAAACCCTGATTGATCTGGCTGATGTCGCGTTCACGCAAGGTCACATCCTGCGGCTCGATAATTCCGGCGCGTTTCAGCGGGCGGGTGGTGGTAACAATCTCGCGAAACAGGCGGACTTGAGCGGGCACGAACACCGTCCACGGCGAGCTTCCCTCGCACCGGACCTTGACCGTAACCCGGCCCAGCGGACGGGCCGGACTCTCCAGCGACGCTGTCAATTCCTTGTCGCACATAGGCATGCGCATACGCGGGTCGAGCTGGTTGACCTCGATTTCGTAGCGGCCTTCCGTTTGACTGGTAGCCAGATAGTCTTCTACGGTGAACTCAAGAAAGCCTTGGGTGACGCCGATAAGCATGTCAGGCAAGGTAACCGTATCAGCACCGGCAGGGCTGCCAGCGAAGAAGAAGCAGACGGCAGACACCGCGCACAGCGCTTTGCGGGTGCGGGAGGTCAGGCGTCGGAAAAATGTCGTTTGAGCGTTCATACGAGTTAAAAAGCAAGCGCCGTGCCGTTTAGCAATGAATGTGCGTCGCAACAACACTTGGCGTTGGTGTAGGAGTCTGGGCATGGCTGGTGTAATGGATTCGGTGAACCAGCGCACGCAACTGGTAGGGCAGAATCGCCTGGAGCTGTTGTTGTTCCGTCTCGACGGTCAACAGCTCTACGGCATCAACGTGTTCAAGGTGCGGGAAGTGCTGCAATGCCCGTCGCTGACGTTGATGCCCAAGTCCAGTCCTGTCGTGTGCGGGGTGGCGAATATCCGGGGGGCGACCATTCCGATCCTTGATCTGGCAATGGCGACCGGTTCCGGGGCGTTGAAAGACAAGAACAGTCCGTTCGTGATCATCACGGAGTACAACACCAAGACCCAGGGTTTCCTGGTTCGCTCGGTGGAGCGCATCGTCAACATGAACTGGGAAGAGATCCATCCGCCGCCCAAGGGCACCGGGCGCGATCACTACCTGACCGCTGTGACTCGGGTCGACAATCAGTTAGTCGAAATCATCGATGTCGAGAAGGTGCTGGCGGAAGTGGCGCCGACGCCCGAGGCGATTTCGGTCGGTGTGGTCGATGTCGAAACCCAGACCAAGGCGTTGTCGCTGCGGGTGCTGACGGTCGATGACTCGTCAGTGGCGCGCAAGCAGGTCACGCGTTGCCTGCAGACGGTCGGGGTCGAAGTGGTGGCGCTGAACGACGGCAAGCAGGCACTGGATTACCTGCGCAAGCTGGTCGATGAGGGCAAGAAGCCGGAAGAAGAGTTCCTGATGATGATTTCCGACATCGAGATGCCGGAGATGGACGGGTACACCCTGACGGCGGAGATCCGCAGCGACCCGCGCATGCAAAAGCTTCATATCATCCTGCATACTTCGTTGTCGGGGGTATTCAATCAGGCGATGGTCAAGAAAGTCGGTGCCGATGACTTCCTGGCCAAATTCCGTCCTGATGACCTGGCATCCCGGGTAGTCGACCGGATCAAAGCAGCAGATATCAGCTAGGGACCTTTTGTCCCTGGCGGTCAACACGATTTAAGAGGCGGCATCATTGTCTACGGGTAATTTGGATTTCGAACAATTCCGGGTCTTCCTGGAAAAAGCCTGTGGCATTTTGCTCGGTGAAAACAAGCAGTACCTGGTCTCGAGCCGTCTCAACAAACTGATGGAGCAGCAAGGCATCAAGTCCCTGGGTGAGCTGGTACAGCGCATCCAGACCCAGCCGCGCAGCGGTTTGCGCGAGCAGGTGGTCGATGCCATGACGACCAACGAAACCCTGTGGTTTCGGGACACCTATCCGTTTGAAGTCTTGAAGAACAAGGTGCTGCCCGAGGCGATCAAGGCCAGTCCCAACCAGCGTCTGCGGATCTGGTCGGCGGCGTGCTCGTCGGGTCAGGAACCGTATTCGCTGTCGATGTCGATCGACGAGTTCGAGCGCAGCAACCTCGGTCAGTTGAAGATGGGCGTGCAGATCGTTGCCACGGACTTATCCGGCAGCATGCTGACCAACTGCAAGACCGGCGAGTACGACAGCCTGGCGATCGGTCGCGGTTTGTCCGCCGATCGTCTGCAGCGCTACTTCGACCCGAAAGGGCCGGGGCGCTGGGTGATCAAGGCGCCGATCAAGAACCGGGTGGAATTCCGTTCGTTCAACCTGCTCGACAGCTACGCGAGTCTGGGCAAGTTCGACATCGTGTTCTGCCGCAACGTGCTGATCTACTTCTCCGCCGAGGTGAAGAAAGACATCCTGTTGCGCATTCACAGCACATTGAAGCCGGGCGGGTACCTGTTCCTTGGCGCGTCCGAAGCGCTGAACGGTTTGCCGGATCATTACCAGATGGTCCAGTGCAGCCCGGGGATCATTTACCAGGCGAAGTGATTCAAAAGCGGCAGGCATAAAAAAAACGGGAGTCCTTAGGGGGCTCCCGTTTTTTTATGCCTGATGATTTCCCTGAGCCTACAACAATCCAATGTGGGAGCGGGCTTGCTCGCGAATGCGGTATGCCAGTCAAAGCAAATGTCGACTGACACGACGCCTTCGCGAGCAAGCCCGCTCCCACATTGGATAGTCGTTGCCAGTTACAAGCGGCAGAAAAGCGGCAGCCAGCGGAAACCGGTTGCCGCTTTTCTGGCATTGCCGCTTTGCCGACTCCTCGCAAAGCCCCGGTTTACGGGGGTTGTTCTGTTTGGCACGGCGCTTGCTAAAGCTCAGGTACGAAAAACCGGTCACCCGAAGGTTCCCGACATGAGCATCAGCTTCGATAAAGCGCTCGGCATTCACGAAAAGGCACTGGGCTTCCGCGCCCAGCGTGCCGAAGTGTTGGCCAACAACATTGCCAACGCCGATACCCCGAACTACAAGGCTCGGGATCTGGACTTCTCCAAAGTGCTTGAAGCACAGACCCAGAAGAACGCCAACGGCACCATCGCCCTGAACATGACCAACAGCCGTCACATCGAAGCTGAAGGCCTGGGCAATGGCGACGAGTCGCTGATGTATCGCACGCCGATGCAGCCTTCGATCGACCAGAACACCGTTGACGCTCAGCTTGAGCAGTCGAACTACGCGGAAAACGCGGTCGGCTTCCAGGCCAGCTTCACCCTGCTCAACAGCAAATTCAAAGGGCTGGTGTCAGCCCTGCGCGGAGAGTAATCCATGTCCCTGTCCAGCGTTTTCAACATTGCCGGCAGCGGCATGAGCGCACAAACCACGCGTCTGAACACCGTGGCTTCGAACATCGCCAACGCCGAAACCGTTTCGTCGAGCATCGACCAGACCTACCGCGCCCGTCACCCGGTGTTTGCCACCATGTTCCAAGGCGGCCAGAACAGTGGCAGCAACTCGCTGTTCCAGAGCCAGGACGCCGCAGGGCAGGGCGTGCAGGTACTTGGCGTGGTCGAAGACCAGAGCAACCTCGAAGCGCGTTACGAGCCGAACCATCCGGCCGCTGACGCCAAAGGCTACGTCTACTACCCGAACGTCAACGTGGTGGAAGAAATGGCTGACATGATTTCCGCGAGCCGTTCGTTCCAGACCAACGCCGAAATGATGAACACCGCCAAAACCATGATGCAGAAGGTACTGACCCTCGGTCAGTAATAAGGGGCGACTGCCATGAGCGTTACCGATACCACCAGCAGCCTGAGCATGAATGACATCCTGGCGAACTCGTCGAAAAAGACCAGTTCGACCACCGGTGGCATTGCTTCGGCCACCAACAGCGCCACCGGCGGCCAGGCGCTGGGCAAGGATGCGTTCCTGCAACTGCTGGTCACCCAGCTGAAAAACCAGAACCCGCTCGATCCGCAGGACAACAGTGCCTTCGTGGCGCAGTTGGCGCAGTTCAGCAGCCTTGAGGGCATTACCACCCTCAACAGCACCGTCAGCTCGCTGGCCGGCAACTACAACTCGTCGCAGGCACTGCAGGCGTCGTCGCTGGTCGGTCGCAACGTGATCGTGCAGACCAACAGCGTGCAGATGGACGACCCGAGCAAGGGCATGACCGGTTCGGCCACCGTTCCGTCGTCGATTGCCGGCGGCACGGTCACCATCACCGACAGCAGCGGCGCGATCGTGCGAACCATTGATCTGGGCAGTCGCGCCGCAGGCAGCGCGAGCTTCACCTGGGATGGCAAGGACAAAGACGGCAATCTGGTGAAGGCCGGGACCTACACCGTCAAAGCCAACGCATCAATCAATGGCACCGCGACCGACCTGGCAACGTACCTGCCAGCCACGGTCAACAGCGTGACCATCAGCCAGACCGGTGGCGAGCTGATGCTCAACCTGTCCGGCAAGGGCACCGTCGCCCTGTCCAAAGTACAAACCATTGGTATATAGAGCCGACTAACCGGCACAAAGGAGTGGAATATGTCTTTCAATATCGGCCTTAGCGGTCTCTATGCAGCCAACAAACAACTGGACGTGACCGGCAACAACATCGCCAACGTCGCGACCGCCGGTTTCAAATCGTCCCGTGCAGAATTCGCAGATGTTTACTCGGCCACTCGCCTGGGTACCGGCAGCAAGGTCATCGGTAACGGCGTGCGTCTGGCCAACGTATCCCAGCAGTTCACCCAGGGTGATATCAACAACACCGGTAACGTGCTGGACATGGGCATCAACGGTTCGGGCTTCTTCACCATGAGCAACAACGGCTCGATCTCCTACACCCGGGCCGGTACGTTCAAGGTCGACGATAAAGGCTACATCACCAACACCGACTACACCTCGCGTCTGCAGGGCTATGGCGTGGATGCCAACGGCAAGGTCATTAACGGCGTACTGACCGACCTGAAGATCGACACCTCGAACCTGGCGCCAAAGTCCACCTCGCTGGTGACGTCGACCATCAACCTGGACTCGACCGCTCCGGTGATCGACGACACAGCGCCGGCCGGCAAATTCGACCCGACCAACCTTGCGACCTACACCAAATCGTTCAGCACGCCGATCTATGACAGCCAGGGCAACATGCACCCGATGGATCAGTACGTGGTCAAGACCGGTGCCAACACCTGGAAGGTCTACACCCTGGTAGACGGTCGTAATCCGGACGCTACCGGTAGCGATCCGAAGGTCACCGCGCCGACACCTTCGACCATGACGTTTGACTCCGCTGGCAAGCTGACTCAGGTCAGCACCCTGCCTGGTCCAGTGATCAGCAGCGACTTGAAGCTCAGCGGCTGGGTTCCGGGTAACGTGGTCAACGGTACCTTCAAACCTAACGGTGCCGCCGCGAACACGGCCGGCATTACCATTTCGATGGCGCAGACGACCCAGTACAACGCCGATACCGCCCGCTCGATCCCGACCCAGGACGGCTATGCTACTGGCCAGATCACCAACCTGACCATCGACGGTACCGGTACCCTGTTCGCCAACTTCAGCAACAACCAGAACAAGGCCATCGGCCAGGTTGCGCTGGCCAGCTTCACTAACGAGCAAGGCCTGCAAGCGATCGGCGGAACGAGCTGGAAGGAAACGTTCGCCTCGGGTATCCCGGGTTATGACGCTCCGCAAACCGGTACCCTGGGTTCCATCCAGTCCAACTCGCTGGAAGAGTCGAACGTTAACCTGACCAACGAGCTGGTAGACCTGATCAAGGGCCAGAGCAACTATCAGGCGAACGCGAAGACCATTTCGACCCAGAGCACCATCATGCAAACCATCATTCAGATGACCTGATATCGATGTTTTGTAAAAAGCTGTAACGGAAAGCCCCTCTTTGAGGGGCTTTCTTGTTTAATGCGCGCGCCGGGGGCCACTCGTCTGCGGCATCGTATTTGTGCCGGCGTATTCATGCGCTTGCTCAGGCAACACCCGGGCGCCAATGAACGGTTCGCCCAACCACAGACAGGGATGTAACGATCACTCCATGGTTTTTTTCTCTCGCTCCCGAATCGTCCTCGGGACGTTGTTCGTCAGTGCATTGCTGGTCTGGTTTATAGGGGGGCATGGCTGGGGCGCCACGCCAAGGAAATATCTGACCACGACCGTCACCGTCGAGGACCTTGAAGAAACCGTATTGGCCAGTGGTACGGTCAAGCCTTTCCAGCAAGTCAGTGTTGGCGCACAGGTCAACGGGCAACTCCAGAGCCTGAAGGCCGGGTTGGGCGATACGGTGCGCCAAGGTCAGCTGCTGGCCGAGATTGACCCGCTGTTGCCACAGAACGAACTGCTCAAGTCACGGGCAGCGTTGCTTAGTGTCCGGGCACAATATAAGGCTCGACAGGCGCTGATTCGCCAGTACGAACTTGATTTTCGTCGCAAGCAAAGTCTGGTTGCCAGTGAGGCCGGGTCGCGGGCCGATCTGGAAATAGCCGAAGCGCAATTGCAAAGCTCACGTGCCGAACTGGCATCCCTGGCTGCGCAGATTTCCCAGGCGGAGATAGAAATCCGCATCGCCGAAGTCAACCTTGGCTATACGCGTATCAGTGCGCCGATGGACGGGGAAGTCATTGCCGTGGTGACGAGGCAGGGGCAGACCGTCGTTTCCGCGCAAAGTGTCCCGACTTTGCTGATCCTGGCCCGACTGGACCGGATGACGGTCGAGGCGCGGATATCTGAAGCTGACGTGGTTCGAGTCAAGCCAGGCCAGGCGGTGTCCTTCAGTATCCTGGGCGATCCGGATCGGCGCTTTGAAAGTCATATTCGGGCGGTAGAACCGGCGCCAGAGTCCATTGCCCGGCAGGACACAATGCAGGGTAGCGGTGGCTCGACTGCTGGCGGTGCCGACGCAGCGGTGTACTACAACGCTCTGTTTGACGTGCCCAATGACGATCGTTCGTTGCGCACATCAATGACGGCGCAGGTCAGTGTGCTGCTCGCTTCTGCGCCAAAAGCCACAACGGTGTCGGTGGCTGCGTTGGGCAAGCGTGCCGCGGATGGCCGCTATGAAGTGCGTCGACTGGTTGATGGTCAGTTGCAGACGGTGCTGGTCAAGACCGGCTTGCGCAATGACCTTAATGTTCAGGTGTTGGACGGTCTCAAGGAGCATGACGAAGTTGTCCTCGGCGAAGAGCCGGAGCCTCAATGAGCAGCGCGAACGATCTTCGCGGCTTGACGCCGGATGCGATGAACGACGTGTTGCCGGCCAAGCCGCTATTGTCCCTTGAAGGTGTGCAGCGTTGGTTCGCTGATGGCGAGGCCAGAACGCAAGTGTTGCGGGACGTGAATCTGACCATTGGCGCCGGAGAAATGGTGGCGATTATCGGTCCGTCCGGCTCCGGAAAATCCAGCCTGATGAATATCCTCGGCTGTCTGGATCGTCCCTCCGCCGGTCGCTACTGCATCAACGGTCTCGACATGGCCGGTATGAGCAGCGATGAGCTGGCGACATTGCGTCGTGAGCATTTCGGGTTCATTTTCCAGCGCTTTCATTTGCTGTCGCATTTGAGCGCCGAGGCCAACGTCCAGGTGCCGGCCATTTACGCCGACCAGTCGTTTATCGAATGTCAGCAACAGGCCAGGGCATTGTTGCAACGCCTGGGGCTGGGGCAGCGCCTGCAGCATCGGCCGGGGCAGCTTTCCGGTGGTCAGCAGCAGCGGGTCAGTATTGCCCGTGCGCTGATCAATGGTGGCGCGGTGATCCTGGCTGACGAACCTACCGGCTCGCTGGACTCACGCAGTGGTGAAGAGGTAATGGCCATCCTGCGTGAACTGCACCGTAGCGGCCACACCATTATTATCGTGACCCATGACGTGCAGGTGGCGCAGCACGCTGACCGAATTATCGAGATTCATGACGGAGAGATCGTCGCGGATCAATCGAATGCCAGCCGAAAAGTGCCTGCGGCGCAGGTCGCCGAGGCTGGTGAAAGTACGCAAGATCAGGGGCGCGAAGTAGCGGCGGTGCAGTGGCGTCGCTTCAGCGAGGCTTTCAAGATGGCCTGGGTTTCCCTCTGCAGCCATCGTATGCGTACATTGCTGACCATGCTGGGGATCATCATCGGCATCGCCTCAGTGGTGTCGGTGGTCGCTTTGGGGCAGGGCGCGCAGACCCGAGTACTGCGCGATATCAGCGCCATGGGCACCAATACCATCGATGTTTATCCTGGCAAGGACTGGGGAGATGAGCAGGCCGCCTCGATCCGCACCCTGCAACCTGTGGATCTGCGGATCATCCAAGGGCAGTCCTGGGTCGACAGTGTCTCGGCGATGGTCAATGGCAGCCGAACGATTCGCTATCGCAATCTGCATGTCAGTGCCACCATCAATGGTGTCGGCCACGATTACTTCCAGGTGATGGGCATCCGCATGAGCAAGGGGGCGGTGTTCAGTGCCAGCGATGTAATGCGCCGCGGCCAGACCCTGATCATTGATCACAATACTCGACAACGGCTGTTCAAGGAGTGGGAGCAGCCACTGGGCAAAGTCATCCTGGTGGGCGGCCTGCCTTGCACGGTGGTAGGGGTCATGGAAAGTCGCGATGACGGTTTTTCAGGGCCAAGCCTGCAGGTCTATCTGCCTTATACGACGGTGATGGGGCGCTTGTTGGGGCAGAGCCATTTCAATTCGATCAAGGTTCGGCTCAGGGAGCAGGTTGCCAGTCCAGCAGCAGAGCAAGCACTGCAAACATTGTTGGTGGCACGTCATGGGCGCGCGGATTTTTTCCTCAGCTCCAGCGACAGCATCCTTAAAATCGTACAGAAAACCACAGACACACTGACCCTGCTGATTTCTGCGGTGGCGCTCATTTCACTGTTGGTTGGTGGTATCGGCGTGATGAATATCATGCTGGTGTCGGTCACCGAGCGCACCCGGGAGATTGGCATCCGCATGGCGGTCGGCGCGCGGCGCACGGACATCCTGCAGCAGTTTTTGATCGAGGCGGTGCTGGTCTGTCTGCTGGGGGGCTTGTTGGGTGTCCTGCTTTCGTTGTTGATCAGCCAGGTGTTCGGCTATTTCGTGCAGACAATCGTTATGGAATTCACGGCTTTGGCCATGATTTCAGCGTGTTTGTGTTCGCTGCTGGTCGGCGTGTTGTTCGGTTATATCCCGGCGCGCAATGCCGCCCGGCTTGATCCCATTCAGGCGTTGTCCAGAGAATGAAGTATACCAAGCGCAAGTGGATCTGGGCATTGCCATTGCCTTTGTTGTTGGGCGGCTGCAGCGCTCTGCTGCACAGCGAATATCGTCAACCGCAAGTGAAGACGCCGGCCTTCTGGTTTGGCGACGCATCCCGTGAGCGCTCATTGAGTGTGCGAGAGCGATGGTGGGAAACGTTTGATGATCCACGTCTGAACGCCTTGGTCGACGACGCCCTGGCGCGCAATAACGATCTTGCAGTTGCTGCGCTCAGAGTGCGTCGGGCAGCGCTTCAGGCAGGGCTCACCGGCACCAATATCACGCCCGATCTGGACGTGGGGGCGGGGGCGGACTGGAGCAGGAATCTACATCGAGACAATTCAAGCCAGCGTCGATTTTCCACGAGCGCGACGGTGCGTTACGAAGTCGATTTGTGGGGGAAACTGGCGAGTACGCGCGATGCCGGGCAATGGGCGCTGTTGGCGACTGACTTTGACCGGCGTGCCAGCGCGCTGAGCCTGGTGGGTACGACGGCGCGCCTGTATTGGCAGATTGGCCTGTTCAACGAACTGGTCCGGTCTGCGCGGGAAAGTATCGGGTACGCCGAGCAGACGTTGCAACTGGTGCAGTCTCAACATCTGGCGGGTGCGGCGACGGGTCTTGAAGAGGCACAAGCCGAGCAGGTGTTGGCCACGCAGCGTGCTGTATTGAGTGACTATTTGCAGCAACTTGAAGTGGCGCGCAACGCACTGGCCATTGTCTTTGATCAGGCACCCGAGCATCGGTTTGCAGAACTTGTGCAATTACCTTCGACGGCATTGGCGAGTGTGCCGGCAGGCTTGCCGGCTGATCTGGTTGATCGACGTCCGGATTTGCAGGCGGCTGAATGGCGATTGCGCCAGGCGCTGTCGAACTATGACGCAACGCGTGCCAGTTTCTATCCCTCGTTCACACTGACGGGCGGTCTGGCTACTGGCGGTAGTCGAGAGTTAAGCCAAGTGCTCAATAACCCTGTCGGTCTAATGGGTGTTGGTATCAGTCTGCCGTTTGTGCAATGGAATGTTCGCAAGTACACAGTGGGTATATCGGCGGTGGACTATGAGGCGGCGATAATCGACTTTCGTCAGAGCCTTTATATCGCGCTGGCGGAAGTTGAAGACGCCCTGTCGGCGCAAGTGCAGTTGGCTGATCAGGGGGGACGGCGAGAGCAGGCTCTGGTCGCCGCAATGAAAGCCGAAGGGTTGGCCGAAATTCGTTATCGCAGCGGGCAAACGGGTATCAAGGAGTGGCTGGATCTGCAAGAGAGCCGGCGTGCCGCGCAAATTTCACTGGCGCAGAATCGCTTCGAGCGACTGCAGGCGCAAATGGGACTGTACCTGGCGCTGGGCGGAGGCTTCGCGCGTTAATTTATTGCGCAGACAAACGTTAACTTATTGGGATGTTGTTTTTAATTAAGGAAGATTGTGCCGCGTGTCTGGTTTTAGTTAGCGTATTTTTTTGATTTGGGTCAGTGGTTTGTATGCAATTGATGTTGTAGGTCTTTGTGTGGTTGTTGATTTTTTTGAGTTGATTTAATTAATAAATAGTTTTGGTTGTGGGGGTTTTATTTATTGTTTTTAGTTGTTTAGCAATGTAAGGTGCGCGCTCTTTCGTCAGGGCCTTGATGAATGATGGGTGTTCGGTGTGCAACACTCTTACTGCTGTCTCTGGTTGTGTCGGCAAGATGATGATCTATGAAGTTATTGCGCTGACGACCGTTTGAGACGTTTATTTGAAATGGAGATCGTTATGTCGCTGCGTATGGGTTTTGGTCTGACTTTGGCCGCAAGTTTGCTGTTGGGTGCAGTCGTTGTTCAAGCTGCACCGGCTTCCTGGTGGCTTTATCAGTCGGCTTCGACCGGCCGTACTATGTGCAGCAACGTTCCACAAGCCAGTGGCTGGGTTCGTGTTGCCGGTCCTTACAATAACGGCGGCTGCCGATAGTAAGCACCAATAAGGAGGCTCCTTCTGTGAAGGGGCCTTTTTTGTATCGGCTGAACCCTGTTCATTAGAGCCTTGGTGTTTGGCAGACAAAAGAAAACCCCCGACAAACCAGAAGTCTGTCGGGGGGGTTCTTTTGCCTGGAGAAATCAGGCGTCTCGCGACGCCTGACCCGGCTCAGCTTATTGGCAAGCTTCGCAATCCGGCTCGTCGATCGCGCAAGCCTTTGGCACTGGCGCCGGACCTGCCGGAGCTGCCAGAACCGAATCGTCGCCGTGGTTGCCGCCGCTGGAAACAGCGTTCAGCTTGCCGGTGTTGATGGTCGACTTCTCGGTGCTGGTCGCAGCCAGGGCACGGAGGTAGTAGGTGGTTTTCAGACCACGGTACCAGGCCATGCGGTAGGTCACGTCGAGCTTCTTGCCCGATGCGCCGGCGATGTACAGGTTCAGCGACTGGGCCTGGTCGATCCACTTCTGACGACGGCTGGCGGCGTCAACGATCCACTTGGTGTCCACTTCGAACGCGGTCGCGTAGAGCTCTTTGAGTTCTTGCGGGATGCGCTCGATCTGCTGAACCGAACCGTCGTAGTACTTCAGGTCGTTGATCATGACCGAGTCCCACAGACCGCGCGCCTTGAGGTCGCGAACCAGGTACGGGTTGATCACGGTGAATTCGCCCGACAGGTTCGATTTCACATACAGGTTCTGGTAGGTCGGTTCGATCGACTGCGATACGCCGGTGATGTTGGCGATGGTCGCGGTCGGTGCGATGGCCATGATGTTGGAGTTACGAATGCCTTTCTGTACACGGGCGCGAACCGGTGCCCAGTCCAGGGTTTCGTTCAGGTCAACGTCGATGTACTTCTGACCGCGTTGTTCGATCAGGATCTGTTGCGAATCCAGCGGCAGGATGCCTTTGGACCACAGCGAACCGTTGAAGGTCTCGTACGCGCCACGCTCGTCTGCCAGGTCGCAGGACGCCTGGATCGCGTAGTAGCTGACCGCTTCCATCGACTTGTCGGCGAACTCGACGGCAGCGTCGGAACCGTAAGGGATGTGCTGCAGGTACAGCGCGTCCTGGAAGCCCATGATGCCCAGACCGACCGGACGGTGGCGGAAGTTGGAGTTCTTCGCTTGCGGCACCGAGTAGTAGTTGATGTCGATCACGTTGTCGAGCATGCGCACGGCGGTGTTCACGGTGCGTTGCAGCTTGGCGGTGTCCAGCTTGCCGTCGACGATGTGGTTCGGCAGGTTGATCGAGCCCAGGTTGCAAACGGCGATCTCGTCCTTGTTGGTGTTCAAGGTGATCTCGGTGCACAGGTTCGAGCTGTGAACCACGCCGACGTGCTGCTGCGGGCTACGCAGGTTGCACGGGTCTTTGAAAGTCAGCCATGGGTGGCCGGTTTCGAACAGCATGGAGAGCATTTTGCGCCACAGGTCTTTGGCCTGGATGGTCTTGAACAGCTTGACCTTGCCCGGGTACTCGGTCAGGGCTTCGTAGTACTCGTAACGCTCTTCGAAGGCTTTACCGGTCAGGTCGTGCAGGTCAGGAACTTCGGATGGCGAGAACAGGGTCCACTTGCCGTCATCGAAGACGCGCTTCATGAACAGGTCAGGGATCCAGTTGGCGGTGTTCATGTCGTGGGTACGACGACGATCATCACCGGTGTTCTTGCGCAGTTCGATGAACTCTTCGATGTCCATGTGCCAGGTTTCCAGGTAGGCACACACAGCGCCTTTGCGCTTGCCACCCTGGTTAACGGCTACGGCGGTGTCGTTCACTACTTTCAGGAACGGAACCACGCCTTGCGACTTGCCGTTGGTGCCTTTGATGTACGAACCCAGGGCACGCACAGGGGTCCAGTCGTTGCCCAGGCCGCCAGCGAATTTGGACAACATGGCGTTGTCGTGGATCGCGTGGTAGATGCCCGACAGGTCGTCCGGAACGGTGGTCAGGTAGCAGCTCGACAGCTGTGGACGCAGGGTGCCGGCGTTGAACAGAGTCGGGGTCGAAGCCATGTAGTCGAACGAGGACAGCAGGTTGTAGAACTCGATCGCACGGTCTTCTTTCTGCTTCTCTTCGATCGCCAGGCCCATGGCCACACGCATGAAGAAGATCTGCGGCAGTTCGAAACGCACGCCATCCTTGTGGATGAAGTAACGGTCGTACAGGGTCTGCAGGCCCAGGTAGGTGAATTGCTGATCGCGCTCGTGGTTGATCGCCTTGCCCAGTTTTTCCAGGTCGAAGGTGGCCAGCACAGGGTTCAGCAGTTCGAACTCGATACCTTTGGCGATGTAAGCCGGCAGCGCCTTGGCGTACAGGTCGGCCATCTCGTGGTGAGTGGCGCTTTCGGCCACTTCGAGGAAGCCCAGGCCTTCGGCACGCAGGGTGTCCATCAGCAGGCGGGCGGTGACGAACGAGTAGTTCGGCTCACGTTCAACCAGGGTACGCGCGGTCATTACCAGTGCGGTGTTGACGTCGTTCAGGGCCACGCCGTCGTACAGGTTCTTCAGGGTTTCGCGCTGGATCAGGTCGCCGTCGACTTCAGCCAGGCCTTCGCAGGCTTCGGTGACGATGGTGTTCAGGCGGCCCATGTCCAGCGGCGCGAGACTGCCATCAGCACGGGTGATGCGGATCGACGGGTGCGCATTGACTGCCGCTTCGACCGGGGCGTGGGCAGCGCGTTCTTTCGAGCGGCCGTCACGGTAGATCACGTAGTCACGAGCGACTTTCTGCTCGCCGGCACGCATCAGGGCCAGTTCGACCTGGTCCTGGATTTCTTCGATGTGGATGGTGCCGCCCGAAGGCATGCGACGCTTGAAGGTCGCGGTGACTTGTTCGGTCAGGCGGGCAACGGTGTCGTGGATTCGCGACGAAGCGGCAGCGGTGCCGCCCTCAACTGCGAGAAACGCTTTGGTGATAGCGACGGTGATCTTGTCATCGGTGTAAGGAACGACAGTGCCATTGCGCTTGATCACGCGCAGTTGACCAGGCGCGGTGGCGGCCAGATCCGAATTCGAATCGGCGGCCTGCGGCAAGGTGCCCTGCGGGTTCTCGCGAGTTGTGTCGGTTTGCATGGGTGTCTCCACGTTCTCTATGTTTGTTTGGGCACCATCAAGGTGCCCACCGTTCCGTCCTGAAGCACTACAACCGGCACGCGCCGGGCATAACGACTTCGGGACAGTTCAGGAAGGGGGCCTTGTGGGCGCCGCTTCCATGCCGAAGTCTTCGGTTCTCGCGATACGCGTGAGACCGCATTCCTTTCGGGGAGCAGATTCGTCACTGCAACACCCGTACCGTTATCGTCGTGGTCGACTGAAAAACGGTAGCCATCCGCAGGCGCGGTTTGGGCTTCTGAAAATACGTTAGGTTCAACCCGACAATGGCAATAAAAAGCCTTGAATTCACTGTCCGGTTTGTGTTTGGTTTTTTGCGAAAAACCCTACATGTAGGGGTTTTTTACGCACGGGCTACAAGATAATGCGTTTTGGGGGAGTATTGCAACGTATAGCCTGTGGATAAACCTGTGCGTAAATTGTGTGCGAAAGGGCTGATTCGCGTGTAGGCCGCGAACCTGCTGAGCTAGACCGTTTGTCACTGTTTTTCACTTGGGAAAAACGCTTCAGCGGAATTTTAAGGGCGCGAACCCTACCACAAAAAACCGCCGTGTCCGAACGCATTTGCCGACTTGTGTTCTGGCTGTACGCCGTTTATACAATCGGGCGGTGTTTACCCATTCTTATCCTCCCGAAAGATGACAAAAAGACGGGAGGATCTACAACTGTGGGAGCGAGCCTGCTTGCGAAAGCGTTGGATCAGCCAACATTGATGCTGAACCTGCCGACGCATTCGCGAGCAGGCTCGCTCCCACATGGATTGTGCTGCGTCGTACGGTTCTTCCTTTATTAATAACAACAGCAAGCAGAGGTCACCGGTGGAGCAAGAAGCCTGGCAGGTATTGATAGTCGAGGACGACCAGCGTCTGGCCGAACTCACCCGCGAATACCTGCAAGCCAATGGATTGCGCGTTGAGATTGAAGGCAACGGCGCGCTGGCGGCGGCGCGGATCATCAAGGAGCAGCCGGACCTGGTGATCCTCGACCTGATGCTGCCCGGTGAAGACGGCCTGAGCATTTGCCGCAAGGTGCGCGATCGTTACGACGGTCCGATCCTGATGCTCACCGCGCGCACTGACGACGCCGACCAGATTCAAGGCCTCGACCTCGGCGCTGACGATTACGTATGCAAACCGGTGCGCCCACGGCTGTTGCTCGCGCGCATTCAGGCTTTGCTGCGACGCAGCGACACAGCCGAGCCAATCGTGGAAAAAAGCCGTCGCCTGCAATTCGGCCCGCTGGTGGTGGACAACGCCTTGCGTGAAGCCTGGCTCAGCGACAGCGGCATCGAACTGACCAGCGCCGAATTCGACCTGCTCTGGCTGTTGGTGTCGAACGCCGGGCGAATCCTCTCTCGCGAAGAAATCTTCACTGCGTTGCGCGGCATCGGCTATGACGGCCAGGATCGCTCGATCGATGTGCGCATCTCGCGCATCCGCCCGAAAATCGGTGACGACCCGGATCACCCGCGCCTGATCAAGACCATCCGCAGCAAAGGCTATCTGTTCGTCCCTGAAGCGTGTGTGGATCTGGCGTTGTGAACTCGATCTTCCTGCGTATCTATGGCGGCATGTGCGCGGCGCTGATTCTGGTGGCAGTGCTCGGTGTGCTGGCACTGCACCTGCTCAATCAGGTGCGCAGCGAGCAATACCGCGAGCGCTTGG
Organism: Pseudomonas sp. URIL14HWK12:I6; assembly: GCF_000514195.1. NCBI lineage: Bacteria > Pseudomonadati > Pseudomonadota > Gammaproteobacteria > Pseudomonadales > Pseudomonadaceae > Pseudomonas > Pseudomonas sp. URIL14HWK12:I6. The sequence goes on from NZ_AZVL01000009.1 coordinate 30,827, forward strand.
CCCACGGCACGTTCTCGCTGATGGCCGACAACCTGCAACCGATGAACGAAACCGAGCGCCACCGGGCGTTGCTGGTCTGGGAGCGTCTGCTGGGGATTCCGCTGGCACTGAAGAAGTTTTCCGAGACCGATCTGGATCTCTCTCAGCGCGCCCGGGTGCAGCGCGGTCAGGCCTTGGTGGAGCAGACCGGCCCGCATGCGGCGCGAGTCTACAGACTGGTCAGTGATAAAGAACAATTGGTGCTCACCGGCGACGTGCAGCAGATCAGCGAGCAACTGGCGCGCGCGACTATTTATCTGTTGGCCGATGAACTGGTACGGGTGCCGGTCGGCGAACAGCCCAAACGACTGGCGCAGTTAAAGGAAGAGAAGGGTTTCGGTTTCGATCTGCGACTGGTCACGGTCAATGAAGCCGACATGGACGAAGACCAGAGCCGTCGCGTGTCCGAGGGCGATACGGTGATGGCGCTGGGCAAGGGCGGGGATTCGATCCGGGTGTTTGCCGGCATGGTCGGCACGCCGTGGGTGCTGGAGATCGGCCCGCTGTATCAGATGAATCCGTATCCGCCGCAATGGCTGGTGTTGATCGCTGCCCTGGGCCTGACCTTGATCGGTCTGATCGTATATCTGCTGGTGCGTCAGCTCGAACGACGTCTGCGCGGACTCGAAGCCGCGGCCACGCGCATCGCCAAGGGCAGCCTGGAAACCCGCGTGCCGGCCCGCGGAGCTGACTCGGTCGGGCGACTGGCAGCAGCGTTCAACGGCATGGCCGAGCACTTGCAGCAGTTGCTGGCGATCCAGCGCGAGCTGGTGCGCGCGGTGTCCCACGAACTACGCACGCCAGTGGCGCGCCTGCGCTTCGGTCTGGAGATGATCGGCTCGGCCACCACCCCGCAGGCGCTGGAGAAGTACCGCGAGGGCATGGATCACGACATCGAGGATCTCGATAAGCTGGTGGACGAAATGCTCACTTACGCGCGGCTGGAGCAGGGTTCGCCAGCGCTGACCTTTCAACGCATCGACCTCGATGCGCTGGTCAATCAGGTGATCGAAGAACTGGCGCCGTTGCGTGCCGAGGTCACGGTGCAGCGCGGGTTGTGCCTGTCAGCGGCGGACAACGATGGCGCCTGGGTCGAAGCCGAGCCGCGCTTCCTGCATCGGGCGTTGCAGAATCTGGTGAGCAACGCGATGCGCCATGCACGCTCTAACGTCACGGTGAGTTATCAGGTCGGGCAGTTGCGCTGCCGGGTCGATGTCGAGGATGACGGGCCGGGCGTACCGGAGTCGGCGTGGGAGCGGATCTTCACGCCGTTCCTGCGTCTGGATGACAGCCGCACCCGGGCCTCTGGTGGGCATGGGCTGGGGCTGTCGATTGTGCGGCGGATCATTCACTGGCATGACGGTCGGGCGCTGATCAACAAGAGCAAGAGTCTGGGTGGGGCTTGCTTCAGTCTGAGCTGGCCAAGGAATCAGGAGCGCCGTTGAGTTTGTGTCAGCAGAAATGACGCCTTCGCGAGCAAGCCCGCTCCCACAGGGGATGTATTTCAAGGGTGGGAGCGGGCTTGCTCGCGAAGGCGGTGCAACAGTCGCCGAAAAATCCTCAGGCCGGAATGCTGACCAGACTCAACAACTGCCCATCCTGCACACCAAATTGCGCCTCCAGCTCGGTGCCATTACGCCATTCGCCAGACAAGTCAGTCAGCAAACGCAACCGGACCTGACCCTGCTCCGTCCACTCCAGCACCTCGGCGTGCTCGAAGTAGAAGCGCTTCTGCACAATCGGATACAGCGCCTTGAACAGGCTCTCTTTCACCGAAAACGTCAGGGTCACGCACAACGCCAGTTGTTCCCGCGCACCGGCGGCCATGCGTTGCAGCTCCGGCGGTGTCAGAATCTCCCCGGCCAGGCGTTCGGCGCGCTCGGTCTCGAGCAGGTTTTCCAGATCCATGCCCAAGCCGCGCCAGTGCCGCTTGTTGGCGACAATCGCCGCCGCGTGTCCGGTGCTGTGAGTGATCGAGCCGCAGATGTGCGCCGGCCACACCGGTGCGCGGTCTTCGCCAATCGCCGGAATCACGCTTGAGCCTTCCAGTTGCTGCAGCGCGGCCCGGGCGCAGATTCGTCCGGCAAGAAACTCGGCCTGCCGTTTGGCCACCGAGCGCTGAATGCTCGGCGGCGGCTCGATGGCGCTGCGCTGGAAGTCATCGCCCAGCAGTTGCTTCGGGTCGAAACGGGTACTGAGCAGCACGGTCTCGGGCAACACGTTGGGCAACGGCCAATGGGCGTCGAGCGGGGTGCAGCAGGCGGGGAGGGGCGGGCTGGAATTCATGGCGGCCATTTTGCCGATTCGCAGGGGCAAGGTCGAGATCGGCGGTGCGGCTTTCGCGAGCAGGCGCGCTCCCACATTTGGAACGCATTCCCATGTGGGAGCGCGCCTGCTCGCGAAGGCCGCGCTGCAATCTATCTGATCAGCCAAAGATTTTCTGGAAGAACGCCTTCATGTCCGCCCAGGATTTTTCATCGGCCGCCTTGTTGTAGCCGATATCCGGGCCGCCGTGATCGCCGTGGCTCAAGCGATCGGCATCCGGATTGGTGAAGCCATGCTTGGCGCCGTCGAGGCTGACGAATGTGTAGTCGGCGCCGGCCTTGTCCATCTCGGATTTGAATGCGGTGACGTTGTCTGGAGTGACCATGCTGTCCAGCGCACCATGCTCGACCAGAATCTTCGCCTTCACACCGCCGGGCGTCGCCGGGGTGGTGGTCGCCAGCGCACCGTGGAAACTCACCACGCCCGCCAGCGGCTCGCCCTGACGCGCGGCGTTGAGCACCACGCCACCGCCGAAGCAGTAACCGATGGCGGCGATTTTATTGACGTCGGTCTGCGGCTGCTTTTTCAGCAGGTTCAACCCGGCCTCGAAACGTTTGCTGGAGGCCGCGGCATCCCGGGTCGCGGCTTGCATGAACGCCATCGCATCTTTCGGGTGCTCAGTGTTCTTGCCTTCGCCATACATGTCGATCGCCAGCGCGCTGTAGCCCAGTTCGGCGAGGTCGCGGGCGCGACGTTTGGCGTAATCGTTAAGGCCCCACCATTCATGCACCACGACGACTCCCGGGCGTTTGCCCTTGATCGCGTCGTCATAGGCGTAGTAGCCGATCAGCTTGGTGCCGTCGGCACTCTGGTAGGGAATCTCCTGAGTCTTGATCGCGGCGTTGGCCAGATTGCTGGCGGCGAGCAAGACGAGGGCGAGGAACAGGCGCATGGTCGGTCTCCTTATCGAAAGTGGTCAGGACAGCCTAGTCGATTTGATTCAGCGCAGGTTCAGAGAGTGTTCAGGGCAGGTACAGGGGCGGGTCAGTAACCTTGCGCCATACCCAAACAGCACTGTGAAAGAGGAAACGCGATGAATCGTCTAAACAAACTGCTGCTGGCTTTTACCTTGTTGGGCTCCAGCCTTGCGGCACATGCCGATGACACCAGCAACTTCGCCGGCCTGACCTTTGGCCAGACCAGTGACAAGGTTAAAAAATCCCACGCGCTGAACGACAACCTTGGCCACCCTGACGCCAGCGGCGCAATCGACGGCAACAACACCTACGGCGTGCGCCTCGGTCAGCAAAACTCGCAAGGTCGTTACTACGCGACCTACGACAACGTGTCCGGTTCGCACAATGGCATTAAACTGCGCCAGGAAAACCTGCTGGGCAGCTACGATCTGTTCTATCCAGTGGGCGGCAGCACCAAACTGTTCGGTGGTGCAACGGCCGGTTTGACCAAGCTGACTCAGGACTCGCCGGGCTATAGCCGTGACAGCGACATCGGTTACGCCGTCGGTGGCCAGTTCGGTGTGCTGCAACAAGTGGCGCAGAACGTTTCGGTGGAACTCGGTTACCGTTACCTGATGAGCAACGCCAGCACTGAAATGAAAGAAAGCGGTGGCAGCAAGCAAGGCTCGCTGGACTTGACCAGCAGCGCCCAGACTTACCTGTCGGCGAACTACGCTTTCTAAAGCGCGGTTCGTTCTAGACCCTGTGGGAGCGAGCTTGCTCGCGAAAGCGGTCTATCAGTCGACAACAATGTTGGCTGATACATCGCCTTCGCGAGCAAGCCCGCTCCCACAGGTGCGTTGTTGGAGTTTTTGATTTACCCGGGAGAGCGTTATGAAACTGTTGGTCGTCGAAGATGAAGCGCTGTTGCGCCATCACCTGCAAACCCGCCTGACGGAGAGCGGTCACGTGGTCGAGTCCGTGGCCAATGCCGAAGAGGCGCTGTACCAGACCGGGCAGTTCAACTTCGATCTGGCGGTGATTGACCTCGGGCTGCCGGGCATGGGCGGTCTGGACCTGATCCGGCAGTTGCGCTCGAGCGGCAAGACCTTTCCGATCCTGATCCTCACCGCGCGCGGCAATTGGCAGGACAAGGTCGAAGGCCTCGCCGCCGGTGCCGACGACTACGTGGTCAAGCCGTTCCAGTTCGAGGAACTCGACGCGCGCCTGAATGCCTTGCTGCGTCGCTCCAGCGGCTTCACCCAGTCGACCATCGTCGCCGGGCCGTTGTTGCTTGATCTCAATCGCAAGCAGGCGTCGCTGGATGAAGAGCCGCTGGCACTGACCGCCTACGAATACCGCATCCTCGAATACCTGATGCGCCACCACCAGCAAGTGGTGCCCAAGGATCGCCTGATGGAGCAGCTCTATCCGGATGACGACGAGCGCGATCCGAACGTGATCGAAGTGCTGGTCGGCCGTCTGCGCCGCAAGCTCGAAGGACCGGGCGGGTTCAAGCCGATCGACACCGTGCGCGGTCTCGGCTACCTGTTCAATGAGCGCTGCACTTGATTCGTTCTCTTCGCGTTCGCTTGATGCTCGCCGCCACCACGTTGGCGGTGTTGTTCATGCTCGGCTTGCTGCCGGCCATGCAGGGCGCGTTCAGCCTGGCGTTGCAGGACTCGATCGAGCAACGCCTGGCCTCGGACGTCACCACGCTGATCTCGGCGGCACGCGTCGACAGTGGCCATCTGGTGATGCCGGCGCAGCTGCCGGATGAGCGCTTCAACCTCACCGACAACCGCCTGCTCGGCTACATCTACGACCGCGAAGGCAAACTGGTCTGGCGCTCGAAAGGCACGCAGGAAGAGCAGATCAACTACAAGCCGCGTTACGACGGCATGGGCAACGAGTTCGCGCGGATCCGCGAGAGCAATGGCCAGGAGTTCTTCGTCTACGACGTCGAAGTCAAACTGCTCGGCGGTAAAAGTGCCGCGTTCAGCATCGTCGCTCTGCAACCGGTGCGCGAATACGAAAATACCCTCGAAGGCCTGCGCGAAAATCTCTACCTGGGCTTCGGCGCCGCATTGCTGGTGCTGCTGGCGCTGTTGTGGATCGGCCTGACCTGGGGTCTCAAGGCGCTGCGTCGGCTCAGTCAGGAACTCGACGAGATCGAAAGCGGCACTCGTGAAAGCCTCACCGAACAGCACCCACGCGAACTGCTGCGCCTGACCGGCTCGCTCAACCGTTTGCTGCACAGTGAGCGCCAGCAGCGCAGCCGCTACCGTGACTCCCTCGATGATCTGGCGCACAGCCTGAAAACCCCGTTGGCGGTACTGCAAGGGGTCAGTGAAGACATGGCCCAACGCCCGGAAGATCGCGATCAGGCCTGGGTGCTGCAAACCCAGATCGAGCGCATGAGTCAGCAGATCAGCTATCAACTGCAGCGCGCCAGCCTGCGCAAGAGCGGCTTGGTGCGCCATCAGGTGCGGCTGCAACCGGTGCTCAAAAGCCTGTGCGACACGCTGGACAAGGTCTACCGCGACAAACACGTGCGGGTGGCGTTTGATCTGCCGGAGCACTGCTACGTGCCGATCGAACAGGGCGCGCTGTTGGAGATGATGGGCAACCTGCTGGAAAACGCCTATCGCCTGTGCCTGGGCGAAGTGCGCATCAGCGTGCGCGAGACCCTCGCCGGCATCGAGTTGTGCATCGAAGACGACGGCCCCGGTGTGCCACCGAATCAGCGCGCGCGGATCCTTGAGCGCGGCGAACGACTGGATCGCCAGCATCCGGGGCAGGGCATCGGGCTGGCGGTGGTCAAGGACATCATCGAGAGCTACAACGCCAAGCTGATGCTCGGGGATTCGCCGATGGGCGGGGCGGCGTTCAGGATTCAGTTTCCTGCGGTTTAGTCGGTGCCTTTCGGGCGCCATCGCTGGCAAGCCAGCTCCCACAGTGTCCGAGTCGTATACAAACTCCTTGAACGACATCAAAACCTGTGGGAGCTGGCTTGCCAGCGATGAGGCCAGTCAAGGCGTCACAGACGGCGAACAGATCACTGCTCCTGCGCCCGATACGCCCCCGGTGTCAGCCCCGTCCATTTCTTGAACGCCCGGTGAAACGCCGACGGTTCGGAAAAACCCAACTGCTCGGCAATCTGTTGCAACGACAGATCCGCCCGTCCCAGATGATAGATCGCGATGTCGCGGCGCAACTGATCCTTCAATTCCTGAAAACTGCTGCCTTCCTCACGCAAATGCCGACGCAGGGTTTGCGGGCTGATGTGCAGCTGCGCGGCCACCGCTTCGAGGTCCGGCCAGTGCGCACTGTCGCGGCTGAGCAAGCGGCGCAGGCGACTGCTGAGGCTGTCGCCGTCGTCCGGGCGCGACAGCAGGTCGGCGGGTGAGCGTTCGAGAAAGTGCTTGAGGGTGCGTTCGTCCTGCAACAGCGGCATGTGCAGATAGCGACTGTGAAACAGCAGGCTGCTCTGCTGGGCGCAAAACACCAGCGGGCAAGGGAACAGCAGGTCGTACTCGGCACCGTGCGCCGGTTTCGGATAACTGAAGGTGGCCTGCTCCAGACGAATCCGCTGGCCGATCAGCCAACTGCCGAGGCGATGCCAGATCACCAGCAGGCTCTCGCTGAGAAAGTGATCCGGGTCCCATAACTGCGAGTCATCAAGGCTCAGGCGCACCCATTCGTCTTCGCGGCTCAGGCTCAGGCGCGGAGCCTCGGGGAATAGGCTATAAAACAATAAACCGCGTTGCAGTGCCTTCTCCAGATTGCGGCAGTGGATCAGCGCGTGGCACATCATCGCGAAGCTGCCGGGCTTGCTCGGCGCGGTGCCAAAGCCCAGGTATTCGTCATCCAGCGCCAGCCACAGGCTCTGGATCAGTTGGGTGAATTGCTCCGGGGCGATGCGCGCCCGAGGTTCATCGAGCAATTCGGGACTGATGCCCAGTTGCTGCAGCAGCGGCGCATAGTCGAACCCCGAACGGCGTGCGCCACCAAGGGCGGCGCGGGCGAAATGACTGGCGATGGTACGTTCGCGCATAAGCGGCAGATCCTTCCTCAGACGCCGGATGGTAGCCGGGGCATGCGCAGGGCAACAAGGCGGATTTCCGCCAAATTGTAGGACGAGATCCGCTGACTTGGCGGAAATCCGCCACACTGGCGTCACCGGGCAGTGACAAAAAATACTCTGCATCCCCTGATATCAAAAGGCTTGCAGCGAATTGCACCAAAGTGGCACGGCGTTTGCGATAAGAGCGACAGAAGTGTGCGTCTATTCCGCGGGAATAGCGCCGCTCCAACAACAAATCCCTCCAGTGCAGGAGGGTTCGCAATTCAGGTTCTGCGCCCAACAGATGGATGTTGCCCGCGGGACGCTTGAGGACACTTGCAATGACGACTCGTCAGCCACTGTACAAATCCCTGTATTTCCAGGTGATCGTCGCGATCATCATCGGTATTGCCCTTGGTCACTACTACCCGCAGTTCGGTGTGGCGGTAAAGCCACTGGGTGACGGATTCATCAAGCTGATCAAAATGATCATCGCCCCGATCATCTTCTGCACCGTGGTCAGCGGCATCGCTGGCATGCAAAGCATGAAGTCGGTCGGCAAGACCGGCGGTTACGCACTTCTGTACTTCGAAATCGTTTCGACCATCGCCCTGCTGGTGGGCCTGATCGTGGTCAACATCGTGCAGCCGGGCAACGGCATGCACATCGACGTCAGCACCCTCGACGCCTCGAAAGTCGCGACTTACGTGCAGCAAGGCGCAGACCAGAGCGTAGTCGGCTTCCTGCTCAACGTGATCCCGACCACCATCGTCGGCGCGTTCGCCACCGGTGACATCCTGCAAGTGCTGATGTTCTCGGTGATCTTCGGTTTCGCCCTGCATCGCCTGGGTGACTACGGCCGCCCGATCCTTGACTTCATCGATCGCTTCGCCCACGTGATGTTCAACATCATCAACATGATCATGAAGCTCGCGCCAATCGGTGCCTTCGGCGCGATGGCGTTCACCATCGGTGCTTACGGTGTCGGCTCGCTGGTGCAGTTGGGTCAACTGATGGCCTGCTTCTACATCACCTGCCTGGCCTTCATCCTGATCGTGCTGGGTGCCATCGCCCGCATGCACGGCTTCAGCGTGCTGAAGATGATCCGCTACATCCGTGAAGAACTGCTGATCGTACTCGGTACCTCGTCCTCGGAATCGGTACTGCCACGCATGCTGATCAAGATGGAGCGTCTGGGCGCGAAGAAATCCGTCGTGGGTCTGGTGATCCCGACCGGTTACTCGTTCAACCTCGACGGTACTGCGATCTACCTGACCATGGCTGCAGTATTCATTGCTCAGGCCACCGACACGCACATGGACATCACCCATCAGATCACCCTGCTGGTGGTGTTGCTGCTGTCCTCGAAAGGCGCCGCCGGTGTGACCGGTTCGGGCTTCATCGTGCTGGCCGCCACCCTGTCGGCAGTCGGTCACTTGCCGGTGGCCGGTCTGGCGCTGATCCTCGGTATCGACCGCTTCATGTCCGAAGCCCGCGCCCTGACCAACCTGGTCGGCAACGCTGTAGCGACCATCGTGGTTGCCAAGTGGGTGAAAGAGCTGGACACCGACGTGCTGCAATCCGAGCTGGCGTCGGGTGGTCGCGGTATTGCTGACACCCGTCCGGAAGATGACCTGGGTGTGGCTGAAGGTGCTACTCCGAGCAACGTCAAGTAATCTGAATTGGCTCCAGTGTAATGCTGGAGTCTGAGAGCCCTTGTGGTGAGGGGATTCATCCCCGATGGGTCGCGAAGCGGCCCCCTTCTTAGATAGAAGGGGACTGCTGCGCAGTCCATCGGGGATGAATCCCCTCGCTACAGGGGTTTTTTATTGCCTGCGATTTGAGCATTACGGTCACTGCCGCTGATGCATCCGGTGATTGCCGTGCGCGGCATCGCTGCCTAGGCTGAGTGCATCGCCCAAGGAGTTCGCCCATGTCCGCGCCGCTGGCCTCACTGAAGATTCTGGATTTCTCGACCCTGCTGCCGGGGCCGTTCGCCTCGCTGTTGCTGGCGGACATGGGCGCCGAAGTGCTGCGCATCGAATCGCCAACGCGCATGGACCTGCTGCGGGTGTTGCCGCCGCATGATCAAGGTGTGTCAGCCAGCCACGCTTACCTCAATCGCAACAAGCGCAGTCTGGCGCTGGATCTCAAACAGCCTGAGGCGCTGGAGGTGGTCAGGCAGTTGCTGGCCGACTACGACATCGTCCTCGAGCAGTTCCGCCCCGGTGTAATGGAGCGTCTGGGTCTGGGTTATGAGGCGCTGAAGGCGATCAACCCGAAGCTGATTTACGTGTCGATCACCGGCTATGGCCAGACCGGGCCGTACAAGGATCGCGCCGGGCATGACATCAACTACCTCGCCCTGGCCGGTCTGTCCAGTTACACCGGCCGCGCCGACAGCGGGCCGTTGCCACTGGGCATGCAGGTGGCGGATATCGCGGGTGGTTCGCTGCATGGGGTGATCGGCCTGCTGGCGGCGGTCATCGCCCGGCAGCAGACCGGGCAGGGCACGCATCTGGATGTGAGCATGACTGATTGCGCCTTCAGCCTGAACGCCATGGCTGGCGCTGGCTATCTGGCCTGTGGCGACGAACCGCATTGGGAAGAGCAGATGCTCAATGGCGGCAGCTTTTATGACTACTACCGCTCGCGCGACGGGCGCTGGCTGTCGGTGGGCAGTCTTGAACCGGGGTTCATGCAGCAACTGTGTCAAGCGCTGGGCCGGCCGGAGCTGGCGGCGCAGGGCTTGTCGCCGAAACCCGAGCAGCAACGGTTATTGAAGGATGCGCTGAAAGTTGAATTCGAGAAGCACGACTTTGCCGAGTTGTGTGAATTGTTCGCCGGAGTCGATGCCTGCGTCGAACCGGTCTTGAACCTGAGCGAGGCGGTGCAACATCCGCAGTTGCAGGCGCGGGAGCTGGTGACCCAGGTGCCGCGTGGCGACGGTACAACCCAGGCGCAGATTGCCTGTCCGCTGAAATTCTCCGAAACGCTGCCGGCGCCGCGGCATGTTGGGGCGGGGTTGGGACAGCATACGGAGCAGGTGTTGGGGGAGTTGGGGTTTGGTGCTGAGCGGATTGCTCAATTGCGGGCGGCCAAGGTAATTCTCTAGCGTCTGTACCGGCCTCTTCGCGAGCAGGCTCGCTCCCACATTTGAAATGCGTTCCCCTTGTGGGAGCGAGCCTGCTCGCGAAGGGGCCAGTTGGGGCAATACAAAAATCGGCTATTCCACCCGCATCTCACCACTGAACACCAAAGTGTTGCGGCATCTACGGCACAAATACCGTCGCCCTTGGCGCACCAGGCTATGACGCTGCGCCGAAAACGGAAAATCACTGTCGGCGCACGGGCATTTGTAGATGTAGCGGGTCACGCTGCGGCGTTTGATTGCGTAGGTGTGGCAGCGATCCGGCGGCAGTTCGTAAACCCCGCGCATGATCAGTTGCCACTCCTCGCCGTGGGGCTGGATGCGGTCGCCGAACAGTTGGTGGGCGATCAGGTGCGCGACTTCGTGGGCCACGGTCTGCTTGAGGAAGTGTTCGGTGTTTTCCCGGTACAGCTGCGGGTTGAAGCGCAGCAGGTTCTCGTGCAGATGCGCGACACCGGCTTTTTGCCCGCGCAGCTTGAGGCTGACGACGGGGCGTTGGAAATGACGTTTGAAAAAGGCTTCAGCGAGTTGGTAACAGTCTTCGACGCGGGTATTGAGTTGCTCGGGCATGCTTGATGGATCTCCAGAGGCGTCGAGTATGCCGCAACGTTCCTGACTTGCGAATCGCTGACCTGCCGAATGGTCATCCGCCAAACGAGAAGGCCGCCTTGCGGCGGCCTGTATTGGCAGATCTTGTTTTTCTCGGGGGTGAAGCTTGTCAGTTGGTATACACCGGCCCCACGCCGAGGCCCCAGACAATCACGGTGAACGCCATGATGGCCACCAGCACCACCAGACCCACCGCCAGCACCGAGCTGGAAAACAGGAAGCCTTCGTCCGACGGAATGTTCATGAACGTCGGCAGCCCCACGTACAGCAGATACACCGTGTAGCAGATGGCCGCCGTGCCGACGATCATTCCCAGCCACATGTGTGGATACAGCGCCGCCAATCCGCCGACGAACAAAGGTGTCGCGGTGTAGGTGGCGAAGGCCACGCAACGGGCCAGACTCGGATTGGCGTCATAGGTGCGGGCCATCCAGTGCACGAAGGCGCCCATCACCGCGACCCCGCCGAGCATCGCCAGGTACGACATGATGGTCATCCACAGTGCGCTTTCGAAGGTCAGCATCACCGGTGCGCGGTTGCCGATCACCCAGCCGACCTGAGTGGTGCCGATAAACGCCGAAACCGCCGGAATCGCCGCCAGGATCAGCGTGTGCGTCAGGTACATGTGGCTGATGCTTTCCTCTTGGTCGCCACGGATTTCCTTCCATTCCTGATCGGGGTGGGTAAAAAGTCCCACTACGTGATGGATCATGCCAGTCACTCCTCTTGTTATTGCCATCGCCCCCCAGCGGAGCGCCTACGGGCCAAGGTGGCCGAGCAAATTCAGGTCTTCAGATTGTGTGCGACCTTATGTCGCAGTATAGAAAGGACTTAACCGCACAGGGACTAGGGGCTTAGAGCAAATTGCGCTGTAAACACGGAGCGTAATCGCCGTCTGCTCTTGTATTGATCCCTGTAGGAGCTGACGAGTGAAACGAGGCTGCGATCTTTTGATCCTGATTTTTTACAATCAAAAGATCGCAGCCTTCGGCAGCTCCTACAGGGTGCGTCCGTCAGGACGCTTCGCCGCTGGTGGGTTTTTGCGTAAAATGCCCGCCTTTCGTCACACCTCACGGATTTCGCGTCATGGGCACTCTTACGGTCAACCAGAACAAACTGCAAAAGCGCCTGCGCCGCCTGGCCGGCGAAGCGGTCGCCGATTTCAACATGATCGAAGACGGCGACAAGGTCATGGTCTGCCTGTCCGGGGGCAAGGACAGCTACACCATGCTCGACGTGCTGCTGCACCTGCAGAAGGTTGCACCGATCAAGTTCGAGATCGTCGCGGTGAACATGGACCAGAAGCAGCCGGGCTTCCCCGAGCACGTACTGCCGGCCTACCTGAAAGAGCTGGGCGTCGAGTACCACATCGTCGAGAAGGACACCTATTCGGTGGTCAAGGAGCTGGTGCCGGAAGGCAAGACCACCTGCTCGCTGTGCTCGCGCCTGCGTCGCGGCACGCTGTACACCTTTGCCGACGAAATCGGCGCGACCAAAATGGCCCTCGGTCACCACCGTGACGACATCGTCGAGACGTTCTTCCTCAACATGTTCTTCAACGGCACCCTCAAGGCGATGCCGCCGAAGTTGCGCGCCGACGACGGGCGCAACGTGGTGATCCGTCCGCTGGCCTACTGCAACGAGAAAGACATCCAGGCCTACTCGGACTTCAAGGAATTCCCGATCATCCCGTGCAACCTCTGCGGTTCGCAGGAAAACCTGCAGCGTCAGGTGGTCAAGGAAATGCTTCAGGACTGGGAGCGCAAGACTCCGGGCCGAACTGAAAGCATCTTCCGCAGTCTGCAGAACGTGGTGCCGTCGCAACTGGCCGACCGCAACCTGTTCGACTTCACCAGCCTGAAGATCGACGAAACGGCGGCTTCGCGCTTCGTTAACGTCGTCAATCTGTAAGCACAATCATTGTGGGAGTGAGCCCTGTGGTGAGGGGATTTATCCCCGATGGGGCGCGAAGCGCCCCCAGAAAAGCTGGGGCTGCTGCGCAGCCCATCGGGGATGAATCCCCTCACCACAGGGGCCGCTCCCACATTGGTTTTTCGTTTTATTCAATAGGAGAGGGCATGCGCGATTACAAGTGGCTGCACGAATACTGTCTGAACCGCTTCGGTTCGGCGGCTGAACTGGAAGCCCATCTGCCCGTTCCCAAGACTCCCGCGCAACTGCGCAAGATCAGCGACGATCGTTACCTCTCGACCATGGCCCTGCGCGTGTTTCGCGCTGGTCTCAAGCACAGCCTGGTGGACGCCAAGTGGCCGGCCTTCGAAGAAGTGTTCTTCAGGTTCGACCCGGAAAAAGTCGTGCTGATGAGCGCCGAACACCTCGAACGCCTGATGCAGGACGCGCGCATCATCCGCCACCTGGGCAAGCTCAAGAGCGTGCCGCGCAATGCCCAGTTCATCCTCGATGTGGAAAAGGACAAGGGCAGTTTCGGCGCGCTGATCGCCGACTGGCCGGTGACCGATATCGTCGGTCTGTGGACCTACCTGAAAAAGCACGGGAGTCAGTTGGGCGGGCTGTCGGCGCCGCGCTTCCTGCGCATGGTCGGCAAGGACACCTTCGTGCCGAGCTATGACGTGGTCGCCGCGCTGAATGCGCAGAAGATCGTCGACAAGGTGCCGACCAGTCTGCGCGATCTGGCGATTGTGCAGAACGCGTTCAATCAGTGGCATGAACAGAGTGGCGGGCGGCCGATGAGCCAGATTTCGATGATGCTCGCGTACACCGTCAACCATTAAGACCGCGTCGCCCCATTCGCGAGCAAGCCCGCTCCCACAGAGGGAATACATTTCAAATGTGGGAGCGAGCCTGCTCGCGAAGGCGTCAGATCAGGCGACGCTGATCTCGCCTTCACCCGCCAGCTTGCGATTCAACTGATACCGCCACCGCACATACAGCAGCGCCGAGCAGAACAGCGCCAGGCTCGCGGCCATCTCCAGCACGCCGAACAGTTGCCGGTTCGGGTCATACGCTGCCAGCGCGCCCTTGATGAAATACAGATTCACCACAAAACACATCCACGAGTGCGCACGCGCGTTGCCCATCAGCATCCCCGGCGCGAGGATCAGCCACGGGATCAGCTCGACCAGCAGGATCACCCACGGTCGGGCGCCGTGCAGGTCGGCGAACACCAGGTAGTAAGCGGCGAGCAGCCCGGCGAGGCCGAAGAAGCACAACAGGCTGACGACCCGCATCGCCTTGACGCGGGGTTCAAGCCACTCGACGGAGGGCAGGACTTTCGGCTTCTTCGCCACCCTCAGCCCTCCAGTTTTTGCGCGGTCTTGGCCAGGCGTGCGCCGAGTGCGCGACACAGTGCCATCTCGTGCTGATCGAGACCTTTCTTGCCATCGGCGCCGGCGTGATGACTGGCGCCATACGGCGTGCCGCCGCCCTGGGTTTCCAGCAGCGCCGACTCGCTGTACGGCAGGCCGGTGATCAGCATGCCGTGGTGCAACAGCGGCAGCATCATCGACAGCAGGGTGGTTTCCTGACCGCCGTGCAGGCTGGCAGTGGAGGTGAACACGCCGGCCGGTTTGCCGACCAGTGCGCCGGTCAGCCACAGGTTGCTGGTGCCGTCGAGGAAGTACTTCAGCGGCGCGGCCATGTTGCCGAAGCGCGTCGGGCTGCCAAGGGCGAGGCCGGCGCAGTTCTTCAGGTCATCGAGGGTGGCGTAGAGCGCACCGTCTTCCGGGATGTCCGGGGCGACCGCCTCACACTCGGTTGAGATTGCCGGCACGGTCCGCAGGCGCGCTTCGAGGCCGGCCTGTTCGACACCGCGGGCAATCTGCCGGGCCATCTCGTTGGTCGAACCGTTGCGGCTGTAATACAGAACCAGAATGTACGGCGCGCTCACGGCAGCAGCTCCAGCACATTTTCCGGCGGACGGCCGATCACAGCCTTGTCGCCGACTTCGAGAATCGGTCGTTCCATCAGTTTTGGATGCTGGGCGATGGCGTCGATCAATTGCGCTTCGCTGAGGCTTTCGTCAGCCAGCTGAAGCATTTTGTATTCATCTTCTCCGCTGCGCAGCAACTGACGCGCGCTGATCCTGAGCTTGCCGAGCAGTGCCTTGATTTGCACCGCATTCAGCGGGGTTTCGAGGTAACGCACCACGTTCGGGGTCAGGCCACGGGCCTCAAGTAGTTCCAGCGCGCCGCGGGATTTCGAGCAGCGCGGATTGTGATAAAGCGTCAGATCGGTCATGGCGGGTCGCTTCTGGCGTAAAGTGGCGGCTATTCTAACTGTGCAGCGCGCAATCCAGAACCTTCAGAGGCGATGGGTCGCAGGCGCCTTCAATTTTTGACCAGGGAACATGACATGACACGGCGATTGGCAGCGGCATTGACGATAATCGGGGCGTTGATGCTGGGGGGCTGCGGCAATGACTACGGCATTGACCAGAATGGTCAGAAGGTCGCGTCCGAACGTCTGGACAAGCAATGGGTAGTCATCAATTACTGGGCCGAATGGTGCGGCCCGTGCCGCACGGAAATTCCGGAGCTCAATCATTTGGCTGACGAACTCAAGAGCAAGAACGTGGGTGTGTTCGGGGTCAACTTCGACAACGTCCAGGGTGAAGACCTGAAGAGCGCCAGCGAGAAACTGGGCATCAAATTCACCGTGCTGGCGCAGGATCCGGCGGACCTGTTCGACCTGCCGCGCAGTGAGGCCTTGCCGGTGACTTACATCATCGACAACAAGGGAAAGGTGCGTGAGCAGTTGATGGGCGAGCAGACGGCGGCGGGGGTGATGGCCAAGCTGGAGGCGTTGCAGGCTACCAAGTAGGGCAAGTGAGGTTTTGTGGTGAGGGGATTTAGCGAAACGTCGCACCGCCCCGATGGGCTGCGCAGCAGCCCTGAAACCCGAAAACCCGGTTTATCCTCAACCTCCGAAGGGGGTCGCTCCGCGACCCATCGGGGATAAATCCCCTCGCCACAGGGTAGTCTCAGCAGCAGGAGGGGGTTAACCCTCTTCCAGCCACCAACGCAACGGCTTGCCTTCGGCCGGCCAGAAGCGCATCTGCTCGATCGGCGAGATGTCCCAGCGCTCAACGCCTTGCAGCGCCTGCAGGAAGCGTTGTTCCTGCTCCATCAGCGCCGGCGCGCAGAGTTTGCGGGTCTTGCCGATCGGGCCGAAGCTCAGCTTGTCGCCGTCGAGGGTGTACGGCGCGAACCAGTGGTTGCAACCGCCGTTGCCATATGCGCGGCCATCGTCACCAAGGGTCACGGTCAGATGGCTGTAATCCATCAATGGCCGCTCGCCGATCCACTCCAGAATGTAGCTGCGGTTCTGCTGCAATTGCACAGGCTCTGCGGCGCAGCCCACCAGAGCGGCACCGACCAGCAGCGGCAGGGCAAGGCGTTTCATCACGCAGGCTCCTGGCATTTCGGGCACAGGTGCTTGTCGCCGACGGCTTTCCAGCCCAGCTCGGCGATGCGCGCCGTGGCGGCCGGTTTCTCGGCGGTCTTGCCCAGCTTGGCGTCCACCGCGAACTCGAAGTTCAGCTCTTTGGCGCAGCTGTCGCAGTTGACCTGCCAGGTGTGGATCGCCAGTTCGCCGAATACCGGGCCGGTGGTCATCGCGGTCCATTGGCCCGGCGGATTGATCAGGTGGCGCACGGTGTCGACGGTCAGGCGCATGGACAAATCCTTGCTGCCTTTGAGGGTGACCAACAGGACGTCACCGTTGCGGATCGAGCCACCGTTGCCGGTGACCTGATAGCGGCCCGGTACGAGGGCGCGGCATTCGGTGAGGGTGTGTTGCGGGTTCATCAGGGTGTAGCGGAAATCGTGTTCGACCATGGGTCCTCCAAATCTGCGCGACATGCTAGCACGGGCTGGATTGCAGGATGGCGTACACGTGCGACCTTCGATCCGGTTCAAATCGTCCGGCGCTCATGGCAAACTGCCGCCCTTCACTCTGAGGGAACGGAACATGGCGCTGATCGAATGTTATGAATGCAAGCGGAGCATCAGCTCGGAAGCAAAGGCGTGCATTCATTGTGGTGCTCCGATGGCGCAGCAGCACGAGCACACACCGGCGCAAGCCGCCGCCGCGACGATTTCATTTGGCAGCCTGCCGCGCAACAAATCCGTGCCCGAGGCGTTTATCCCGCCAGCAGCCCCTGAGCCCGCGCCGCGCGTTTCACCGGCGGCGGTCGGTCGTCGCCGTCGGCAACGGGAACCCGCACCTCAACTTCAGCCCAACGCCGACGGTTCGCGGCCGGTGGAAGGCTGGTTGAAGATCATGGTGTTCCTGCTACCGATAGTCTTCGTCTGGTTCCTGCTGCGTAACGGTCATTCGATGAAGCAGCGCTTTTTCGGTTTTGGCTGGCTGGCGTTGCTGATCCTGGCCTCGTCGCTGTCGCCGAAGTAAACCGGCAAGCCTTCAACCTTCGACCTGGTTCTGCGGCGCGCCTGCGGCCCAGGTCGCGATGTTGTGCAGGGTGGTCGCGGCAATCGCGCCCAGCGCCTCATGGGTCAGAAACGCCTGATGGGCGGTGATGATCACGTTCGGGAAGGTCAGCAGCCGCGCCAATACGTCGTCCTGCAACGGCAAGTCGCTGCGATCCTCGAAAAACAGCTGCGCCTCTTCTTCATACACATCCAGTCCCAGATAGCCCAGTTGGCCGTCCTTCAAGGCGTCGATCAGCGCCGGCGTGTCGACCAGGCCGCCGCGTCCGGTGTTGATCAACATCGCCCCCGGTTGCAGGTGTGCCAGTGACTCGCGGTTGATCAAGTGTTTGCTCTGGGCGTTGAGTGGGCAGTGCAGGCTGATGATTCGTGACTGCGCGAGCAGCTCCGGCAGACTCAGGTAACGTGCGCCCAGCGCCACGACCTCAGGGTTTGGGTACGGGTCGTAGGCCAGCAATTGGCAACCGAAACCGTGCATGATTTTCGCGAACGTCGCGCCGATCTGCCCGGTGCCGACAATCCCCACGGTCTTGCCCACCAGATCGAAACCCGTCAGGCCGTGCAGCGTGAAATCGCCTTCGCGGGTGCGGTTGTAGGCGCGGTGCAGGCGTCGGTTGAGTGCCAGAATCAGCGCCACCGCGTGTTCGGCCACCGCATGTGGCGAGTAGGCAGGTACCCGCACCACGGCCAGCCCGAGGCGTTTTGCCGCGAGCAGATCGACATGGTTGTAGCCCGCCGAGCGCAGGGCGATCAGCTGTGTGCCACCGGCGGCGAGGCGCTCCAGCACCGGCGCACTGAGATCGTCATTGATGAAGGCGCAGACCACCTCATGCTGCTCGGCCAGGGCGGCGGTGTCGAGACTGAGCCGGGCCGGTTGAAAGTGCAGTTCTATCCCGGCCGGGCAGGCGGCGCCGAGGAAACTGTCGCGGTCGTAGGTCTGGCTGCTGAAAACGAGCGTGCGCATGAATTCCTCCTGGAACGGGGTGGCGAGTCAGCGTTGACGGCCACCACTTTAACGGCGGATGCCGCTGCCGGCATTGCCGTGGATCAGGCGCTGATCCTGGCTTGCGTCGCGAGTCGATTGATCGCCCGCTCCAGTTCTTCCAGCGCCACCACTGCCTTCGGATCGCCCTGTTTGAGCAGGGTTTCACTGCGCTGACAGGCCGCGCGTAACTGCGGCACGCCACAATATCGGGTCGCACCGTGCAGGCGATGCACGCGCTCGATCAGTGCGTTCTGATCGCGGGCTTCACTGGCGGCACGAATGGCTTCGCGGTCAGCCTCCAGCGAGGCGAGCAACATGGCCAGCATGTCGGCTGCCAGATCGGCCTTGCCGGCGGCCAGACGCAAGCCTTCTTCGTGGTCGAGCACCGGCAACTCATTGCCACCCGCCGCGCTGTCGCTGGCCCGTTCCGTTCCTTGATTGCGCAAGGCCAGACCGGTCCACTTCAGCACCACTTGCGCCAGTTGCCGCTCGCTGATCGGCTTGGTCAGATAGTCATCCATGCCGCTTTGCAGCAAGGCGCGTTTTTCGTTGGCCATGGCGTGGGCGGTGAGGGCGACGATCGGCAGCGGTGTGCTATGCCGTTCGCTTTCCCACTGGCGAATGGTTTCGGTGGTCTGGCGTCCGTCCATGCCCGGCATCTGTACATCCATCAGCACCAGATCGAAGGACTCGCTCTGCACCGCTTTGACTGCTGCGTAGCCGCTTTCCACGGCCAGAACCTTGGCGCCCATGTCTTCGAGCAGGGTCTGCACCAGCAACAGGTTGGCCGGGTTGTCGTCGACGCACAGCACTTTCGGTGCACGGCTCGACAGCGGCTCACCCGGCTCGTTACGCGGCTGGCGTGGATTGGCCAGATCGGCCAACGCTCGACGCAGTTTGCGCGTGCAGGCTGGTTTGGCTTGCAGCTGGCTGTGCGGGTTGGGCACCGAGAGATGGAACAGCGTCTGTTCGGTGGTCGGGCACAGCACCAGCACTTTGCAACCGAGGTGTTCGAGATCCCAGATGTGCTGGTTCAGGCGCTCCGGGAGCATATCGTTGCTGGTGATGCCGAGCACCGCAAGGTCGATCGCCTGATCGGTCTGGTGTGCGCCAGTGACGCCGTTGGTCAGGCTCTCCAGCGTATTGAACGGCGTGACGTCGAGGCCGCAGTCTTCCAGTTGATGCTGCAGCGCCTGACGTGCCAGTTCGTGATTTTCCAGCACCGCCACGCGACGCCCGAGCAGTGGCGGGCCCGGCAGGTCTTCGCTGTCGTCGCGGGTTTTCGGCAGGCTCAGGCTGATCCAGAATTCCGAGCCTTCGCCCGGGGTGCTGTCGACGCCGATTTCGCCACCCATCTGTTCGATCAGACGCTTGGAGATCACCAGACCCAGACCGGTACCGCCGGGTTGGCGCGACAGCGAGTTGTCGGCCTGACTGAATGCCTGGAACAACGCGCGCACGTCCTGACTCGACAGGCCGATGCCGGTGTCCTGAATGCTGATGCGCAACTGCACGCTGTCTTCGTGTTCTTCTTCAAGCATGGCGCGGGCGACGATGGTGCCTTCGCGGGTGAATTTGATCGCGTTGCTGACCAGGTTGGTGAGGATCTGCTTGAGGCGCAGCGGGTCGCCGACCAGTGACAGCGGCGTATCGCGATAGACCAGACTCACCAGCTCCAATTGCTTGGCGTGGGCGGCCGGGGCCAGGATGGTCAGGGTGTCCTGCAGCAGATCGCGCAGGTTGAACGGGATGTGGTCGAGCACCAGTTTGCCGGCCTCGATCTTCGAGAAATCGAGAATCTCGTTGATGATCCCCAGCAGGCTGTCGGCGGACTTTTCGATGGTGCCCAGATAGTCGAGCTGGCGCGGGGTCAGTTCGCTTTTCTGCAACAGATGCGTGAAACCGAGAATGCCGTTGAGCGGCGTGCGGATCTCATGGCTCATGTTGGCGAGGAACTCGGATTTGATCCGGCTCGCCTCCAGTGCTTCTTTGCGCGCCAGGTCCAGTTCGATGTTCTGGATCTCGATGGTTTCCAGATTCTGCCGCACGTCTTCGGTGGCCTGATCGACGCTGTGCTGCAGTTCTTCGCGAGCGTTCTGCAAGGTGCCGGCCATGCGGTTGATGCCCGAGGCGAGCTCGTCCAGTTCCTGACTGCCGAGCGGTGGCAGGCGGGTTTCCAGATGACCGTCCTTGAGCTGGGCAACCGCCTGTTTGATCTGGCTCAGCGGGCGGTTGATGGTGCGGCCCATGCGCAACGCGAGCAGGGCCGCGCCCGCCAGACCGGCGGCGATCAGCAGCAGGCTGGCAAACAGGCTGCGATAACCGCGCAGCAGCATGCCGTTGTGCGACAGCTCCAGTTCGACCCAGCCGAGCAGACGGTCGGATTCTTCGGGGATCAGATCACCAGCGAGGTTGCGATGCTTGCCGAACACCGGCATCAGGTAACGGGTGGCGTCATTGCCGCTGCGCCGTTGCAGTTGTGCACTGTCACCGCTGGGCGCCTGATTGAGCATGGTCGGGCCGGCGTGCGCCAGCGGTGTGCGGTCGGGGGCGAGGAAGGTGACGGCGCGCACGTCAGGTTGTTCGAGGGACTGGGTGGCGATGCGTTCGAGCAGATCGGTGTTGCCGTGGCCCATGGCGGGCGCCACCAGCGGCGCCAGTTGTTCGGCGATCATTTCACCGCGCTGCATCAATTGGGTCTGCAAATCGGACTGTTGCATCCAGGTGAAATAGCCACCGAGCACCAACGCCATCAGGCTGGTGGGCAACAGGGTCAGCAACAACACGCGACCTTTGATTCCCAGTTTCTTGAGCACACCCATCTCCTGCATCCCGCTGAACTGTTGACTCGCACGTGCGTCCGGCACGCGACATTGGCGCAGTGTAGCGATTTGCAGGCAGGCAATCTTCGGAAAAATCATGTCGCCATTGGTCGGCGCGGCCTGGCGCGTTTGTCCGGCCGGTCAAGCTTGGGTTGCCCGATGGCGGGCAATCTTGAATAATCGGCCAACTGAGAATTATTAGCAGATACTCATGACTCCTGTTTCCACCGACCTGCCACGCATTCTCGCCATTGAGGACGACCCGGTGCTGGGCGCCTATGTTCACGAGCATCTGGGCCGCAGCGGCTTTGCGGTGACCTGGTGCCAGAACGGTCAGGAAGGGCTGAACATTGCGCGTCGCCAGCCGTTCGACGTGGTGCTGATGGACATTCTGCTGCCGGGGCTCGACGGCCTGAAGGTGCTGACTCAGTTGCGCCAGAGTCATTCGACGCCGGTGCTGCTGATGTCGGCGCTGGGCGCCGAGGCCGATCGCATCAGCGGTTTTCGCCTGGGCGCCGATGATTACCTGCCCAAGCCGTTCAGCATGGCCGAGCTGCATGTGCGGATCGAGGCGATCCTGCGCCGGGTGGCGCTGGATCGGCGCCCGGCAGCGATTGCCCCGGCTGCGATCCACGGCGCGCTGCGCTTCGACGACGAACAATGCGAAGTCTTCTATAACGCACAAGCCGCCGGTCTGACTCGCAGCGAATACCGTCTGCTGGAAACCCTCAATCGCAACGACGAAGAAGTGCTGAGCAAGGCCTTCCTTTATCAGCATGTGCTGCAACGCGGCTACGCGGCCCACGACCGCAGCCTCGACATGCACATCAGCCAGATCCGCCGCAAACTCAAGGCCATCGGTTACCTCGAACGGGAAGTGCGCACGGTGTGGGGCAAGGGTTATGTGCTGAGTGCATCCGATGAAAGTCTCTGACCTGCCGGGGCGGCATTCGCTGTTCTGGAAACTGGCGTGTCTGCTGGTAGCGTTCTGTCTGTTGATGATCTGGCTGAGCTGGTCCTGGGGCCGCTACATGGAAGAGCGCAACCAGTATCTCTCCGACGAGGCGCGCGGCACCCTCAGCCGCTATGCCGGCGAAGCCGAGCGCGCGTGGCAGCGCGGTGAGCGTGACGGGGTCGATAACTGGTTGCAGAGCATGGAGCTGCGCGAAGCCGCCTGGGTCGGGGTGATCGACCGCAATCTGCAGTCGTTGAGCAGCGATCCGCTGGATGAACAGGAAATCCAGCACCTGACCTTTTTGCGCGGCCTCGACTGGCCGATCCACAAGCAAGGCCGGCCATGGCTGCGCGTACCGTTTCCGCAGAATCCGTCCGCCGGCAGTCTGGTAATCGAGTTGCCCGAGCGCTTCCTGCCGGGGAAATACCGGGTGTTCTGGCGGGTGATCACCAACGGGGTGATTCCGGGATTGTTCACCTTGCTGCTGTGTGTCGGTCTGTATCGCTTGCTGGTGGTGCCGCTGAACAATCTACGCAAGCAGGCCAATGCGTGGCGTGCCGACCAATTGAATGTGCGTCTGTCGAGCGGCATTACCCAGCGCCCGGACGAACTCGGTGAACTGGCGCGGGCCTTCGATTCAATGTCCGAACGCCTGCAATCCACCGTCGCCCTGCAACAGCAATTGCTGCGCGACCTGTCCCATGAACTGCGCACGCCGCTGAGCCGGCTGCGGGTGGCCAGTGAAAGCGAACAGGATCTACGGCAACTGCGCGAGCGCATCAGCCGTGAAGTCGACGGCATGCAACGACTGGTCGAAGACACCCTGCAACTGGCGTGGCTCGACACCGAGCGTGCGCCGCTGCCGGACGAGGCGATCCAGATTCAGGCCTTGTGGGAAATGCTCACCGACAATGCCTGTTATGAAAGCGGCTGGCCGAGCCTGCAATTGCAGTGCGCGGTGCCGGCGTCGTGCTGGGTGCGCGGCAACCTCAATACTTTGGCGCAGGCGCTGGAGAACATCCTGCGCAACGCCATTCGGCATTCGCCCGAGGGCGGCATCGTGCGCCTCGATGGACGGCGTGACGGCGATTACTGGCATTTATGGCTGGAGGATCAGGGCGGCGGGGTGGCCGAGGGCGATCTGCAACGGATCTTCTCACCCTTCACCCGCCTCGACGGCTCGCGCCCGGGGGACGGCGGTTTTGGGCTGGGGCTGAGCATTGCGAGGAATGCGGTGCAGCGTCAGGGTGGGATGGTGTGGGCGGAGAATGGTGGGGCGGGGTTGCGCTTGAATTTTCGGCTGATTGCCGATGACGGCGGCGTGACGGCTGACGCCTTCGCGAGCAAGCCCGCTCCCACAGTGGATGTGGGGCGTCCGCAGATTGTATAACCAACACCGCCACCCTCCTGTGGGAGCGGGCTTGCTCGCGAAGGGGCCCTTCGATTCACCGCTGAACTCAAAAGTCGCACCACCGGTGCGACATTCATCTGCTTATTCCCAGAAACCATAAGCACCGCACTTTGCGTGATATGGCCTGCGAACGTTTGCCGGTATGATAGGCGCCCCCGCACGTCTGGATTGCGAATACGCCATGACCCTGCAGTACCCAACCATCGCCGATTGCGTCGGCAACACTCCGCTGGTGCGTTTGCAGCGCCTGCCCGGTGCCACCAGCAACACCCTATTGCTCAAGCTCGAAGGGAACAACCCGGCGGGCTCGGTCAAGGACCGTCCGGCGCTGTCGATGATCACCCGTGCCGAACTGCGCGGGCAGATCCACGCCGGTGACACGCTGATCGAAGCGACCTCGGGCAACACCGGGATTGCGCTGGCCATGGCCGCCGCGATCAAGGGTTACAAGATGATCCTGATCATGCCGGACAACTCCAGTGCCGAACGTAAAGCGGCGATGACCGCTTACGGTGCCGAGCTGATTCTGGTCAGTCAGGAAGAGGGCATGGAAGGCGCTCGCGATCTCGCCCAGCGGATGGAAGCCGAAGGCCGTGGCAAGGTGCTCGATCAGTTCGCCAACGGCGATAATCCGGAAGCGCATTACACCACCACCGGCCCGGAAATCTGGCGTCAGACCCAGGGCACCATCACCCATTTCGTCAGTTCGATGGGCACCACCGGCACCATCATGGGCGTCTCGCGCTACTTGAAAGAGCAGAGCGACAGCGTGCAGATCATCGGGCTGCAACCGATGGAAGGCTCGGCCATTCCCGGTATCCGTCGCTGGCCGCAGGAATACCTGCCGAAGATCTATCAGGCCGACCGCGTCGACCGCATTGTCGACATGGCGCAAAGCGAAGCCGAGGACGTCACCCGGCGTCTGGCCCGCGAAGAAGGCATCTTCTGTGGCGTGTCCTCGGGCGGTGCGGTGGCAGCGATGCTGCGCCTGTCCAAAGAAGTTGAAAACGCGGTGATCGTCGCGATCATTTGCGACCGTGGCGACCGTTATCTGTCGACCGGCATTTTCGACGCGCCCAACTGATGGCCAAGCACGAGAGAGGCCTGCGCTTCCAGCCCACCGGCGGCAGCAAGGCCGCGCAAATTCCGACCGGCAAAAAACAGCGCTTGAACATCGAGCGCCTGGCCAATGACGGTCGCGGCATCGCGTTTTTCGAAGGCAAAACCTGGTTCGTCCTCGGCGCCCTCGCCGGTGAAGAGGTCGAGGCGCGGGTGCTTGGCGCCCGCGGCAAAGTGGTCGAAGCGCGCACCGAGCGCGTGTTCAAGGCCAGCGAGTTGCGTCGCCCGGCAGCCTGTCAGCATGCCGGCCGCTGCGGCGGGTGCAGCGTGCAACACTTGCCCCACGCCGAACAGCTTGCCCTGAAACAGCGCATGCTCGCCGAGCAGTTGTCGAAGGTTGCCGGGGTCGCGCCTGACGAATGGGCTGCGCCCTTGACCGGCCCGGAATTCGGCTATCGCCGCCGCGCGCGGATCGCCGTGCGCTGGGACATGAAAGCCAAGCAGCTTGAAGTCGGTTTCCGCGCTGCCGGCAGTCAGGACATCGTCGCCATCAACGAATGCCCGGTGCTGGTACAGCCCTTGCAACCGATCATGACCCGTTTGCCGGAGATGCTCCGTCGTTTGAGCAAACCGCAGGCGCTGGGGCATGTCGAGTTGTTCAGTGGTTCATCGCTGGCGGTGTTGTTGCGACACATGGCGCCACTGTCCGAAGCCGACCTGACGATCCTCAAGGATTTCTGCCAGTTCCATCAGGCGCAACTGTGGCTGCATGGTGAGGGCGAGCCGCAACCGGTGGATGCCACGCAGGCGCTGGGCTATCGCCTGGAGCAATGGGATCTCGATCTGGCCTGGCGGCCAGGGGATTTCATTCAGGTCAACGCCGGGGTCAATGAGGCCATGGTCGCGCAGGCGCTGGACTGGCTGAAGCCGACCGGTGACGAGCGCGTACTCGACCTGTTCTGCGGTCTGGGCAACTTCGCCTTGCCGCTGGCCAAAAGCGTGCGTGAAGTGGTGGCGGTGGAGGGCGTGCAGACCATGGTCGACCGTGCCGCTGCGAACGCTGCTAGCAACAATTTGCATAACACAAAGTTTTTTCAAGCCGATTTATCCCAGCCTTTGACCGATGCTCAGTGGATCGGAAACGGCTTTTCTGCGGTACTCTTGGACCCACCGCGTGACGGTGCTTTCGAGGTGGTGCGCAAGCTCGCGACCCTGGGTGCCAAACGGTTGGTGTATGTATCGTGCAACCCTGCAACTCTGGCGCGCGATACGGTCGAATTGATCAGGCAGGGCTACCGGTTAAAACGTGCCGGGATTCTCGATATGTTTCCTCAGACGGCACATGTCGAGGCCATGGCGTTATTTGAAGCGAGCCAGGATGGCTCGTCTGAATCCGTCTGACCTGTCCGGGCGGCGCTCGCTTTAGCCCCGCGAGCGCATACGGGCGTTGAGGGTCAGCGATTTGACGCATTGAATCTGCGTCGTAGGGAAGGTAAAGCAGCATGGTACAGGTGAGAGCACACCAGCCGATCAACACTGACGGCAGTATCAATCTCGAGGCTTGGCTCGATCACGCGGTCAGTGTCGACATGGCACTGGATCGCGAAGCCTTGAAAGAAGCCTGCGAGTTCGCTCGCGAGGCCGAACAGCAGTCCAATGCCAAGAAGAATCTGTGGGCCGAAGGCTCCGGCAGTTTCAGCACGGGACTGGAGATCGCCGAGATCCTCGCCGATCTCAAACTCGATCAGGATTCGCTGGTCGCGGCGGTGCTTTATCGCGGTGTTCGCGAGGGCCAGATCGAGCTCGCGGCGGTCAGCCAGCGCTTCGGTCCCGTCGTGGCCAAACTGATCGACGGCGTGCAGCGCATGGCGGCGATCAGTGCCAGCCTCAGCCCGCGCCAGTCGATGGTGATGGGCACCCAAGGCCAGGTGGAAAACCTGCGCAAGATGCTGGTGGCGATGGTCGACGACGTTCGTGTCGCGCTGATCAAACTGGCCGAACGTACCTGCGCCATTCGTGCGGTGAAAACCGCTGATGACGAGAAGCGCAATCGCGTCGCCCGGGAAGTCTTCGACATCTATGCGCCGCTCGCGCACCGACTCGGCATCGGTCATATCAAGTGGGAACTGGAGGACTTGTCCTTCCGTTACCTGGAACCCGATCAATACAAACAGATCGCCAAGCTGCTCCATGAGCGGCGGCTGGACCGTGAGCGGTTCATCAGCGATGTGATGACCCAGCTCAAGGACGAATTGCAGGCCACCGGCGTCGACGCCGACATCAGCGGCCGGGCCAAACACATCTATTCGATCTGGCGCAAAATGCAGCGCAAGGGTCTGGAATTCAGCCAGATCTACGACGTGCGCGCGGTGCGTGTGCTGGTGCCGGAAATGCGCGACTGCTACACCGCGCTCGGCATCGTCCACACCCTGTGGCGGCACATCCCGAAAGAATTCGACGACTACATCGCCAACCCGAAAGAGAACGGCTACCGCTCGCTGCACACCGCGGTAATCGGTCCGGAAGGCAAGGTGCTGGAAGTGCAGATTCGTACGCACTCGATGCACGAAGAGGCCGAGCTCGGCGTCTGCGCGCACTGGCGCTACAAGGGCACCGACGTCAAATCCGGCTCCAACCACTACGAAGAGAAAATCTCCTGGCTGCGTCAGGTGCTCGAGTGGCACGAAGAACTGGGCGATATCGGTGGTCTGGCCGAACAGCTGCGGGTCGATATCGAACCGGATCGGGTGTACATCTTCACCCCGGACGGCCACGCCATCGACTTGCCGAAGGGCGCGACGCCGCTGGACTTCGCCTATCGCGTGCACACCGAAATCGGGCACAACTGCCGTGGCGCGAAGATCAACGGGCGGATCGTGCCGCTCAACTACAGCCTGCAGACCGGTGAACAGGTCGAGATCATCACCAGCAAGCACGGTACGCCGAGCCGCGACTGGCTGAACCCGAACCTGGGTTACGTCACCACCTCGCGGGCGCGGGCGAAGATCGTTCACTGGTTCAAGTTGCAGGCCCGTGACCAGAACGTCGCGGCCGGTAAAACCCTGATCGAGCGCGAACTCAATCGCCTCGGTCTGCCGGCGGTGGACTTCGACAAGCTGGCCGAAAAGGCCAACATGAAAACCGCCGAAGACATGTTCGCCGCCCTCGGTGCCGGCGACTTGCGTCTGGCGCAACTGGTCAACCTGGCGCAGCAACTGGTCGAGCCGGAACGCGGCAACGAACAGCTGGAGCTGATTCCGCGCAAGGCCACTGGCTACAAGCCGGGCAAGCGCGGCGACATTCAGATCCAGGGTGTCGGCAACCTGATGACGCAGATGGCCGGCTGCTGCCAGCCACTGCCGGGCGACGCGATTGTCGGCTACATCACCCAGGGCCGCGGCGTGAGCATTCACCGGCAGGACTGCGCCTCGGTGCTGCAACTGGCCGGGCGCGAGCCGGAGCGGATCATCCAGGTCAGCTGGGGCCCGGTGCCGGTGCTCACTTATCCGGTGGACATCGTCATCCGCGCCTACGACCGTTCCGGTCTGCTGCGGGACGTCTCGCAGGTGCTGCTCAACGAGCGGATCAACGTGCTGGCGGTCAACACCCGCTCGAACAAGGAAGACAACACTGCGTTGATGTCGCTGACCATCGAGATCCCGGGGCTGGATGCGCTGGGGCGCTTGCTGGGACGGATTTCGCAGTTGCCGAACATCATCGAGACGCGGCGTAACCGTACTCCGTGATGTCGTTTTTCTGTGGGAGCGAGCCTGCTCGCGAAGAGGGTGTGTCAGCCGACAAGGTTGTTGCAGACACACCGCTTTCGCGAGCAGGCTCGCTCCCACAATGGTTTTGTGGTGAGACAGAAAAATGATGCACAGCCTTGAAGACCTGCTCCACCTGATGAACCGCCTGCGCGACCCGCAGTACGGTTGCCCGTGGGACATCAAGCAAACCTACGCGACCATCGTCCCGCACACCCTCGAAGAAGCCTATGAAGTGGCCGACGCCATCGAGCGGGGCGACTTCGATCACTTGCAGGGCGAGCTGGGTGATCTGCTGTTTCAGGTGGTCTATTACAGCCAGTTGGCCAAGGAAGAAGGGCGCTTCGAATTCGCCGGAGTGATCGACAGCATCACCCGCAAGCTGATCCGCCGCCATCCGCACGTGTTCCCCACCGGCGATCTGTATGCGCCGCTGGACGTACCACGCTTGAGCGAAGAGCAGGTCAAGCAGCGCTGGGAAGAGATCAAGGCCGAAGAACGCGCCGAGAAATCCGCCGCGCCCGAGCAGCTGTCACTGCTCGATGATGTGCCTGCCGCGTTGCCGGCGCTGTCGCGTTCGGCCAAATTGCAGAAGCGCGCTGCGCAGGTCGGCTTCGACTGGCCGGATGCGTTGCCGGTACTGGACAAGGTGCGCGAAGAGCTCGATGAGGTGCTCGAAGCCATGTCCGAAAACGATCCGCAAGCAGTGGCCGACGAGATCGGCGATCTGCTGTTTTCCGTGGTCAATCTGGCCCGGCACCTGAAGGTCGATCCGGAAACCACGCTGCGTAGCGCCAACGCCAAGTTTGAAAGACGTTTCCGTTTTATCGAACAGGCATTGCGCGACACCCGTCGTCCCATGGAAGATTGCACCCTCGAAGAGTTGGACGCCCTGTGGGGCGAAGCCAAACGTCAGGAAAAGAATTTGCCCAGCTGCGGCTGAGCCGTTGCCCAAGTGAGTAAGCATTAATGAGCCTTTCCCTTCGCGACCAGTTGCTCAAAGCAGGTCTGGTCAACCAAAAGCAGGCCAAGCAGGTCAGCAAAGACAAGCAGAAGCAACAGCGTCTGGCCCACAAAGGGCAGGCCGAGCTGGATGATTCGCAGCAGCGCGCCGCTCAGGAAGCCATGGCCGAGAAGGTCAAGCGCGACCAGGAGTTGAACCGTCAGCAGCAGGAGAAAGCCGAGGCCAAGGCCCGCGCCGCGCAGGTCAAGCAGTTGATCGAAGTCTCGCGTCTGCCGAAGCTGACCACTGAGGACTACTACAACTTCGTCGACGACAAGAAGGTCAAGCGCATCTCGGTCAATACGCTGATGCGCAACAAGCTCAGCAGCGGCTCGCTGGCGATCGTGCACCATGCCGGCGGCTACGAAGTGATCCCTCGTGAAGCGGCCCTGAAGATCCAGGAGCGCGACCCGCAACGTATCGTGCAGCTCAACGTGCAGACCGAAGAGGTCAATGCCGAAGACGATCCGTACGCGGCCTATCAGATCCCGGATGACCTGATGTGGTAAACCGATAAAGCTGTAATAACGACAAACCCCGCTCATGGCGGGGTTTGTCGTTTTCAATGCTGTGGTTGCTTCAGGCGGATTTCAGATCCCGCTGCTTTTCCTGCAGTTCCAATTCGGCCTTGTAATTGTGGGCGTCAATCTCGTTGTGGAACATGCCGACCAGCAAGTCTTGTTGATGCACATCCCAGATGCGGATACCGGCGGCTACGCCTTCGTGGGACATGTGTGAATCGTCGCGTTCAGTTACTTTTACAGTCATCTGCTAGCTCCAAATCTCAAGTTATCTGCAGCAAGGCGTGTGCAGGACTCTTTTATATGATTTGTTAGCTTGCTAAGTAAACGCTTGATTTGCGCAAGGTGTTGTTGCGGTTTTTGCAACAGTGCTGCAGCCCGCGTAATCCGCGACATTCGGTCGCAGGGTGCAAGGTTTCATGACAGAAGTTTCATTTTCAGAAGCTCAGCAAGTCCACTTGTGGGAGCGAGCCTGCTCGCGAATTCGGTGGGTCAGATGATGAGAGGGTGGCTGGAATATCGCATTCGCGAGCAGGCTCGCTCCCACAGGGTTTACGGTTAACTGCCATTTATTTCAGGCAAAAAAACGCCCCGAACCAGTCGGGGCGTTTTCATGTGTGGCTCTGCAGCGGGGACTTACTTGCCTTCCCAGCGCTTCAGCACCAACGTGGCGTTGGTGCCGCCGAAGCCGAAGCTGTTGCTCATCACGGTGTTGATGGTGGCGTTTTCGCGGGTCTTGGTCAGCACCGGCAGATCGGCCACTTCAGGGTCCAGTTCGTCGATGTTGGCGGAGCCGGCGATGAAGTTGCCTTCCATCATCAGCATGCAGTAGATCGCTTCGTGAACGCCGGCGGCGCCCAGGGAGTGACCGGACAGGCTCTTGGTCGAGCTGATCGCAGGAGCCTTGTCGCCGAACACTTCACGCACACCTTTCATTTCCGCGACGTCGCCGACCGGAGTCGAGGTGCCGTGGGTGTTCAGGTAGTCGATCGGGGTGTCGACGGTGGACATTGCCATCTGCATG
Organism: Pseudomonas sp. URIL14HWK12:I6; assembly: GCF_000514195.1. Lineage (NCBI taxonomy): Bacteria > Pseudomonadati > Pseudomonadota > Gammaproteobacteria > Pseudomonadales > Pseudomonadaceae > Pseudomonas > Pseudomonas sp. URIL14HWK12:I6. The sequence continues at coordinate 61,885 of NZ_AZVL01000009.1, forward strand.
CAGCGGATCGCGCCTTCGCCACTTGGGGCAACCATGTCGTAGCCGTCGGACGTTGCGCCGTAGCCAACGATTTCGGCGTAGATCTTGGCACCACGGGCCAGAGCGTGTTCCAGCTCTTCAACCACGACCATGCCGCCACCGCCAGCGATGACGAAACCGTCACGGTCGGCGTCGTAGGCGCGGGAGGCTTGCTCCGGGGTGTCGTTGCGCTTGCTGGACAGGGCGCCCATCGCGTCGAACAGGAACGACTGGCTCCAGTGCTCTTCTTCACCGCCACCGGCGAAGACGATGTCCTGCTTGCCCATCTGGATCTGTTCCATGGCGGTACCGATGCAGTGAGCACTGGTGGCGCAGGCAGAAGCGATGGAGTAGTTCAGGCCCTTGATCTTGAACGGCGTGGCCAGGCACGCGGAAACGGTGCTGCTCATGGTCCGCGTTACACGGTATGGGCCAACGCGTTTCACGCCTTTCTCGCGCAGGATGTCCAGCGCTTCCATCTGGTTCAGAGTCGACGCGCCGCCCGAGCCGGCGATCAGGCCGGTACGCGGGTTGGACACTTGCTCTTCGGTCAGGCCGGAGTCAGTGATCGCGTCTTTCATGGCCAGGTAGGCGTAAGCCGCTGCGTGGCCGACGAAACGATAGATCTTGCGATCGATCAGTTCTTCAAGGTTGAGGTCGATGGAGCCGGAAACCTGGCTACGCAGACCCATTTCAGCATATTCCGGGTTGAACCGGATGCCAGGGCGGCTTGCACGCAGGTTAGCGGAGACGGTCTCTTTGTCATTGCCCAGGCACGAAACAATGCCCAGACCAGTGATAACGACGCGGCGCATGCGAATAACCCTTAGAAGTTGTCAGTGGAGGTGAACACGCCGACGCGAAGGCCTTCGGCGGTGTAGATTTCGCGACCGTCGACAGTCACCGAACCGTCGGCGATGGCCAGGTTCAGCTTGCCCTTGAGGACGCGTTTGATATGAATGTTGTAGGTGACTTTCTTGGCGGTCGGCAGGACCTGGCCGAAGAATTTCACTTCGCCCGAACCCAGCGCACGGCCACGGCCCGGCAGACCTTGCCAGCCCAGGAAGAAGCCGACCAGTTGCCACATGGCGTCCAGACCCAGGCAGCCCGGCATTACCGGATCGCCTTCGAAGTGGCACGCGAAGAACCACAGGTCAGGGTTGATATCCAGCTCGGCGACCAATTCACCTTTGCCGTACTTGCCGCCTTCTTCGCTGATCAGGGTGATGCGATCCACCATCAGCATGTTCGGGGCGGGCAGTTGCGCGTTACCTGGGCCGAACAGCTCACCGCGACTGCAGCGCAGCAGGTCTTCCCGAGTAAAGGCGTTTTGTTTGGTCATGCGAGCTCCTCAATAATCCCATGCGGCAGGTGGGGCAAATCTTCCCGGCCGATCGACGCGTTCATGCCTCGTACCGGCAGCCTACTCATAGACTATTGCGTTGTGGTGAAAGTCACAGCACCAAGGACATGAATGTACACTTGTGCACTGAAATTTTTATTCAAGCCTCTTTTGAGGCTTGTTCGGGTGCCTAAGACTGCCGCACTTTCGCTTTTCACGCCAGTCGCAGATGGTCGAAAAACCGTCACTACTGCACCCAGCGCTGCAGAATCTGTTGTAGGTCATTGCGTTTGAACGGCTTGGCCAGGTAATCGTTCATGCCCGCCGACAGGCAGGTTTCGCGGTCGCCCTGCAAGGCGTTGGCGGTCAGCGCGATGATCGGTACCTCGCCGCGTCCGGGCAGTTGACGGATCTGCCGAGTCGCCTCGTAACCGTCGATGATCGGCAGGCGGCAGTCCATCAGAATCACTTCGAAATCATTGCCTTCGGCGCTGCGCACCGCTTGCGCGCCATCGGTGGCGACGCTGACAGTAAAGCCGAGGCTGCGCAGCATCGCTTCGATGACGGTCTGGTTGACCGGATTGTCCTCCACCAGCAACACATTGCGCCCCTCACCATGCCCGTTGCCATTGGCTGCACGCGGTGCCGCCAGTTGCGGCAACGTCTGCTTATATAAGGCCAGCGGGATTTCCAGAGTGAACACCGACCCCAGGCCTTCTTCGCTTTGCGCGCGTAACGTCCCGCCCATGCGTTCGGCCAGGGTGCGGGCGATCGGCAAGCCGAGGCCGGTGCCGCCATAGCGCCGGGAAATCGAACTGTCGGCCTGCTGGAACGCATTGAACATCAACTCCAGGCTTTCCGAGGAGATGCCGATGCCGCTGTCGCGCACCGAACAGGTGAACCACAGCAACTCGTGATCCAGCGACTGCCACTGCGCCTCGATGCTGACCCGGCCGCGCTCGGTGAACTTCAAGGCATTGCCCACCAGGTTGACCAGAATCTGCCGGATCCGCGTCGGGTCGCCCTGCACCTGCAAGGCGCGCATGTCCTCGGGGATCCGCAGGTTCAGGTCCAGGCCACGCTGCACCGCGCTGTGCTGGAACGACTGGGCACACGCGCCGATCAGGTCGGCGAGGTTGAATGGAATGTGCTCAAGCTCCAGCTCCGAGCGTTCGATCCGCGAGAAGTCGAGAATGTCGTTGATGACTTTCAGCAGGTGTTCGGTGGACTCGGAAGCGAGCGCCGCGTACTCGATCTGCTCCTCGGTCATGTCGGTGGTTTCCAGCAACTGCAACATGCCCAGCACTCCGTTCATGGGGGTGCGCAGTTCGTGGCTCATCATCGCCAGAAAATCGGATTTGGCATTGTTGGCTTTTTCCGCTTCTTCGCGGGTCTGGATCAGTTGCGCCATCGCCTGATGCTGTTCGCGGCTGGCCTGTTCCAGGGCCTGGGCGAGGTTGTTGATGTGTTGCGACAGGGCGCCCAGTTCGGTGTCATCGACGATCGGCAGCGGAGTCTTGTAGTCGCCTTGCTGAATCGCCTTGACCGCGTTGCCAATATCGCGGATCGGCGCCGACAGGCTGCCGGCCAGACGCCGCGCCAGAACAAACGTGAAGAGCAGGGCGAACAACGCCAGGATCCCGGCCTTGAGCAGAATTTCCTGCTGGCGCTGACTGAAGGCATCGTTGGACAGACCGACGATCACCCGGCCCAGATAGTCCTCGCTGGTCACGTTGTTGCTGGCTTTGGCGTCGTGGAAAAAATCGCTGTTGAGGGCGATCCGTTGCAGGCGCACCGGGGCCTGGAACACCTCCACCTGATGCGGGCGGTTGTGCGCATCGGCGGCTTGCTCAACGTAGGCCAGAATACGGTTGGCGCTGTCCTGCACTTCCAGAAAGCGTACGTTCGGTGTGGCCAGGGTCGCTTTGAGCAGGCTTTCCAGCACTTCGTTGTTGCCGGAAATCACCCCGTACTCGGTGGCGGGCGCCAGTTGGTTGGCGATCAGTTGCCCGGTGTGATTGAGCTCCTGCCGTAAATCCTGAATCCGCACGAAGGTAAAGAAACTGATCAGCAGCAGCGTGAGCAGCAGGGCCGGGCCGAGGCTGATCAATTGCGTGCGGGTGTTGATGTCCCAGCGGCGACGCAGATTCATGGGTGGCTTTCTCCTTCAGCCAACTGGCGGGCTACAGACGCTTCATCGATTGGCTCGATACCCAGGGAACGAGCGACCTGCACATTACTTGAGACCTTGAAGCGATCGGGGTAGAGCGTTCGCGGCCACGTCGCCGGCGGGCGATCGAGCAACTGGTCAAGGATCGCCAGCCAGTCGGGCTGATCGCTGTAAGTGCTGGCGAGGCTGCCGGCCCGCACGAATGCCGCGTTCGGCCCGACCAGCGCCACTTGCCGGGAGTAACTGCTGAGCAACAGGTTTTTCGCGGTTTTCGGGTTGTACAGATCGGGATCGTCGAGGCCCAGCAGCACGTCACTGTTTCTCAGCACGCTTTGCAACGGGCGACTGTCCTGGGTGTTGTCCCAACGCTGGCTGACGATTTGCAGATTCAGCGGCGCTGCGGCCTGGTGCAGCTCCTTGAGCAGGAATTCGCTGTGCTGGTCGAACAGCACGCCGACCCGGCGCACCTGCGGCAGAATCCGCCGAATCAGTTGCAGTTGCCGCCCCAGCGGCGGGTCGCTCCACAGCAGACTCAAGTGCGGCGGTTGTGCGCCACCCAGGCGTTGCCGCGCTTGCAGTCGGCTGATGCGCAACACCAGCGTCGCCGGGCCTTGGGGCTCCTGCAGACGCCAGTCGAGGCTGGGCAGGTCGAGCAGAATCATCCGCAGATTGGCCGGCAACTTGCCCGGCGCCGGCAGGCTGGTCAGTGGCTGGAACCGCACGTTGTCAGTGGGACGCAGCTCGCTCAGGGCCTGGACGAAAGCTTGCACCCCGGGGCTTTCTTCGGCACCGGTCAACAGAATATCGGCGGCTTGCACCGCCACGCCGTGCAGCCACGCGGTCAAAAACAGACAGACACCCGCCAGCCAGTGGCCAAGGGTTGGCGTCTTGTTTGGCGTGGCGTAGCGCACCCTAGAACTCCAGCTCGGCGCTGAAGTACAGCACCCGGCGTTCGTCGTAATTGTTGTCGACGAAAGTGGTCGGTTCATTGTCGAGCCGCTGCTGCAGCACGCCGGCCAGTTGCAGTTGCGCCTTGCCCAGCGGGATGCGTTTGGCGATGCGCGTGTCGACGCGCTCGAAGCGGTAGCCGTTGAGCGCGTTGTCGCCGTAATAGAACAGCGCGCTGTTCCAGCCGTGGCCCCAATCACGCAGCCAGCCGGCAGAACCGCTGTTGCGCGAGGTGAATTGCTGATCCAGCGGATTGCTCGCTTCGGCGTCGACGAAAGCGTAAGTGAAGCGCAGGCGATCGATCATGCTCAGGCGCCAGTCGAGCTGGGTTTCGCTGCCGCGAAAGCGTGAGCTGTTGGCGTTGCTGGCGATGTACTGGTTGTTGCGCAGCGGCTCGCTGATCATCCCGGTGATTTCGTCGTAGAACAGCTTCACGTCCACGGCCAGCCCCAGCTCTGCGAAATAGCCGTTGTAGCCCAGTTCGCGCGAGCGCATGTGTTCCTGATCGAGATTGCCCGGGCCACGGGTCTTGACGAAGTAGCGCGCCGAAGACTGACCATAGGCGGACGGCCGCAGGTTGCTCACCTGATAGCTCCAGTTGACGTTGTTCTCGAACATGTCCGGCGAGCGGATCGCCTCCGAGTACACCGCGCGCAGGCCATGGCGTGGGTTGATCAGGTAGTTGATCGCGAAGCGGGGCGTCAGCGAACTGCCGATCAATTGGGTGTTTTCGAACATGGCGCCACCCTGCAACAGCCAGTGTTCACTAGCGCGCCACTCCAGTTGGCCGAACGCGCGCCAGGTGGTGTCGTCCAGCGTGCCGTTGAAGTAGGTCTCGGAGTCGGCCCGGTCGTAACGATAGTTCAGGCCACTGACCAGCCGCAGACTGTCGGACAGGCTGAGGGTGTCCTGCAATTCGAGGTCGTAGCGTGATTCGCGGGCGCTTTGATCGATGTCGCCGCACAAGGTCTGGCTGGCACCGTTGCGCCACTGATTCAGCACCTGATTGGCGAGGGCCATTTCCTGCGGCGTTCCGGCTTCCGGACCGGGGCCGGTGAAGCGGGTGATGTTGCGCGCCAGGCGTTCGGTGTAGTTCGGGTTGAGTTGCCACAGTTGGGTCAGTTGCGGGCTGAACGACACTTCGGCATCGCAGGCGCGCCACACTTGCTGGCGATCCCAGTGTTGGGCTGAACCTTGTATGTAAAGGCTGTGTTCGGGATTGATGTCGAGATTCCAGCGCACCGAGCCGGCGTAATCCTTGGCGACCACGTCGGAATTGTTCCCGGCAGCGGTAATCCCCGAGAACACCGGGTGGTAGGTGTAGGGCCGCTGGTTGCTGCCGTCCTTCGCGTTGATCTGCCAGTCGAGGCTCTGGTTGTCGCTCAGGGTCTGGCTGACGGCGAGGCTGAAGCGGTTCAAGCGGCGGCTGTCGCGATAATCGGCGCCGGTGCGGTCGCTGTCGAAGCCATCGTCTTCCTGGCCGGACAGCGACAGGCGCAAGTCGCCGCCATTCCACCCCGTGCCCTGGCTGGCATAGAAGTCGTTGATGCCGCGCTGGCCTCGGGTGACCTTCAGGCGCGTGCCGTGGCTGTCCGCCGGGTTGCGGGTGATGATGTTGACCACCGCCATCAGCGCGTTGGCGCCGTAGCTGACGGTGTTCGGCCCACGGAAAACCTCGATGCGCTCGATGTCTTCCATGGCCACCGGAATGTCACTCCAGTCCACCGTGGCCAGGCCTGCGCGGTACACCGAGCGGCCATCGATCAGCACCTGCATGCGCCGCGCTTCACTGGCATTGGTCCCGTGATAATTGACCGCCGCCTGATTGCCGCTGATGTTGCCGACCATCATCCCCGGCACCAGCCGCAGCAACTCGCTGATGTCCCGCGCGCCGCTGGCGTTGATCAGCTCACTGTCAAGCACGGTCATGCTCCCCGGCACTTCCGCCGGCGTCTGTTTCAGGCGCGTAGCCGTCAGCACCTGCGGCAGCGTTTCGCTGTCGACAAACAGGTCGTCCGCCTGCAACACCGGGCTGAACAGCAGCGCCAGCAGCAGTGACGAACGCGAGGGGGGAGAGCCAAAAGACACGGCACGGCCTTGATCGCAAAGAATTGGCGCGCATGTTAACCGAGGACAGTGACTTTTCCAGTCACGATGCGGGCATTTTCCTCGGCTTTATTGGTCTTCTTCCTACAAGTGTCGGTAATTGACGCAGGGGCTGGCCGCGCTCCGGTCGCCCCGTATAATGCCGGCATCGCCACTGGTATGGATTAACGGATTGCATATGACTGAACAGCGCCCGATTGCGGTCCTGGGAGGCGGAAGTTTTGGTACCGCCGTGGCCAATCTATTGGCCGAGAACGGCCATCAAGTCCGGCAGTGGATGCGTGACCCCGAGCAGGCCGAGGCCATCCGGGTCAACCGCGAGAATCCGCGTTACCTCAAAGGCATCAAGATTCTGCCGGGAGTGACTGCGGTCACTGACCTGCAGGCCACCCTCGACGCCTGCGAGCTGTGCTTCGTCGCGCTACCCTCGAGCGCATTGCGCACGGTGCTGGCCGCCCACGCCGAGCGCCTGAGCGGCAAGATGCTGGTCAGCCTGACCAAGGGCATCGAAGCGCACACCTTCAAACTGATGAGCCAGATCCTCGAAGAGATCGCCCCGCAGGCGCGCATCGGTGTGCTGTCCGGGCCGAACCTGGCGCGGGAGATCGCTGAACACGCGCTGACCGCCACCGTGGTCGCCAGCGAAGACGAAGAACTCTGCAAAGCGGTACAGGCTGCGTTGCATGGTCGCACCTTCCGCGTTTACGCCAGTGCTGACCGTTTCGGTGTCGAGCTGGGTGGGGCGTTGAAAAACGTTTACGCGATCATCGCCGGCATGGCGGTGGCGCTGGAGATGGGCGAGAACACCAAGAGCATGCTGATCACTCGCGCCCTGGCCGAGATGACCCGGTTCGCGGTGAACCAGGGTGCCAATCCGATGACCTTCCTCGGTCTGGCCGGGGTCGGTGATTTGATCGTCACCTGCTCGTCGCCGAAGAGCCGCAACTATCAGGTCGGGTTTGCCCTCGGTCAGGGCTTGAGCCTTGATGAAGCGGTGTCGCGTCTGGGCGAAGTCGCCGAAGGCGTGAACACCCTGAAGGTGCTCAAGGCCAAGTCCCAGGAGGTTGGCGTGTACATGCCGCTGGTCGCCGGGCTGCATGCGATTCTGTTTGAAGGACGCACGCTGGAGCAGGTGATCGGTCTACTGATGCGTGCCGAACCGAAAACCGACGTCGACTTTATCTCCACCAGCGGTTTCAACTGATTCAACAGGAAGCGAGCCATGAACGATCCGAAAACCGAAGCCAAGTACGAATCCATTCTCCTGCGGGTGCTGTGGATGATCGTCTACGTGCTGGTCTGGCAAGTGGCGCAGTTCATCCTCGGCGCCGTGGTGCTGGTGCAACTGATCTATCGTTTGATTTACGGCGCGCCGAGCGCCAGCCTGATGAATTTCGGCGACAGCCTGAGCCAGTTCCTCGCGCAGATCGGCCGCTTCGGCAGCTTTCACAGCGACCAGAAACCCTGGCCGTTTGCCGACTGGCCAACCCCGCGTGCCCCGGAAGGCGAAGCACCGCACGCCGTGCCGCCAGCGCCGCACCCAGCCCGCGATGAGGAACCCAAGCTATGAAACTCTGGGTGTTGCGTCACGGTGAGGCGGTGCCTTACGGCTCGTGCCCTGACTCCGAGCGGGCGTTGACCGAACACGGTCGCAAAGAAGCGTTGAGCAGCGCCGCGCAATTGATCGGCCAGCCACTGACGGCGATCTACGCCAGCCCTTATCTGCGTGCGCAACAGACCGCACAGATTGTCCGCGAGGCGCTGGGGTTCGAGCCGGAGATCCGCACCGTCGATTGGCTGAAGCCAGAGAGCGATCCGGACAAGGTCACCGATCAACTGGTGTCGGTGAGCAATGTGCTGCTGGTCAGCCATAACCCGTTGGTGGGCAACCTGCTGAGCTATCTGCAGCACGGCGCCGGGCATCCGCCGGAGAAGGTCGGCACTGCCGGTCTGGCTGAGCTGGAAAGCCCTGAGCTGCTGATCGGCTCGATGACCCTCAACAGTCTCAAGCACCCCTGACGCTGATTCCTTGTGGGAGCGGGCTTGCTCGCGAATGCGCTGTGTCAGTCACTGTAAATGTCACTGATAGACCGCATTCGCGAGCAAGCCCGCTCCCACAGGGCCCTCATTTTCAGTTGAAATTATTTGTTTGAATTTTCCAACCAAGCACTTGCTTGGTTGACTACGCTTGCTCCAGACCCAAAAAACAGGAGCGAGTCGCATGTCTGCCGCCTTCCGTTTGCCGCTGGACGTGTTCTACGAGCGTGAGGCCCGGCACCCGCGCCAGCGTTTTCTGGTGCAGCCCATCGGCGGCGGGCAGGTCGAGACCCTGACCTGGGCCGACGTCGGTCATCAAGCGCGTTGTGCCGCGCACTGGCTGCGCGCGCGGGAATTACCGCAGGGCAGCCACATCGCGCTGATCTCGAAAAACTGCGCGCACTGGATCATTGCCGATCTGGCGATCTGGATGGCCGGGCACGTCTCGGTGCCGCTGTATCCCAACCTCACCGCCGACTCGGTGAATCAGGTGCTGACGCATTCGGAAAGTGTGCTGGCGTTCATCGGCAAGCTTGATGACTGGCCGGGCATGTCGGTCGGTGTGCCGGCGAATTTGCCGACCATCAGCCTGCCGCTGCACCCGCCCGGCGAGTTCGATTTCAGTTGGGATGACCTGCAAAAAAGCTCGCCGATCCAGGACGACCCGCGTCCTGCTGCCGAGCAACTGGCAACCATCATCTACACCTCCGGCACCACCGGGTTGCCCAAAGGCGTGATGCACAGTTTTGCCAATCTGGGGTTCGCCACGACTCGCGGCACGCAACTGTTCGGGCTTAACGAGCAAGACCGGCTGCTGTCGTACCTGCCGCTGTGCCATGTCGCCGAACGCATGTTCGTTGAGCTGGCCTCGATCTATACCGGGCAAACCGTGTTCTTTGCCGAAAGCCTCGACACCTTCATCACCGACCTGCAGCGGGCGCGGCCCACGGCGATGTTCGGCGTGCCGCGGATCTGGACCAAATTCCAGATGGGCGTGTACGGCAAGATTCCGGCCAAGCGCCTGGATTTCCTGCTCGGCCTGCCGTTCCTTGGCAAGCGGGTCGGGCACAAGGTGCTGGCCGGCCTGGGCCTTGATGCCTTGCGCGTGGCGCTGTCCGGTGCGGCACCGGTGCCGCAGACCTTGCTCAGTTGGTATCAGAAACTCGGCCTCGATGTGCTGGAGGTGTATGGCATGACCGAGAGTTGCGGCTACTCGCACATCTGCCTGCCGGGCCAGTACAAACAGGGCTGGATCGGCAAACCTTGCCCGGAGGTCGAGGTGCGGATCGACGAGTCCGGCGAGGTGCAGGTGCGCAGTCAGGCGAACATGCTCGGCTATTTCAAGGAGCCGCAGAAAACCGCCGAGACCCTCACCGAGGACGGCTTCCTGCGTACCGGCGACAAGGGTGAGCTGGATGCCGAGGGACGCTTGCGCCTGACCGGCCGGCTCAAGGAAATCTTCAAGACCAGCAAAGGCAAATATGTGGCCCCGGCCCCGATTGAAAACCGGCTGGCGGTGCACTCACGGATCGAACAGGTCTGTGTGGTCGGCGATGGCCTGAGTGCGCCGCTGGGCTTGTGCGTACTGTCGACGGTCAATCAGGAGGAGGGGCGGGCCAGCCTGCATTCGAGCCTGGAAAAACTGCTGGAAGATGTCAACGCCGTGCTCGACAAGCACGAACGCCTGCGCCGGCTGGTGGTGGTCAAGGACAGTTGGGCGGTGGAAAACGGTTTTCTCACGCCGACCTTGAAGATCAAGCGCAACGTCATTGAAGACACCTACGGCGCGCGGTTTGAAGAATGGAGCGCGCGCAGCGAGGCGGTGCTGTGGCAGGATTGAGTGACCACCAAAACAACAAAGGAAGCCTGCGATGAGCTTGTGGCGCACCACTCCGAACATCGAGCAGTTGAACGCAATCCAGAAAAACACCATCGGCGAAGTGCTGGATATCCGTTTCGAGTCCTTCGACGAGGAATCGCTGACGGCGAGCATGGTCATCGACCACCGCACCCACCAGCCTTACGGTCTGCTGCACGGCGGCGCCTCGGTGGTGCTGGCGGAAACCGTCGGTTCGATGGCCAGTTATCTGTGCATCGATGCCAGCAAGTTCTACTGCGTGGGGCTGGAGATCAATGCCAACCATTTGCGCGGTTTGCGCAGCGGGCGCGTGACCGCGGTGGCCAAACCGATTCACATCGGCCGCACCACGCATGTCTGGGATATCCGCCTGACCAGTGACGAGGGCAAGGCCAGTTGTGTGTCGCGGTTGACCATGGCGGTGGTGCCACTGGGCGAGCAGCCACCGGCGCGTTGAGGTCAGATGCGCCATCGCCATGACCGGACTGTCATCATTCCTGGCAGTTACGGTCATTGCTCAGGGCCGCGCTCTTGCGGACAATCAGCGGCATGTTTCCGCTCATGGATAAACCTGCATGTCGCAACCGATCTTTTTCGCCCACGCCAACGGGTTTCCCTCGGGCACCTATGGCAAGTTGTTCGCGGCGCTGGCGCCCGAGTATCGGGTCGCGCATCTGGAACAGCATGCCCATGACCCGCGTTTCCCGGCGGACGACAACTGGTACAACCTGGTCGACGAACTGATCCACCATCTGCAGCAACAGGATCAGCCGGTGTGGGGCGTCGGCCATTCGTTTGGCGGTGTGTTGCACCTGCACGCGGCGTTGCGTTGCCCTGAGCTGTATCGCGGCGTGGTCATGCTCGACTCGCCGGTGCTGACTCGCACAGACCAGTGGGTGATCCGCGCGGCCAAGCGCTTCGGTTTTATCGACAAACTGACCCCGGCCGGACGTACGTTGGGGCGGCGCGAAGAGTTCGCCGATCTCGACACGGCGCGCAGCTATTTTGCCGGCAAGACCCTGTTTCGCGGTTTCGATCCGGAATGCTTCGATGCCTACCTGCAGCACGGGCTGCATACGGTTGGCGACAAGCTGCGTCTGCGCTTTGATCCGGCCACTGAAATCAGCATCTATCGCGGCGTGCCGCACACCAGTCCCGGTCGCACTCGTCAGCTGAAAGTGCCGCTGGCGGTGGTGCGTGGGCACAAGAGTCGGGTGGTCATGCGTCATCACAGCCGATTCGTCGGGCGCCTGCCGCAGGGTGAAGCACTGAGCATGCCGGGCGGGCACATGTTTCCGCTGGAACGTCCGCAAGACACGGCGCGCCTGCTCAAAGAGCTGTTTACGCGCTGGGAGCGCCGCCAACAGAAGGACTGCGCATGAGCCCGACCTTCGAAGAAGTGCGCTTGAGCCTGCCGCATATCGAACTGGCCGCGCACTTGTTCGGCCCCGAGGACGGTCTGCCGGTGATTGCCCTGCATGGCTGGCTCGACAACGCCAACAGCTTTGCGCGCCTGGCGCCCAAGCTCAAAGGCCTGCGCATCATCGCGCTGGACATGGCCGGGCATGGGCATTCCGGGCATCGGCCCAACGGCGCCGGTTATGCGTTGTGGGACTATGCGCACGACGTGTTGCAGGTCGCCGAGCAATTGGGCTGGAAGCGCTTCGGCCTGCTCGGGCATTCGATGGGCGCGATCGTTTCGCTGGTGCTGGCCGGTTCGTTGCCGGAGCGCATCAGCCACCTGGCGTTGATCGACGGGGTGATTCCTCCTACGGACAAAGGCGAAAATGCTGCCGAGCGCATGGGCATGGCCCTGCAGGCGCAACTGGATTTGCGCGAGAAGCGCAAGCCGGTCTACAACACCCTTGATCGTGCCATCGAAGCGCGGATGAAGGGGCTGGTGGCGGTCAGCCGCGAAGCCGCCGAACTGCTGGCGCAGCGCGGCCTGATGCCGGTGCCCGGCGGTTATACCTGGCGCACCGACAATCGCCTGACCCTGCCGTCACCGCTGCGCCTGACTCAAGAGCAGGCGATGGCTTTCGTCCAGCGCATCACCTGCCCGGCGCAACTGGTGGTGGCCGCCGACGGCATGCTGGCCAAACATCCGGAGTTGCTGGAGCGGCTACCCTTTAGCCAGGAACAGCTGGCGGGCGGGCATCATTTGCACCTGAACGATGAGTCCGGTGCCGACCTTGTCGCAGACTGTTTCAATCGCTTCTTCGCCATTCCTTGACTTGCACCGGGCAACTGTCGAGGCTGGGCGGGTTGAAATGGGAGACAAACACGATGGATTTCTATACCGCTGCGCCCCCGACCCGCCAAGCCATGCCGATCCGATGAGCCTGACTATGCGGTCACTCAGTCTGTTGGCGCTGTGCTGTTTCAGTTCCGTTTCGTTCGCCGCCGACGTGCCCGGCAGCCAGGATTTGCAGATCGTGCCGCGTCTGGCCGATGCGCAGATCGTCGACTATCGCCCTCCTGTGGAGCTTGAGCGGATCTATCCGCTGGGCTCGATCCGCAAGATCAGCGGCCAGTTGCGCTTTGACGGCCAGGTCACGGCGCGCGGCCAGACCACTTCGGTCACCTACGAGTTGCCGCCTGAGCATTCCGCCACCGAAGCCTTCACCGCCGCCCGCGAAGCCCTGCAAAAACAGGACGCCGAGTTGCTGTTCTGGTGCCAGGCCCGCGATTGTGGCGAAAGCAGCCTGTGGGCCAATGAAGTGTTCGGTAACGCCAAGCTGTACGGCGCCGACGAGCAACAGGCCTATCTGCTGTTGCGTCTGGCCGCACCGAAGGACAACACCCTGGTGGCGCTCTACAGCATCACCCGCGGCAATCGCAAAGCCTATCTGCATGTCGAACAGTTCGAAGCGGGCGCGCCGCTGGGCGTGTTGCTGCCGACCTCGGCCACGCTGTTGCGACAGCTCAAAAGTACCGGTGAACTGGACTTTCCCAAGCTGACCGGCGATCCGGATGACACCTGGTTACGACTGATTTCCCGTGGCTTGAACCTCGATACCACCCAACGCGTGACGATTGCCGGACCCAAGGCTGAGGCCTGGCGTCAGGCGCTGATCGGTCAGGGGGTGCGGGCGGCACGGATGGAGGCGGGGAGCGCCGACGGCTCTGGCCTGCGCATCGATCTGTTGCGGTAAGCTGCATCGGGCGTGCACGCGCGGCGTGTTCGCCTACTCTTTGACCGACTGACTTCTTCGAGACTGTACATGCTCAATAACGATCGGCTGTTGGTGCAAATCCTCCTGCTGGTGCTGTTCGGTGCCAGCCTGTGGGTGATGGCGCCGTTCTGGTCGGCGCTGTTCTGGGGCGCGGTGCTGGCGTTCGCCAGTTGGCCGCTGATGCGTCTGCTGACCCGCTGGCTCAATGGCCGCGAATCACTCGCCGCGGCCATTTTGACCCTGGGCTGGATGTTGCTGGTGGCGGCGCCGCTGGTGTGGCTCGGGTTCAACCTGGCCGATCACGTGCGCGATGCCACGGCGTTCATCAAGGATGTGCAGGTCGATGGTCTGCCGGAGGCGCCGGTCTGGCTCGGCAGCGTGCCATTGGTGGGCGAGCGGCTGGTGGGGATCTGGAACAGCATTGATCAGCAGGGCGCAGCGCTGATGGTGTCGATCAAACCGTATCTGGGGCAGGTCGGTAACTGGTTGCTGGCGCGCAGTGCGCAGATCGGCGGCGGGATTCTCGAGCTGACCCTGAGCATTGTCTTTGTGTTCTTTTTCTATCGCGACGGGCCGCGCTTGGCGGCGTTTGTGCACGGTCTGCTGCAGCGCCTGATCGGCGAGCGAGCCGGGTATTACATCGAGCTGGTGGCCGGCACCGTGCAGCGGGTGGTCAACGGGGTGATCGGTACGGCGGCGGCGCAGGCGGTTCTGGCGTTGGTCGGGTTCCTGATTGCCGGGGTTCCGGGGGCGCTGGTGCTGGGGATCGTGACCTTTCTGTTGAGTCTGATTCCGATGGGGCCACCGTTGGTGTGGATTCCGGCCACGGCCTGGCTGGCCTGGAAAGGTGAATACGGGATGGCGGTGTTTCTCGGGATCTGGGGGACGTTCATCATCAGTGGCGTGGATAACGTGTTGAAGCCTTATCTGATCAGCCGCGGGGGGAATCTGCCGTTGGTGATTGTGTTGCTTGGGGTGTTTGGCGGGTTGATTGCGTTTGGGTTTATCGGGTTGTTTATCGGGCCTACGTTGTTGGCGGTGGCTTATAGTTTGTTGACGGATTGGAGTAAGAGTCAGGCTCGGGTCTAGGCGTCGCGGCTTTTTTGGGGTTGTGGGCATATCCGGTGCTTCGGGTGTTGCGGCTGGCGGTTTCGCCCTTACGGCGAGTCACTTTTGACAAACGCCTCAAAAGTAACCAAAAAGTCTTGCCCCAACGTTCGGCCCTCGCCGTGGCTCGGGTTCCTTCGCTACGGGATTCATCCGGGGGGCATCGCCTCCGGTTTGCTTCGCTGCACCTCCTCTCGATGTGTTCGACTTCGTCGAACGGTCGCTGCGCTCCCACCCCCGGATAAATCCCTCCACTCAGCCTGCCGACGGGGCCTGTGGATCAAGATCAAGAGCTTTCGGCGAGCTGACACTCGGCCATTGAGTGGGGCGGCTTCGCCGCGTGCGGTGCATACAGTTAAAAATTGTGGGAGCCAGCCTGTTGGCGATGGCGGCCTGACAGCCGACCAATTTCCAACTGACCACCCCCAATCCAACTGTGGGAGCGGGCTTGCTCGCGAAGGCGGCCTTATAGCCGAACAATCTCCAACTGAATGCACTCCATCCAATTGTAGGAGTGAGCCTGCTCGCGAAGAGGCATATCAGGCAACCAGCCTCTCACGGCCACACCCAAATGACCGTTCCCACACCGCTGCATGGAAACGATCATCCATCATGACATCGGGTCAGGTCGCCACATTCAGGTATTTGCCCACCGGCGCGGCATTGTCGAGTGAGTACTGTTTGCTCAAGTTGGCAATCATCCGGTTCAGCGCTTCGCTGGTGGTCTGGGTACTGGTGGTCTGATCTTCGGGCGGGTGTTCCCGACCTGCCTGTAGCGCCGCTTTCAGTTCATCGCTGCTCACGCCGCCACTGCTGTCGCTGTCGAGTACCTTGAGCAGCGCGGCGCTGGTGTCGGTGCTGTTCGTTGAGGTGTTGTCACTGGTTTGTAGCGCGCTGCTCAGTTCGGTCGCGCTGATGCTGCCGTCACCATCGGCATCCAGTTGGCTGAACAATTCATCACTGGAAATCTGAGGCGGCGGAGGTGGAGGCGGGGTGAGGCTGGCGGTGAGTTCGTCCTGGCTGACGGTGCCGTCCTTGTTCTTGTCCAGGGCCGAGAATATTTGGTTGCTGTCGGCGCTGCTGCCGGCGCTGGTGAGGCCGTTGCGCAGTTCGTCGCTGCTGATGGCGCCGTCGCCATCGGCGTCGAGGGCGCTGATCAGGGCGTCGGCGAGGTCGGTGTTCGGTGCTTGATCCTGAGGTGGCGGCGGAGGCGCCATCGCGGTCATTTCTTCGGCGCTGAGGCTGCCGCTGGCGTCGCTGTCCAGATCGCCGAATTGCTTGCTCAGGTTGACCAGCAGGCCATCGTCGGATTTTTGCGACAGAGCACTTTTCAGTTCGTCCTGATCCACCGCGCCGTCGCCGTTGCTGTCGAGTTTGGCGAACAGTTCCTTTTGCAATTGCTGGCTGCGGGCGTTCTGGGTGGTGCTGCTGGTGCTGGTATAGCTCGTGTAGTTGCTGACGCTACCGATCATGGGCTCACTCCTTGGACTGTAAAACCGGTGGGTGTACCGGCTTGTGCAGACTCAAGGGGCAAGATGTCCTGGGTGTTTTGGCTTTGTACCGAGTGGTACACAGTGGCGGGAATACCAAAAATCCTCTGTGGGAGCGGGCTTGCTCGCGAAGGCGGCCAATCATTCAACACAGAAGTCGACTGACACACCGCTTTCGCGAGCAAGCCCGCTCCCACGGTGGATAGGTGTGTTTCTTAAGTGCGCGGCAGGCGGATGATTGCGGTCAGGCCGCCGCCCGGGGTTTCTTCCAGATTCAATTGTCCACCCAAACGCTGCGCTGCCTCGCGGGCGATGGTCATGCCCAGGCCTACGCCGCCGGAGTTGCGGTTGCGCGAGCCTTCCAGGCGAAAGAACGGTTCGAACACCGCCTCGCGTTTGTCTTCGGCAATGCCCGGGCCGTGGTCGATCACGCGGATCAGCAGTTGCTCGCGTTGATCCTGCAGTTCGATGCGTGCCTGTCCGGCGTAGCGCAGGGCGTTGTCCATCAGGTTGTTGATGCACGAGCGCAGCGCCATCGGCTGCACCTGCAGCGGTGCGCAATGGCCGCTGACGTCAACGTCGGCGCCCTGATCCTGAGCGTTCTCGCACAACGATTCGACCAGCGCCTGCACGTCCATCAACTGCAGCGCTTCGCTGGTGCGCTGTTCGTGCAGGTAGGTGAGGGTAGCGTCGAGCATACCGATCATGTCGTTGAGGTCCTGGCGCATCTGACCTTGCAGTTTTTCGTCGTCGATCTGTTCCAGGCGCAGCTTCAACCGCGACAGCGGAGTGCGCAGGTCGTGGGAGACGGCGCCGAGCATGCGTGCTCGCTGCTGCACCTGTTCACGAATGCGTTGTTGCATCAGGTTGAAGGTGTGCGCCGCCTGTCGTGCCTCACGCGGGCCGGACTCGTCCAGCGGCGGGCTGTCGAGGTTTTCGCTGAGGCGTTCGGCGGCATCGCTCAGGCGCTGGATCGGCCGGCTGAGCAGTTTGGCGCCGTACCACGCAGCGATCATCAGCGAGATGAACTGGAAGGTCAGCGGCACCAACGGCCCGCCGAACCAGGGGCGCGGCGGGCGATGGGCGAAACGTGGATCCGGCGGTGGCCGTTGGCCGTCGACGCCCTCGGCAAACTCCGGCGGGGGCGGCGGTGGGGGTGGCCCATAGTGATGAAACCAGGCAAAGGCCAGCAGGTGCGCGAGGACGATCGCCACGAACAGCATGCCAAACAGGCGGCCGAACAGCGTGTCGAAGCGCGCTCGCATCAGCCGATGTCTCGCGCGTCGAACAGGTAACCTTCACCGCGCACGGTTTTGATCAACTGCGGGGCTTTCGGGTCGTCGCCGAGTTTTTGCCGCAGGCGCGACACCAGCAAATCGATGCTGCGGTCGAACGCCTCGATCGAGCGGCCACGGGCGGCATCCAGCAGTTGTTCGCGGCTGAGTACGCGGCGCGGGCGTTCGATGAAGACCCAGAGCAGGCGGAATTCGGCGTTGGACAGCGGCACTACCAGGCCATCGTCGGCGATCAACTGCCGCAGCACACTGTTCAGGCGCCAGTTGTCGAAGCGGATGTTGGCGCGCTGTTCCGTGCGGTCATCGCGCACACGGCGCAGGATAGTCTGAATCCGCGCCACCAGTTCCCGTGGTTCGAACGGTTTGGCCATGTAGTCGTCGGCGCCCAGTTCCAGGCCGATGATGCGGTCGGTGGGTTCGCAGCGGGCGGTGAGCATCAGGATCGGGATGTCCGATTCGGCGCGCAGCCAGCGGCACAGCGACAGGCCGTCTTCGCCGGGCAGCATCAGGTCGAGCACCACCACGTCGAAATGTTCCGCCAGCATGGCCTGGCGCATGGCCGCGCCGTCGGTGACGCCGCTGGCGTGGATGTTGAAACGCGCGAGGTAGTCGATCATCAGCTCGCGGATCGGCACATCGTCATCGACGATCAGCGCACGGATGCTCCAGCGCTTGTCGTCTTTCTGCTCATCAGTCACGGTGGTCTGGGTGTTGTGCATGGGGCTGTTCATCTGCCAGTAGGCCGCCAACCACAAAGATGGGCTGCGAGGTGGTGGTTTCAGCATAGGCGTCCTGCCGTGAGGCGGGAAGTGCTGATGTAAGGACGTGTTGCGGCTGGCGAGGCTAGCGCGGGCGCTTGTTGGCGGCGTGTCGGTTGTGTATCGGATTCGACACAATACCCGCGAGCGCTATGCTGATCACGTTTGCGGCGACGATTTACCGATCATCGGGTGCCGCGCTGGCGCCGCTTCCGCTACAATGCGCGCCGATTTCGACTTGCCTGAGAGCCCATCCATGTCCGCCTGCCAGACTCCTATCATCGTCGCCCTGGATTTCCCCACCCGTGACGCCGCACTGAAGCTGGCCGACCAGTTGGACCCGAAACTGTGCCGGGTCAAAGTGGGCAAGGAACTGTTCACCAGTTGCGCCGCGGAAATCGTCGGCACCTTGCGTGACAAAGGCTTCGAGGTGTTCCTCGACCTGAAATTCCACGACATTCCCAACACCACCGCGATGGCCGTGAAAGCCGCTGCCGAGATGGGCGTGTGGATGGTCAATGTGCATTGCTCCGGTGGCCTGCGCATGATGGCCGCTTGCCGTGAAGAGCTTTCCAAGCGCAGCGGCCCGCAGCCGTTGCTGATCGGTGTGACCGTGCTGACGAGCATGGAGCGCGAGGATCTGGCCGGTATCGGTCTGGATATCGAACCGCAGGAGCAAGTGCTGCGTCTGGCTGCGCTGGCCGAGAAGGCCGGGATGGACGGTCTGGTGTGCTCGGCGCTGGAAGCCACCGCACTGAAGTCGGCGCACCCGTCGCTGCAACTGGTGACCCCGGGGATTCGCCCGGCGGGCAGTGCGCAAGATGACCAGCGCCGTATCCTGACCCCGCGTCAGGCGCTGGATGCCGGTTCCGATTACCTGGTGATCGGCCGTCCGATCAGTCAGGCGGCGGATCCGGCCAAGGCACTGGCGTCGGTCGTGGCCGAAATCGCCTAAGCAACACCGAAGATCCAAATGTGGGAGCGAGCCTGCTCGCGAATAGGGCGTGTCAGTCGAATTCCTTGCCGACTGATCCACCGCTTTCGCGAGCAGGCTCGCTCCCACATTGGTTTCTGATTGGTCTTAGATTTTCAGCACCAACTTGCCGAAATTCTCCCCGCTGAACAATTTCATCAGCGTCTCCGGAAAGGTCTCCAGACCTTCAACGATGTCTTCCTTGCTCTTGAGCTGCCCCTTGGCCATCCAGCCGGCCATTTCCTGCGCGGCACCGGCGTACTGCGCGGCATAGTCCATCACCACAAAGCCTTCCATGCGCGCACGGTTTACCAGCAGCGACAGATAGTTGGCCGGGCCTTTGACCGCTTCCTTGTTGTTGTACTGGCTGATGGCGCCGCAGATCACCACCCGGGCTTTCGGCGCCAGACGGCTGAGCACAGCGTCGAGGATCTCGCCGCCGACGTTATCGAAATACACATCAACGCCTTTCGGGCACTCACGCTTGAGTCCGGCCAGCACGTCTTCGTGCTTGTAATCGATAGCGCCGTCGAAGCCCAGTTCATCGATCAGGTATTTGCACTTGTCGGCACCACCGGCGATGCCGACGACCCGGCAGCCTTTGATCTTGGCGATCTGTCCGGCAATGCTGCCCACTGCCCCGGCAGCTCCGGACAACACCACGGTGTCGCCGGCCTTCGGTGCGCCGACGTCGAGCAGGGCGAAGTAGGCGGTCATGCCGGTCATGCCAAGGGCGGACAGATACACCGGCAGCGGCGCCAGTTTCGGATCGACCTTGTAGAAACCTCTGGGCTCGCCAAGGAAATAATCCTGCACGCCGAGGGCGCCGTTGACGTAGTCGCCGACGGCAAAGCCCGGGTTGTTCGAAGCGATGACCTGGCCCACGCCCAAGGCGCGCATGACTTCACCGATTTCTACCGGCGGGATATAGGACTTGCCCTCGTTCATCCAGCCGCGCATGGCCGGGTCGAGGGACAGGTATTGGTTTTTCACCAGTATCTGACCAGCGCCCGGTTCGCCGACCGGGACTTCCTGGTAGGTGAAGGTCTCACGGGTTGCAGCCCCCACCGGGCGTTTGGCGAGGAGGAACTGGCGATTGGTCTGACTGGTCATGGCAGGCACTCGAACTGAATGAAGCCTTGTTGATAGACCCTCGAGGCCAATGCTGCAAGGTCGGCTGATGTGGCGAATGCGCAATGATCCAGTGCAGTGATAGTGGCCCACAGGCTTTTATCACTGCGACGGATGAAGGCATAAACAGCCTTCTGATAGTGCTGACTCGGGACGGGCCCCGGTGACTATGCTGCGAGTCTGCATATCCCTCCTGCATCTCTCCCTTCGAGGACATAACAATGAGCATGACGTTTTCCGGCCAAGTGGTCGTAGTCACTGGAGCGGCCAACGGTATCGGCCGGGCGACCGCCCAGGCGTTCGCCGCCGAAGGTTTGAAAGTTGTGGTGGCCGACCTGGACACGGCAGGGGGCGAAGGCACCGTGGCGCTGATTCGTACAGCCGGCGGCGAAGCGACCTTCGTACGCTGCAACGTTACCGTCGAAAGCGAAGTGAAAAATCTGATGGACGAGGTGATCAATACCTACGGTCGCCTGGACTACGCCTTCAACAATGCCGGGATCGAAATCGAGCAGGGCAAACTGGCCGACGGCTCGATGGACGAGTTCGACGCGATCATGGGCGTCAACGTCAAAGGTGTGTGGTTGTGCATGAAGTATCAGTTGCCGTTGTTGCTCGCTCAGGGCGGCGGGGCGATCGTCAACACCGCGTCGGTGGCGGGCCTTGGCGCGGCGCCGAAGATGAGCATTTATGCAGCGTCGAAACACGCGGTGATCGGCCTGACCAAGTCGGCGGCGATCGAATACGCGAAGAAGAAAATCCGCGTCAACGCCGTGTGCCCGGCGGTGATCGATACCGACATGTTCCGTCGCGCTTACGAGGCTGACCCGAAGAAAGGCGAATTCGCCAACGCGATGCACCCAGTGGGGCGCATCGGCAAGGTCGAGGAAATCGCCAGCGCCGTGCTGTATCTGTGCAGCGATGGCGCGGCGTTTACCACCGGTCATTCCCTGGCCGTGGATGGCGGCGTCACGGCTTTCTGACGCCGAGTGGCAAGACTCTGGAACCCGCCTCAGTGCGGGTTTTCCTGTTGCTGGGCGCCAGTTCCGTTAAACCGCTAAACAATGTGTATCAAACGGTTAGAACGGCTGCTTTTGACGGCGTTGTCGCACAGCCTGAGCGACGCGGCTGTGATTTACTGCCGCCAGCAAAATGGACAGGAGTTTGCGTGCTCATGGAATTGAGAATTGACCGACAGGCAATGGTGCCGGTCGTACAGCAGATTGTTGATGGCATGACTGAGTGGATCTCGCGAAGCGGTGTGGCGCCGAGCACGCGTTTGCCCTCCGTCAGGCAGATTGCGCGCTCCAATCTGCTGAGTCAGTCGTGTGTGGCCGAGGCCTGCGAACGGCTGGTGGCGCAAGGCGTTCTGGCCCCGCGTCAGGGCGCCGGGTTCATGGTGGCCGCGCAGGGCCGTGGGGTGATCGGGATTGACTGCGGGCAGGCACACAGCGGGTTGAAACTCGGCGAGGGAGGCTTGCCGCAGAGCTGGCGTGAATCCGACGACCTGAGTTATGCGATCCGTCAGGTGGCCCGTACCGACATGGCGAGTCTGTTCAATTACAGCAGCCCGCTGGGGCTGCCGGCGTTACGCGAGCAGATCGTCAAACGCCTCAGGCTGATCGGCGTCGAGGCTCTGGATGAACAGGTGCTGACGACCTCCGGTGCGAGCCAGGCGCTTGATCTGCTCGCGCGCACATTGTTGAAGGCCGGTGACTGCGTTGTCGTCGAAACCCCGGGCTATGCGCCGCTGTTCGAGCTGTTGCGCCTGTACGGCGTGCAGTTGCTGGAAGTGCGCCGCACGCCGAGCGGGCCGGATCCCCAGGCGCTGGAAGCACTGTTGCGGCAGTTCCGGCCGGTCGCGATGTTCATCAACAGTCACCACCACAATCCCACCGGCTCTTGCCTGACACTTGGCGTTGCCCAACAGATCCTGCGGTTGTGTAACGCTCACGATGTGCGAGTGATCGAGGACGATGTCTACGCCGACCTGCACAATGGCAATGGCACACGCCTGGCGGCACTCGATGAGCGAGTGATCTATGTCGGCAGCTTTTCCAAGACACTGAGCAGCTCGCTGCGCGTCGGGTTTGTGTACGCCGAGCCAGCGCTGATAGCGCGGCTGGGGCGAATCAAGATGATCAGTAGCATGGGCGCTTCGAGTTTCAATGAGGCAGTGCTGACCAGTCTTCTGGCCAATGGCGCCTATCGCAAAATGGTCCAGCGCCAGCGTCAACGGTTGAATACCGATCGGGTCGCCGCGTTGCAGGCGCTGGAAGACGCCGACTGGGAGGTCTTCGGTAAGCCGTGTGGCGGCCTGTTCATCTGGGCCCGTGCCCCTCTGGGCGATACTGGCCGCTTGCACAGTCAGGCGCAGTGCAATGGTGTCAGCCTTTGCGACCCGGGGGCCTTCAGTCCGAGTGGCGAACCCAGTGAGTGGCAGCGGATCAACGTGGCCTATGCCTGTGATCCGAGGGCCCGGCAGTTTTTTCGCAGTACCGGTGTGAATCGACCTCAAGCGTTCTGAAAACGACGCGTGCGTAGCTTTTTGCCATTATTCCGTCGCCAGAGACTTGTGCTGCTCCATGGCCGTTGCGAATCTTCGGTAACAGACTTTGGCAGGGGGCTTCGCGCAATGATTTCCGCCGTGCAAGGACGTTTTGCCAACCTCGGTATGGCGAAGAAACTGGGTATCGGGTTCGTGCTGGTGCTGCTGTTGACTGCGCTGGTGGCTGCCATTGGTGTCTGGTCCCTGCAGACCATCAGTCAGCGCTTCGATGGGCTGAAGCAGATGTCGTCGCTCAACAGTGCACTGCTCAAGGTGCGGCTGCTGGAGCAGGACTATGCGCTGCACAGCAATCCGAAAACCGTCGATGCCTTGCACGAAGGCGTAGACGGTTTGCTGGCCCAGGCCGCGCAACTCAAGGCGCAGTCCCCGGCCAACGTGGCGGTGATGAGCGATGTCGAACAGGCACTGGGCGCTTATCGCAAGGCTTTCGATGAGTTTGTCTCGCTGACCCAGGCCAAGGATCTGGCGCTGGAAATGGCCAGTTGGTCGGTGTCCAGCGTGGCCAACAACCTGGACGTGCTGCAAGCCGGGCTGGCCGATGATGGCGCGTATACCTTGAAGGACAGCGAGGGCAAGGACGGCGCACAGTTCATCGAACAGGCCAGCCAGGTCAGCCAGGTGTCGCGGCTGATGTTGCAGGCGATGAACGAGGCGCGGGTTCGTCTGGATCAGAGCCGCAAGGGCGATGCCGAGAGTGCCGGCAAGGGCAATATCGAGCAGGCCGCCCAGGCGCAGGCTCAGGCCGAGCAGTTGAAGACCACGGTCAAGGATGAGGGCTATCTGACGGTACTCAATGAAGTGTCCGGGCACATCGCCGGATTCAACGACAAACTGGCCGAGTACACCGGCCTGCTGGCCCAGGAAAAAACCGTCTACGAACAGTTGCACCAGCGTGCGGCGCAGGTGATGGAGCGCGTGGATCAGGCGTATGGCGCCGAGGACGGCGCGATGCAGGCGGAATTGAAGAAAAACTCGGTGTTGATCATCGGTTCTTCGGCGCTGGCATTGCTGGTCGGGCTGATTGCCGCGTGGGTCATCACCCGGTTGATTGTCGCGCCGTTGCGCAGTGTGATGCGGGTGGCGCAACAGATTGCGGCGGGGGATTTGAGTGCGAGGGTGGAGGTCACCCGGCGTGATGAGATCGGGCAACTGATGCTGGCAATGCAGCAGATGGGCACTGGGCTGAGCACGATCGTCAGCGGTTTGCAGGCGGGCATCGAGCAGTTGGCCAGTTCCGCGCAATCGCTGTCGGCGGTAACCGAGCAGACCAACCTTGAGGTCAACAGCCAGAAGGAAGAGACCGAGCAAGTGGCCACGGCCATGAACCAGATGACCGCCACCGTGCATGATGTGGCACGTAACGCCGAGGAGGCCGCGCTGGCCGCACAAACGGCGGATGCCAAGGTCGAGAGCGGGCAGCAGGTGGTGCGCCAGAGCATGGTGCGGATCGAGCAACTGGCGGATTCGGCGACATCAGCCAGTTCGAGCATCGAAAGCCTCAGTGCGCAGATCCAGAACATCGGTACGGTGCTGGATGTGATCAAGAGCGTTGCCGAGCAGACCAATCTGCTGGCGCTCAACGCCGCGATCGAGGCGGCGCGGGCCGGGGAACAGGGCAGGGGCTTTGCGGTGGTGGCTGATGAGGTTCGCGCGTTGGCGCGGCGTACACAACAATCCACCGAGGAGATCGAGCGTCTGGTCAGTGCGTTGCGTTCGGCGGCGCATTCGTCGGTGCAGCAGATTCAGAGCAGTGGTGACTTGGTGAAGCTGGCGGTCAGTGATGCGCTGCAGACCGAGAGTGCGCTGGGCAGTATTGCGGCGGCGGTTTCGTTGATTCAGCAGATGAATCAGCAGATTGCGGCGGCGGCGGAGGAGCAGAGCTCGGTGGCTGAGGAGATCAATCGCAGTGTGACGAGTATTCGTGCGAGTGCGGATCAGTCTTCGATGGCGATGCGGGGGAATGCGGTTTCGAGTGTTGAGCTGGCGCGGTTGGGAGGGGAGCTCAAGGGGATGGTTGGGCATTTTCGGCTTTGACTTGGCGGCCTCTGGGCCGACCAGGTTCTGGGGGGGGGGGTGAATATCCGTTGCTTCGGGGGCTGCGGCTGGCGGTTTCGCTCTTACAGCGAGTCACTTTTGCAGACGCCCAAAAGTAACCAAAACGCTTGGCCCCAGCGTTCGGCCCTCGCTTAGGCTCGGGTTCCTTCGCTCCGGGATTCATCCGGGGGCATCGCCTCCGGTTTGCTTCGCTGCACCTCCTCTCGATGTGTTTGGCTGCGCCAAACGGTCGCTGCGCTCCCACCCCCGGATGAACCCCTCCACTCAGCCTGCCGAAGGGGCCGGCACGGCAAGATCAAGAGCTTTCGGCGAGCTGACACTCGGCCATTTGAGTGGTGAAGAGCGAGGCGGTGCACTATCTCGCTCTTCTGTAGGTGTGAGCCTGCTCGCGAAGGCGGCCTGACAGCCGACCAGTTTTCTAACTCACTCACCCTATCCCACTGTGGGAGCTGGCTTGCCAGCGATGGCGGCCTGACAGCCGACCAGTCTCCAACTGAGCGCCCCCATTCCAACTGTGGGAGCTGGCTTGCCAGCGATGGCGGCCTGACAGCCGACCAATCTCCAACTGAATAAACTCATGCCCACTGTGGGAGCGGGCTTGCTCGCGAAGGCGGCCTTACTGCCAACCAATCTCTAACTGAATGTTCGCAATGGCAGTCAGCCCACCCCCCACAAAAAAGCCACCTCTCGGTGGCTTCTCTTAACTCTCGACCATCAGTCGTAAATCACTTTCTTCTTCCAGTCCGCATCGGCTTCGACTTCTTTGAGGCCTTCGGTCAACTGGTTCACTTCGCCTTCAACCGGGGCAATCTTGTCCATGACCTGGGCATTGGCGCGGGCCAGGAGTTTTTCCAGGTATTGCAGTTGTTCCGAGTACATCTGCGGGTCTTGCTGTTTGCGCAGGTATTGCACGCCGCGTTCGAAGGCGAGGCGGGCCTGGCCGGGTTGGTTTTGTTGCAGGGATTGTTGGCCGAGGTTGTTGAAGAATTCGATGTGCAGCAGGACCAGGATGTGGCGGACTTCCTTGATCCAGTGTTTGGCTTCGTTCGGTGGCAGGAAGCCGTCATGGGCGGCGCGGGTGATCTGGCCGTGCAAGGCTTCGAGCAGGAAGCGGACGTCCTTGGCTTTGGCTTCGGTCAGGATCGGTGCCGGCGGGTTGTTGACCGGGATCGATTCGCCTTGGGCCACCAGTGCGCTGAGTTCGGTGATCCGTGCCTTGGTCGTGGCGCTGGTTTTTTCCAGGTTCAGCAGGCGCTGGCAGACGTTCAGCTCCAGACGGGTCAGCAGCAGCTTGAGTGCCGGGGTCATGAACTGGCCGGGGAAGGTTTCGGTCAGCTCGCCGCAGCGGCGCAGGCGGTCGTTGAGTTCGACTTTGGTGCGGGCCTTCTCCAGTTTGTTGTTTTCCACCACATGGTTCATGTAGCCAATGGCGATCAGAATTGCGATCCCGGCTATGACTAGCAGGGTGATCATGAGTGGTGTCACCGGTAAGACCTCTTTATAGGGTTCGCATGCGAGTGTAGTGGCTGGACATTCAGGCGCCCAGCGCCGCTCGACGAGTTGATTCAGCAGCTTCTGTCTATATCGGCTGCCCACTGCTTATATGAATGCTGGCGCAAGGTGCGCAGATTGCCATCATTGTGTTGCGGACTATAACGCCTTGGCGGGTGGCGGAATATAGGCGTCAATCGTCGGGCGACGGAAAAGCCCGAATGCTCCCGTAAAGCAGGTCGAAGTCATTGATTTAAATAAATTTATATTCGGGGGTTGACGACCTCTCAAACCATCCATAGAATGCGCGCCACTTGCAGCGTAAAGCACACAGCGAAACGCGGCAGGGAGTGAATGTTGTAGCGTGTCCCCTTCGTCTAGTGGCCTAGGACACCGCCCTTTCACGGCGGTAACAGGGGTTCGAGTCCCCTAGGGGACGCCAATGCGGGAATAGCTCAGTTGGTAGAGCACGACCTTGCCAAGGTCGGGGTCGCGAGTTCGAGTCTCGTTTCCCGCTCCAATTTTAAACAGCACTGCTTTCGGGCGGGGCTGAGTGAAACCAGAACCAAGTCTTCGGATGCGGGTCTGGACACCGAAACACACACCATGTGTTCCGGGTAGCGTGTCCCCTTCGTCTAGTGGCCTAGGACACCGCCCTTTCACGGCGGTAACAGGGGTTCGAGTCCCCTAGGGGACGCCATTTGCGGGAATAGCTCAGTTGGTAGAGCACGACCTTGCCAAGGTCGGGGTCGCGAGTTCGAGTCTCGTTTCCCGCTCCAAATTCTAAAAGCGCCGCTCAGTGAGCGGCGTTTTTATTAGTGAAAGTTGTAGCCTGTCCCCTTCGTCTAGTGGCCTAGGACACCGCCCTTTCACGGCGGTAACAGGGGTTCGAGTCCCCTAGGGGACGCCATTGCGGGAATAGCTCAGTTGGTAGAGCACGACCTTGCCAAGGTCGGGGTCGCGAGTTCGAGTCTCGTTTCCCGCTCCAATTTCACAAAAACGCCGATCAGTGATGATCGGCGTTTTTGTTTGTGCAGCGTTTTGTACGCAACAAAAAAGGACCTTCGGGTCCTTTTTTGTTTTCACTCAGGCCCGCTGAATCACGGGCCAGTGCCTTATCAGAGCTTCGGTAGCTGGCCGACACGGCCCATCATCTCAGTGACGATCTGCAGGTCGAGCAGGAACTGGTCAACCGTCTTGAACTCGCCATCGGTATGCCCGGTGTATTTGACTTCAGGCCGGGCCAGGCCGAATTGCACGCCGTTCGGCAGTTCATGCACTGAGGTCGCGCCGGCAGACGTGCCGAACTCGTGCTTCATGCCGAGGTTTTCAGTGGCCACCGCCAGCAGTGCCTTGACCCATTCGCCTTCCGGATTGCGGTACATCGGTTCGGCGATCGAGTAAGTGAAGTCCACGGCAACGTGGGATTTCTTGCTCCAGGCCGCCAGTTTGTCAGCGATTTGCTTCTTCAGCACTTCTGGCGATTTACCCTTTGGCACGCGCAGGTTGACTGCCAGTTTGAAGGCTTTGTCGTCCACGCCGACGTAGGTCAGCGAGGTCGTCAGCGGACCCATGAACGAATCGGAGAAGCCCACGCCGAGTTTTTTACCCAGATAATCCAGGCCCCAGTTGGTGGACGCATAGCGTGCAGCGTCGGTGATCTGGTTGTGCTTGAGCGCCACCTTGCCGTCGAGGCTGTTGATGAAGTCGAGCATTCGCGCGACCGGGTTGACGCCGGACTCGGGTTCGGAGGAGTGCGCGGACACACCGGTGACACTCAGCTTGACGTCTTTGCCGTCAACCTTGGCCGCGACTTCGAAGTCACCACCGTGTTTTTTCGCGTATTCGCTGCCGGCTTTCTGCAGACTCGCAGCCAGTTGCTCAGGCTTGTCGGTGACGAGTGTCGCCACCGAAACCGATGGAATCTGGTTGGTTGCCAGGCCGCCGGTCATCGATATGATTTCTGCGCCGCTGCCTTCAGCCTTGCGCAGCGGGAAACTGGCCATGACCGTGCCGTAGCCTTTCTCGGCGATGACCACCGGGTAGCCACCGTCCAGCGCCATGTTGTAGTTCGGCGTCGGGTTGTGTTCGAAGTAATACGGGATCGCGTCGCCGGTGGTTTCTTCGGTGGTGTCCACCAGCAGTTTGAAGTTGCGTGCCAGCGGCAGCTTTTCTTCCTTGATCACTTTCATCGCGTACATCGCGACGACGATGCCGTTCTTGTCGTCCTCGGTGCCGCGACCGTACATGCGGTCGCCGATCAGCGTGACTTTGAACGGGTCGAGTTTGGTGCCGTCCTTCAGCACCCAGTTTTCCGGGGTGACCGGCACCACGTCGGCATGCGCGTGAATGCCCACGACTTCGTCGCCGCTGCCGTCGAGGGAGATTTCATAGACGCGGTTGTCGACGTTGCGGAACTTCAGGTTGAACGATTCGGCCAGGTTCTTGATCTTTTCGGCGATCTTGATGAACTCCGGATTGTCGTGCTGGGCCACGCCTTCTTTCTGGAAGGTCGGGATTTCCACCAGTTCGCGCAGGGTTTCCAGGGCGGCTTTGCCGTACTTGGCGCGGGTGTAAATGCCCAGCAGGCGGTAGATCTCGTTCTGCTGTTCCGCGCTCGGGGTCTTGTTGTCGAGAAAGGCGTTGATCGCCGGGCCGAGGTTGTCGGTTTTACCCAGGTCGCTCTTGCCTACGGCACCCAGAAACTGGCGGAAGTCGGTGAGGCTCGCCTCATCGAAACTCTTGAGAATGGCTGCGCTCTGTTGCGGAGTGATGTTGGCCTGCGCGGGCAGGGTGAACGCAGAAAAGCTGGCCAGGATCAGGCTGGTAGCGGCCAGGCGCTTGAGAGAAAAATTCATTGCGGTGGGCATTCCTTTGCAGGCAGTTGAGAGGGAAGTGTCTGAAAGTTGAAACAAATCTTTTCCAAACTAACACCGCGAAGGTGTTGAAGGGGAGCCCCTGAAGTGGGATCCGTCGCACAGAAATGCAAAAGCGGCGCACAAACGAAAAAGGCCCGAGCAGTGTGCAACTGACCGGGCCTTGTCTTTGGGTGTCGTTTTTACATCGACAGCACCAGCCTGCCGGCGAACAGAATCAGGATCACGCCCATGCTGCGCTCGAACCAATGGCCCATGCGCATGAACAGGGTGCGTACCCGGCTGCTGGAGAAAAACAGCGCGACGATCACGAACCACAGCGCATTGACGAAGCACATCCACACCCCGTACAGCGCCTGAATATTCAGCGGGGTGCTGGCGCTGATGATCGTGGTGAAGATCGCCAGGAAGAACAGCGTGGCCTTGGGGTTGGTGGCATTGGTCAGAAAACCGGTGCTGAACGCCTTGAACAGCGACTGCTCGACCAGCGGTTCGTCAGCGCTTTTTTCGCCTTCGAGCGTGGTCTTCGGTTTACTGCGGATCAGGCTGATGCCGAGGTAAAAGATGTATGCGCCACCGATCACCTTGGCCACCGTCAGCAACCACGGCGTGGTGTGCATCAGGGCGCCAACGCCGAGCAAGGTGTAGATAACGTGAACGGAAATGCCGGCGCCGATGCCCAGTGCGGTGCAGATGCCCACCAGTCGGCCGAAGCGCACGCTTTGGCGAATGGTCACGGCAAAGTCCGGGCCGGGAGCGACCACGGCCAGAAAGTGAATGGTGGCCAGCGCCAGAAACTCGCCCAGGTAGTTCGATAACATCTCAGCTCCAGAAGGTCAGGGGTGAAGCATTGCCGCGATAGCCGACAAAGAACGAAAGGCTCAGACGCGGATCCGCCACGCCCGGGGTCACCGAGTGCATGCAGCGCGAATTGAACATGATGAAATCGCCGGGCTCCGGCCGCACTTCCAGGGTCGGTGGGCCGAGCAGCGCCGGGTCGATGCCGTAACTGTCGCCACGCATCTGGTCGAACTGATCCGGGGTGATGTCGTCGTCCCATATTTGCAACGCGCCGCCCTCGGTCGGCATGTTCAGGTAGACGTTACAAGCGAATTGCGCCTCCAGGCTGCGGGCCTGAAAGCTGTCCGGGGCGTCCTTGGCGAATATGTCGTGGTGGGCAAGGAAGCACACGCCGGGTTTGACCACCCGCGACAGGCCGACATACATCTTGCGGCCATAGAGGTTTTCCAGATGCGCGCCGGCCGGCCACGACTCGTCGAGCATGCAGCGCAGGGTGTCGACCGGCGAAGAGTAGGGCGCACAGCGCTCGCGCAATTCGGCGATGTTGCGGGTGGCGCGTTCGAAGTAGTCCTCGATCAGCAGCGGCTGGTTTTCCGCCTCGTAAAACGCCATGCCGATCCGGCCGATGCTCGGCGCGTTGATGTAACCCTCGAAGCCCGGTGCAAGAATCTTGTCGCCAATCTCGATCGCCAGCGGCTCGGGCAAGAAGCCTTTGACGCGGATGGCGAGGACTTCTTCGTTGGCCAGTTTTTTTATGCACGTCTCATCGAGACGCTCGACGTCTAGCATCATTGTTTTTAGGTCCATCTATCGATAGTCAACGGAACCGGCGAGTGCGGTTCCCCCGGCGTCGGACGCTGCGCGGAGCAGCGCCCGAGAAGCTTAATCCACGCTGTAGTGGACGGATAACGTGCCTTTCTTCTGCGAAAGCGAGGCGATCGTGACTGTGCCCAAATCCTTCAGGCTGCGTACATGGGTGCCACCGCAGCCATAGGCCGGCAGCTCGCCAAAACCGATTTCCCGCGCGCCTTCGCGCAGTGAGGTCAGGCGCGGCAGATCGTGTTCGATCCACTGACGGATACCGTGCTGAACGGTTGGCGCGTCGACTTCCTGAGCGGCATCGCCCGGCTTGAATTGCACTCGGCCCTCGTCCGGCCAGTGGTGCGCCTTGATCGGCGTCCAGCCCATGGCCTGCACGAAATGCCCGATCAGGTGCCCGGCCGAATGCATGCGGGTGTTGTAGCGGCGACGTTGTTCATCCACATGAATACAGGTCATGCCGGGTTTTACCGGACGATCGACGTAATGCACGATCCGGTCAGGTTCCTGCACCACGCGCAGCACCTGGCTTTCGCCGATCATGCCGGTGTCACAAGGCTGACCACCGCCTTGCGGATGAAACAACGTGGCGCGCAGCACCACGGCAAATTCGTTCTCGTGGGGCGTGCAGTCGAGGACTTCCACATTAGCCTTGAGGTCATCACTATGGAAAAAGAGGCGAAGCGTCATATTCCATGCCCTTATTAAAGTGTCTGTTTTTATTATATGAATCGTGCAATAACGTGATAATCCGTTCAAACATCAAAGGACTTGTGCGCTGTGAGCATCAATCTTCCGCTGCCACTGCTCGGTGAAATGGCGATCTTCGTCAAGGTCGTAGAGACCGGCAGTTTTTCCGAGGCGGCCCGCCAGTTGGGCTCGTCGCCGTCGGCGATCAGTCGCAGCATTTCCCGCCTGGAAAAGGCCCTGGCTACGCGTTTGCTGCAGCGCACTACGCGCAAACTGCGCCTAAGTGACGGTGGCGAGGAAGTGTTCAAGCGCTGTCAGGAGATGGTCAGCGCCGCCAAATCGGTGATGGAGATCAGCGGGCAGTTCACCCACGAGGCGGAAGGGCTGGTGCGGGTCAGTGTGCCGAAAGCGGTCGGGCGTTTCGTGATTCATCCGCACATGCCTGAGTTTCTGCGGCGTTATCCGAAGGTCGATGTCGAGTTGCTGCTGGAAGACCGTCAGGTTGATCTGATCGACGATCATGTCGACCTGGCGATTCGTATCACTGACCGTCCGCCGGCCGGGCTGGTCGGACGGCAGTTGCTGACCATCGACCATTTGCTCTGCGCCACCCCGCAATATCTGGCCGAACATGGCACGCCGACCCACCCGCATGACTTGCTCAATCACAGTTGCATCTATCTGGGGGAAACCCCGAGCGATGCGCGCTGGAAATTCAAGAAGGGCAGCAAAGCGGTGACCGTCGGCGTGCGTGGCCGCTATGCCGCCAACCATACCGGCGTGCGGCTCGGGGCAGTGTTGCAGCACATTGGTATTGGCAGCTTGCCGTATTTCACCGCGCGTTATGCGCTTGAGCAGAAGTTGATCGTGCAGGTGCTGCCGGAGTGGACGTTCCTCGCGTCCTACCACGGTGGTCTGTGGTTGCTGCATTCGCCCACGCGCTACCTGCCGCCGAAGCTGCGGGTATTCATCGATTATCTGGTGGAGTGCCTGGAGAAGGAGCCGACGTTGAGCAAGCCGGGCAAGGCGGGGGCGCCGAATAATCTGGCGCTTGCGTATGAATTGCCGGAGAGCGAGGGGCTGCTTTAAAAGCAAAAGATCGCAGCCTGCGGCAGCTCCTACAGGAATCACATGTATTCCCTGTAGGAGCTGCCGAAGGCTGCGATCTTTTGATCTTCAAACCATTAAATCAGTGCTTGCTGTCCTGAGCAGACATCGCCAGCAACTGTTTTTCCTGATTCCAGTCGAACGGTTCGTCGTTCTGTTCGGCCTCGTAGCGACGTTCTTCCAGTGCCTGATACAGGTCGATTTCTTCATCGGACAGGTAGTGCAGGCAGTCGCCGGCGAAGAACCACAGCAGATCCCGTGGAATCAGGTGGGCAATTTGCGGATAACGGGTAATCACTTGGGTCAGGATGTCCTGGCCCAGGTACTGGCTTTCGATCGGATCGATCGGCAGGGACGCCAGCAGTTCGTCAAAGCGCTCCAGGAACAAGGCATGGCTTTCTTCGGGAACCTGTTCGGCCTCACCTACGGCGACCAGGATACTGCGCAGGTGGTCGAGCAAAACCAGATGATCGGCAACGACGTTGGACACGAGATAAGTCCTCAAGAGCAAAACGGGCGCGGGAGTATAAAGCTCTCGCGCCCGTTTTTCACAAATAAACAGCTACACGGTCGTCGGCATCAGCGGACTTTGCCCTCAGCCTGCTTCAGCTCTTCCTTGTCGAAATCATCGACGTCGATCACCTTGCGCCGTGCTGCTTCGGCATCGCGCAGGGTCTGTGCTTCCTGCGGTTGCAGCACCCCGGCCTCCAGTGCGGCGTCGATGGCGTGTTCGCCAGCCACCGGTTTGACCTGACCACTCTTGAGCGAGGTGTGCAGTTTTTTGTGCAGCGGTTGGGCGGCATTCAGCAAATCGCTGGCGTGTTGCAGGGCACCGACGGCATCGTCGGCGGACTGCGGGCGATAGCAGCCGGCGAGCAGTTCTTCGAGGGTCGGATCGCCTTTGGCACGACCGATCACCGCTGCCACTTCGGCGCCGAGCTTGTCCGACGGGCCTTTATGGCGACGTCCGAACGGGAACACGATCACCCGCAGCAGGCAGCCAAACACTTTGTTCGGGAAGTTGCTCAGCAGCTCATCCAGCGCCCGTTCCGACTGGCCGAGGCTTTCTTCCATGGCCCAGCGGAACAGCGGCTCCATATGCGCCGGCGAATCCAGGTCGTGATAACGCTTGAGCGCAGCGGAGGCCAGATACAGGTTGCTCAACACATCGCCAAGACGTGCGGACAGGCGTTCCCGGCGCTTCAGTTCGCCACC
The DNA here is from genome assembly GCF_000514195.1 of Pseudomonas sp. URIL14HWK12:I6. Taxonomy (NCBI): domain Bacteria; kingdom Pseudomonadati; phylum Pseudomonadota; class Gammaproteobacteria; order Pseudomonadales; family Pseudomonadaceae; genus Pseudomonas; species Pseudomonas sp. URIL14HWK12:I6. The sequence goes on from NZ_AZVL01000009.1 coordinate 95,917, forward strand.
CAGCAACATCATGCTGAAGTCCGCCAGCATGGCGAAAGCCGCTGCCTGACGGTTGAGTGCACGGAAGTAGCCCTGACTGATCCTGTCCCCGGGTGCATGTTCGAAGTGGCCGAAGCCCAGGTTCAGCACCAGGGTGCTGGCGGCGTTGCCGACGGCAAAACCGATGTGCTTGAGCAGCAGGCCATCGAATTCTTTCAGTGCCTGTTCTTTGTCTTCGCGGCCAGCGAGGGCCATTTCCTTGAGCACGAACGGATGGCAACGAATGGCGCCCTGACCGAAAATCATCAGGTTGCGCGAGAGGATGTTCGCGCCTTCCACGGTGATGAAGATCGGTGCGCCGTTCCAGCTGCGTCCGAGGTAGTTGTTCGGACCCATGATGATCGCCTTGCCGCCGTGCACGTCCATGGCGTGGGTGATGCACTCGCGGCCGCGTTCGGTCAGGTGATACTTGAGGATCGCCGACAGTACCGATGGTTTCTCGCCCAGATCCACCGCGTTGGCGGTGAGCATGCGCGCGGCGTCCATCATCCAGGCGTTGCCGCCGATGCGCGCCATGGCTTCCTGAATGCCTTCGAAGGCCGACAACGGGACGTTGAACTGCTCACGAATCTGCGCGTATTGACCGGTCACCAGACTGGTGAATTTGGCCGCGCCAGTGCCGACTGCCGGCAGCGAGATCGAACGCCCGACCGACAGGCAGTTCATCAGCATCATCCAGCCCTTGCCGAGCATTTCCGGGCCACCGATGAGGTAGTCCAGCGGGATGAACACGTCTTTGCCCGAGTTCGGGCCGTTCATGAACGCGGCACCCAGTGGCAGGTGACGACGGCCGATTTCCACTCCCGGTGTATCGGTGGGGATCAGCGCCAGACTGATGCCGAGATCTTCCTTATCGCCCAGCAGATGCTCCGGGTCATAAGCCTTGAAGGCCAGACCGAGCAGGGTCGCGACCGGGCCGAGGGTGATGTAGCGCTTTTCCCAGTTCAGGCGCAGACCGATGACTTCCTGGCCTTCCCATTCACCTTTGCAGATGATCCCGGTGTCCGGCATGGCGCCAGCATCAGAGCCAGCCAGCGGGCCGGTAAGGGCGAAGCACGGAATGTCGTCGCCACGGGCCAGCCGCGGCAGGTAATGATTGCGTTGCTCATCGGTGCCGTAGTGCAGCAGCAGTTCGGCCGGGCCGAGGGAGTTGGGCACCATCACGGTGGAGGCGAGGTCGCCACTGCGGGTCGCGAGTTTCATTGCTACTTGCGAGTGGGCGTAGGCGGAAAAGCCCTTGCCGCCGAATTCCTTGGGAATGATCAGGGCGAAGAAGCCGTGTTCCTTGATGTGGCTCCAGGCTTCTGGCGGCAGGTCCATCGACTGGCCGATCTGCCAGTCAGTGACCATCGCGCAGAGTTCTTCGGTGGGGCCGTCGATAAAGGCCTGTTCCTCTTCGCTCAGTTGCGCTTTCGGGTAGGACAGCAACTTGTCCCAGTCCGGACGCCCGCTGAACAGCTCACCGTCCCACCACACGGTACCGGCATCGATCGCGTCGCGTTCGGTCTGCGACATCGGCGGCAGGGTTTTCTGGAACCAGTTGAACAGCGGCGCGGTGAAGTGTTTGCGGCGCAGGTCAGGCAGCAACAACGGCGCGGCCACCACAGCAAGCACGACCCACAACACCAGCAGCAACCAGCCCGGGGCATGGCTGAAAATGCCCATCGCCAGCAGGTATACGGCGACGATACCCAACGCGGGCAGGGGGGCGATGCGGCGGTGGGCGAGATACGCCACACCGACGATCAGAACCAGTATCCACAACAACAGCATATGTAATCCTCCGTGAACCAAGGCAAACCGACCCTCCAGAGCTTAGACGGCATCTGTAAAACGGGGTGGTCAGAACATGGTGATTGAACTCGTGGGAAACCCCGGATGGTTTTCGTAGGTTCGGTGGGCAACACCCGTGGGAAATCGTTCGCCGCTCCCGCGTCTTCGCGTGCATGTTTGGCCGAAACGTCGTTATCTCTGTGCTTGAGCTGTCGCTAGACTCGGGGCTCACCCAGGAGAACATCGTCATGCGCGAGTATCTGAGCCCCGGCCGCTTCATCGATAGTGACCACCCGGCGGTGGTGGAGTTCGCCGAACAACAGCGTGGTGCCAGCCGCGACCCGCTCGCGCAGGCGATCAGTCTCTATTACGCCGTGCGTGAAGCGGTGCGCTACAACCCGTATACCTTCAGCCTCGACCCGCAAACCCTGTGCGGCAGCTATGCGCTGGCCACCGGGGAAAGCTATTGCGTGCCCAAGGCCACATTGCTGGCCGGGTGCGCACGGCATTGCGGCATTCCCGCACGCATCGGTCTGGCCGACGTCAAGAATCACCTGTCGACCCCGCGTCTGCTGGAGTTGTTGCGCAGCGATGTGTTCGCCATGCACGGTTACACCGAATTGTTCCTCAACGAGCGCTGGGTCAAGGCCACGCCGGCCTTCAATCAGCAACTTTGTGAGCTGTTCAACGTCGCACCGTTGGACTTTGACGGGATCAATGACAGCGTTTTCCACCCATACAACCGTGACGGCGCGCTGTTGATGGAGTATCTGGTCGATCATGGTCAGTTCGTCGATGTGCCGGAGCGGTTCTTCTTCGAGCACTTGAAAAAGTGCTACCCGCATCTGTTCGGCGAACATCAGGCGAAGGTCTTGGGCGATATGCAGAGTGATTTGAGTCGGGTCTGATCCGGCGTATGCTGCCTGCCCACGCATTGGAAAAGAGGTGGTCATGCTGAAGATCTGGGGACGGAAAAACTCATCGAATGTCAGGAAGCCACTGTGGGCCGCCGAGGAACTGGGCCTGGCCTACGAGGCGATTGACGCCGGTGGCGCCTTCGGTGTGGTCGACACGCCTGAATACCGGGCGATGAACCCGAACGGCCGGGTGCCGGTGATCGAAGATGACGGCTTCGTGCTGTGGGAATCGAATGCGATCGTGCGATACCTGCTGGCCAGGCATGCACCGAACAGCGCCTGGTACCCGGCAGACCTGCAAGCCCGGGCCATCGCGGACAAGTGGATGGATTGGACCACCTCGAGTTTTGCCGGGCCGTTCCGCACCGTGTTCTGGGGCGTATTGCGTACCCCAGCGGACCAGCAGGACTGGCCGGCGATCAACGCCGCAATCAAGGAGTGCACGGCGCTGCTGGCCATGGCCGATCAGGCCCTCGCCAGCCAGCCGTACCTGTCCGGCAGCGAAATCGGCATGGGCGATATTCCGCTGGGCAGTTTCATTTATGCCTGGTTCGAGATGCCCATCGAACGTGCCGCGCAGCCGCATCTGCAGGCTTGGTACGCACGGCTGAAGCAGCGTCCGGCCTATCAGAAAGCAGTCATGACCGCGTTGACTTGATAATAACTATCGACACTCTTGACTGTACTTGTGTGGCGGCGGCAAGCACCATTGCGCTCATGCGCCGTGGTTGTTTTGTTCGCCGCCCGGCCCAATCTTTCCTTTTCTTCCCTTCTTGGTGCGTAAATCCGATATGAGTTCCGCTCTGTCCATCCGGCAGCTAACCAAAACCTACGGCAACGGGTTCCAGGCCTTGAGTGGTATCGATCTGGACGTCGCCGAAGGTGACTTTTTCGCCTTGCTCGGCCCCAACGGCGCCGGCAAATCCACGACCATCGGCATTCTCTCGACCCTGGTCAACAAGACCAGCGGCACGGTGAATATCTTCGGTCATGACCTGGACAAGAACCCCGCCGCGCTCAAGCGCTCGATCGGTGTGGTGCCCCAGGAATTCAACTTCAACCAGTTCGAAAAGACTTTCGACATCGTCGTGACCCAGGCCGGTTACTACGGCATCCCGGCGAAGATCGCCAAGGAACGCGCCGAGCAGTACCTGACCCAGCTCGGCCTGTGGGACAAGCGCGATGTGCCGTCGCGTTCGCTGTCCGGCGGCATGAAACGGCGTCTGATGATTGCCCGTGCCCTGGTGCATGAGCCGCGCCTGCTGATCCTCGATGAGCCGACCGCTGGCGTCGACATCGAACTGCGTCGCTCGATGTGGACGTTCCTCACCGAGCTGAACCAGAAAGGCATCACCATCATCCTCACCACGCACTATCTGGAAGAGGCTGAGCAGCTGTGCCGCAACATCGGCATCATCGACCACGGCACCATTGTCGAGAACACCAGCATGAAACAGCTGCTGGGCCAGTTGCACGTCGAGACCTTCCTGCTGGATCTGAAAAACGACTTGCACGCCGCGCCGCAATTGATCGGCTATCCCGCCCGGTTGCTCGACGGCCATACCCTGGAAGTCCAGGTCGACAAATCCATGGGCATCACCGCGCTGTTCACTCAATTGGCGCAGCAGAATATTGAAGTGCTGAGCCTGCGTAACAAAACCAATCGCCTCGAGGAGCTGTTCGTGTCTCTGGTAGAGAAGAATCTGTCGAAGGTGGCGGTATGAGTTCCGAGTTCCGCCCCAACCTCGTCGCCCTCCAGACCATCGTTTATCGCGAGGTCAAACGCTTCACGCGGATCTGGCCGCAGACCCTGCTGCCGCCGGCGATCACCATGGTTCTGTACTTCGTGATCTTCGGTAACCTGATCGGCAAGCAGATTGGCGGCATGGGTGGCTTCAGTTACATGGAGTACATCGTGCCGGGGCTGATTATGATGTCGGTGATCACCAACTCCTACGGCAACGTGGTCTCGAGCTTCTTCGGCAGCAAGTTCCAGCGTTCCATCGAGGAACTGATGGTCTCGCCGGTGTCGCCGCACACGATTCTGATCGGCTTCACCATTGGCGGCGTGCTGCGTGGCTTGATGGTCGGGGTGATCGTGACCATCCTGTCGTTGTTCTTCACTCATCTGCAGGTGCATCACCTGGGCGTGACCATCCTTGTGGTGGTGCTGACCGCGACGATCTTCTCGCTGCTCGGCTTCATCAACGCTGTGTTTGCGCGCAACTTCGATGACATCTCGATCATCCCGACGTTTGTGCTAACCCCGCTGACTTACCTCGGTGGCGTGTTCTACTCGATCACCTTGCTGCCGCCGTTCTGGCAGACCGTGTCGCTGGCCAACCCGGTGCTGCACATGGTCAACGCCTTCCGTTACGGCATTCTCGGGGTGTCGGATATCCGCATCGGCATCGCGATCACCTTCATGCTGGTGGCGACAGTGGTGTTGTACCTCGGTTGCGCGCGGCTGCTGGTGAGTGGGCGCGGGATGCGGACCTGATCCAATGTGGGAGCGAGCCTGCTCGCGAATGCAGACAACACAAAACCAAACGGCCTCCCTTGCGGAGGCCGTTTTGCATTCAAGGCTTGCGGCTTTTCTTGCGCCGCGCCCATTGCCGCGCCACCCACCAGCGCCAGTACAGCATCACCGTGAAGTAGGCGAGGATGCCAAGTATCAATCCGCACACTACCGACCCGAGCAAAAACGGCTGCCACATGGTCGACAACTCTCCGCTGATCCATTCCCAGGTCAACGAATCGGGCAGGGTGCGGGCGGGCACATTCATCAACCAGGCTCCGGCCTGATAAGTACAGAAAAACACCGCCGGCATGGTGATCGGGTTGGTCAGCCACACGAGGCTGACGGCAATCGGCATGTTGCCGCGCACGGTGATCGCCAGTGCCGCCGCCACCAGCATTTGCGCCGGAATCGGCAGGAACGCGGCGAACAGGCCGACGGCCATCGCCCGGGCCACCGAATGACGATTGAGGTGCCAGAGGTTCGGGTCATGCAGCAACTTGCCGAGAAAGCGTAAGGATTTGTGTTCCCTGATGCTCGTCGGATCGGGCATGTAACGTTTGAATAAGCGCCGGGGCATAAGGCTTCTCGGTCGGTTAAGGCGGCAAGTATGTCTGGATTCTACGAAGCGCCCATTCAGACTTTGTGACAATTGTTGACGACGACCCGCCCTCATACCAGCTACGCCTAATGCAGGAACTCTCAAGGACGGGCTTATGCGCACAGGGATGATGGCGCTGGCAGTCGGTCTGCTGGTTCCGGTTTTTTTGCCGGTTTTACCGCCGGTCGGGTTGATGATGTTGGTGCCGTTGGTGGGACTGATGTTGCTGCCGTTTCGCAGCTATCCCCTGGCGTTTCTGCTATTCGGTTTCACCTGGGCGTGCGTCAGTGCGCAATGGGCGTTGAATGATCGCCTGCCGGAAGCGCTTGACGGCGAAACCCGTTGGGTCGAAGGGCGGGTGGTCGGTTTGCCGCAAACCAGCGAGGGCGTGGTGCGGTTCGAGTTGGCCGATGCTCGCTCGCGACACGAAAAATTGCCGTCGTTGATGCGTCTGTCGTGGTACGCCGGGCCGCCGCTCAACAGCGGTGAGCGCTGGCGCCTGGCGGTGAAGCTCAGGCGCCCCGGTGGTTTGCTCAATTCCGACGCCTTCGATTACGAAGCCTGGCTGTTGGCGCAACGCATCGGCGCGACCGGCACGATCAAGGATGGTCAGCGCCTGGCCGAGGCAAACTGGGCATGGCGCGACAGCATTCGTCAGCGCTTGATGGCAGTCGATGCCCAAGGCCGGGGCGGTGCATTGGCGGCGCTGGTGCTCGGCGACGGCTCCGGGCTCAGTCGCGAGGACTGGCAGATCTTGCAGGACACCGGCACCGTGCATCTGCTGGTGATTTCCGGCCAACACATCGGGATGTTGGCGGCGGTCATCTATCTGTTGGTCGCCGGGCTGGCGCGCTACGGCTGGTGGCCGCTGCGCTGGCCGTGGCTGCCATGGGCCTGTGGGCTGGCGTTTGCCGCGGCGCTCGGTTACGGCTTGCTCGCCGGGTTTGATGTGCCGGTGCAACGGGCCTGCGTGATGGTCGGGCTGGTGTTGTTGTGGCGTTTGCGCTTTCGCCATCTCGGCGCGTGGTGGCCGCTGTTGCTGGCATTCGATGCGTTGCTGTTGCTCGACCCGTTAGCCAGTTTGCGTCCGGGTTTGTGGCTGTCGTTCGCCGCGGTGGGGATTTTGATTTTCACCTTCGGCGGGCGACTCGGTGCGTGGAAATGGTGGCAGACCTGGACCCGCGCGCAATGGCTGATTGCGCTGGGTCTGTGCCCGGTGTTGCTGGCGCTGAACCTGCCGATCAGCGTCAGCGGGCCATTGGCAAATCTGCTCGCGGTGCCGTGGGTCAGTCTGCTGGTGCTGCCACCGGCGCTGCTCGGCACGCTGTTGTTGCCGGTGCCTTACGTCGGTGCAGGCTTGTTGTGGCTGGCCGGTGGTTTGATCGACTGGCTGTTTCGCGGCTTGTCGCTGATCGCCGGGGCCTGGCCGGCGTGGATCTCGCCGTCGCTGCCGTGGTGGGGCTTGTTGATTGGCTGTCTCGGCGCCGTGTTGTTGCTGTTGCCGCGTGGGGTGCCGTTGCGACCGTTGGGCTGGCCGTTGCTGTTGATTCTGCTGGCGCCGCCGCGCGAGCGAGTGGCCGATGGACTGGCCGATATCTGGCAGCTCGATGTCGGTCAGGGCCTGGCGATCCTGATCCGCACGCGTCATCACGCGTTGCTCTACGACGCCGGTCCACGCTTCGGCGATTTCGATCTGGGGGAGCGGGTGGTGCTGCCGGCGCTGCACAAACTGGGGGTCGAGCGCATTGATTTGATGCTGCTCAGTCATGCCGACGCCGACCATGCCGGTGGTGCGTTGGCAGTATCGCGGGGCTTGAAAGTGACGCGGGTGATCAGCGGCGATCCGCCGGGGCTGCCCGCCATCCTGCAGGCCGAGGCCTGTGAAAGTGGACGTCAATGGCAGTGGGACGGGGTCAGTTTTCAGCTGTGGCAATGGTCGGCGGCCCATGACAGCAATCAGCGCTCCTGTGTGTTGCAGATCGAGGCCAGTGGCGAGCGGCTGCTGCTGACCGGCGATATCGACACGGCTGCCGAACGGGTTTTGCTGGAAAGTCCGTTGGCGCTGCCGACGCACTGGCTGCAAGCGCCGCACCATGGCAGCCGCAGTTCCTCTTCGATGGCTTTGCTTCGGGCATTACGCCCGCATTCGGTGCTGATCTCCCGGGGGCAGGGCAATTCCTTTGGTCATCCGCACCCGCTGGTGCTCGCGCGTTACCGCCAGCAAGGGCTGCGCATCTACGACAGCGCGCAGCACGGCGCCATCCATTTGCGCCTGGGCAGCTTTCAGGCGCCGTTGCTGATGCGTCAACAACGGCGTTTCTGGCGCTGAAACACCATTGATCGCAGGATCGCCGAATGCGGCATCAGGTCGTCGGGGCAGCGGGTCTTAATCGCCAACCGGTATGGTAAAGTGGCGCACTTTTTCGAGGGGACTGTCACTGTGTGGGAATTGGTCAAATCCGGCGGCTGGATGATGTTGCCGATCATTCTGAGCTCCATCGCGGCCATGGCGATTGTCGCCGAGCGTCTGTGGACCCTGCGCGCCAGCCGCGTCACCCCCGAGCATCTGCTGGGTCAGGTCTGGGTCTGGATCAAGGACAAGCAGCTCAATAAAGAAAAACTCAAGGAATTGCGCGCCAATTCGCCGCTGGGTGAAATCCTCGCCGCGGGCCTGGCCAACTCCAAGCATGGTCGCGAGATCATGAAGGAATGCATCGAAGAAGCCGCCGCGCGGGTGATTCACGAGCTCGAACGCTACGTCAACGCGCTGGGCACGATTGCCGCCATGTCGCCGTTGCTGGGCCTGTTGGGCACGGTATTGGGCATGATCGACATTTTCAGCGCCTTCACCGGTTCCGGCATGACCACCAACGCCTCGGTCCTGGCCGGCGGTATTTCCAAGGCACTGATCACCACTGCGGCGGGCCTGATGGTCGGTATTCCGTCGGTGTTCTTCCACCGTTTCCTGCAACGCCGCATCGATGAGCTGGTGGTGGGCATGGAGCAGGAAGCGATCAAACTGGTCGAAGTGGTGCAGGGCGACCGTGACGTCGATCTGGCCGGGGACAAAGCGTGAAATTCCGTCGCAAACCCCGAGAAACGATCGACATCAACCTCGCGTCGCTGATCGACGTGGTGTTCATCCTGTTGCTGTTTTTCGTCGTGACAACCACCTTCACCCGCGAGACACAGTTGCGCGTCGATCTGCCGGAATCGGTCAGCGGTTCGCCCGCCGAAGACCAGCAGCTCAAGCAACTGGATGTCGCGATCAGCGCCGAAGGCGTGTTCTCGGTGAACAACAAGATTCTGCCGAAGAATGACCTGGCGACGCTGATGGAAGCCATGCAGAAAGAAGCCAACGGTGACACCAACATGCCGTTGTCGATCAGCGCTGATGGCAAGACCCAGCACCAATCGGTGATCACCGCCATGGACGCGGCCGGCAAGCTTGGTTTCAGCCATTTGCGCATGACCACGGTCGAGGCGGCGCCCAAATCCTGATGAGCCTGTCCGATCGTTTGCTCGCCGCGTGGTATCAGGGGCATCCGGCCCTGACGCTGCTGCGGCCGCTGGAAATGCTCTACCGCCGCGTGGTGGTCAACAAGCGTCAGCGCTTTCTCGACGGTGAAGGCCAGATCTATCAGCCACCGGTGCCGTTGATCGTGGTCGGCAACATCACCGTCGGCGGCACCGGCAAGACGCCAATGATCCTGTGGCTGATCGAGCATTGCCGACGCGCCGGCCTGCGGGTTGGCGTGGTCAGTCGTGGATATGGCGCCAAACCACCGCAACTGCCTTGGCGGGTCACCGCCGAGCAGAGCGCCGACATCGCCGGCGATGAACCGCTGTTGATCGTACAGCGCACCGGCGTACCGCTGATGATCGACCCTGATCGCAGCGCGGCGGTCAAAGCCTTGCTCACCAGTGAGCCACTGGACCTGATCCTCTCCGACGATGGCATGCAGCATTACCGCTTGGCGCGAGATCTGGAGCTGGTGCTGATCGACGCCGCCCGTGGTTTGGGCAACAAGCGCTGCCTGCCAGCCGGTCCGTTGCGCGAGCCGATCGAGCGCCTGCAAAGCGTCGACGGTGTGCTGTTCAACGGTGCCACGGCAGACCGCGACGATGGCTTCGCGTTTCGCCTGCAACCGACCGCACTGGTCAATCTGCGCAGCGGCGAGCGCAAGCCGCTCGATCATTTTGCGCCCGGCCAATCGGTGCACGCGGTGGCCGGGATCGGCAATCCGCAACGTTTCTTCAATACCCTCGAAGCGCTAGACTGGCGCGCAGTCCCCCATGCGTTTGCCGACCACGCCGAATACAGCGTGCAGGCCTTGAATTTCACACCGTCATTGCCGTTGGTGATGACCGAAAAAGACGCGGTGAAGTGCCGTGCCTTCGCAGCAGACGACTGGTGGTATCTGGCGGTCGATGCTGTGCCGTCGCCGGCCTTTGTGGCCTGGTTCGACACCCAACTGATACGCCTGTTGCCCGATCGTCTTTTGCCTTAACTCTTTATCCAGGGAATGTTCATGGACACCAAATTGCTCGATATCCTCGCGTGCCCGATCTGCAAAGGCCCGCTCAAGCTCAGCGCCGACAAGACCGAACTGATCAGCAAGGGTGCCGGTCTGGCCTATCCGATCCGCGACGGTATCCCGGTGATGCTCGAAAGCGAAGCGCGCACCCTGACCACTGACGAGCGTCTGGATAAATGACCACTGCTTTCACCGTTGTCATTCCGTCGCGTTACGCCTCGACCCGCCTGCCGGGCAAACCGCTGCTGGATATCGCCGGCAAGCCGATGATCCAGCATGTCTGGGAACAGGCGAGCAAAAGCAGCGCCAGCCGTGTGGTGGTGGCAACTGACGATGCGCGCATCGTCGAGGCCTGCAAGGTGTTCGGCGCGGAAGTGGTGCTGACCCGTGAAGACCACAACTCCGGCACCGATCGGCTGGCGGAAGTAGCGGCGAAGCTGGGTCTTGCGCCGGACGCGATCGTGGTCAACGTGCAGGGTGATGAGCCGCTGATCCCGCCAAGTGTGATCGATCAGGTCGCGGCCAATCTCGCGGCCCACACCGAAGCGCGTATGGCCACCCTGGCTGAGCCGATCGAAGACGTTGAAACCCTGTTCAATCCGAACGTGGTCAAGGTCGTCAGCGACCTCAATGGTCTGGCGCTGACCTTCAGCCGCGCAACCCTGCCGTGGGCGCGTGACGCCTTCGCCAAGAGCCGCGAGCAGTTGCCGGAGGGCGTGCCGTACCGTCGCCACATCGGCATTTACGCCTACCGCGCCGGCTTCCTTCAGGACTTCGTGAACTGGGGCCCGTGTTGGCTGGAAAACACTGAATCCCTCGAACAACTGCGTGCCTTGTGGCATGGCGTGCGGATTCATGTCGCCGACGCGTTGATCGCGCCGCCAACCGGCGTCGACACCGTTGAAGACCTCGAGCGCGTTCGACGCCTGCTGGAGGCCTGATGCGCATTCTGTTCGTGTGCCTGGGCAACATCTGCCGTTCGCCCACCGCTGAAGGCGTGCTGCGCCACAAATTGCGCACAGCCGGGCTGGCGGATCAGGTCGAAGTGGCCTCCGCCGGCACCGGTGACTGGCACGTCGGCAATCCGCCGGACAAGCGCAGCCAGGCTGCAGCCAAACTGCGTGGTTATGACCTGTCGGCGCAACGCGCGCAGCAGGTCAGCCGCGCCGATTTCGCCAGTTACGACCTGATTCTGGCCATGGACAACAGCAACCTGCGCAACCTCAAGGCGCTGCAACCGTCCACTGGCAAGGCCGAGCTGGACCTGTTCCTGCGGCGTTATGCCGGTGTGGTCGATGAAGTGCCGGATCCGTACTACGACGGCGATCAAGGCTTCGAGCAGGTGCTGGACCTGATCGAAGCAGCCTGTGACCAACTGTTGATCGAAGTGAAGGGCCGGTTATGAGTTTGCAGCTTCAATCACAGGTTTCGCTGAAACCGTTCAACAGTTTCGGCGTCGACGTTCGCGCGCAGTTGTTCGCCGAGGCCCACAGCGACGCCGACGTGCGCGAAGCCCTTGCCTATGCGAGTGCCCATGATCTGCCGTTACTGGTGATCGGCGGCGGCAGCAACCTGCTGCTGACAGCAGACATTCCGGCGCTGGTGCTGCGCATGGCCAGCCGTGGCATTCGGCTGATCAGCGATGACGGCAACCGTGTGGTGATCGAAGCCGAAGCCGGCGAGCCGTGGCATCCGTTCGTGCAGCACACGCTGGCGCAGGGTTTTTCCGGTCTGGAAAACCTCAGCCTGATCCCCGGCACCGTGGGCGCGGCGCCGATGCAGAACATCGGCGCCTACGGCGTCGAGATCAAGGATGTGTTCGCCGGGCTGACCGCGCTGGATCGCCAGACCGGCGAGCTGCGCGACTTCAGCCTGGAAGAATGCAACTTCGCCTACCGCGACAGCCTGTTCAAGCAGCAGCCGGGGCGTTGGCTGATCCTGCGGGTGCGCTTCAAGCTCGATCGTGTTGCGCATCTGCATCTGGAATACGGCCCGGTGCGTCAGCGCCTGACCGAGCAAGGCATCGAGCAACCGACACCCAGCGACGTCAGCCGCGCGATCTGCAGTATCCGCAGCGAAAAACTGCCGGATCCGGCGGTGCTCGGCAATGCCGGCAGTTTCTTCAAGAATCCGCTGGTGTCGGCGGCGCTGGTCGAGCAGATCAAGGCGCAGCACCCGGATCTGGTGGCCTATGCGCAAGCGGACGGGCAGATGAAACTGGCCGCCGGCTGGTTGATCGAGCGCGCTGGCTGGAAAGGTTTCCGCGAGGCCGATGCCGGCGTGCATAAATTGCAGGCGCTGGTGCTGGTCAACTACGGCACCGCCACCGGCCTGCAATTGCTGGAGCTGGCGCAACGCATCCAGAAAGATATTGCCGAACGTTTCAATGTCGAACTGGAAATGGAGCCGAACCGCTATTGAGGCTACGCTTCAGGTCGGTATCCAAAGCCCTGCACTGAACAAAAAGTGCAGGGCTTTTTTGTTAACGGTGGGTTAACTTAGCCAGCTAACGATAACCGTCATTTGCTCCACCAAAGGCCCGGTGCAGACGTTCGCGTCGGCACAAGAGAGCCTGTGCCAACCACATATCAGTCAGCGATGACCCTGTGGCGAGGGAGCTTGCTCCCGCTGGGGCGCGTAGCTGCCCCGCTTTCAAGAAGGGCCTGCTCCGCAGTCCAGCGGGAGCAAGCACCCTCGCCACAGGCTCAGTGTTCGGCTTCACTGATGTGTATTGGCCCATTAGCCTGAGTCGATCTGCGTGAACCACCGCCAGTTCTGCTCGACCCCATAACCACCAAGAATATGCGGGCGTGCCCATGATTACCCTGAAACTCAATGGCCAGGATCACCCACTGGATGTCACCGAAGACATGCCGCTGCTGTGGGCAATCCGTGATGTCGCCGGATACAACGGCACCAAATTCGGCTGCGGCATGGGCCTGTGCGGTGCCTGCACCATTCATATCGACGGCTTGCCGGCGCGCAGTTGCATCACGCCGATCGGTTCGGTGGTCGGGCAAAACGTCACCACCATCGACAATCTGCACGCCGATCCGGTCGGGCAGGTGGTGCAGCAAGCCTGGCTCGATAGCGCCGTTGCGCAGTGTGGTTTTTGTCAGGGCGGGCAGATCATGTCCGCCACCGCGTTGCTCAAGACCAACCCCGATCCGAGCGACGAGCAGATCGAAGAGGCAATGGTCGGCAACATTTGCCGGTGCGGCACCTACAACCGGATCAAGACCGCGATCCGCCAGGCCTCGACTCACTTGAAGGAGGCCAAGGCATGAGCCGCTTGCCGAATGATTTCGCCCTGAGCAATCTCAGCCGCCGTGGCTTTCTCAAGGGCGTCGGCGCCACGGGCGCATTGGTGCTGGCCGCGAGCTGGGGCTGGCAGGATGCACTGGCTGAAGACAAACCGAAGAAGTTCGGTGCCGACGGCATGCCCAATGGCTGGATCGACGATCCCAAGGTCTACGTCAGCATCGCCGCGGATGGCACGGTCACCGTGGTCTGCAACCGCTCGGAAATGGGCCAGGGCGTGCGCACCAGTTTGAGCATGGTGGTCGCTGATGAACTGGACGCCGATTGGGCCAAAGTCAAAGTGCAACAGGCGCCGGGTGACGAAGTACGTTTCGGCAACCAGGACACTGACGGTTCGCGCAGCATGCGTCACTGGTATGAACCGATGCGCCGCTGCGGCGCGGCGGCCCGGACCATGCTCGAACAAGCCGCCGCCGCGCAATGGCAGGTGCCGGTGGGCGAGTGCCAGGCGCAGCTGCACAAAGTCCTGCACAAACCGTCCGGTCGCGAGCTGGGTTACGGCGAACTTGCCGCTGCAGCCAGTGCACTGGCGGTGCCGGCGCGTGACAGCCTGCGCCTCAAGCAGCCGTCAGAGTTCCGCTACATCGGCAAGGAAGGCACCAAAGCCATCGACGGTGCCGATATCGTCAACGGGCGCGCGGTGTACGGCGCGGACGTGCATTTCGACGGCATGCTCTACGCCACCATCGCCCGTCCGGCGGTGTACGGCGGCAAGGTCAAGTCGCTGGATGACAGCGCCGCGCTGAAGGTTCCGGGTGTGCTGAAGGTCATGCAGATCGAGAGCCGTCCGCTGCCTTCGGAATTCCAGCCGCTGGGCGGCGTAGCGGTGATTGCCAGCAATACCTGGGCGGCGATCAAGGGCCGCGAGGCGCTAAAGATCGAATGGGACGACGGCCCCAATGCCAGTTATGACTCGATCGCTTATCGCAAGGAACTGGAAGCAGCGTCGCGCAAACCCGGCAAAGTGGTGCGCAACACTGGCGATATCGACAAAGCCCTGAGCGGCGCCGCCAGCAGCCTCGAAGCGTCCTATTATCTGCCGCATCTGGCGCAGGCACCGATGGAGCCGATGGTCGCCATCGCGCGCTACGACAAAGGTGTGTGTGAAGCGTGGGCGCCGAGTCAGGCGCCGCAGGTAACTCGCGAGCGCATCGCCGAGCGCCTCGGGCTGCCGTTCGACAATGTCACCTTCAACGTCACGCTGCTCGGTGGCGGTTTCGGCCGTAAATCGAAGCCGGATTTCGTCGTCGAAGCAGCGATCCTTGCCAAGGAGTTCCCCGGTAAAGCCGTGCGGGTGCAATGGACCCGCGAGGATGACATCCACAACTCGTATTTCCACACGGTGTCCGCCGAGTACCTGAAGGCCGCTGTCGGCAAGGACGGCATGCCCTCCGGCTGGCTGCATCGCACAGTGGCGCCGAGTATTACGGCGCTGTTCGCCCCGAGCATGAACCATGAAGCGGTGTTCGAACTGGGCATGGGTTTCACCAATATGGCTTACACGATTCCCAACGTGCGCCTGGAAAACCCCGAAGCCACGGTGCATACCCGCGTCGGCTGGTATCGCTCGGTGTCGAACATTCCTCACGGTTTTGCGATTCAGAGTTTCGTCGATGAACTGGCGCACAAGGCTGGCGTCGATCCGCTCAAGTACCAGATCAAGTTGCTCGGCCCGGATCGGCAGATCGACCCGCGTACCCTGAGTGAGGAGTGGAACTACGGCGAATCCCCCGAGCGCTACCCGATCGACACCGGGCGCATGCGCGCGGTATTGGAAACCGCGGCCAAGGCTGCCGGCTGGGGGCGCCAATTGCCCAAGGGCCGAGGCCTCGGTCTGGCGGTGCATTACAGCTTCGTCACCTATGTGGCGGCGGTGATCGAAGTCGAGGTCAAGGACGACGGTACGCTGATCGTGCACAAGGCTGACATCGCCGTCGATTGCGGGCCGCAGATCAACCCTGAACGTATCCGTTCGCAGTTCGAGGGCGCGTGCGTGATGGGCCTGGGCAACGCGGTGCTGGGTGAAATCAGCTTCAAGTACGGCAAGGTCCAGCAGGACAACTTCCATATGTACGAAGTGGCGCGCATGTCGCTGGCGCCGAAGGAAATCGCGGTGCATTTGGTGACGCCGCCGGGCGACGTGCCGTTGGGTGGTGTCGGTGAACCCGGCGTGCCGCCGATTGCGCCGGCACTGTGCAATGCGATCTTCGCCGCCACCGGCCAGCGCATCCGTAACTTGCCGGTGCGTTATCAGTTGCAGGGTTGGCAGAAGGCGCAGGCGTAATGGATAGCGCCGATCTCAACGTCCTGCGCAGCGTGCTTGAATGGCGCCGCGCCGGGCAGCGGGTGGTGCTGTTCAGTGTGGTGCAGACCTGGGGCACTGCGCCCCGGGCACCCGGCGCGATGCTCGCGTTGCGCGAGGACGGCGTGGTGATCGGCTCGGTGTCCGGCGGTTGTGTCGAGGATGACTTGATCGCCCGTCTGCACGACGGGCGCATCGCCAGCGACGGGCCACCGGTGCAACTGATTACCTATGGCGTCACCCGCGAGGAGGCGGCGCGTTTCGGCTTGCCCTGTGGCGGCACGCTGCGCCTGACCGAGGAGCGGGTCGCTGATCCGGCGTGGGTCGCCGAGTTGCTCGCCCGTTGTGAAACGCATGAAATTGTCGCCCGCGAGCTGAACATCGAAACCGGTGAAGTTGTGCTATCAGCGGCGAGCAAATCCGATGTGCTGGCATTCGATGGTAAGACCCTGCGCGCTATTTATGGTCCGCGCTGGCGTCTGTTGTTGATCGGCGCCGGGCAGCTGTCGCGTTACGTGGCGGACATGGCGCGGCTGCTGGATTTCGAAGTGCTGATCTGCGATCCGCGTACCGAGTTCGTCTACGGTTGGGAAGAGCACCACGGTCGCTTTGTTCCGGGTATGCCGGATGACGCGGTGTTGAGCATTCAGACGGACGAACGCACAGCCATCGTCGCGCTGACTCACGATCCCCGTCTGGATGATATGGCGTTGCTCACCGCGCTCGATTCGCCGGCCTTCTATGTCGGTGCACTCGGATCGCGGGTCAACAGCCAGAAGCGCCGGGACAATCTGGCTCAGCTGGGCTTGTCACCCGAGGCGATCAACCGTTTGCACGGGCCGATCGGTTTGCACATCGGCAGTCATTCGCCAGCGGAGATTGCCCTGTCATTGTTGGCGGAGATCGTCGCGATCAAGAACGGCGTCGAGTTGAAACAGAAGAAAGTCGTGGAGGGCGCATGAGTCGATCTATCGCAGTGATTGTGCTGGCGGCGGGCGAGGGCAGTCGCTTTCGCCAGGTTGCCGGTGCCGACAAGGACAAGTTGCTGGCCGATTGCACCGGGCGTGATGGCGCGGTGCGCTCGGTGATCGAGCAAGTGTTGCTGAATCTGCCGGCCAACCTCGACAAGCGGGTGCTGGTGACCACTGAAGCGCGGCCGCAGGCGATGCGCATGGCTCAGGCTTATGGCTGTGACGTGGTCTCGATTGAATCGACCGGGATGGGTGACAGTATTGCGGCTGGCGTTGCGGTTTGTCCGGATGCAGATGGCTGGCTGGTCGTGTTGGGGGACATGCCGTTTATCCTGCCGTCGAGTATTGAGCGGGTAGTGGCGGCAATGACCGATGACGCGGTGAGTGTGCCGGTGCAGGAG
This sequence comes from Pseudomonas sp. URIL14HWK12:I6, assembly GCF_000514195.1. Taxonomy (NCBI): domain Bacteria; kingdom Pseudomonadati; phylum Pseudomonadota; class Gammaproteobacteria; order Pseudomonadales; family Pseudomonadaceae; genus Pseudomonas; species Pseudomonas sp. URIL14HWK12:I6. The sequence continues at coordinate 113,298 of NZ_AZVL01000009.1, forward strand.
GGCGAATTTGGGCATCCGGTGGGGTTCGGGCGTTCGTTCGGGCCGGGGTTGCAGGCATTGAGTGGTGATCGCGGCGCCAGGCCTTTGTTCAAGCAGGGCAGGGTGATTGAGGTAGCGGTGGATGATCCCGGGGTGTTGTGGGATATCGATGTGCCCGATTCTCTTGTATTCCCCCAATCCTGAGCCTCCTGCAGAGCTTTTGTGGGAGCGGGCTTGCTCGCGAATGCGGAGCGTCAGTGACTTCCAGGGTGGCTGACACACCGCATTCGCGAGCAAGCCCGCTCCCACATTGAAGGGTGGTGAAGCTTGAACTGGAGACATGAAAAAGCCCCGCCTAATTGCTCAGGCGGGGCTTTTTATTGGCTTTCGGAATCAGACGAGCGGTTTAGGCTCGTGTTCTTTTTCCTCGGCCGCCTGGTGATGCTCGACCGCGTCCTGAACGGAGCGTGGTGCCTCGGCGATCACCGACTCAACCACGGCCTCTTCAGTCACAGCAGCAACTTCGACCACTTCAGCAGCCGGAGCAGCAGCGGCAGCCAGTTCGGCTTCCTTCTGCAGACGCTCGGCTTCACGCTTGCGGCGACGCACTTCACGTGGGTCGTTTGGCGCACGGCCGTTTGGCGTCAGGGCGCTGACCGGAGCGGCTTCAACCACTGGAGCAGGGGCTTCGGCAACCACTGGCGCTTCGACCACCGGTGCTTCAACCACTGGCGCTGGAGCAGGTTCAGCGGCTTCGACCACTGGCGCGGCAGCCTTGGCTTCTTCAACCACTGGGGCTTCTGCCACTGGCGCTGGAGTTTCAGCGACGGCAGGCTCGGCAACCCAGTTGAACGCGGTCTGTTCTTCGCGAACTTCACGCACGGTTTCGGTCACGGTTTCAGCGACGGTTTCAGCAACCGGCTCTGCGGCCAAGACTGGCGCCTCAACGGCAGGTTGTGCAGCGGCTTCAACCTGAGGCAGAGTTTCTTGAACCGGTGCCACTTCGACTTCCGGAGCAGCAACCACTTCCACTGGGGTAGTGGCCTCAACAACCGGCGCTTCCACTGGAGCGGTTTCCTGAACAGCGGCGGTGGCGCGTTCGGCTTGCTCGTGAGCCTGTGCTTCGGCCGGAGCGCTGATCACGCTGCTGGCAACAGCGGCAGTGACGGCCAGGCCGGCAGCCAGATCGGCAGCGCTTGGTGCTGGTTCAGCGTGTTCGCCGGACTCGGACTCTTCCGAACCTTCGATCACGTTGCCGTTGGCATCACGCTGACGCTCGCGACGGTTGCTGCGACGACGCTGACCACGGGAGCGACGACGTGGACGATCGCCTTCGGCGTTGTCCTGACCGTCTTCCGGCAGTTGCTCTTCGTTGCTGTTCACTTCTTCTTCAGCAACGGCAGCAGCCTGCTCGGCACGCGGTTGACGCTCTTCACGCGGTGGGCGTGGAGCGCGCTCTTCGCGAGGCTGACGGGCCGGACGCTCTTCTGCGACCACAGCGGCAGCGGCAGCCGCTACGGGTGCAGCCGGAGCGGCGTCCAGTGGTTCGCGCAGTTCACGTACACGCTCTTCACGCTCGCCACGTGGCTTGCGGTCTTCGCGCGGCGCACGTGGTGCACGTTCTTCACGCGGAGCGCGGGGTGCGCGTTCTTCGCGAGCGGCCGGTGCTTCGCTGCGGGCTTCACGCGGCTCGCGGACTTCACGGGCTTCACGTGGCTGACGCTCTTCACGCGGCTCGCGTGGGGCGCGCTCTTCACGCGGAGCACGTTCTTCGCGCGGCTTGCGCTCTTCATCGCGGCGACCGTTACGGTTGCGGCTCTGCTGACGACCGTTGCGACGCTCTTCGTTGCGCGCTGGACGCTCGGTGGCCGGTTTTTCAACGACGACCGGAGCGGCTGGCTCTTCTTTGGTCGCGAACAGGCTGACCAGCGATTTCACCAGGCCTTTGAACAGGCTTGGCTCTGGCGCGGCAACTGGAGCCGGTGCAGCAGCGGCAGGCGCGGCGACTTCGGTCGGCACCGGCGCATTGGCACGGGCCGGCGCAGTCTTGACCGCGGCTTCCTGGCGAACCAGGGTGCGGGTCGCAGCGGCTGGCTGGACTTCTTCGACTTCGGCAGCGGCAGCAGCGATTTCGTAGCTGGACTGGTTGGTCGCAGCTTCCGGGCTGTCGTCACGCAGACGCTGAACTTCGAAGTGCGGGGTTTCCAGGTGATCGTTCGGCAGAATGACGATACGGGCACGGGTGCGCAGTTCGATCTTGGTGATCGAGTTGCGTTTTTCGTTGAGCAGGAACGCGGCGACCGGGATCGGCACCTGGGCGCGCACTTCGGCAGTGCGGTCTTTCAGGGCTTCTTCTTCGATCAGGCGCAGGATTGCCAGCGACAGCGATTCGACGTCACGGATGATGCCGGTGCCGTTGCAGCGCGGGCAGACGATGCCGCTGCTTTCGCCCAGCGATGGACGCAGGCGCTGACGGGACATTTCCAGCAGGCCGAAGCGCGAGATGCGGCCGATCTGCACGCGAGCGCGGTCGGCTTCCAGGCATTCGCGGACTTTCTCTTCCACGGCGCGCTGGTTCTTGGCAGGGGTCATGTCGATGAAGTCGATGACGATCAGGCCGCCGATGTCGCGCAGGCGCAACTGACGGGCGATTTCTTCGGCGGCTTCAAGGTTGGTCTGCAGCGCGGTTTCTTCGATGTCGCTGCCTTTGGTGGCGCGCGCCGAGTTGATGTCGATGGACACCAGGGCTTCGGTCGGATCGATGACGATGGAGCCGCCGGAAGGCAGTTCGACGACGCGCTGGAAAGCGGTCTCGATCTGGCTTTCGATCTGGAAACGGTTGAACAGCGGAACGCTGTCTTCGTACAGCTTGATCTTGCTGGCGTACTGCGGCATCACCTGGCGGATGAAGGTCAGGGCTTCGTCCTGGGCTTCAACGCTGTCGATCAGCACTTCGCCGATGTCCTGGCGCAGGTAATCGCGGATGGCGCGGATGATCACGTTGCTTTCCTGATAGATCAGGAATGGCGCGGAGCGATCCAGCGAGGCTTCTTTGATGGCGGTCCACAGTTGCAGCAGGTAGTCGAGGTCCCACTGCATTTCTTCGCTGCTGCGGCCCAGGCCGGCAGTGCGCACGATCAGACCCATGTCGGCTGGAGCAACCAGACCGTTCAGCGCTTCACGCAGTTCGTTGCGCTCTTCGCCTTCGATGCGACGGGAGATACCGCCGGCACGCGGGTTGTTCGGCATCAGCACGAGGTAACGACCGGCCAGGCTGATGAAGGTGGTCAGGGCGGCGCCCTTGTTGCCACGTTCTTCTTTTTCGACCTGAACGATGACTTCCTGGCCTTCGCTCAGGACGTCCTTGATGTTGACGCGGCCTTCAGGGGCTTTCTTGAAGTATTCGCGGGAGATTTCTTTGAGGGGCAGGAAGCCGTGGCGCTCGGAGCCGAAATCGACAAAGGCAGCCTCAAGGCTTGGTTCGATGCGAGTGATACGGCCTTTGTAGATGTTGGCCTTTTTCTGCTCGCGTGCACCGGATTCGATGTCCAGGTCGTAGAGGCGTTGGCCATCTACCAGTGCAACACGCAACTCTTCGGGTTGAGTTGCGTTAATCAGCATTCTTTTCATGTAGTACCGTCGGTTTCCGGGCTGCCGGAAACGGCGTTCGGCACACACGACTTCTCACGGTCGGTGTCAGGTGCGTCGGGAGTGGTTGGCCATTCCCGTGTCCAGCGATGTCAGGCCAATTGGGCCGATATCGCGACGTACGCGTCCTGCTTGCTGTGGCTACTTAAGCACTCAGTCAGGAGGAGGAATCAACCAGCGGCTGTGGACGAGATGAAGCGTCTTGATAAAGCCTATTGCTACACAGTCCGGCGGTTGTGCATCTCCACCCTACACGTATCCCTGATAATTCGGGTGCTGCCGCGCGCAGAATCCGCAGCGGGTTGGCATTTACCGTGAGCTCCGAAAGGGGAGGTCACGCATCATGGCTAATTCAGGCGATGTTTCCGAAGCTTTTGCTCGGGGTCATCTGCAGCTGACTGCACTTTGTGAACTGGCCTTGAATGTGTGCCTGTCAGGCGAGTGAAAACTCTGCTCGACGGTGTAATTCAGGCCTCATGTCACCTGCGCTTGTTACAACTGCAAACTCCACCGTTACGTAGCGAAAGCCCCGTAGGACGGCCTCGCGTCCTGGTGAATTGCGTTGGTCAGGGCCGGTTTTTGACCGTGGTTCCGCTGTCCAGGCCGCTTTTGGCGGCGTTCGCGACTATAGCAGCAATGATTAAGTGCTTCAATTCCATAAAAATTGTTATCATCCGCGGCATGACAACTACTGCCCCTTCGACTCCAGGCGTTCAACTGCTTGAAGTCTCGCCGGAGTATGCCGGCCAACGAATTGACAATTTCCTCCTTGCCCGGCTCAAAGGCGTGCCCAAGACCTTGATTTACCGCATTTTGCGTAAAGGCGAAGTGCGCGTGAACAAGGGGCGGATCAAGCCCGAATACAAGCTGCAGGCCGGCGATATCGTGCGCGTGCCGCCGGTTCGCGTGCCTGAGCGCGACGAGCCGGTGCCATTGGCTCAAGGCCTGTTGCAGCGGCTGGAAGCCTCGATTATCTACGAAGACAAAGCCCTGATCGTGATCAACAAGCCCGCCGGCATTGCGGTTCACGGCGGCAGCGGCTTGAATTACGGGGTGATCGAAGCCTTTCGTCAGTTGCGCCCCGATGCCAAGGAGCTGGAGCTGGTTCACCGTCTCGACCGTGACACTTCCGGCCTGCTGATGATCGCCAAGAAGCGCAGCATGTTGCGGCACTTGCACGCCGCCTTGCGCGGTGACGGTGTCGACAAGCGCTACATGGCGCTGGTGCGCGGCAATTGGGCGACCTCGATCAAGCAAGTCCGTGCGGCGCTGGGCAAGAGCAATCTGCGCTCCGGCGAGCGCATGGTCGAGGTTGACGAGGAGGAGGGCAAGGAGTCGGTGACCGTGTTCAAGGTCCTGCGTCGTTTCGGCGACTTTGCCACCCTGATCGAAGCCAAGCCGATCACCGGTCGCACCCACCAGATCCGCGTCCATACCTTGCACGCCGGGCATTGCATTGCCGGCGACACCAAGTACGGCGATGACGGTTTCAGCAAGGAAATCCGTGATCTGGGCGGCAAACGTCTGTTCCTGCACGCCTACATGCTGACCGTGCCGCTGCCCGATGGCGGTGAGCTCAAGTTGCAGGCACCAGTGGATGAAATGTGGGCCAAGACCGTGGAGCGATTGAGTGCGCCCATCTGATTACAAGCTGCTGATTTTCGATTGGGACGGCACCCTCGCTGATTCCATTGGTCGGATTGTCGAGGCGATGCATTCTGCGTCCGCGCGTTCCGGTTTCGAGTTGCGTGATGATTTTGCCGTCAAGGGCATCATCGGTCTGGGCTTGCCCGAGGCGATCCGCACCTTGTACCCGGACATCAGCGATGCCGAGATGACCCTGTTTCGCGAGTATTACGCCGACCACTACATCGCGGCAGAAGCCGTGCCTTCGCCGCTGTTCGAAGGCGTAGTGGAGTCGATGGCGTCGTTTCGCGAGCAGGGCTACCACCTGGCGGTCGCGACCGGCAAGAATCGTCGCGGGCTGGATCGGGTGCTCAAAGCCAATGGCTGGGAAGACTATTTCGATATCACCCGTGCCGCCGACGAGACCGCGAGCAAGCCGCATCCGCTGATGCTCGAGCAGATTCTCGCGCATTGTCGCGTGCGGCCCGAGCAGGCGCTGATGGTCGGGGATTCGTCCTTCGATCTGCTGATGGCACGCAATGCGGGTATGGCGTCGGTGGCGGTCAGCTACGGCGCGCAGTCGATCGAGTCGCTGCAGCAGTTCGAGCCGCGCCTGTCGATCGACCGTTTTAGTGAATTGCACGCCTGGCTGGGGCAGCAGGCTTAATACGTTTTTGCTGGGGTACAGCGCATGACCGACGAATGGAAAGCACCGGCCAAGGCAAGTGCCGACGACGGTGACGAGAAAAGCTGGAAGCTGCTGGAAAAGACTTTGCTGGCCAGTGTGCAGGAGCAGCGTCGCTCGCGGCGTTGGGGGATCTTCTTCAAGCTGCTGACGTTTGTTTATCTGTTTGTTGCGCTGATCCTGTTCACGCCGCTGATGGACATGGAAAAGAGCGCCACCCGTGGCCCGAACTACACCGCGCTGATCGACGTCACCGGCATGATCGCCGACAAGGAGCCTGCGAGCGCTGACAATATTGTCGGCAGCCTGCGTGCAGCCTTCGAGGACAAGAAGGTCAAGGGCGTGATCCTGCGGATCAACAGTCCGGGCGGCAGTCCGGTGCAGTCGGGTTATGTGTATGACGAGATCAAGCGTCTGCGCGGCCTGCACCCGGATACCAAGGTGTACGCGGTGATTTCCGATCTCGGTGCGTCCGGTGCCTATTACATCGCCAGTGCGGCGGATCAGATCTATGCCGACAAGGCCAGTTTGGTCGGCTCCATTGGTGTAACGGCGGCCGGTTACGGGTTTGTCGGCACCATGGACAAGCTCGGCGTCGAGCGTCGCACTTATACCTCGGGCGAGCACAAGTCGTTTCTGGATCCGTTCCAGCCGCAGAAGCCTGACGAAACCGCATTCTGGCAGACCGTGCTGGATACTACGCACAAGCAGTTCATCAACAGTGTCAAACAGGGTCGTGGCGATCGCCTGAAGGACAAGGAGCATCCGGAACTGTTCTCCGGGCTGGTCTGGTCCGGCGAGCAGGCGCTGCCGTTGGGCTTGATCGATGGTCTGGGCAATGCCAGTTCCGTGGCGCGGGATGTGATCGGCGAGAAAGAGCTGGTGGATTTCACTGTGCAGGAATCGCCGTTCGACCGCTTCTCGAAGAAACTTGGCGCCAGTGTGGCTGAGCAGTTGGCGATGTGGATGGGGTTCCACGGGCCATCGTTGCGTTAAGCGTGGTGCAGTGTTGAAAAGAAACCGGCCTCAATGGCCGGTTTTTTGTGCGTTAAGGGATTTGCACGCCCTCGGCCAGCAGCATGTCGATCAGGCGAATCAGCGGCAGGCCGATCAGGCTGGTGGCGTCAGGCCCTTCGGTGGATTGGAACAGGCTCACGCCCAAACCTTCGGCCTTGAAGCTGCCGGCGCAGTCGTAGGGCTGCTCCAGGCGCAGGTAGCGTTCAATTCGCACCTCGTCGAGCTGACGCATGTGCACGGTAAACGGCACGCAGTCGACCTGGCAGTGGCCGGTCTGGCTGTTGAGCAGGGCCAGGCCGGTGAGGAAGGTCACGCTGGCGCCGCTGGCGGCGAGTAGTTGCTCGCGAGCCTTGTCGAAGGTGTGTGGCTTGCCGATGATCCGATCGCCGAGCACTGCGACCTGGTCCGAGCCAATAATCAGATGAGCGGGATGGCTCGCGGCGAGTGCGCGGGCTTTCTGTTCGGCGAGGCGCTTGACCAGTTCGATGGCGGATTCGCCCGGCTGATGGCTTTCGTCGATATCCGGTGAGCTGCAGACGAACGGCAGGTGCAGGCGGGCGAGTAATTCCCGGCGATAAGTCGAGCTTGAGGCGAGTAATAAAGGCAGCATTGGCGTCTCCTGAGGCAGGTGCGAATTCTAGCGGAGGTACGCAAGTGACGGACAGGGCACAATTTCCTTTGACATGGGTGGGTGCATCCCTATAATGCTGCGCCTATGTTGAATGACCCGATTCCACCTCACGTTGACCCGCGCAAATTGGCTGACCGTGGCACCACCCTCCAAGGTGAACTGCTGCTGGCCGATTTGAAGAGACTCTGCGACCCGCTTTCCGACGATGTCGGTACGGTGCAGGCCAAATTCGTTTTTGAACGAGATGAACGTAAATCTGTGGTGATCCACAGCTTTATCGACACCGAAGTCAAAATGGTTTGCCAGCGTTGTCTTGAGCTGGTCACCCTGCCGATCCACAGCGAATGCAGTTACGCTGTAGTGAAGGAGGGTGCGAATACCCAGTCGTTACCGAAAGGTTATGACGTGCTGGAACTGGGCGAAGATCCATTGGATCTGCAGTCACTGATCGAGGAGGAGCTTCTGCTCGCCTTGCCCATTGTGCCTGCTCATCATCCGGAAGAATGCCAGCAGCCGGCGGGAGCAGATGAACCCGAACCGAGCGAGGACGAGGTAACGCGGTCCAACCCGTTCAGTGTATTGGCGCAGTTAAAGCGTGACCCAAACGTTTAGGAGTTAATCAATTATGGCTGTTCAGCAGAACAAAAAATCCCGCTCTGCCCGTGACATGCGCCGTTCGCACGACGCTCTCGAGGCTAGCACCCTGTCTGTAGAAAAAACCACTGGTGAAGTTCACCTGCGTCACCACGTATCGCCAGAAGGCGTATACCGTGGCCGTAAAGTGATCGACAAGGGCGCTGACGAGTAATCACTTGTCCGCTCAAGTCATCGCGATTGACGCAATGGGCGGGGACTTCGGTCCCCGCAGCATTGTTCAGGCCAGCCTTGCTTGCCTTTCTGCTACGCCCTCGCTGCACCTGACCCTCGTCGGTCAACCCTCCCTACTTGAAGAACTGATCAACGGCCAATCGGCTGCCGATCGCGCGCGCCTGACAATTGTCCCGGCGTCTGAAGTCATCACCATGGACGAAAAGCCGACCCAGGCCTTGCGTGGCAAGCCGGACTCGTCGATGCGTGTCGCCCTTGAACTGGTGCGTGACGGCAAGGCTCAGGCCTGTGTCAGTGCTGGCAATACCGGGGCGTTGATGGCGTTGTCGCGTTTCGTGCTCAAAACCTTGCCGGGTATTGATCGGCCGGCGATGGTGGCGGCGATTCCGACGCAGAAGGGTTATTGCCAGTTGCTCGATTTGGGCGCCAACGTCGATTGTAGCGCCGAGCATCTGTTGCAGTTCGCGGTGATGGGCTCGGTGGCGGCGCAGACGCTGGGCATCGCCCGGCCGCGTGTCGCGTTGCTGAATATCGGCACCGAGGACATCAAGGGCAATCAGCAGGTCAAGCTGGCGGCGACCTTGTTGCAGGCGGCGCGCGGCATTAACTACATCGGTTTTGTCGAGGGCGATGGCCTGTATCGCGGCGAGGCGGATGTGGTGGTCTGTGACGGTTTTGTCGGCAATATCTTGCTCAAGTCCAGCGAAGGCCTGGCGACGATGATCGCCGCGCGCATTGAGGCCTTGTTCAGGAAAAACTTTGCTTCCCGCGTGGTAGGTGCTTTGGCCCTGCCATTGATGAAGCGCCTGCAGGCGGATCTCGCACCAGCGCGACATAACGGCGCAAGCTTCCTCGGCTTGCAGGGTATCGTGGTGAAAAGTCACGGTTCGGCCGGGGTTCAGGGCTTTCAGAGTGCGATTCAGCGCGCGCTGATCGAGATTCAGGAGAACCTGCCCGAACGCCTCCACGGCCGTCTGGAGGATCTGTTGTCTTAGGCGTTTTCGTCGGACAATGCTTAAATGTGACCGCCCGGTTCAAAGGGCCATCCAACTGTCAGTTTCTTGCGTCCCCCAGTGGGGCGTCATTTTCGACGACAAGATCATTAGGGGCTTGTTACATGTCTGCTTCCCTCGCATTCGTCTTTCCAGGACAGGGTTCGCAGTCCCTCGGCATGCTGGCCGAGCTGGGCGCGGAATATCCGTTGATCCTCGAAACCTTCAAAGAAGCCTCCGCTGCTCTGGGCTATGACCTGTGGGCACTGACCCAGCAGGGCCCGGAAGAGCTGCTCAATCAAACCGACAAAACCCAACCGGCCATTCTGACCGCTTCGATCGCCCTGTGGCGTCTGTGGCTGGCTGAAGGTGGCGCGCGTCCGGCATTTGTTGCCGGTCACAGCCTGGGTGAATACAGCGCGCTGGTTGCTGCCGGCAGCCTGAGCCTGGCCGACGCGGTGAAGCTCGTTGAGCGCCGTGGCCAGTTGATGCAGGAAGCCGTTCCGGCCGGGCAGGGCGGCATGGCTGCCATCCTCGGTCTGGAAGATGCCGACGTGCTGGCAGCCTGTGCCGAAGCGGCGCAGGGCGAAGTGGTCAGCGCGGTGAACTTCAACTCGCCGGGTCAGGTCGTGATTGCCGGCGCCAAGGCTGCGGTTGAGCGTGCCATCGAGGGCTGCAAGGCCCGTGGCGCCAAGCGTGCCATGCCGTTGCCGGTGAGCGTGCCGTCGCATTGCGAACTGATGCGTCCGGCTGCCGAACGCTTTGCCGAATCCATCGCCGCCATCGACTGGCAGGCACCGCAGATCCCGGTCGTACAGAACGTCAGCGCGCAAGTGCCGGCCGATCTGGAGACCCTCAAGCGTGATCTGCTCGAACAACTGTACAAGCCCGTTCGCTGGGTTGAATCGGTTCAGACCCTGGCTGCCAAGGGCGCTACCAGTCTGGTCGAGTGCGGCCCGGGCAAAGTGCTGGCCGGTCTGAACAAACGTTGCGCCGAAGGCGTTTCGACTTCCAATCTCAACACCCCAGACGCTTTCGCTGCCGCCCGTGCAGCGCTGGCCTGAATCAGGAGAAACTTGCATGAGTCTGCAAGGTAAAGTTGCACTGGTCACCGGTGCAAGCCGCGGTATCGGCCAGGCTATCGCACTGGAACTGGGTCGTCAGGGCGCCATCGTTGTTGGCACTGCGACCTCCGCCAAGGGTGCCGAGGCGATCGCTGCCACGCTCAAGGAGCACGGCATTCAAGGTACCGGCCTGGAGCTGAACGTCACCAGCGACGAATCCGTTGCCGCCGTGATCGCGAGCATTCAGGAGCAGTTCGGCGCGCCGGCGATTCTGGTCAATAATGCCGGCATCACCCGCGATAACCTGATGATGCGCATGAAAGACGATGAATGGTATGACGTGATCGATACCAACCTGAACAGTCTGTATCGCCTGTCCAAGGGCGTTTTGCGTGGCATGACCAAGGCGCGCTGGGGCCGAATTATCAGTATTGGCTCGGTGGTGGGTGCCATGGGCAACGCAGGCCAAGTAAACTATGCAGCCGCCAAGGCCGGTCTGGAAGGTTTCAGCCGTGCGATGGCGCGTGAAGTCGGTTCGCGTTCGATTACGGTCAACTCGGTAACCCCTGGGTTCATCGACACCGATATGACCCGCGAACTGCCGGAAGCACAGCGTGAAGCCTTGCAGACGCAGATTCCGCTGGGCCGTCTGGGACAAGCTCAAGAGATCGCCTCGGTGGTCGCTTTTCTTGCATCCGACGGTGCGGCATACGTCACTGGGGCTACAATCCCGGTGAACGGTGGGATGTACATGTAAGTAAAATGTGACGGATTGCTTCAAAAAAATGTCATACGAGCTGTCTAAAATCCGTTATAAAGCTGCAATCTATTTATAGGCAGAGGGCCGCAGGGTTTGAGGAGTGAAGCTTTCAGTTGAAAAGCTGAAAAGCCTTTCTATACACTTACCCACTGGCCAGCTGCCTGAATTTGTCCATTAGGAGTGAAAACAAGGTATGAGCACCATCGAAGAGCGCGTCAAGAAAATCGTTGCCGAGCAACTGGGCGTTAAAGAAGAAGAAGTGGTCAACACTGCTTCCTTCGTTGAAGACCTGGGTGCCGACTCCCTTGACACCGTTGAGCTGGTGATGGCTCTGGAAGAGGAATTCGAGACCGAAATCCCTGACGAAGAAGCTGAGAAGATCACTACTGTACAAGCTGCAATCGACTACGTTACTAGCCACCAGGCGTAATAGTTTGTAATCGTTGTCTGCTGTCATGGAAAAACCGCACTGCCATCATGGCGTGCGGTTTTTTCTTTAGGCCTGATGCAAAGTCGTCATTTGAAAAAGGAGAGTGCTGTGTCGCGTAGACGCGTCGTAGTCACCGGTATGGGTATGTTGTCGCCACTGGGCACGGATGTGCCGAGCAGTTGGCAGGGCATTCTGGCTGGCCGCAGTGGCATTGGTCTGATCGAACACACCGACCTTTCTGCCTATTCCACCCGTTTTGGCGGCTCGGTAAAGGGCTTCAATGTCGAGGAATACCTGTCGGTCAAGGAAGCACGCAAGCTCGACCTGTTCATTCAGTACGGTCTGGCCGCGGGTTTTCAGGCTGTTCGCAACGCCGGTCTGGAAGTCACCGACGCCAACCGTGAGCGCATTGGCGTGGCCATGGGCTCGGGCATCGGCGGTCTGACCAACATCGAAGAAACCAGCCGTACCCTGCATGAGACGGGCCCGCGTCGAATTTCGCCATTCTTCGTGCCAGGCTCGATCATCAATATGATTTCCGGTTTTCTGTCCATCCACCTGGGTGCACAGGGGCCGAACTACGCCATTTCCACTGCTTGTACCACCGGTACGCACTGCATTGGCATGGCCGCGCGCAACATCATGTACGACGAAGCCGACGTAATGATCGCCGGTGGTGCCGAGATGGCCGCGTGCGGTCTGGGCATGGGCGGCTTCGGCGCGTCCCGTGCGCTGTCGACCCGCAACGACGAGCCGACTCGCGCCAGTCGTCCATGGGACAAGGGTCGTGATGGCTTCGTGCTGTCTGACGGTGCCGGTGCGCTGGTACTCGAAGAACTCGAGCACGCCAAGGCCCGTGGCGCCACGATCTACGCCGAGCTGATCGGCTTCGGCACCAGTGGCGATGCGTTCCACATGACGTCGCCACCCGCTGATGGCGCCGGTGCAGCCCGCTGCATCACCAATGCGCTGCGCGATGCGAAGATCAACATCGACCAGGTGCAGTACATCAACGCCCACGGTACTTCGACCCCGGCCGGCGACCTTGCCGAAGCCAACGCGATCAAGACCGTGTTCGGTGAGCACGCCTACAACCTGGCGGTCAGCTCCACCAAGTCCATGACCGGTCACCTGTTGGGTGCGGCGGGCGCGGTCGAGGCGATCTTCAGCGTACTGGCGATCAACAGTCAGGTGGCACCGCCGACCATCAACCTCGATGAGCCGGATGAAGGCTGCGATCTCGATTTCGTGCCGCACACTGCGCGCAACATGGACATCGACGTCGTACTGTCCAACTCCTTCGGGTTTGGCGGCACCAACGGCACGTTGGCATTCCGCCGGTTCGCCGGTTGATGGACAGCTGGGTCGACGGTCAACCGGCTGACGCTCTGTCGCTGAAAGATCGCGGCCTGGCTTACGGTGATGGTCTGTTCGAGACCATTGCCGTGCACGGCGGCCAGCCGGTATTGCTGGATCGTCACCTGACGCGTTTGGCCGAGGGCTGCTCGCGTCTGGCCATCGCCGGGGATATCGAGCGGGTTCGCAGCGAGCTACTGGCTTATGCCGCGGCAATGGGCGAGGGCGTGCTCAAGCTCATTCTCACCCGTGGTGACGGCTTGCGTGGCTACGCGCCCGATCCTGCGGCGCAGGGCCGACGCATTCTGCAAGGCAGTCCGCCTGCGGCTTATCCTGCCGTGCATGGCGAGCAGGGCGTGCGCCTGTTTCCCTGCGTCACGCGGTTATCCAACCAGCCGTTGCTGGCCGGTCTCAAGCATCTGAATCGTCTGGAGCAAGTGCTCGCCCGCGCCGAATGGCACGATGGCGAACATGCCGAAGGCTTGATGCTTGATCAGGCCGGGCGCGTCATCGAAGGCGTATTCAGCAACCTGTTTCTGGTGCGCGACGGCGTACTGATCACCCCGGATCTGAAGCGCTGTGGCGTGGCCGGTGTGATGCGTGCTGAAATATTGTTTCAGGCCGAGTCATTGGCCATCCCTATCCAAATCACCGACATCAGCCTCGAACAGCTGCAATGGGCTGATGAAGTCTTTATGTGCAACAGCGTGTATGGCGTCTGGCCGGTACGCGCCTACGCTGCACTGAGCTGGCCGGTTGGCCCGCTCACCCGTAAACTGCAAACCATTGCCCGTGCGCTACTGGATGCCTGATTCGTGAGACGTAAACTCTTGCTGCTGCTGGAAACCGGACTGGTTCTGGCAGGGCTGCTGATGGGCGCCAGCGCCTGGAAAATTCATTCGGCGCTGGAACAGCCCCTGAACATCACGCAGGAAGAACTGCTGGATGTGCCGAAAGGCTCGACGCCGACCCGTACCTTTCTTGAACTTGAAACCGATGGGGTCATCAAGGACGCCTTCTGGTTGCGCATCTACTGGCGCTTCAATCTGGCCGGCACACCGATCCATACCGGCGAATACCGCATGCAGCCGGGCATGACTGTCAACGGTCTGATCGACCTGTGGAAGCGCGGCGAAGTGGTGCAGTACAGCCTGACACTGGTCGAGGGCTGGAATTTCCACCAGGTCCGTGCCGCGCTGGCAAAAGACGAAAAGATCGAGCAGACCCTCAAGGGCTTGAGCGACAGCGAAGTGATGGAGAAAATCGGCCATCGCGGGCTGTTCCCGGAAGGGCGATTCTTCCCGGATACCTACCGCTTTGTGCGCGGTGTTTCCGACGTCGAATTGCTGAAGAAAGCCTTCGACCGCCTCGACGAGGTGTTGTCCAAGGAGTGGGAGAACCGCTCCGCTGATGCGCCGTACAGCGAGCCATATCAGGCGCTGATCATGGCCTCGCTGGTAGAGAAGGAAACCGGTGTGCCGCAGGAGCGTGGGCAGATTGCCGGCGTGTTCGTGCGCCGCATGGCGCTGGGCATGCAGTTGCAAACCGACCCGACCGTGATCTACGGCCTGGGCGATCGCTACACCGGCAAGTTGACCCGTGCTCATCTCAAGGAGCCGACGCCCTACAACACCTATGTGATTCCCGGATTGCCGCCGACGCCGATTGCCATGGTCGGCCGCGAGGCGATTCACGCCGCGCTCAATCCGGTGGAAGGCAACAGCCTGTATTTCGTCGCCCGTGGCGATGGTAGCCATGTGTTCTCTGATGACCTTGATGCGCACAACAGTGCAGTGCGCGAGTTCCAGCTCAAGCGCCGCGCCGATTACCGCTCCAGCCCGGCCCCGGTGAATGCGCCGGCTGTTCCGGCTTCGGCGACCGAGGAGGCGACTCCTGCGGCGTCCCCGGATACCGCGCCTGAAGCGCTGCCGCAGGTTCCCGCTCAGGAACCCGCACCGACGCCGGCTCCTGCTGCCGAACCCGCGACGACCGCACCGCAAAACGCGCAATGACTTTGATTAAGGACTGCCTGTGACTGGCTTGTTTATTACCCTGGAAGGCCCGGAAGGCGCCGGCAAGAGCACCAACCGCGAATACCTCGCCGAGCGTCTGCGCGCCGAAGGTATCGAAGTGGTACTGACCCGCGAGCCCGGCGGTACGCCACTCGCCGAGCGCATTCGCGATGTGCTGCTGGCCCCGGCCGATGAAGTCATGAACCCCGATACCGAGCTGTTGCTGGTGTTCGCCGCGCGCGCCCAGCATCTGGCCGAAGTGATCCGTCCGGCGCTGGCGCGCGGCGCGGTGGTGTTGTGCGATCGTTTCACCGACTCGACTTACGCCTATCAGGGCGGAGGTCGTGGTTTGTCGCTGGAACGCATTGCTGCGCTGGAGACGTTCGTTCAGGGCGACCTGCGTCCGGATCTGACGCTGATTTTCGATCTGCCGGTGGAAATCGGCCTGGCCCGCGCCAGTGCCCGTGGCCGTCTGGATCGATTTGAACTGGAAGGACGGGCGTTTTTCGAAGCGGTACGCAATGCGTTTCTGCAACGCGCCGAGGCTGATCCGGCGCGCTATGTGCGCATCGATGCCGGTCAGCCATTGGTCAAGGTTCAGCAAGCGCTGGATACCTTGATTCCGAACTTGCTGGAGCTGATTCGTGGCTGAGGCCTATCCATGGCAGGACAGCCTCTGGCAGCAACTGGCCGGACGTAGCCAGCACGCCCACGCGTACTTGCTGCACGGTCCGGCCGGGATCGGCAAGCGCGCGTTGGCCGAGCGCCTGATGGCCAGCCTGCTGTGTCAGCGTCCGACCCCCGAGGCGTGCGGTGAGTGCAAATCCTGCCTGTTGCTCAAGGCCGGCAGCCATCCGGACAATTACATCCTTGAGCCGGAAGAAGCCGACAAGGCGATCAAGGTCGACCAGGTCCGTGATCTGGTCAGTTTCGTGGTGCAGACCGCGCAACTGGGCGGGCGCAAGGTGGTGCTGATCGAGCCGGTGGAGTCGATGAACATCAACGCCGCCAACGCTTTGCTCAAGAGCCTCGAAGAGCCGTCCGGCGATACCGTGCTGTTGCTGGTCAGCCACCAGCCGAGCCGTTTGCTGCCGACGATCAAGAGCCGCTGTGTACAGCAGGCATGTCCGCTGCCGGGCGAGGCCATGAGCCTGCAGTGGCTGGCGCAAGCGCTGCCGGAGTGTTCCGAAGAGGAACGCGTCGAATTGCTGACGCTAGCGGCTGGTTCGCCGTTGGCGGCAGTCAGCCTGCAGTCCCAGGGCGTGCGTGAACAGCGGGCGCAGGTGGTCGAAGGGGTGAAGAAGCTGCTCAAACAGCAGCAATCGCCGACGCAACTGGCCGAAGAGTGGAAAAGCATTCCGATGCTGCGCCTGTTCGACTGGTTCTGTGACTGGTCGAGCCTGATCCTGCGCTACCAACTGACCCAGGATGAAGCCGGCCTCGGTCTGAGCGACATGCGTAAAGTCGTGCAGTACCTGGCGCAGAAAAGCGCCCAAGGCAAAGTCCTCGATATTCAGGACTGGATTCTCGCCCAACGGCAGAAAGTCCTGAGCAAAGCCAACCTCAACCCGGCACTGCTGCTGGAAGCGTTGTTGGTGCAATGGGCGGGATTGCCTGGTCAAAGATAAGAATGTGTACCTAGACTCTGAACATCAGCAGTGGAGGTCAACATGAATGAAGCCATCAGCCCCGGGCCGCGCAACGGCATCCTGTCCCTGACGATCAAGGACAAATCGGTGCTTTACGCCGCCTACATGCCGTTCATCAAGAACGGTGGCCTGTTCATCCCGACCAACAAGAGCTACAAGTTGGGCGACGAGGTGTTCATGCTGCTGAACCTGATGGACGAGGCGGAGAAGATTCCGGTGGCCGGCAAGGTCGCCTGGATCACCCCCAAAGGTGCGCAAGGCAATCGTGCCGCCGGTGTCGGCGTGCAGTTCAATGAAGGCGACAACACCGCCCGCAGTCGAATTGAAACCCATCTGGCCGGAGCACTGAAATCCGACCGTCCCACTCATACGATGTAAGTAGCCGTCTTTTTTATGCTCGTAGATTCCCATTGTCACCTTGATCGCCTCGACCTCGCCGCCCATGACGGTTCGCTGGATGCTGCACTCGATGCGGCTCGCCAGCGAGGGGTAGGACACTTCCTGTGTATCGGCGTGAGTGCCGATAACGCCGCCGACGTCAAAGCCCTCGCCGAGCGCTACGACGACGTCGATTGCTCGGTTGGTGTGCACCCATTGGATGTGCAACCGGGCGCGGCGCCTGCACTTGACTGGCTGCTGCACGAACTCAATCACCCGAAAGTGGTGGCGATCGGTGAAACCGGTCTGGATTATCACTACGAACCGGAAGCCGCCGAGCTGCAGCAGGCATCCTTCCGCCTGCACCTGCAAGCCGCACAGCAGACTGGTAAGCCGGTGATCATCCACACCCGCGGCGCCCGTGCCGATACCCTCAAGCTGCTGCGTGAAGCGGCATTGCCCCAGGCCGGTGTGCTGCATTGCTTCACCGAAGACTGGGACATGGCCAAAGCCGCGCTGGACATGGGCTACTACATTTCCCTGTCGGGCATCGTCACCTTCCGCAATGCCGACGCCCTGCGTGATGTGGCGAGCAAAGTGCCGGCCGATCGCTTGCTGGTGGAGACCGACTCGCCGTATCTGGCGCCGATCCCTTATCGCGGCAAGCCGAACCTGCCGCAGTATGTGCGTGAGGTGGCGGAGTTTCTGGCGATGCTGCGTGGGGAGAGCTACGAGCGGTTTGCCGAGCAGACCACCGAGAACTTCAAGCGCCTGTTTCCGCTGGCCTCTGTCAAATCTGCCATGTAGGTCACCGCCAAATCGCAGGCAAAAAAAACCCGGGTTCTGGGGGGTGAATCCGGGTTAAGACCATTAGGAGTAAAACAAAGGCACGCGGTCCCTTGGTACCTTTACCGGCACGGCACTTGGGGGAGATGCCGCCCGACAGTTCAAGTATTGATCAGTCTGGCGTTCAGTCCAGTTAGCCGGTCGAGGTTTTTAAACAAATTTGGAATACGTGCGCTTCAGTTGAGTTCTCATTGCACCCCTGGCGTTCGCAAAATGAACAAGAAACGCAGATATGGTCGGATGATCCGTGCATTTTTGTGCAAGTTAGGCATAATACGCGGCTTCGAATTTTGACCCCTACAGACCTTTTCTTATGCACAAAGAACCTCGTAAGGTCCGTGAGTTTCGTCGCCGCGAGCAAGAAATTCTCGATACCGCGCTCAAGCTGTTCCTCGAACAAGGTGAAGACAGTGTCACCGTCGAGATGATTGCTGATGCCGTGGGTATCGGCAAAGGCACGATCTACAAGCATTTCAAATCCAAGGCCGAGATCTATCTGCGCCTGATGCTCGATTACGAGCGTGATTTGAACGAGCTGCTGCATTCGGCCGATGTCGACAAGGACAAGGAAGCGCTGTCCCGTGCCTACTTCGAATTCCGCATGCGCGACCCGCAGCGCTACCGCCTGTTCGACCGTCTCGAAGAGAAGGTGGTAAAAGGCAATCAGGTGCCGGAAATGGTCGAGGAGCTGCACAAGATCCGTGCCTCGAACTTCGAACGCCTGACCCTGCTCATCAAAGGCCGGATCAGCGAAGGCAAGCTCGAAGACGTGCCGCCATACTTCCACTACTGCGCGTCCTGGGCGCTGGTGCACGGCGCGGTGGCGCTGTATCACTCGCCGTTCTGGAGCAATGTGCTGGAAGATCAGGAAGGTTTCTTCCAGTTCCTGATGGACATCGGCGTGCGCATGGGCAACAAGCGCAAGCGCGACCCGGAAACACCGAGCAGCTGAATCATTCAGCGGCCTTATTGCGCCATGATTTCGCTACATGACGCAGTACCGCAGGAATATACTCAGGCATAGGGCTTGCTAAAACTTGATTTGTGAGTCAAGTTTTAGCGGCTCGAAATTCTATCGCCGGAGTGATCATGATCGTTGACCGTCAAGGCAGGCGTTTTCGCAATTTGCGCATCAGCCTGACTTCAGCCTGCAATTACGCCTGTACCTACTGCGTGCCCAACGGCAAGCGGCTGGTGGCTGCGCAGGATGAACTGTCGGCCGAGGCCATGGCCCGCGGCGTGGCTTATCTGATCGAAGCCGCCGGCATCGAGCGCTTGCGCATCACCGGTGGCGAGCCGCTGGTCAGCCCCAAACTCGAATCTTTCATGAGCGCCGTCGGCAAGATGGGCCTGGAAGACATCAGCCTGACCACCAACGGTCAACTCCTGGCGAAGAAGCTGCCGCTGCTGGTGGATGCCGGCCTGCGCCGGATCAACGTTTCTCTCGATACCCTGGATGCCGGTGCGTTCCGCAGCATTGCCCGTGGCGGCGATCTGGCGACCGTGCTCGATGGCATGGACCAGGCGAAAGCGGCGGGACTGAAGATCAAGGTCAACATGGTGCCGTTGCGTGGGCAGAACCTGGATCAGGTGATGCCGCTGCTCGATTACTGCCTGGAACGGGGCTATGAGTTGCGTTTCATCGAGTTGATGCGCATGGGCCACCTCGCCACCGACTCCAACGCCTTCCTGCAACAGTTCGTCAGCCTGCAGCAACTGCTGAGCCTGATCGGCGAGCGCTACGAGTACGCCCAGGCAGATGCGCCGGTGGATGCCACGGCCGTGCGCTATGCGATACCGGGCCGCGGCCATTTCGGCGTGATCGCCAACGAAAGCGTGCCGTTCTGCAGAACCTGTTCGCGTTTGCGTCTGTCGTCGACCGGCTGGCTGCATGGCTGCCTGTCGTCGAGCAACCGCCACTATGTCGGTGATCTGCTCGACAAGCCTCGCCATCAGGCGTTGCCGGCGTTGCAGCGTCTGTTGGTCAAGGCGTTGGGCGACAAGCAGGAAGTGGCGTTCTCCGGTGGCGCGACAATCATGAAGATCATCGGCGGTTGATCTCTATTTTTCGCGAGCAGGCTCGCTCCCACATTGATTTGCGCAATCCTGTGGGAGCGAGCCTGCTCGCGAAAGCAACTCATCATTCGACAAAGATCCTGAGCTGGCGCAAAAGCTGCATCCAACGGCCATTCGCCGGTTTTCCGTCACCGGCTTCTGGAGGATGAGGATGCGTAGCCTGGTTTTGCTGCTGGCCGTTTTGGCGCTCGGCGGCTGTATGACTGTCAGCGATATGGCCGAAGGCACTCGCTATCAGATGAGCGACGCGGGGCTGCTGGATCACAGCGACAGCCGTCGGGTGAACAACTTCCGCATTCAGCCGGATTCGTTCATCTACATCGCTCAGGGCGCATTTGCACCGCCGGGTGGCTCCTATCCGCGCCCGAACGTGGTGGCAGAAGAAGCGTTCAAGGGTTTTGTCGAATACTTCCCGATGGTCCGCCGCGCGCGTGCCCCTGAAGGCCTCGATCAGGCGATGGGCGAAGCCCGCGATGCCGGCGCGCACTACCTGCTGTACACCCGTTTCGCCAAGGCTGACGACCGTATCGGTAACTCTGACGAATGGCTCGATCAGGAGGCCGTGGATCGCCTCGGCATCGATGGCGGGGTGATTCAGATCATGTTGATCGAGACCAGCACCCAGTATTTGATTGATACTGCACGGATCAAGAGTCGTGGCGGTTTACTGACGTTCCACGATAACAAGCCGGAAGACCTGATCGGCCCGCCGCTGGCGCAATACGCGCGCAGCCTGCTGGGAGTCGGCGACCAATAAACCAAGGAGTACGCCATGAGTGGACCGCAAAAAGCCAATGACCTGTTGGGGCAGATCCCCAAAACCAAAGGCCTGCCGCCGGTGCACTTGTGGAACCCGGACTTCTGCGGCGACATCGATATGCGCATCGCCCGCGACGGCACCTGGTATTACCTGGGCACGCCGATCGGGCGCAAGCCGATGGTCAAGCTGTTCTCCACCATCATCCGCCGCGACGGCGATGATTACTTCCTGATTACCCCGGTCGAAAAGGTCGGGATCAAAGTCGACGATGCGCCGTTCGTGGCGATTGCCGTGGAAGCCGAAGGCGAGGGCGAAGCGCAGGTCCTGCGTTTCACTACCAACGTTGAAGAGACTGCTGAGGCCGGGCCGGAACATCCGATCCGCGTCGAGATCGACCCAATAACCCAGGAGCCTGCGCCTTACGTGCATGTGCGCACCAACCTCGAAGCGCTGATTCACCGCAATGTGTTTTACCAACTGGTGGAACTGGCGGTCAGTCGCGAAATCGACGGGCAGCGCTGGTTGGGCGTATGGAGTGGCGGCGAGTTCTTCCGGATCGGCCTCGAACCCTGACAATGAATCAAACGTGGGAGGGGGCTTGCTCCCGAAGGCGGTGTGACAGTCACTCTATGTATTGACTGCTGCACTGCCTTCGGGAGCAAGCCCCCTCCCGCATTAATTGATGGGCAACCTGAAAATCTGATTTGACACTCAATCATATGATCATTAGCGTGGACACCCATCGCCAAGAGCTTTGAGGTGTCCATGTCCAGCAGCTTTCATGCGTCAACAGTCGATTGGCTGGGCAGCTGGATTGCCGCTGGCCAGGTCAAACCGGGGCAGGCGATCAAGGTCGAGGCGGATCTGGGCGAGCAGTTGGGTGTCAGCCGCACGGTGATTCGCGAAGCGATCAAGACTCTGGTCGCCAAAGGCATGCTCGAAGTCGGGCCTAAGGTTGGCACTCGCGTGTTACCGGTACGGCGCTGGAACCTGTTCGATCCGCAAGTCGTCGGCTGGCTCTCACGCAACGGCCTGCCGGAAAACTTTGTTGATGACCTGCTCGACTTGCGCCGCACCATCGAACCGATGGCCGTGCGCTGGGCCTGCGAGCGCGCCAGCCTGGAGCAGATTCACGCGGTGCAACTGGCCTACAACGCGCTGGAACGGGCGGTCGACAGCGGCATTGATTACAACCGTGCCGACCAGTCCTTCCACGAATGCATTCTGGCGGCCAGCCACAACCAGTTCATCGAGCAAATGGTCCCGGCCCTCGGCGCCTTGCTCGCCGTGTCGTTTGAAGTCTCCGCTGCCGACCCCGATGAACTGCGTCGCACCTTGCCGATCCACAAAGACATGGCCGACGCCATTGCTGCCCGTGATTCAGCACGCGGGGTCTGGGCCTGCATGACCTTGATCGACAACGCCGACCTGGCGATCAAACGCTTTTACCCGCAGGTGATGGCCAACAAAAAAGCCAGTTGACAACACAAATTCCCCTGTAGGAGTGAGCCTGCTCGCGATAGCGGTGGGTCAGTCACAATCGTCGTCACCGACCCACCGCTATCGCGAGCAGGCTCACTCCTACAGTTAGAACAACAACATGAAGGATTCAATATGCCGTTGACCGCCGTAACCCAACACCGCGCCAGGCTCGGTGAAGGGCCATTCTGGGACGCCCCGACCCAGGCGCTGTACTGGGTCGATATCGCCGGCAAGCAGGCGCTGCGGCTGATCGGCAACAACGTGCAGATCTGGCAGATGCCCGAGCACGTTTCCGCGTTCATCCCCTGTGCCAGTGGCGACGCGTTGGTGACATTGAGCAGCGGCGTGTATCGACTGGATTTCGATTCCCCGGGCCTCGAACCACGCCTCACGCTGTTCTGCATCGCCGACCCGCAACCCGGCAATCGACCCAACGAAGCACGCTGCGACGCCCAAGGCCGACTGTGGCTCGGCACCATGCAGAACAACATCGGTGACAACGGCGAAGACCTGCCGATCGAGCGTCGTTCCGGCGGCTTGTTTCGCATTGATCCCGACCAGCGTGTCACTCCATTGCTGCTCGGTCTCGGCATTCCCAACACGCTGTTGTGGAGCGACGACGGCACCAGACTGCTGTTCGGCGACAGCCTCGACGGGGCGCTCAATCGCTATTTCATTCACACCGACGGTAATCTCGGCAACGCCGAAATCTGGTACGGCCCCGACCAGAACGGTGGCCCGGATGGTTCGGCAGTCGACGCCGAAGGGTATGTGTGGAACGCGCGTTGGGACGGCAGCTGCCTGTTGCGCCTGACGCCGGACGGCAAGGTCGACCGTAAAATCGATCTGCCTGTCAGCCGTCCAACCAGTTGCGTATTCGGCGGCGAAGACCTGAAAACCCTGTACATCACCAGCGCCCAGAGTCCGCGCAACCATCCACTGGATGGCGCAGTCCTGTCGATGAGGGTCGATGTGCCGGGCAAACTTTGCACACGCTTCGCTGGCTAAATCCCAAAATATGGGATGCAAAATTATATATTGAGATTATTTGGCAGTCGGGTTTATAGTCGGCTCCAGCAGTAACACGCACTCACACTTAAAAAGAACAAAACAGGTGAAGTGATGCAGCGAACCTCTATCGCACTCCTCAGCGGAGTCAGCGTCTCGCGACGGACCGGCGTCGCTCGCCGCGCCTGCCTGTTTCGTTTTCACAGTTTTCCAGACCGGACATCGGCAGATGCCCGGTTTTTTTGTGCTGACGAACAGGAGTCCTGATCCATGGCTGAACCTCTTTCCTTGCCGCCGGTGCCCGCGCCGCCGAAGGGTGAGCGTCTGAAAAACAAGGTGGTGCTGCTGACCGGTGCCGCTCAAGGCATCGGCGAGGCGATCGTTGCCACGTTCGCCTCGCAGCAGGCCAGACTGGTGATCAGCGATATTCAGGCAGAGAAGGTCGAGAAGGTTGCCGCCCAGTGGCGCGACAAGGGCTACGACGTGCAGGCGATCAAGGCTGACGTCTCGCGCCAGCAAGACCTGCATGCCATGGCCAGACGGGCGATCGAGCTGCACGGGCGCATCGACGTGCTGGTCAACTGCGCCGGAGTCAACGTGTTCCGCGACCCGCTGCAAATGACCGAAGAAGACTGGCGTCGTTGCTTCGCCATCGATCTGGACGGTGCCTGGTACGGTTGCAAAGCCGTGCTGCCGCAGATGATCGAGCAGGGTGTCGGCAGCATCATCAACATCGCCTCGACCCATTCCAGCCACATCATTCCCGGCTGTTTCCCGTATCCGGTGGCCAAGCACGGCCTGCTTGGGCTGACCCGAGCGCTGGGCATCGAATATGCGGCGAAGGGCGTTCGGGTCAACGCCATCGCCCCGGGGTACATCGAGACGCAACTCAACGTCGATTACTGGAACGGTTTTGCCGATCCGCACGCCGAGCGTCAGCGAGCATTCGATCTGCACCCGCCGAAGCGCATTGGCCAGCCGCTCGAAGTGGCGATGACCGCCGTGTTTCTGGCCAGTGATGAAGCGCCGTTCATCAATGCCTCATGCATCACCATCGATGGTGGGCGCTCTGTGATGTACCACGACTGAGTGGATCGTGTTTCAGGCGGTGAACTCCGCGTGAAATCCAATCATCATACGATATGACTATTTTTGTCCTACATTGCAAAACCAGGCTTTAACGTTTTTCAAATAACGCTCAAAAAAAATAACAAGGAGTCAGCTTATGAAACGTCGTTTCGGGATTCGTACCCTGTGCAGTGCCGCCCTGGCGGTCACCGCGTTCAGTCTGAGCAGTACGCTGCTCGCTGCCGATGCCGTGAAAATCGGTTTCCTGGTCAAACAGGCTGAAGAGCCGTGGTTCCAGACCGAGTGGGCCTTTGCCGAGAAAGCCGCCAAGGACAAAGGCTTCGAACTGATCAAGATTGCCGTGCCAGACGGTGAGAAAACCCTCTCGGCCATCGACAGTCTCGCCGCCAACGGTGCCAAGGGCTTCGTGATCTGCCCGCCGGATGTCTCGCTCGGCCCGGCGATCATGGCCAAAGCCAAACTCAATGACCTCAAAGTGATTGCCGTGGACGATCGTTTCGTCGACGCCAACGGCAAGTTCATGGAGGACGTGCCGTACCTCGGCATGGCCGCGTTCGAAGTCGGCCAGAAGCAGGGCAACGCGATGGTCGCCGAGGCGAAGAAACGCAACTGGGACTGGAAAGACACCTACGCGGTGGTCAACACCTACAACGAACTCGACACCGGCAAGAAGCGCACCGACGGTTCGATGAAGGCGCTCGAAGACGCCGGCCTGCCGAAAGACCACATCCTGACCGCCGCGCTGAAAACCCTCGATGTGCCGGGCAGCATGGACGCCACCAACTCGGCGCTGGTCAAGCTGCCCAGCGCAGCAAAGAACCTGATCATCGGCGGCATGAACGACAACACCGTACTCGGCGGCGTCCGCGCCACCGAAGCCGCCGGGTTCGCTGCGGCCAATGTGATTGGTATCGGCATCAACGGCACCGACGCCATCGGCGAGCTGAAAAAGCCCAACAGCGGTTTCTTCGGTTCGATGCTGCCTAGCCCGCACATCGAAGGCTACAAGACTGCCGAGATGATGTACGAGTGGGTCACCACCGGCAAAGAACCGCCGAAGTACACGGCGATGGACGACGTCACCCTGATCACCCGCGAGAACTTCAAGCAAGAGCTGGAAAAAATCGGCCTGTGGAATTGATGGCTGCTCGATCGGTGTGAAGAGGTGACTCAGATGCACGCGCAAGTACAGACACACTCAAGCAGCGCCGGCGGCAGCCTGCGCTTCAACGGGATCGGCAAGACCTTCCCCGGGGTCAAGGCGCTGGACGCCATCAGCTTCGTCGCCCATCCAGGGCAGGTGCACGCCTTGATGGGCGAGAACGGCGCCGGCAAATCGACCCTGCTGAAAATCCTCGGTGGCGCCTACATTCCGAGCAGCGGCGAGTTGCAGATCGGCGAGCAGACCATGGCGTTCAAGTCGACCGCCGACAGCATCGGCAGCGGCGTCGCGGTGATTCACCAGGAGCTGCATCTGGTGCCGGAAATGAGCGTGGCCGAGAACCTGTTTCTCGGTCATCTGCCGGCCAGTTTCGGCCTGATCAATCGTGGCGTCCTGCGCCAGAATGCCTTGGCCTGCCTCAAGGGCCTGGCCGATGAAATCGATCCGCAGACCAAGGTCGGGCGCCTGTCGCTCGGTCAGCGGCAACTGGTGGAAATCGCCAAGGCGCTGTCCCGTGGCGCGCATGTGATCGCCTTCGATGAGCCGACCAGCAGCCTCTCGGCGCGCGAAATCGACCGTTTGATGGCGATCATCAGTCGCCTGCGGGACGAAGGCAAAGTGGTGCTCTACGTCTCGCATCGCATGGAAGAAGTGTTCCGCATTTGCGACGCGGTGACGGTGTTCAAGGACGGCCGTTACGTGCGCACCTTCGATGACATGAGCCAGTTGACCCACGATCAACTGGTGACCTGCATGGTCGGCCGCGACATTCAGGACATCTACGATTACCGCAGCCGTCCACGCGGCGCGGTGGCATTGAAGGTCGACGGTCTGCTTGGCCCGGGGCTGCGTGAGCCGGTGAGTTTCGAGGCGCACAAGGGCGAGATTCTCGGGCTGTTCGGCCTGGTCGGGGCCGGGCGCACCGAGCTGTTCCGCTTGCTCAGCGGGCTTGAACGCAACACCGCCGGACGCCTCGAATTGCGCGGGCATGAATTGAAGTTGCGCTCGCCGCGTGACGCGATTGCCGCCGGGATCCTGCTGTGCCCCGAGGACCGTAAAAAAGAGGGGATCATCCCGCTGGCCAGCGTTGCCGAGAACATCAACATCAGCGCGCGCGGCGCCAATGCCAGCCTCGGCTGCCTGCTGCGCGGGCTGTGGGAGAAGGGCAACGCCGACAAGCAGATCAAGGCGCTGAAAGTCAAAACCCCGCACGCCGGTCAGCAGATCAAATTCCTGTCCGGCGGCAATCAGCAGAAGGCGATTCTCGGTCGCTGGCTGTCGATGCCGATGAAGGTCCTGCTGCTCGACGAGCCGACTCGCGGCATCGACATCGGCGCCAAGGCCGAGATCTACCAGATCATCCATAACCTGGCCGCCGACGGGATTTCGGTGATCGTGGTGTCCAGTGACCTCATGGAGGTGATGGGCATTTCCGACCGCATTCTGGTGCTCTGCGAAGGCGCGCTGCGCGGCGAAGTCAGCCGCGACCAGGCCAATGAATCCAACCTGCTGCAACTGGCTTTGCCGCGCCATCGCGCTGACGGCGTGGCGAACTGAGAGGTGAACATGATGACCATCCAAAACAAGGCGCTGCCGACTCCCCGCAAACCGCTGGACCTGCGGCGCTTCCTCGACGACTGGGTCATGCTGCTGGCGGCCATCGGCATCTTCGTCGCCTGTACCTTGCTGATCGACAACTTCCTCTCGCCGCTGAACATGCGCGGGCTGGGCCTGGCGATTTCCACCACCGGCATTGCCGCGTGCACCATGCTCTACTGCCTGGCGTCGGGGCACTTCGACTTGTCGGTGGGTTCGGTAATCGCCTGCGCCGGGGTGGTGGCGGCAGTGGTGATGCGCGATACCAACAGCGTGTTCCTCGGCGTCAGCGCGGCGCTGGTGATGGGCCTGATTGTCGGGCTGATCAACGGCATCGTGATCGCCAAGTTGCGGGTCAACGCGCTGATCACCACGCTGGCGACCATGCAGATCGTTCGCGGCCTGGCCTACATTTTTGCCAACGGCAAAGCGGTGGGCGTGTCGCAGGAATCGTTCTTCGTCTTCGGCAACGGCCAGTTGTTCGGCGTGCCGGTGCCGATCCTGATCACCATCGTCTGCTTCCTGTTCTTCGGCTGGCTGCTGAACTACACCACCTACGGGCGCAACACCATGGCCATCGGTGGCAACCAGGAAGCGGCGTTGCTCGCCGGGGTGAACGTTGACCGGACCAAGATCATCATTTTCGCCGTGCACGGCGTGATCGGTGCGCTGGCCGGGGTGATTCTCGCTTCGCGCATGACCTCCGGGCAGCCGATGATCGGCCAGGGTTTCGAGCTGACGGTGATTTCGGCGTGTGTGCTCGGCGGCGTGTCGCTGAGCGGCGGGATCGGCATGATCCGCCACGTGATTGCCGGGGTGCTGATTCTGGCGATCATCGAGAACGCGATGAACCTGAAGAACATTGATACGTTTTATCAGTATGTGATTCGTGGTTCGATTCTGTTGCTGGCCGTCGTCATCGATCGCCTCAAACAACGGTAATCTTCAATCCCCCTGTGGGAGCGGGCTTGCTCGCGAATGCGGCGTGTCAGTCAATATTTTCGGCGTCTGACACAGCGCTTTCGCGAGCAAGCCCGCTCCCACAGGGGACCGCGCCGAGCCAGACCTTCCGTCATCTCTCCTAAAAATTCCTTGCTCGCCCGCGCCCGTTTCGGTTATCACTTTGTACATGATTAGACAGGTACGATTTGACAAGAAACAACGGGTGGTCGACGAACTCGTCCGGCGCATTGAAAGCGGCCTCATGGAGGACGGCTTTCTGTTGCCCGGCGAGCATCAGTTGGCTCAGGAATTCAACGTCAGCCGTGGCACGTTGCGCGAAGCGCTGGCCGAACTGAAGCGGCGCAATTACATCGCCACGCAAAGCGGGGTCGGCTCCATTGTCACGTTCGACGGTGTAGCGCTCGATCAGCGCAGCGGCTGGGCGCAGGCGTTGGCCGACAGCGGGGCGCTGATCAACACCGAAGTGCTGCGCCTGGAAGCGGTGACGCGGCCTGATCTGCTTTCGCGCTTCGGCACCGACCAATTCATCACCCTCGATCGCCGTCGTCGTTCCAACGACGGCACGCTGGTGTCCCTTGAACGTTCTTTGATGCCGGCCACCGGCGGCCTGGAAAGCCTGCCGCGGGTCGGTCTGATCGACAACTCGCTGACCATCACCCTCGCTGCCTACGGCTACATCGGCGAGCGCGGCGATCAGTGGATTGGCGCCGAACCACTCAATGCCGAAGACGCCGAACTGCTCGGGCGCCCGGTCGGCACCGTGTTCCTCAAGGCCCTGCGTACCACCTACGACCGGCAGAACCGTTTCATGGAGCAGGTCGAAAGCCTGCTCGACCCGGTGCATTTCCGCCTGCACCTGCAATTTGGAGAATCGAAATGACCGCGCTCAACCGTGCCCTCGGTGCGTTTTATGGCCTGGCCCTCGGTGATGCGCTGGGCATGCCGACGCAATCGTTGAACCGCGAAACGATCAAGACCCGCTTTGGCCGGATCACTGATCTGCAGGACGCCGGTCCTCTGCAACCGATCGCCGCCAACATGCCCAAAGGTTCGATCACCGATGACACCGAACAGGCGATTCTGGTCGGTCAGTTGCTGGTCGAAGGCAAGGGTCAGATCGAGCCGGCAGTCCTCGCCCAACGGCTGATCGAATGGGAAGCCGAGATGCAGGCCAAGGGGTCGCAGGACCTGCTCGGCCCGTCGACCAAACGCGCCATTGAAATGATCCTCGCCGGGCATTCGCCGGAGGAGGCCGGGCGTTACGGCACCACCAACGGCGCGGCGATGCGCATCACTCCGGTGGGCATTGCGGCAGACGTCGCTGATCCCGAGCGTTTCATCGCAGCCGTGGTGCAGGCCTGTCAGGTCACCCACAACACCACGCTTGGGATTTCCAGCGCGGCGGCGGTGGCGGCGGTGGTTTCGGCCGGGATCAACGGCATGGATCTGGGCGAGGCGCTGAACCTCGGTCAGCAGATCGCGCAACAGGCCGAGGCACATGGTCACTGGGTGGCCGGCGGGCGCATCGCTTCGCGCATCAGTTGGGCGCGAACCATCAGCGTCGATAGCGACAAGGCGCTGTTGGCGGATCTGCTGTACGACGTGATCGGCACGTCGGTGGCCTCGCAGGAATCGGTCGTGGTGTCGTTCGCCCTGGCGCAGCAAGTGGCGGTCGGCGAAATGAGCGCGTTCGAAGCGTTGTGCATGGCCGCCAGCCTTGGCGGCGACACTGACACCATCGCGGCGATTCTTGGCGCCATGCTCGGGGCCTGCCTGGGCCTTGAGAGCTGGCCTGCCGAGATGATCGAGACGGTGAAGGCTGTCAATCATCTGGAGCTTGAGCCGTTGGTGCAGGGGCTGTTGGCCTTGCGTTGATCGGGCGGACGCCTTCGCGAGCAGGCTCGCTCCCACATTGGATTTATGGCGTTCACCTATCCCCTGTGGGAGCGAGCCTGCTCGCGAAGGCCGCACTGCAAATCTTGAATATTCACCCGCAATGGATCGCACAGACAGGCCGAGGATGGCCGGGATGTCTTGTCGTTTTGAGTCATTGCCACAACCACAATAAAGGCAAACAGGAGCACTGTTCATGAGTTCATCAAACGCCGGGCCAAGCGCCGGGCAACTGGAAACCCGCGGCATTGAGCCGGTGCCGGAAGCTGAGTGCAACGGCCATCCGCTGCAGCTGTTCTGGGTCTGGTTCGCCGCCAACATTTCCATTCTCGGCCTGCCATTGGGCGCCACGCTGGTGGCGTTTCGCGGGCTGGCGATCTGGCAGGCGATCATCGTTGCCATCGTCGGCGCCGCCGGTTCGTTCGCCGTGGTCGGGATCATCTCGATTGCCGGCCGCCGTGGCCGCGCGCCGAGTCTGACCCTGTCGCGGGCGATCTTCGGCGTGCGTGGCAATATCGGCCCGACGCTGGTCTCGCTGATGTCGCGTCTGGGCTGGGAAACGGTCAACACCACCACCGCGGCATTCGTGTTGCTGTCGCTGTGTTCGATCCTGTTCGGCTCGCCGGTTGAAGCGAAGAGTGCACCGCTGCTGACCCTGATTTTCATCGCGATTTTCGTGCTGCTGACCCTGTCGGTTTCCGGCCTCGGTCACGCCACCTTGCTGGTGATCCAGAAGTGGGCGACCTACGTGTTCGGCGCGCTGAACATTCTGGTCGGCGGCTTCCTCTGCGCGACCATCGACTGGAGCGCGGTGTTCAACGCCACGCCAGCGCCGCTGAGCGCGATGATCATCGGCATCGGCACCATGGCCGCCGGCACCGGGATCGGCTGGGCCAACGCCGGTGCGGACATGTCGCGCTATCAGCACCGCAGCGTCAAGGCTGTACGGCTGGTCGCCTCGGCGGCGTTCGGTGCGGGGATTCCGCTGGTTCTGCTGATCACCCTCGGCGGCCTGCTGTCGGTAGGCAACAACGATCTCGCCTCGGCGACTGACCCGATCGTGGCCATCCGCGACATGCTGCCGACCTGGATGGCCGTGCCGTACCTGATCACCGCGTTCGGTGGCTTGCTGCTGTCGAACAACCTCTCGGTGTACTCCGCCGGTCTGACCACGCTGACCCTCGGTCTGAAGGTCAAACGCGTGTACGCGGTGGTGGTCGACATCGTGGCGATCTTCGCCGGCTCGATCTACTTCATGCTGATCGCCGACAGCTTCTACGGCCCGTTCATCACCTTCATTTCCCTGCTGGCGGTGCCGATCACCGCGTGGGTCGGGATCTTCGTGGTCGATCTGATTCACCGTCACTACTACAGCCCCAAAGACCTGCTCGACGTCAGCCCGAGCAGCGCCTATTGGTATCGCGGCGGCATCGAGTGGCGCGCGTTCGGCGCGTGGGCGATTGCCATCGTGCTCGGCTTCAGCTTCACCACCATCGGCACCACCGCCGAGAACGTCTGGTTCAAGGGCTTTTTGTCCGACTCGTGGCTGGGCCACAACGGTCTGGGCTGGATCGTGACCTTCGTGGTGGCCGGTGGCATTTACTTCGTCCTTGGCGGGGCGAAAGATCGCCGTGCCGCGCAAGTCGAGAATGCTCATGCCTAAGATGTTGCACACCGGCCAGGTCATTATCGACCTGGTCATGGCCGTGGATCAGCTGCCGCAAATCGGCGGCGATGTGCTGGCGCAGTCTGCCGCTTTCGAGGCTGGCGGCGGCTTCAACGTGATGGCCGCAGCCGTGCGCAACGGTTTGCCGGTGGTCTATCTCGGTCGCCACGGCACTGGGCGTTTTGGTGATCTGGCGCGTCAGGCGATGAAGGATGAAGGCATTCACATCGGCATCCAGATGCCTGCACAACGCGATACCGGGATATGCGTGGCGCTGACCGATGCGTCGGCCGAGCGCAGTTTCATTTCCTACATCGGCGCTGAAGGTGAGGTGACCGGAGAGGACTTGAACAGCGTGGCGGCCGAGGCGGGCGACTACGTTTATGTAAGCGGTTACAGCCTGCTGCACGCAGGCAAGGCGCAGGCGCTGCTGGACTGGACGCTGGCGCTGCCGGAGGTGATCAACGTGGTGTTCGATCCGGGGCCGTTGGTGGAGTCGCCGGACTCGGCGCTGATGCAGGCGCTGCTGCCGCGCATCGATGTGTGGACCAGCAACAGCGTCGAGGCGTTGCGCTTTACCGGGGCTGCAGACATTGCTCAAGCGCTGGATCGGCTGGCGGATCATCTGCCCAAGGATGTGCTGATGGTGGTGCGCGATGGACCACAGGGTTGCTGGATTCAGCAGCGTGGCGAGCGACGGCATGTACCGGGGTTTGCGGTAAAAGCCGTGGACAGCAACGGGGCGGGTGATGCCCATGCCGGGGTGTTCGTCGCCGGGTTGGCGCAGGGTTTGCCCGCCCATGAGGCGGCGCGGCGGGCGAATGCGGCAGCGGCTTTGGCAGTGACACGATGGGGGCCGGCAACAGCGCCGGGCGCGGCTGAAGTGGATGGGTTTATCCGCGGATCCGGCAGCGACTGAGCTGACGCTTTCGCGAGCAGGCTCGCTCCCACAGGGAGATTTGCATCGTTCATAGTTCCCTTTGTGGGAGCGAGCCTGCTCGCGAAGGGGCCATACGGCTCAGCACAAAAAATATGGATCAGCCCGCTTTGCGCAACGCCGCAATCAACTCATCCTTGCGCATCGAAGAACGCCCGGCAATGTTCTTCGCCCGCGCCTCCTTGCGCAGACTGTCTACGGTCTGAGTATCCCGGGAGGCCTTGCTGTCACGCGCATGTCCCTCGCGACTGGCCACTGCGCGTCGTGACGACTCCTTGCGGTCTTCGGACTTGGCACTCGCCGGTTTCTTGCGTCCGGAACCGCCAGCCTTTTCGCCGCCGCCCGACTGTTTGTTGACCGTCGCCCAGGCCCGCGCTTCGGCTGCATCCTTCGACAAGCCTTTTTTCTCATAGCTGTCTTCGATGTGTTCGGCCTTGCGCTTCTGTTCGGCGGTGTATTTGTCTTTGCTTCCACGAGGCATGGGATTTCTCCTCTTTTGTGCAGATTCGGCCGCTCGCCGCACCGACAGCGAGCGGCCTGAGGTCTACTGCAGATCCAGCTTGCGCGCCGCTTCGACGCCAGCCGCACTGAGCTTGATCGGCAGATTCAACGAGTGTTCGCCGGCCTCGTTGCAAGTCACATGACCATGGTGGATCAAACCGCGATCCTGCAGGGAGGCGAGGGCGCTGGCCACCACTTTCTCGCCGCGATAATTGTCCAGCACCTCTCTGCCCAGTCCGCTTGGATGAGCATGCAGCAGGCGGGTGAGGACTTCTTTTTCCAGGTTTTTATCGACGTTCATGGTTACCTCTTCATGGATGTGAATAGGACGCTCGCGTCGGCGAACTACTGGCTGCCGCCCTCGGAGCCCGAGCCACCGGTGGTGGTTTTCGAGCCGATGCCGGGGCCGGCGTTATCGGGTGTGGCGGGGGAGTCAGGGGTGTTCATGCCACCCTGGCGACCGGGGTCACTGCCTTGGGTGCGTGGGTCGGTGCCAGTGGCAGGTGGCTGGTTGATCAAGGGTACGCCGGAGCCATCGGTGTTCATGCCGGGGGCACTGTTGATGGCGGGCGCGCGTGGCGGTGGAACCGGGTCGGTGGGGCCTGTGCCCGCTGCGGTGGTGGAGGCGGCGAACACCGCAGGACTCAGCAGGGCGGCGAAAACGAGGGCAGTCAACCTTGACGGGATCATAGGGCTTCTCCAGTGATTGGAATCCTTACCTGTATTTGGTCTGCCCTCGAATCGGATTGGTGCCTGATGAACGACGAACGGTCGAGACACAGGATTATCAGTCGAGGCCGATTTCTTCCTTGAACTGCTCCATGAAACCCTTCAGGCGTTGATGGCGGATCTGCGCCAGACGCTGACCGGCGCCAGTCTGGAAACCGTCGGCGAGGTGCAGCAGCTTGGTCTGGAAGTGGTCGAGGCAGAAGCGTGTGTCGTCGTAGTCGCGCTCCTTGGCTTCAGGGTCGAGCGGGTCATACAGCGCACTGCCCATGCGCCCGGCGACGTAGAAGGTGCGGGCAACGCCGAGCATGCCCAGCGAGTCGAGCCGGTCGGCGTCCTGAACGAGTTTCGCTTCGAGGGTCAGCGGGGTGATGTTGGCGGAAAAACTGTGGGCTTCGATGGCGTGGGTGACGCCGCTGATTTTGCTTTCGGGCCAGTCCAGATCGGCCAGCACGCTGGCGGCTTTTTCTGCGGCGAGACGCGAAGCCTGCGAGCGCAGCGGCGAGTTTTTTTCCACGGACACGCAATCGTGCAGCAGCACGGCAGCGAGCAACACCTCCAGGTCGCCACCTTCGTCAGCCTGCAAGGTGCGCGCGTTGTGCCAGACCCGTTGCAGGTGCGCGAGGTCGTGGGCACCGTCGTCGCCGGGTTCGAGGGCGTGGGGCAGCAGTGCTGCTGCAAGCGCCTCCACGGGCATAAAAATCTCAGTGTTCATGAGCATCCTTTCAGACTGGCGAAGTTCCTGTGGGAGCGGGCTTGCTCGCGAAGGCGTCAATCCAGTCACCATCATTGTTGTTTGTCAGAGCGCTTTCGCGAGCAAGCCCGCACACACATTGCAATATCGGCGCAGGATATTCTCTGTGTTGCCATGTGACGAGCGCCGCATCCGGCCTTAGTATGGCGCTTTCCAACTTCCGACAAGGCCCGTTCATGACGATCGAAATCCGCCCGGCGACCCCCAGCGATGCGCCGCAAATCCTCGCCTTCATCACCGAACTGGCAGATTTCGAAAAGGCCCGCCATGAAGTCATTGCGAGTGTCACCGACATCGAGCGCAGCCTGTTCAGCGAAGGCGCTACCGCCCACGGCCTGATCTGCCTGCGTGACGGTGTGCCTATCGGTTTTGCAGTGTTCTTCTTCAGCTATTCGACGTGGCTCGGCAGCAACTGCCTGTACCTCGAAGACCTCTACATCACCCCCGAACAACGCGGCGGCGGTGCCGGCAAAACCCTGTTGCGGCATCTGGCGAAAATCGCCTGCGACAACGACTGCGGGCGCTTCGAATGGAGCGTGCTGGACTGGAACACCCCGGCCATCGAATTCTACAAATCCCTCGGCGCGCAACCGCAAGAAGAGTGGGTGCGCTATCGCATGGATGGCAAGGTGTTGCGCGAATTTGCCGAAGGCTGAGGAGGTGATGGCAATCCGATGCTGAAGTGATTGCCGCCACCGGGATGGCGGTGTTGTTGCCGATCATTGAGATCAACCAGTTGGTGCAGTAGCTGATTCCGAGGTCGTCTGGTCTGGCCTCTTCGCGAGCAAGCCCGCTCCCACAGGGGACAGAGTTGTTAATGCAATATATGTCACACCGCAAGAACCTGTGGGAGCGGGCTTGCTCGCGAAGGCGCCCGTCAGAACAACAAATAATTCAGACTTTTTTACCAGGACTTCAGCATCACCCGACCCTCAAAAGCACCATCCTCGGGTTCTCCTTTCTGTCATCTGCAACCACCCCGCAACGGCTGCAGCCGTGACATCCGTTCGGTCGCGCCCTCCGCCAACTGCCTATGACGTAACAGCAGGTTTTTGCAGGCCTGCGGCATCTTTGGCAACCAAAGTGTGGCAAGCAATAACCTCGATATCAACAACCCCAGCGTTTGCAACGGCATTGGCCGTCCTCTGGACTAAAAATCTTGAAACTCAATGGCGGGCTCTTTATGGGACCGCCATTTCAAAAAGGATCTCGTAGTGACTGCGCACTGCCCGCCACCAGACACAACGCCACCGTGTGTGCCAACGGCTTGAGCAGCCAAAGCGACGGCTCGACGGTTTCACGCTTGGAGGACAGAACGTGGGTACGACGACGGGATGGGCGAGCGAGCATCAAAAAGAGCCCGCGCCTAAGGCTGAATATTGGGTGAATGTGAGAGCCGATGCCAAGGACTGGAATTTTTCCGACCTGGTGGCTGATTTCGGAGAACAGTGGGATATGAAGAGCGGTCCGAACATGAATGGCAGGGTTGACGTTAACCACGCTGATGCATGGGCCATTTATATTGCCGATCTTGGCGCTGGGCTGTCAGCCAGAGATGTTCTGATGGAATCGGTGGTGTTGCATTTTAAAGGAAGGAAATGTGCGTAAGTTAATTCTGATTTTGATGTTTTCGATGTGTGCTTCATGTGCGATCAGCCACGGAAAACCTACTGCAAAAATCGAGTATTTGGGTGTGGAGCGCTACTTGGATCGAAACATTTACCAAGTCAGTTTTTCGTCCGACGTCGATGTCGACAAACTCTTCAAGTCCAAGATAAGTCAGTCGCTGCTTTGTGCTTTGGGGGAGAGTAGAGATTTTTCGCAGTCGCGCAATCTGAATGAATATGGTGAAGGATGGATTGAGCCTCTGAAGCCTGCAGACGGATCCACTTTCAAAGCGGATCTCATGTTTTATCGTGTGAAAGACTCAACGAGTGAAACGCTGATGAGCAGCAAGGACTTAAGCACTGTATTAGCGGGGCGAAAAACAATCGCATGCAAAGTCAGAATCAACTCCTACTCCTACAAAATCTACTATTCAGAAGTGATGAATATTCCTGTTGCTGAGCTGCTTAAGGAAGTTGACAAGTATTGAGATTGGGCTTCTTGCCTGATCACAGGAAGCCTTGTTCTGATGCTCATTTCTCTGCGGATTCCCAATGACCGCTGAGCAATCCATCAAGTGTCTTTCGCACGGAAATCTTGAAAGCCCCGGCCTTCTCTTCATCGAAGGCCGCTTTCCAGTAGGTGTAGCCCTCACTGAAATCCGGAATCTGCGCCGTTTCTCCCACGCGGTGAGTCAGACTGCGCTGCAAAGCCTCGCTTTGAAAAGGCAGGTGGGGCATTGCGGTGAACTCGCCTCCGGTGACCGGATTGGTCATCCGAATGCCATCAACGCGGATATGCACGACGGTGCCGTAGTGCGGATAGCTTTCGATTTTGAGGATGGTCAAGGTCGAGGCTTCTTCACCCGGCCGGGTTTTGTAGGCCCAGATGTCGCCCTCCTTGATAGCGGGCAAGGCGCTGGCAATCGCCGCGAAGCAGAGTGCGCTGCAGAGCAATAACGCCTTTAAAGCGGTTTTCATTTTTTCTTCCTTGAACCTGTCGAGAGGGATCGTCGCGTGAATGGGATCGGCATTTTAGAGATTTGGCGAAGAAACGGCTGTTACACTTGTAAATCCCATAATATGGGAATGATATTTATATATTGAGATTTTCCTGCGCCAAGGTTTATAGTCCGTCGCACTCACTGCCAAAAACAAAACAGGTGAAGCGATGCAGGCGCAATTGATCGCGCTCGACTGGGGGACGACCTCATTACGTGCTTACAAACTCGCGGCGGGCGGGGTGGTGCTGGAGCAGCGTGCGCTGTCGTCCGGGATCATGCAGTTACCGAAGACGCCGCGAGTCATCCACGGTGGTGAATGCGCCGACGGTTTTGAACTGGCCTTCGAAGAGGCGTGCGGCGACTGGCTCGATGCGCAGCCGGATCTGCCAGTGATCGCCTGCGGCATGGTCGGCAGCGCCCAGGGCTGGCGCGAAGCGGCCTACTGCGAGACGCCGGCGAACGTCGCCAATCTCGGAAATTCCTTACAAACACTGGTCAGTCTGCGCGGCACGCGGGTACATATCGTGCCGGGGGTGATCCAGCGTTCGCGTCTGCCGAATGTGATGCGCGGCGAAGAAACCCAGGTCCTCGGCGTGCTGCAGAACCTGTCGGCCGAGGCGGGCGGCGATCTGTTGATCGGTCTGCCGGGCAGCCATTCCAAGTGGGTCGAAGTGGTCGAGGGCCGCATCACGCATTTCGACACCTTCATGACCGGCGAAGTGTTCGCTGTGCTCAGTGAGCACAGCATTCTCGGGCGTACCCAGCAACAGGGTGCGGCGTTCGACGGGTTGGCGTTCGACCGTGGCGTGCAAGTGGCGCTGTCGGCGGACGGCGAACTGGGCGTGCTCTCCACATTATTCAGTGCCCGCACCCTGGGCCTGACCGGCGAACTGACGCCGACGGCGCAAGCGGATTACCTCTCTGGCCTGATGATTGGCCATGAACTGGTGGCGCTTGCCGCAGTCCAGCGGCGCCGACGCAATAGTGCGCATCTGCCGTCGATCATCCTCATCGGCAACGCGCAACTCTGCGCCCGTTACGGCCGTGCCCTCGATGCCTGCGGTTTCGCGCGCGTCACGCTGGCCGAGCAGGCCACCGAGCGTGGCCTGTGGCAACTGGCGCTGGCCGCCGGGCTGCTCGATTCTTTATCCCGTTAACCCTGACTGGAGGCCTGACATGCTCAAGCAAGCATTGGCACAAAACGGTCTGATCGCAATCCTGCGTGGCCTGCATCCGCAGGAAGCCGCTGCTGTCGGAGAAGTCCTGTATGCCGCCGGATTTCGCGTCATCGAAGTACCGCTCAATTCACCGTCGCCGTACGAAAGTATCCGCATCCTGCGTCAGACCTTGCCCGCCGATTGCCTGATCGGTGCCGGCACGGTGTTGACCCCGGAGCAGGTCGAGTTGGTGAAAGAGGCCGGCGGCCAGGTGATCGTGATGCCACACAGCGACGCCAAGGTGCTGCGCGCAGCGAAAGCGGCGGGGCTGTACCTGTCGCCGGGAGTAGCGACGCCGACCGAAGCGTTCGCGGCGCTGGAGGAGGGCGCGGACATTCTCAAGCTGTTCCCGGCCGAGCATATGAGCCCGGCGGTGGTCAAGGCATGGCTCGCGGTGTTGCCTTCCGGGACGGTGCTGGCGCCGGTCGGCGGGATCACCCCGGACAACATTCAAGCGTTCATCGACGCTGGTGTGAAAGGTTTCGGCCTCGGTTCCGGCCTGTTCAAACCGGGCATGACGGTTGAGCAAGTGGCGGCCAATGCCAAGGCCTACGTGGCTGCCTGGAAGGCCCTTCGCTGAGATTTATCCGGCGCTGCGTGCGCTGCATCTAACAAGAGAGACAAACAGATGAAAATCACCAAACTCACCACCTTCATCGTCCCGCCGCGCTGGTGCTTCCTCAAGGTCGAAACCGATGAGGGCGTGACCGGTTGGGGCGAGCCTGTGGTCGAAGGCCGCGCCCACACTGTCGCCGCTGCCGTTGAGGAATTGTCCGACTACCTGATCGGCAAAGACCCACGCAACATCGAGGACATCTGGACTGTGTTGTACCGCGGTGGCTTCTACCGCGGCGGCGCGATCCACATGAGTGCGCTGGCCGGCATCGATCAGGCGCTGTGGGACATCAAGGGCAAGGCCCTCGGCGTGTCGGTCAGCGATCTGCTCGGCGGTCAGGTGCGCGACAAGATTCGTGTGTATTCGTGGATCGGTGGCGATCGTCCGGCCGACACCGCACGCGCCGCGAAAGAGGCGGTGAGCCGGGGTTTTACTGCGGTGAAAATGAATGGCACTGAAGAGCTGCAGTTCCTCGACTCCTTCGAGAAAGTCGATCTGGCCCTGGCCAACGTCGCCGCTGTGCGCGATGCCGTCGGGCCGAACGTCGGTATCGGCGTCGACTTCCATGGCCGGGTGCACAAACCCATGGCCAAGGTGCTGATGAAGGAACTCGACCCGTACAAACTGATGTTCATCGAAGAGCCGGTGCTCAGCGAAAACTACGAAGCGCTGAAAGAGCTGGCACCGTTGACCAGCACGCCGATCGCCCTTGGCGAGCGGCTGTTCTCGCGCTGGGATTTTAAGCGGGTGCTGAGCGAAGGCTACGTCGACATCATCCAGCCGGATGCCTCGCATGCCGGCGGTATCACCGAGACCCGAAAGATCGCCAACATGGCTGAAGCCTACGACGTGGCGCTGGCGCTGCATTGCCCGCTGGGGCCGATTGCGCTGGCGGCGTGCCTGCAACTCGACGCGGCTTGCTACAACGCGTTCATTCAGGAGCAGAGTCTGGGTATCCATTACAACGAGAGCAACGATCTGCTCGACTATGTGAAGGATCCGCGAGTGTTCGACTACGACCAGGGCTTCGTGAAGATTCCGAACGGGCCAGGGCTGGGCATCGAGATCAACGAGGAATACGTGATCGAACGCGCGGCGGTCGGCCACCGCTGGCGCAACCCGATCTGGCGCCATGCCGATGGCAGTTTTGCCGAGTGGTGAGTCCCTTCTGACCCACCACAAATCCTTGTGGGAGGGGGCTTGCTCCCGAATGCGGCATGTCAGCTAAAGAGATGTCGACTGACACTCCGCATTCGGGAGCAAGCCCCCTCCCACAATTGATCTCCATGGATGGGAGATTTGCGTCAATGACCTCAAATAATCATAAGAAGAGGCACCCCCCATGCCAACGCAAACCCTCACCGGGCAGGCGTCTTTAGTCACGCCTAGCCGCAAGCGGTTTTTCATCATGGTGTTGCTGTTCATCACCGTGGTCATCAACTACCTCGACCGCAGCAACCTGTCGATTGCCGCGCCCGCGCTGACCAGTGAACTGGGCATCGACCCGGTTCACGTCGGGCTGATTTTCTCCGCATTCGGCTGGACCTACGCCGCGATGCAGATTCCCGGCGGCTGGCTGGTGGATCGGGTGCCGCCGCGCATCCTCTACGGTGTCGCGCTGCTGCTGTGGTCGCTGGCCACGGTGCTGCTCGGTTTCGCTGCGAGTTTCATTGCGCTGTTTGTGCTGCGCATGGCGGTCGGCGCGCTGGAAGCACCGGCCTATCCGATCAACAGCCGCGTGGTGACCACCTGGTTTCCCGAGCGCGAGCGGGCCACGGCGATTGGTTTCTACACCTCCGGGCAGTTTGTCGGCCTGGCGTTTCTGACGCCGGTGCTGGCCTGGCTGCAACATGAGTTCGGCTGGCACATGGTGTTCGTCGCGAC
Source organism: Pseudomonas sp. URIL14HWK12:I6 (assembly GCF_000514195.1). Lineage (NCBI taxonomy): Bacteria > Pseudomonadati > Pseudomonadota > Gammaproteobacteria > Pseudomonadales > Pseudomonadaceae > Pseudomonas > Pseudomonas sp. URIL14HWK12:I6. The sequence continues at coordinate 154,137 of NZ_AZVL01000009.1, forward strand.
CGGTGCGGCGGGCATTATCTGGGCGGCGATCTGGTACGCGGTGTACCGCGAACCGCGGGATTTCAAGGGCGCCAACAACGCGGAGATCGACCTGATCCGCGAGGGTGGCGGACTGGTAGACATTCAGGCGCAAGCATCCAAGGCCTCGTTCAGTTGGACCGATCTCGGCATCGTCCTGAGCAAACGCAAGTTGTGGGGCATCTACCTCGGCCAGTTCTGTCTGAACTCGACGCTGTGGTTCTTCCTGACGTGGTTCCCGACCTACCTGGTGAAATATCGCGGCATGGACTTCATCAAGTCCGGCCTGTTGGCATCGCTGCCGTTTCTCGCGGCCTTTGTCGGCGTGCTGTGCTCGGGATTCTTTTCCGACCTGTTGATCCGCCGTGGCTGCAGCGTGGGTTTTGCGCGCAAGCTACCGATCATTGGCGGGCTGCTGATTTCCACCTCGATCATCGGCGCCAATTTCGTTGAATCGACGCCGCTGGTGATCGCCTTCCTGGCGTTGGCCTTTTTCGGCAACGGTCTGGCCTCGATCACCTGGTCGCTGGTCTCGACCCTCGCTCCGGCGCGGTTGCTGGGGCTGACCGGCGGGGTGTTCAACTTCATCGGCAACCTGTCGGCGATTGCCACGCCGATTGTCATCGGTTTCCTCGCCAGCGGTGATTCGTTCGCCCCGGCGATCACCTACATCGCGGTGCTGGCGCTGATCGGTGCATTGTCCTACGTGCTGCTGGTGGGCAAGGTCGAACGTATCGAGTTGTAGTGGTCAGCGTCGGGCGACCATAATGCCGCCCGTTCCCTCGCTCAACGGTAAAGGCTGGATATGCAGGAAGACGCCCCGGAAAAAACCAAGGACGCCGCACCCACCGGCACCCAGACGCTGCTTCGCGGCCTGGGTGTGGTGCAGGCGGTGGCCAGTGGCGCCCGCGATCTGAAAGAGATCGCCCGGCTGATCGGCACCACGCGCAGCACCACCCATCGTCTGGCCAGTTGCCTGGTCGACGAGCGCTATCTGCGCGTGGTGCCACAAATCGGCTATCTGCTGGGGCCGAAGCTGATCGAGCTGGGGTTTCAGGCGCGCGAAGAGTTGCCGCTGGTGAGTCTGGCCGGGCCGTATCTGGACGAGTTGTCGGCGCTGACCGGCGACACCGTGCACCTGGGCATTCGTGAAGGCGACGAGGTGTTGTACCTGCTGAAGAATCCGGGGCGTAACGGCCCGGAAATGCGCTCGCGGGTCGGCCACCGGATGCCATTGGCGCGCACCGGGATCGGCAAGGCGTTGATGCTCGATGATGCGCCACAGGATTGGCAGCGCCTGTACGACATCAGCCTGCCGGCGGGTGGGAAGAGTCAGTTCTGGCCGCAGCATCCGCAGCAGTCGTGGGAACAGCTTGAGCAGCGCATGGCCGAGTACGTAGCCGGCGGCTACGCCTTCGATCTGGAAGACAACGAGCCGTCGATCCGCTGTGTGGCGGCGCCGATTCGTGATGCGAGCAAGCGCATTGTGGCGGCGATCAGTATCGCCAGCACCGTGCCGTACATGCCGCTGGAAAAAATGGCCGAGCTGATCCCCCTGATCAAAGGGGTCACAGCCCGGCTGTCGGCAGAACTCGGTCTGAAGGTTTAAAGCTTCAACGTCGCCATGTCGATCACGAAGCGGTACTTCACATCACCGGCGATCATCCGCGCGTAAGCCTCGTTGATCTGGCGGATGTCGAGCATTTCGATGTCGCAGGTGATGTTGTGCTCGGCGCAGAAATCCAGCACTTCCTGGGTTTCAGCGATGCCGCCGATCAGCGAACCGGCCAGCACGCGGCGGCCCAGCACCAGGTTGGCAGCATGCACCGGCGGGTCGATCGGTTCGATCAGGCCGACCAGGATATGCACGCCATCAAAGCGCAGGGTTTGCAGGTACGGGTTGAGATCATGCTGCACCGGAATGGTGTCCAGCAGGAAGTCGAACCGGCCTGCAGCGGCGGCCATCTGCTCGGCATCGGTGGAGACGATCACGTGATCGGCGCCCTGCCGACGACCTTCCTCGGCCTTGCTCGCCGAACGGGTGAACAGCGTGACTTCCGCGCCCATCGCCTTGGCGAACTTGATGCCCATGTGGCCGAGGCCGCCCATGCCAAGAATTCCGACCTTGTCGCCGGCCTTGACCCCGTAGTGCTTGAGCGGCGAATAGGTGGTGATGCCGGCGCAGAGGATCGGCGCGGCGCTGGCCAGGTCGAGTTTCTCCGGGATGCGCACGACGAAGTGCTCGCTGACCACGATGCTGTCCGAATAGCCGCCCATGGTGTTGCTGCCATCGACCCGGTCCGGGGTGGCGTAGGTCATGGTCGGGCCTTCGAGGCAGTATTGCTCGAGGTTCTGCTGGCAGGCGGCGCAGGTGCGGCAGGAGTCGACCATGCAACCGACACCGACCAGATCGCCGACTTTATGTTGAGTGACGTTCGCACCAACGGCGGTGACTTTGCCGACGATCTCATGGCCGGGCATCAACGGATAAACCGCGATGCCCCATTCGTTGCGCGCCTGGTGGATGTCGGAGTGGCAAACGCCGCAGTACAGGATCTCGATCGCCACGTCGTCAGCGCGTGGGCTGCGGCGTTCGAATTTCATCGGGGCGAGGGGAGTGGTGGCCGATTGAGCGGCATAACCGATAGCGGTGTACATAAGAAACCTCGCAGAAGCAGTGACAGGTGAGGTGGCGCATTTTGGGCGCCGTCTGCCGCTGCGGCCATGACGATTCCTCCGGGTCTCATGCCTAATCCTCCGGCATGCAGGTCTGGGTAAGCGCATTGGCAAAAGGATCTGCGATGATGCTTGCATGCCTTTTTCCGTGACTTTTTTGAAGACCCCTCCGATGCAGTTGACCCGTCACCTTGATGCCAATGCCACGCTGGTTTCGCTGATCGAGCCGCTGGCGCTTTGCGATGGTTACAGCCAGACCGGGCTGCCCGGCGTGCAGGTGTTGCGCGCCAGTTGCGACGTGGCGCGTGGCCCGCACATTTATGAGCCGAGCCTGATGATCATCGCCCAGGGCAGCAAACTGGCGTTCCTCGGCCCGCGCACCATGGAATATGGCGCCGGGCATTACCTGATTCAGGCGCTGCCGGTGCCGTTCGAGTGCGAAACCTTTGCCTTGCCGGATGCGCCGTTGCTGGGGGTGTCGGTGGCCATCGACCGGGTGCTGCTCGGCGAGCTGGTGCTGGCCATGGGGCTGGCGCCGGGGCGGCATATTCCGGCGCAAACGCCGGAGTCGATGACCTCGGTGGTGCTTGACGATGACATGCGTGGCTGCGTCGAACGCTTGCTGCGCTGTCTGCACGATCCGCTGGAGCGGCAGATTCTCGGGCCGGCGCGGGTGCGTGAATTGCTGTTCACCGCGCTGCGCGGGCCACAGGCCGATGTGTTGCGCGCGCTGGTGGAACAGCAGGGGCAGTTCGCCCGGGTGGCGGCGTCGATCAGTCACCTGCATGCGCATTACACCGAGCCGCTGAATGTCGAGACATTGGCCGGGTGCGCCAACATGAGCGTGTCGTCCTTTCACGAGCACTTCAAGCGCAGCACGCTGTTGTCACCGGTGCAGTATCTGAAGCGTTTACGCCTGCTCAAGGCGCAGACCTTGCTGGTCGCCGAAGGGCTGGGCGTGGCGCAGGTGGCGCATCGGGTGGGGTATCAGAGTACGTCGCAGTTCAGTCGCGAGTACAAGCGCTACTTCGAGCGTAGCCCTGGCGACGAACGCGTTGCCTGAGTCGATTAAGATCCCTTGTGGGAGCGGGCTTGCTCGCGAATGCGGTGTATCAGTCAATGAATGGGCTGAATGACACACCGCATTCGCGAGCAAGCCCGCTCCCACAGTTGTTTTGTGGTGTCAGAGGAATTTTGGGCAACAAAAAGGCCCCCGTTTCGGGAGCCTCGTTGTTCAGCGATACGCCTTACATGTTCGGGTAAGTCGGGCCGCCAGCGCCTTCCGGCGTGACCCAGGTGATGTTCTGCGAAGGGTCCTTGATGTCACAGGTCTTGCAGTGCACGCAGTTCTGGGCGTTGATCTGGAAGCGTTTTTCGCCGTCTTCCTTGGTGATCACTTCGTAGACGCCGGCCGGGCAGTAGCGCTGCGCCGGTTCGTCGTACAGCGGCAGGTTCTTGCTGATCGGGATGCTCGGGTCGGTCAGCTTCAGGTGGCACGGTTGTTCTTCTTCGTGGTTGGTACCGGAGATGAACACCGAGCTCAGTTTGTCGAAGCTGAGTTTGCCGTCCGGCTTCGGATAGTCGATCTTCTTGCAGTCGGCCGCCAGTTTCAGGCAAGCGTAGTCCGGCTTGGTGTCGTGCAGGGTGAACGGCAGTTTGCCGCCGAAGATGTTCTGGTCCAGCCAGTTGAAACCACCGCCGACGATCGCGCCGAACTTGTGGATCGCCGGGCCGAAGTTACGGCTGGCGAACAGTTCGTCGTAGAGCCAGCTCTTCTTGAAAGCGTCGACGTAAGTGGTCAGCTCTTCGGTGCCATCCTTTTCGGCGAACAGCGCGTCGGCCACCGATTCAGCGGCGAGCATGCCGGACTTCATCGCAGTGTGGCTGCCTTTGATCTTGGCGAAGTTCAGGGTGCCGAGGTCGCAACCGATCAGCGCGCCGCCCTTGAAGACCATTTTCGGCAGCGAGTTCAGGCCACCTTTGCAGATCGCACGGGCGCCGTAGCTGACGCGCTTGCCGCCTTCCAGGTACTGAGCCAGCACCGGGTGATGCTTGAGGCGCTGGAACTCGTCGAACGGCGACAGGTAAGTGTTGCTGTAGGACAGGTCAACGATCAGACCGACCACTACCTGGTTGTTTTCCAGGTGATAGAGGAACGAGCCACCGGTATTTTCGGTGCCCATGATGTCCAGCGGCCAACCGGCGGTGTGCACCACCAGACCTGGCTGGTGTTTGGCCGGGTCGATTTCCCAGATTTCCTTCAGGCCGATGCCGTAGTGCTGGGCGTCGGCATCGCTGTCGAGGTTGTAGCGCTTGATCAGCTGCTTGCCGATGTGACCACGGCAGCCCTCGGCGAACAGCGTGTACTTGCCACGCAGTTCCATGCCCGGGGTGTACAGGCCTTCTTTCGGGTTGCCTTCGCGGTCGACGCCCAGATCACCGGTGATGATCCCGCGCACGATGCCGTTTTCGTCGATCAGCGCTTCCTGAGCGGCGAAGCCCGGGTAGATTTCCACGCCGAGGTTCTCGGCCTGCTGGGCCAGCCAGCGGCACAGGTTGCCGAGGGAAATAATATAGTTGCCTTCGTTGTGCATGGTCTTGGGCACAAAGAAGTCAGGAATTTTCTGCGCACTGTCGGCGTTTTTCAGCACGAAAATGTCATCGCGGGTGACCGGAGTGTTCAGCGGGGCGCCGAGTTCTTTCCAGTCCGGGAACAGTTCGTTCAGAGCACGTGGTTCGAACACGGCACCGGAAAGGATGTGTGCGCCGACTTCGGAGCCTTTTTCGACCACGCAGACGCTGATTTCCTTACCGGCTTCGGCGGCCTTCTGCTTCAGACGGCAGGCGGCGGACAGGCCAGCGGGGCCGGCACCGACGATGACCACGTCGAATTCCATGTATTCGCGTTCCACAGGCTATCTCCTACTCAAGGCTCAACAGTTTTTTTTCTAATTTGGAGGTTCGGTGTCGCATCCGTTATTGCCTTTACGTTAACGTCAAGGGTAATAATGGGTAAACCACCTTTCTCTCTAGGCGGCGCATTATATCTACACCACTCCGAGCGTCCAATACAAACGTTTGTTTGAATCGGCTCCAGCCCAGAGAAATCAAAGAAGCGCGGCTTATGAACGGCCATTTTGCCGTATTGACCGGAATAGGCGTTCCGGTCAAGATACGGGCGGTTTTGCGCTCGCCGTAGGCAGACTGGCGGTTTCAAGAGCACCTCTAAAGACAGGGCACAGGCAGTTCAAGGTGATGCGCAGCGCAGTCCGGCGCGCAGTTTACACACCGTGCGATTCAATGACTTGTTGGTCACCACTGACGAACGGTCATCGCCACCAGCCGGCGTTTTTAGAGGTGCCCTTGTGCCCGATGAGCATCAACCGCCAGGTTCGCCTAGGCGACTTTCTTTTCACCGGAGAGTAACGAGGAATCCATGAAGGTTCTTGTAGCTGTCAAACGCGTTGTGGATTACAACGTCAAGGTCCGCGTCAAGGCGGACAATTCCGGCGTAGACCTCGCCAACGTCAAGATGTCGATGAACCCGTTCTGCGAAATCGCAGTGGAAGAAGCCGTACGCCTGAAAGAGAAAGGTGTTGCGACTGAAATCGTCGTCGTCTCCATCGGCCCGTCCACCGCTCAGGAACAGCTGCGTACCGCACTGGCTCTGGGTGCCGACCGCGCCATCCTCGTCGAATCCGCTGAAGACCTGACTTCGCTGGCCGTGGCCAAGCTGCTCAAGGCTGTGGTCGACAAGGAACAGCCTCAACTGGTGATCCTGGGCAAACAGGCGATCGACAGCGACAACAACCAGACCGGCCAGATGCTCGCTGCACTGAGCGGCTACGGTCAGGGCACTTTCGCCTCGAAAGTCGAAGTCTCCGGCGACAGCGTTGCCGTGACCCGCGAAATCGACGGCGGCGCGCAGACCGTTTCCCTGAAACTGCCAGCGATCGTCACCACCGACCTGCGTTTGAACGAGCCGCGCTACGCGTCTCTGCCAAACATCATGAAAGCCAAGAAGAAGCCTCTCGAAGTGCTGACTCCGGACGCTTTGGGCGTTTCCACCGCCTCCACCAACAAGACCCTGAAAGTCGAAGCGCCGGCTGCACGCAGCGCAGGCATCAAGGTCAAGTCGGTGGCTGAACTGGTCGAGAAACTGAAAAACGAAGCGAAGGTAATCTAATCATGACTATCTTGGTAATCGCCGAACACGACAACAAGGTGCTGGCCCCGGCCACACTGAACACCGTGGCTGCTGCTGCCAAAATCGGTGGCGACATTCACGTGCTGGTTGCAGGTCAGGGCGCTGGCGCCGTGGCTGAAGCCGCTGCGAAAATCGCTGGCGTAAGCAAAGTCCTGAACGCTGACAATGCCGCTTACGCGCATCAGCTGCCGGAAAACGTTGCGCCGCTGGTTGCAGAGCTGGGCAAGGGCTACAGCCACATCCTGGCTGCCGCCACGTCCAACGGCAAAAACATCCTGCCGCGCGTTGCCGCTGCGCTGGACGTTGACCAGATCTCCGAGATCATCTCGGTAGAAAGCGCCGACACCTTCAAGCGTCCGATCTACGCCGGTAACGCTATCGCTACCGTGCAATCGACCGCTGCGATCAAAGTGATCACCGTGCGTGCCACCGGTTTCGACCCGGTTGCCGCTGAAGGTGGTTCGGCGGCTGTTGAAGCGGTTGCTGCTGCGCACGACGCCGGCACTTCCAGCTTCGTCAGCGAAGAACTGGCCAAGTCCGATCGTCCTGAGCTGACCGCTGCCAAGATCGTCGTTTCCGGCGGCCGCGGCATGCAGAACGGTGACAACTTCAAACACCTGTACGCTCTGGCCGACAAGCTGGGGGCTGCCGTGGGTGCTTCGCGCGCCGCGGTCGACGCAGGTTTCGTACCGAACGACATGCAGGTCGGTCAGACCGGCAAGATCGTTGCGCCACAGCTGTATATCGCGGTCGGTATCTCCGGCGCGATCCAGCATTTGGCCGGCATGAAAGACTCCAAAGTGATCGTCGCGATCAACAAGGATGAAGAAGCGCCAATCTTCCAGGTGGCCGATTACGGTCTGGTGGCGGATCTGTTCGAAGCGGTACCTGAGCTGGAGAAGCTGGTCTAATCCGGCAGCTTCACTTATAAAGAGCCCGGCCTTATGGTCGGGCTTTTTTTGTCTCGAATTTGCGTGGGAGTGTTTTGCCATGGATCTGCGCCGCGGGTTGTTATTGGGATTGATCCTGTTACCGGGGATGGCTGCGGCCGCCGGCAAATGCGAGCGCCTTGTCGTCACCGGCAGCCCGGATGCGCCGCCGTACCTGTGGCAGGATCCACAGAATCCCAAGCACTTGATCGGCGCCAGTGCCGACCTGTTGCAGCAAGTGGCCAAGGATCTGGGGATCAAGGTCGAGCTGCTCTACGCCGGCAAACGCGCGCAGGCGCTTGATGAAGTGCGCAGCGGACGCATGGACATGCTGGCCGACACGCCGCTGATGTTCAACGAACTGGAAAACCTCGATTACATCTATCCACCGTTGCTGGAAAACGACTATCTGGTGTGGACGCGCAAAGGCTCGACGCTGGTCTACAGCGAAGCCAGGGATTTGCACGGGCACACTGGCGGGTTGTCGGAAAAGTCTCGAATGACCCAGGCATTCGGCACTTTCGCCGAGCAGAATCTGACCCTGACGCGGACGACAAACCTCACTCAGGCCTTTCAGAAACTTCTGCTGGGTGAAGTGGAATACGTACTCGCCGGTCGCTACTCGGGCATGGCCGCCGCGCAGGCATTGGGCATGGCCAATGATCTGCTGGCGTTCGAGCAACCGATCGACCGACCGGGACTGTTCCTCGCGGTTTCGCACAACTCGGCCTGCAACGATCCGTGGTTGCGCGGACAGCTCGCTAAAAAGATGACAGAATTGCCCGCGTCCGGACTGACCGAAGCCGCGCTGCAACGCAACATCGAGCGCTGGAAGGCTCAGCAGCAACAGCCGCAGCCACCTGTCAGTGCCCCAAAACAGTAGGGATTCTTAGTGAGTATTCGACCTCTTTTCGCGGCCATGGCCGTTCTGGCCCTGGCCGGCTGCGCCAACGATCCGGCACCCAATGAGCAAATGCGCCTGACCGAGCAGGCCATCACCCAGGCCAAGGCTGTCGGTGCGACCGCCGATGAAATGCCGGAAATGAAACTGGCCGAAGACAAGTTCAACCGGGCCAAGGGCAACATGACCGACGAGTCCTTCAAGAACGCCCGCATGCGCGCCGAACAGGCCGAGCTGGATGCACGTCTGGCCGAAGCCAAGGTGCTGACGCAAAAGAGCGAAGAGCAACTGAACGTGCTCAACACCCGCATCATCCGTCTGCGCAAGCAACTGGGAGATGCCCAATGAGCCTCAAGTCCAAAGCCCTCGGCGGTTTGCTTCTGGCCGGTTGCGCGAGCCTCTATGGTTGCGCCGGTCAACACGGTGAGGCCGCATTGCAACAGGCCGGCAGTGATTTCCAGAAGGTCAAGGAAGATTCCAACGTGCTGCGTATCGCGCCCAAGGATGTGATCCGCGCCGGTGAGTCGCTGGCCCGTGCCGATCGCCTGTCGACCTATTGGGGCAGTGGCTCGGACGTGGTGCATTACGCCTACCTGAGTCAGCGCTATAGCGAAATCGCCCGCGAACACACCAATCTGGTGCTCAACGAAGAGCGCGCGGCGAAGCTCGAGCTGGAACGCCAGCGCCTGCAACTGGCCCTGCGCGAGTCCAAACTGCTGAGCGTGCAGCAGCAGGGCAAGTGGCTCGAGGAGCAGATCGTCGCGCTGGCCACCACGCAAACCGATCGCGGCCTGGTCATGACCTTGGGCGACGTGCTGTTCGACACCGGCGAAGCGGAGCTGAAGAACTCGGCCAACCGTGTAGTGCTGAAGATCGTGCAGTTTCTGCAGCTCAACCCGAAACGCGTGGTGCGCATCGAGGGCTACACCGACAGCACCGGCGGCAAGCAGGAAAACCTCAAGCTGTCGCGTGATCGTGCGCAGGCGGTGGCCGATGTGCTGATGGACCTGGGTATCGAGGACAAGCGGATTCAGGTCGAAGGTTACGGCGACGAATACCCGGTGGACGTCAACGCTTCCGAGCGCGGGCGGGCACAGAACCGTCGGGTGGAAATTGTGTTCTCCGACGAAAAAGGCCAGCTCGGCGCCGCCCGCTGAGGGCTGCGTCTCTGGAAAGCCCGGCCTGTCATGCAGCGCCGGGCTTTTTTACGTCTGTCGAATAGCGCGCAAATCCGTACAGTTGTAGCTGACACTGCACTGTACGGTCGACTATGGTGGCAACTGTCCCAGTACACTTCTAAACTGTTCCGGTATTGTTTCACACAAGAATAAAATGCCCGTGAAATCGAGTGCTGCGTCATGACCAACCTCTTGCTCTACCAACGTATTGCTCAACAGCTGGCGGAAGACATCCGGCGCGGTGTCTATCAGCCCGGAGAACGCGTGCCGTCGGTGCGCAAGATGAGTTCGCAGCTCAATGTCAGCCATGCAACGGTGTTGCAGGCTTACGCCAACCTCGAAGATCAGGGCCTGATCCGTGCACGGCCGCAGTCCGGTTACTACGTGCACCAGACCCCGGCACTGACAGCGCCGACCCCGGACATCGCCCGGGTCGAGCGGCCAGGACTGGTCACCCGCGCCAGCATCATTCAGCAAGTGTTGGTCGAATCGCGGCGCGAAGGGGTGTTCCCGTTGGGCGCTGCGGTGCCGAGTGTCGATTACCTCCCGGTGCGCGCGCTGCATCAACAACTGGCCAAGGTCACCCGATTCCATAGTCCGCGCGCGTTCAGTTACATGTTCAGCCCGGGTTTCGAACCGCTGCGTCGGCAAGTGGCGATCCGCATGCGCGATGCCGGGGTCGTCGTCGATCCTTCAGAAGTGGTGATCACCCACGGGTGTGTCGATGCGCTGCAGATGTCGCTGCGGGTGCTGACCCGTCCGGGCGACCTGATCGCCGCCGAATCGCCAACCTATTACGGTCTACTGCAACTGGCCGACCTGCTGGGCCTGAAAGTGATCGAGATCCCCAGCGATCCGGCCACCGGCATGAGCCTCGAAGCCTTGCAACTGGCGGCGAACCAATGGTCGATCAAAGCCTTGGTTCTGACCACTCGCCTGAGCAATCCCTTGGGCGGCACCATGCCGGAAGAGCGGCAGAAACAACTGCTGCGCCTGGCTTCGGACTTCGATATCCAGATCGTCGAAGACGACATCTATGGCGAGTTGATGTTCGAACAGGGCCGCACCAAAGCCCTCAAGGCCTACGATCGACTGGATCGGGTGATCTACTGCTCGAGCTTTTCCAAGACGTTGTCGCCGGGTGTGCGCGTCGGCTGGATGATCGCCGGCAAGTATCAGCAGGAAATTCAGCGTCTGCAGACCTTCACCACGCATTCGGCGTGCAGCGTCACGCAAATGGCGATTGCCGCTTATCTGGAAAATGGCGGTTATGACCGGCATTTACGGTACATCCGCCAGGAATACCGAAAAAACCTCAGCGCATTTCAGCTGGCGGTGCAGCAGTACTTCCCCGAAGGCACGCAAATGACCCGGCCCACGGGCGGTTTCATCCTCTGGGTGAGTCTGCCGGGCAGGGTCAATACCCAGGAATTGCATGTCCGCGCCTTGCAGCAGGGCATCAGTATTGCGCCGGGGCTGATCTTCAGTAATACCGAGCAGTTCAACCACTGCATCCGCCTGAACTGCGGCACGCCGTGGAATCGCGAGGCGGAAAGGGCGCTGATGACCCTCGGTTTGCTGGCGACTCAACTGTGTCAGGAAACCGCAGGCGGTTTCTGAACGAGTGGCGCACCGCGCTTGTCTTGTGACGCTCAACAGGCGAGCATATGGCCCTCTGCCGTTAGTGTTGTGGGGCTCATGAAAGCGATTTTGCCTGCTGCCTGGATTTTGCTTGGTGTGTTGACGATGGGCCATGCGCCCGGTGTCATGGCAGCCGCCGTTCAGGAAAAGCCTGCGGCGTCAGCTCCGGCGAGTAAAACGGCCAGCAACAAAGCCGTTGCGGACAAGAAAGCTCAGACGAAGAAAGCCCCGCAGAAGAAAGCGGCCCCGGTGAAGAAGCGTCCCCCGATTGCCTCCAAGTCAAAACCGGCCAGTGAAGTGGCTAAAACCAGACTGCCGCCGGCCAAGCTGGACCTGAGCCTGCCCAAAGACATGGTCCAGCAGCTCAAACCTGCCGGTACCGTGCCGATGCCCAAACACGACGCGATCCTGCCGCAGATGTTTGGCGAGAAGAACAGCGGCTTCCAGCTCAATGGCCGCCTGCTCAGCAATGAAATGCAGTTGCAGCTGCGCAACGAAGAGCGCCGCGAAGTCGAAGGCGCAGCGCTGGATTTCGAGTTCAAGCAATAAATTCAATCGACCCGTGACCCGCAGACCAGACGCTTTGTCGGAGACTGGTCGGTCACATTCAGTTATCGGTAAAAACCCCGGTGCAGGGAATTTGAAACAACCGTTTTAGCGGTTACTCTGTTCGTGTCTCTTTAACACATTGCCCGTCGCGAGGACTTGCTCGTCATGAAATGCCGTGAAGGCTGTGGCGCTTGCTGCATTGCCCCGTCCATCAGCTCTGCCATTCCGGGCATGCCCAACGGCAAACCTGCCGGCGAACGTTGCGTGCAACTCTCGGTCGAAAACCTGTGCAGCATTTTCGGCCAGCCGGAGCGTCCGGCGGTCTGTTCAGGATTCGCCGCCGATGTCGAAGTCTGCGGCAGCAGCTCGGAAGAAGCGATCAGGTTGATCGGCTGGTGGGAGCAGATGACGGCGGCGTGATGTGTCAAACGAACGGAACTTCAACAATAAGGAATAAGACTATGGGTTCGCTGCATCGTATCGCTGTGTTGTGTGGTTTGACCGCTGTGCTGGCTACTTCGATGGCTCAGGCCGAAGACTGGAAGGTCGCCAAGGAACAGGACGGGATCAAGGTCTCGCTGGCCGAAGTGCCGGGTTCCGATTACAAGTCCTATCAGGGTGTTGCCCTGATGAAGACCACCGTTGCCAAACTGCGTGCCTTGCAGGAAGACGTGGCCGGAGCCTGCGCCTGGATTCACGAATGCAAAACCCAGAAACTGCTCAAGCACGAGGGCGATCAGAGCTGGACCTACACCCAGTTCAATACGCCGTGGCCAGTGACCCCACGTGATTCGGTGTTGCACATCACCACCGTTGAGGGCGCCGATGGCAGCCTGACCCGCAACCTCGAAGGCGTGCCGAAGTACCTTCCCGAAGAGAAAGGCTTTGTCCGTGTCGCTCAGGTCAAAGGGTTCTGGAAGTTCGTACCCAAAGGTGATCAAGTCGAAGTGACCTATCAGGTGCACACCGAACCCGGTGGCAGCGTGCCAAGCATGATTGCCAACAAGTTCGTGGTCGATGCGCCGTTCAATACGCTGAAAGCCCTGAAAGAACGCGCCGAGAAGTAATTTTTCGCGCTGACAGCAAAACGCCCCGACCGAATCGGGGCGTTTTATTTTGTCGTTATATTGTGTTTCCAGATATGCGTTGGACGAAATTTTCACAAAGTGTTCCAGACAATTCGCCCGCGCAATTCAGCTTGTCCCCGCCCGAATGCTTATATGAAAGAGTCGGGCAGTAGGGCAGTAATCAATGGCAATGCTGCCGTTGATCGTGCAACATTTGCGCACCGCGCACGCCCCGGGGCCTGGAATGGCCAAAAGAGGGCATGGCGCCGCTGTATTTTGCAACTTCAACTTCCAATGGGTCCTAAAACGACATGGCAAACCCGGACGCCCTGAATCAGCAGCGATCTTCCACTCGCCTGCTGCAACCGACCGTCAAATCGCATCTGGCCTACACGCTGCTGTGTGCCCTGGTCATGATGGTGATGTTTTCCGTGCTGCGCCTCGCGCTGCTGGTCTACAACCGCGAGATGATCCTCGATACCCCGGCTTCGACCTTCCTCGAAGCCTTCGCCAACGGCCTGCGTTTCGACCTGCGCCTGGTGGTCTACGTCTGCGTTCCGCTGGTGCTGGCGCTGTTCAGTGCCCGGGCGATGGCTGCGCGTGGCTTCTTCCGCCTGTGGCTGACCGTGGCGTCCAGCATCGCGCTGTTCCTCGGCCTGATGGAAATGGACTTCTACCGCGAGTTCCACCAGCGCCTCAATGGCCTGGTGTTCCAGTACGTGAAAGAAGACCCGAAAACCGTGATGAGCATGCTCTGGTACGGTTTCCCGGTAGTGCGTTACCTGCTGGCGTGGGTCATCGGCACCGTGATCCTGACCCTGGCCTTCAAGGGCGCCGACCGTGCGACCCGTCCACGCGGCCCGTTCAGCGGCGGCAACGTCGGCACCCGTCAGGTGGCGCCGTGGTACACCCGCCTGGCGGTGTTCGTGGTCTGCCTGCTGATCTGCGTCGTGGCGGCCCGTGGCACCCTGCGTCAGGGCCCGCCGCTGCGTTGGGGTGACGTGTACACCACCGAATCGAACTTCGCCAACCAGCTCGGCCTCAACGGCACGCTGTCGCTGATCGCCGCCGCCAAGGACCGCATGGGCGAGGACCGCGATAACATCTGGAAAGCCACCCTGCCGCAGGAACAGGCGCAGAAAGTGGTGCGCGAGATGCTGGTGATGCCGGACGACAAACTGGTCGATGCCGACATCGCTGCCGTGCGTCGTGACTACACGCCGCCGGCCGACAAGACCCTGCCGATCAAGAACGTAGTCGTGATCCTGATGGAAAGCATGGCTGGTCACTCGGTCGGCGCCCTGGGCGCACCGGGCAACATCACACCTTACCTCGACAAACTGTCGAAGGAAGGCCTGCTGTTCGACCGCTTCTTCTCCAACGGCACCCATACCCACCAGGGCATGTTTGCGACCATGGCGTGCTTCCCGAACCTGCCGGGTTTCGAATACCTGATGCAGACCCCGGAAGGCAGCCACAAGCTGTCCGGTCTGCCGCAGCTGCTCAGCGCGCGCAAGTATGACGACGTGTATGTCTACAACGGCGACTTCGCCTGGGACAACCAGTCGGGCTTCTTCAGTAACCAGGGCATGACCAACTTCGTTGGCCGTAACGACTTCGTCAATCCGGTGTTCTCCGATCCGACCTGGGGCGTGTCCGACCAGGACATGTTCGACCGTGGTCTGCAGGAGCTGAAGGCACGGGAAAACGGCAAGCCGTTCTACGCGCTGCTGCAAACCCTGTCCAACCACACGCCGTACGCCTTGCCGACGCCATTGCCGGTCGAGCGCGTGACCGATCGTGGCAGCCTCAACGAACACCTGACTGCCATGCGTTACGCCGACTGGGCACTGGGTCAGTTCTTCGAGAAGGCGCGTAAAGAGCCGTACTTCAAGGAAACCCTGTTCGTGATCGTCGGCGACCACGGTTTCGGCAACGAACGCCAGATCACCGAAATGGACCTGGGCCGCTTCAACGTGCCGATGCTGATGATCGCCCCGGGCATTCAGGAAAAATTCGGCACCCGTGACCACACCGTGGGTACGCAGATCGACATCGTGCCGACCATCATGGGTCGTCTGGGTGGCGAAGTGCGTCATCAGTGCTGGGGGCGTGACCTGCTCAACCTGCCGGCCGGCGACACCGGTTTCGGTGTGATCAAGCCGTCGGGCAGCGAGCAGACCACCGCCATCGTCACTGCCGACCAGATCCTGGTGCTGCCGAAAGAGAAGGAAATGGCGCCGAAGATCTACCAGTACCAACTGGGCGCGAACCCTTCTGCCGAGATCATTCCGGACGCACCGCGTACCGCCGAACTGAAGCTCAAGCTGGAAGCGTTCCTGCAAACGGCGACCAAGAGTCTGATGGACAACACTGCCGGTGTGATCAACGGCAAGCCGGACTGATAAAACCGCTGCATAAAAAAGAGGCCCCTGAGGGCCTCTTTTTTTTGTCTTGGGGTTTTATATCCTGCCAAGTAACAGCAAGACCAACAGCACCACCAACACCACGCCGATAATGCCCGAAGGACCATAACCCCAACTTCTGGAGTGCGGGAAGACCGGCAGACCACCGATCAGCAACAGGATCAGGATAATGATAAGAATTGTGCCCATGTCGATTTCCTTGTTTATAGCGTTCGAGAAGACTTGGTGTTCAAGGGCGACTGGAGGCTAACTAATTCCAGACGGCTTACAAATTCCGACCGGTGCGGATGAAAGAAAATTCAATGTTTTTTTAATGTATTTGGATTACTCGCTTATTTCCTTTGCAGCAAAAAAATCGCCGCCTCGTTTCACTTGCCAACTCTTGCCCGAATCCATGTAGGCGCTGCCGAAGGCTGCGATCTTTTGATCCTGTATTCAGCAATCTGATGGAGCGTGGGTGGCCAGTGTTCCTTCGCTACACTCCGTGCATCTCCTACGGAACAACAAGGCTGTCTGCTATGCAAAATCGCATGATGATCACGGGTGCGGGCTCAGGTTTGGGTCGCGAAATCGCGCTGCGCTGGGCGCGTGAAGGCTGGCAGCTGGCCTTGTCCGACGTCAGCGAACCTGGCCTGCAGGAAACCCTGAAGCGGGTGCGCGAGGCCGGTGGTGACGGTTTCACCCAACGTTGCGATGTGCGTGACTACAGCCAGCTCACCGCGTTTGCCCAGGCTTGCGAAGTGAAGCTCGGCGGTATCGATGTCATCGTCAACAACGCCGGTGTGGCGTCCGGCGGGTTCTTCAGCGAGCTGTCGCTGGAGGATTGGGACTGGCAGATCGCGATCAACCTGATGGGGGTGGTCAAGGGCTGCAAGGCGTTCCTGCCGCTGCTGGAGCAGAGCAGAGGCAAGATCATCAACATCGCTTCGATGGCTGCACTGATGCAGGGCCCGGCGATGAGCAACTACAACGTGGCCAAAGCCGGTGTAGTGGCGCTGTCGGAAAGTTTGCTGATCGAACTGGCGCAGCAGGAAGTCAGCGTGCATGTGGTCTGCCCGTCGTTCTTCCAGACCAACTTGCTCGACTCGTTCCGTGGTCCGACCCCGGCCATGAAAGCCCAGGTCGGCAAGTTGCTGGAAAGTTCGCCGATCACGGCTGCCGACATTGCAGACTATATCTACCAGCAAGTGGCCGCCGGCGAATTCATGATCCTGCCGCACGAGCAGGGGCGCATGGCCTGGGCGATCAAACAGAAGAACCCGCAACTGATCTACAACGAAATGACCACCATGGCCGATAAAATGCGCGCCAAGGCCAGACAAACCAACGGCTGAACTTGCCCCGAGGATGTTGCGTCGTTAGGGTGGCCGCAATGGTCACCCTGTCGAGACGCATCAATGCTCAATTACCTGTGGTTCTTCCTCGCGGCGCTGTTTGAAATCGCCGGTTGTTTCGCCTTTTTCATGTGGCTGCGTCAGGGCAAAAGTGCCTTGTGGGTGATCCCGGCGCTGCTCAGCCTGACCCTGTTCGCGCTGTTGTTGACCCGCGTCGAAGCGGCTTATGCCGGGCGCGCCTATGCCGCCTATGGCGGGATCTACATCGTCGCGTCGATCGGCTGGCTGGCGGTGGTCGAGCGCGTTCGCCCTTTGGGTTCGGACTGGATCGGCGTGGCGCTGTGCGTGATCGGCGCGAGCGTGATTCTGTTCGGGCCGCGATTTTCCGCGGCTTGAGGCGAGACTGTTTAGCGATTTGCAGGAAACGTCTGACGGGCGCGGCGCTTGTGGGTGTAGGGCAAGACTGAATTGCTCTGCGTGCATTGTCGAGCGGGCGCCCACCGCGCATCTTCAGGGCTGGCTAACCCTGAAGGATAAATTCCATGCTTGTACTCAGCCGTGTAGTGGGCGAGTTGATTTCCATCGGTGACGACATTTCCGTGCGCGTGTTGTCAGTCAACGGCTCCAGCGTGCGCTTTGGTGTCGAGGCGCCGCAGAAGGTCAATGTGCACCGTTCTGAAGTCTATCAGCGGATCCAGCGCAAACAGGTCACCGAAAAGGTCCGCTAGTCGAACAGATGCTTGGGCACATCGTGTTTGAGCATCAACTGGCATTGTTCGCTTTCCGGGTCGAAGACGATCAGCGCCTGGCCTTTGGTCAGCGCCTGGCGCACGCGCAGCACGCGGGTTTCCAGCGGTGTGTCATCACCGTTGTCGGTGCCGTCGCGGGTGACGAAGTCCTCGATCAGGCGGGTGAGGGTGTCGACTTCAAGAGCGTCGTAGGGAATCAGCATGGGCACCTCGGCTAAATCAATGGCGGGATGCTACGGCGATTGGTGGCTGGCTGCCAGTTTTGTGTGGGCGGGTCTGGCCCCATCGCTGGCAAGCCAGCTCCCACAGAGTTTGTTGATGTACACAAACAGGTGATCCACCTCGAAAACTGTGGGAGCTGGCTTGCCAGCGATGGGGTCAGTCCAGCCACCACAGAATCCCGGATCAACTGTCGGAACGCTGCCCCACCAGACTGTCCACCGACGGCACTCGCGTATCGCTCTCCATCTGTGTCTCATGTTCGATCTGGTGACTGAAGCGATCCAGCGAAGCATTGGCCGGCGCCGCATCGCTGGCAAATACCGGCGGACTCAGAATGTACGCCCCGAGCAAACGACTGAGCGCCGCCAGACTGTCGATGTGCGTACGTTCATAACCATGGGTCGCATCACAGCCGAAGGCCAGCAGGGCGGTGCGGATATCGTGCCCGGCAGTCACCGCCGAATGCGCGTCGCTGAAGTAATAGCGGAACAGGTCGCGCCGTACCGGCAGTTCGTTTTCCCCGGCCAGGCGCAACAAATGCCGCGACAGGTGATAGTCGTAAGGCCCGCCGGAATCTTGCATTGCCACGCTCACCGCGTGTTCGCTGGAGTGCTGGCCCGGCGCGACCGGCGCGATGTCGATGCCGACGAACTCGCTGACATCCCACGGCAAGGCTGCCGCCGCACCGCTGCCGGTTTCCTCGGTGATGGTGAACAGCGGGTGACAGTCGATCATCAATTCCTGACCGCTCTCGACGATGGCTTTGAGCGCAGCGAGCAACGCCGCAACCCCGGCCTTGTCGTCGAGGTGTCGGGCACTGATGTGACCGCTGTCGGTGAACTCCGGCAGCGGGTCGAACGCCACCACGTCGCCGACGCTGATGCCCAGCGAGTCGCAATCGGCCTTGGTCGCGCAGTAGGCATCCAGACGCAGCTCGACGTGATCCCAGCTGATCGGCATCTCGTCTACGGCAGTGTTAAACGCGTGCCCGGAGGCCATCAGCGGCAACACGCTGCCGCGTATCACGCCATTATCGGTGAACAGGCTGACCCTGCTGCCCTCGGCAAACCGGCTCGACCAGCAACCGACCGGGGCCAGGGTCAGACGGCCATTGTCTTTCACCGCACGCACGGCGGCGCCGATGGTGTCGAGGTGCGCGGAGACAGCGCGGTCAGGGCTGTTTTTCTTGCCCTTGAGGGTGGCGCGAATGGTGCCGCGACGGGTCATTTCGAACGGGATGCCAAGTTCTTCCAGACGCTCGGCGACGTAGCGCACGATGGTGTCGGTGAACCCGGTAGGGCTGGGAATGGCGAGCATTTCCAGCAGGACTTTTTGCAGGTAGTTCAGATCCGGTTCAGGGATTTGTGTGGTCATGGAAACTCCTGATGAGTTGAGGCGCATCGATGGTTTCGATGAGAAGGGATTTGTGGTGCCTGATTCGGCCCCTTCGCGAGCAGGCTCGCTCCCACATTTGGATGAGTTCCCCTGTGGGAGCGAGCCTGCTCGCGAAGGCGTCAGTCCAGACACCTCGGAATCAAGAAACAGCCGGCTGACTGTGCGGAAACAACAGATCGACAAACCGCTCCGCCGTCGGCTGCGGCTCGTGATTGGCCAGGCCGGCGCGTTCATTGGCTTCGATAAACACGTACTCGGACTGATCCGCCGCCGGCACCATCAAGTCGAGGCCAACCATCGGAATATCCAGCGCCCGCGCTGCGCGGACGGCGGCATCGACCAGGGTCGGGTGCAGGATTGCGGTGAC
The DNA here is from genome assembly GCF_000514195.1 of Pseudomonas sp. URIL14HWK12:I6. Lineage (NCBI taxonomy): Bacteria > Pseudomonadati > Pseudomonadota > Gammaproteobacteria > Pseudomonadales > Pseudomonadaceae > Pseudomonas > Pseudomonas sp. URIL14HWK12:I6. Next base: position 173,796 of record NZ_AZVL01000009.1, read on the forward strand.
ATCTTCCAGCGTGCCACCGGTGTGCAGATTGGCCGTGCGACGGACGAACAGGTGCTCGCCCGCCGGCAGGATGCTGCTGTAGTCATACCCGGCCGCGTGCAGGGTGCGTTGGGTTTCGTGATCCAGCGGGATCTTGCTCTCGCCACTGGTAGCCGCTTGCCGACGCCGGCTCTGCGCCTCGATCAATGCACCGATCGAATGATGGCCGTCACCGACCACCTCGGCGGGACGACGAATCGCTGCCGCCACCACTTCAAAACCGATCACCAGAATCCGCAGGTCGAGGCCTTCGTGGAAGCTTTCCAGCAGTACGCGGCTGTCGAAACGCTTGGCGGCTTCGATGGCCTGCTGCACCTCTTCGATGCTCTGTAGATCCACCGCCACGCCCTGGCCTTGTTCACCGTCGAGCGGCTTGACCACCACACGCTGATGCTCGTCAAGAAACGCCAGGTTGTCGTCGGCGTTGCCCGCCAGTTGCTGCGAAGGCAGCTTCAGTCCGGCGCCTTTCAACACTTTGTGGGTCAGGCTTTTGTCCTGACACAGACTCATGCTGATCGCGCTGGTCAGGTCGCTCAACGATTCGCGGCAACGTACCCGGCGCCCGCCATGGCTGAGGGTGAACAGCCCGGCTTCGGCATCGTCCACTTGCACATCGATGCCGCGCCGGTGCGCTTCCTCGACGATGATCCGCGCATAAGGGTTGAAGTTGGCTTCCGGCCCGGGCCCGAGGAACAGCGTCTGATTAATGCCGTTCTTGCGCTTGATGGCGAAGGTCGAGAGGTTGCGAAAACCGAGCTTGGCGTAAAGATTTTTGGCCTGACGGTTGTCATGCAGCACCGACAGATCCAGATAACTCAGGCCGCGACTCATAAAGTGTTCGATCAAGTGCCGCACCAGCACTTCACCGACGCCCGGCCGCGAGCACTGCGGATCCACCGCCAGGCACCACAGACTGCTGCCATGTTCCGGATCGTTGAAGGCTTTCTGGTGATTGAGGCCCATGACGCTGCCGATCACCGCGCCGCTATCTTCATCTTCGGCCAGCCAGTACACCGGACCGCCCTGATGATGCGGGGTCAGCCGTGTCGCATCGATCGGCAACATGCCGCGTGCCTGATACAGCAGATTGATTGCCTGCCAGTCCGCTTCGCTTTGCGCGCGGCGAATGCGGAAGCCGCGAAACACGCGGGTGGCCTGGCGGTAATCGCTGAACCACAGGCGCAGAGTATCGGATGGGTCGAGAAACAGTTGCGTCGGTTCCAGCCCGAGAATCTGCTGCGGTGCGGCGACATAAAGGGCGATATCGCGTTCGCCGGGCTGCTCGTTGAGCAGTTCCTGCGCCAGCGTCGCCGGGTCAGGGAAAGTGTGGCCGATCAGCAGCCGGCCCCAACCGCAATGTACGGCGATGGGGTCGGCGCCGAGTTCGCTGCCGTCTTCGGCCAGACGCGCCTGCAAGCGTTCATACGACGGTGTCTGACCGCGTATCAGGCGCTGATTGATCGCTGTGGCGTGAGGTTTCATCAATCAGATTCCTTGTTCACTGAGCCACAGGTTCAGGGCCGCCAGTTGCCACAGTTTCGAGCCGCGCAATGGCGTCAGTTGGCCTTGCGGATCAGTCAGCAATTTGTCGAGCATGGCCGGGTTGAACAGGCCACGATCCTGGCTCGGATCCAGCAGCAGTTCACGCACCCAGTTCAGGGTGTCGCCTTGCAAGTGCTTGAGGCCCGGCACCGGGAAATAGCCTTTCTTGCGGTCGATCACTTCGCTTGGAATCACCAGACGTGCAGCTTCTTTGAGTACCTGTTTGCCGCCGTCCGGCAGCTTGAACTGGCCGGGAATCCGCGCCGAGAGTTCCACCAGGCGATAGTCGAGAAACGGCGTGCGAGCCTCCAGGCCCCAGGCCATGGTCATGTTGTCGACACGTTTGACCGGGTCATCCACCAGCATCACCGTGCTGTCCAGACGCAGCGCTTTATCGACCGCGGCATCGGCGCCGGGTTGGGCGAAGTGTTGCTTGACGAAGTCGCCTGCCGCGTCATTCGCGGTCAGCCATTTCGGTTGCACGGTGGCGGCGTAGTCGTCGTAGCTGCGGTCGAAGAACGCCGCGCGATAGGCTGCGTATGGATCCGCCGCACCGTCGACTTGCGGGTACCAGTGATAACCGGCGAACAACTCGTCCGCACCCTGGCCGCTTTGCACCACTTTGCAGTGCTTGGCCACTTCGCGCGACAACAGGTAGAAGGCGATGCAGTCGTGGCTGACCATCGGCTCGCTCATCGCACGGAACGCAGCAGGCAGTTGCTCGATGATCTCTTTTTCGTCGATGCGCAATTGATGATGCTGCGTGCCGTAGTGTTTGGCGATCAGGTCGGAATACTGAAATTCATCGCCACGCTCGCCGCCGGCATCTTGGAAACCGATGGAAAAGGTCGACAGGTTCTCCACCCCGACTTCTCGCAGCAGGCCGACGAGCATGCTCGAATCGACACCGCCGGAAAGCAGCACGCCGACATCCACCGCTGCGCGTTGACGGATTGCCACGGCCTCGCGGGTGCTGTCGAGCACGCGGTCGCGCCAGTCTTCGAGGGTCAGGTTTTTCTCGTCGTCATGTGGGCCGTAGGGCAGGGTCCACCAGGTTTTCTGCTCGGTGCGGCCATCGGCTTCGACGCGCATCCAGGTCGCTGGCGGCAGCTTTTCGATGCCCGCGAGCAAGGTGCGTGGAGCGGGCACCACCGCGTGGAAATTCAGATAGTGGTTGAGCGCCACCGGATCGAGGATCGGGTTGATGTCGCCGCCCTTGAGCAGCGCCGGCAGGGCCGAGGCAAAGCGCAAACGCTGGCCGGTGCGCGACAGGTACAAAGGCTTGACGCCGAGACGGTCGCGAGCGATGAACAGGCGCTGGGCATCGCGCTCCCAGATGGCAAACGCGAACATGCCGTTGAGTTTCGGCAGCAACGCTTCGCCCCAGGCGTGGTAGCCCTTGAGCAGCACTTCGGTGTCGCCACCGGAATAGAAGGCGTAGCCGAGTGTTTCGAGTTCGGCGCGCAGTTCCGGGAAGTTGTAGATCGCGCCGTTGAAGGCCAGGGACAAACCGAGCTGGCTGTCGATCATCGGCTGCGCCGAGCCGTCCGACAGGTCCATGATTTTCAGGCGACGATGGCCCAGGGCAATCGGCCCTTGGGCATGGAAGCCCCACGCATCGGGGCCGCGAGGGGCCAGGTGATGGGTGATTCGCTCTACCGCTGCAAGGTCTGCAGGTTGATGATCAAAACGTAACTCGCCAGCTAATCCGCACATAAAGTCCTTACCGGTTTTTCCGTTGGGGAGGGGTCATTCAAGTCAGGCCAAAATGGCCGGTACTCAGAAACTGACCCGCTGCAGATGTGGGAGTTTTAGAACGATGAGTTATAAGAGGGGGCGACTGACCAGCGGCCAGTCGCGATTTTTCATTTGCCGCGAATCAACGTGCGCAGCGCGAAACGGTTGGGGTGGCAGGCTTCGGCGACACTTCTGGGCAGTGGCAGCGGCTCGTTGTCCAGCCACGCCGCGAGCAGTTCGCCAGACAGCGGCGCGGTGATCAGCCCGCGTGAACCGTGGCCACTGTTGACGTACAGGCCATCGAGCCACGGGCAGGCGATGTCCGGCACTTGTCGCGCGTCCTTGCTCAACGCGGCGTAGGCCTGAGTGAAGGCTTCGCGGTCGGCGAGGGGGCCGACGATCGGCAGATAGTCGGGACTGGTGCAGCGGAATGCGGCGCGTCCCTCCAGGGTTTCCCGGGGCAGGTCATTGATGTGCAAACGCGCCACCAGATCGCCGGAGATTTCCTCGAGCATCGCCAGATTGCCCAGGTGTTCGGCGGTGGTCGGCGTCAAGTCATCGCTGTTGAAGTCGAAACTCGCACCCAGCGTGTGTTCGCCCAAGCGTGTCGGCGCGACATAACCTTCGGCGCAGACCACGGTGCGCAGTGTCTGGCTCTCGGTGGTTTGCGGCAGGCGCGTGATTTGCCCGCGAATGCGCTTGAGCGGCAACTCGGCGCTTTGCGCAAAGCGTTTGATCTCCGCCGCGCCGGCCAATATCACCACCGGCGCGCTGGCGAGCACGCGCTCGCCGTCGAGGGCTTGCCACTGACCTTCGACCTTGCGCAGTTCCAGCGCATCGTGATGCTTGAGCAGTTCGATGTTCGCTTGCGCGGCTTGTGCCTGGCACAGCGCCGGCGGATGCACCCAGCCCCCTTCGGGGTAGAACAGCCCGCCGTGTGCCAGCGCAATCCCGGCTTGGATTTCGGCTTGCGGTTGATTGAGCCAGTGCACCAGATCTTCCGGGAATGCCGCGGCCAGTTGCGCCTGACGCTCGGTTTCCTTGGCATTGAAAGCCAGTTGCAGCACGCCGCAATCGTCCCAGTCGGTGCCGCGTTGCAGGGTTTCCAGCAGGCGGCGGGTGTAGCCGAAGCCGCTGACGATCAGTTGCGACAACGCGGTGCCGTGGGCTGATAACCTCAGGTACAGCACGCCCTGCGGATTGCCCGACGCCTCCTGCGCCACGGCCTCGTGACGCTCCAGCAGACTGACGTGCCAACCGCGCGCGGCGAGGCTGGCAGCGGTCGCACAACCGGCCAGCCCGGCGCCGATCACCAGCGCCCGACGCTCGCCGGTCAGCGGGGCAGGGCGGGCGAACCACGGTTTGTCCGGCAGCGGTGGCGCGACGTCCTGCGGCCAGCCGAGAAACTCGCCGCGCAGGATCTCCCACTTGTGGCCGATGCCCGGCGTGCGTTTCATTTTGAACCCGGCCGCATTGAGCAGACGCCGCACCCAACCGGTGCTGGTGAAGGTGCTGATGGTCGAGCCCGGCGCCGCCAGTCGCGCCAGTTCGACGAACAATTCAGCGGTCCACATGTCGGGGTTTTTTGCCGGGGCGAAACCGTCGAGAAACCATGCATCAATCCTCGCATCGAGTTGCGGCAGTTGCTCCAGCGCATCGCCGATCAGCAGCGTCAGCGTCACCCGGCCATTGCCGAGAATGATCCGCTGAAAGCCCTGATGGATCGCCACGTACTGCGTCAGCAGTTGATCGGCCAGTGGCTTGAGCTCCGGCCACAAGGCCAGCGCCCGTTGCAGATCGGCCGGGCTCAACGGGTATTTTTCGACGCTGACGAAATGCAGCCGCGCACCGGCCACCGCGTGCTGTTCGAACAACTGCCAGGCGCAAAGGAAATTCAGCCCGGTGCCGAAGCCGGTTTCGCCGATCACCAGCCGCCCGTGCGCCGGCAGCGCGGCAAAGCGCTCGGCCAGACGGTTCTGTTCGAGGAACACGTAACGGGTTTCATCCAGCCCCGACTGGTCGGAAAAATACACATCATCGAACACCCGCGAACGTGGGCGTCCCTGGTCATCCCAGTCGAGTTGGGCGTGGGGCAATACAGGTTTCATGGCAGGCTCGGCAACGACAAGGCGGCCATTCTAGCTGATCGGGCGGAGGGTGCTTGATCCATGGCAAGGCCTGGCTGTGCAGCCTCGAAGACAATTAACGATTTGGGCGCGGATCAGAGCAACCTGTGGCGAGGTGATTTATCCCCGATCGGCTGCGTAGCAGTCGCAATCCCGCTACCAGCGTGCATCTGGCGTTGAATGGCTTTGGGGCCGCTGCGCTGCCCATCGGGGATAAATCCCCTCACCACAGAGTTTTTCTTGAAGCCAAAAGGAGCGGAATTTCTCCGCCGCGCCCATGCCCAATCCGCTAGTCTTGCTGAATCCTGGAAGGAGCCGTCCCCATGTTTGAATCCGCCGAAATCGGCCATGCCATCGACAAAGAGACTTACGACGCGGCTGTACCTGCCTTGCGTGAAGCACTGCTGGAAGCGCAGTTCGAGTTGCAGCAGCAGAAGCGTTTTCCGGTGATCATTCTGATCAACGGCATCGAGGGCGCCGGCAAGGGCGAGACCGTCAAGTTGCTCAACGAGTGGATGGACCCGCGCCTGATCGAAGTGCGCACCTTCGATCAGCAGACCGATGAAGAGCTGGCGCATCCACCGGCCTGGCGTTACTGGCGGATGCTCCCGGCCAAGGGACGGATGGGGGTTTTCTTTGGCAACTGGTACAGCCAGATGCTTCAAGGGCGGGTCCACGGTCTGTTCAAGGATCCACGCCTGGACCAGGCGATCAACGCCGCCGAGCGTCTGGAAAAAATGCTCTGCGATGAAGGCGCGCTGATCTTCAAGTTCTGGTTCCACCTGTCCAAGAAGCAGATGAAAGCGCGGCTCAAGGCGCTGGCCGACGACCCGCTGCACAGCTGGCGCATCAGCCCGCTGGACTGGCAGCAATCGCAGACCTACGACAAGTTCGTCAAATACGGCGAGCGTGTGTTGCGCCGCACCAGCCGCGACTACGCGCCATGGCACATCATCGAAGGCATGGACGCCAATTATCGCAGTCTCGCCGTCGGCAAAATCCTGCTGGAGGGCCTGCAGAATGCGCTCAAGCGTCCAGAGGTGCATACCGAAGAGGTCAACGCCGCCCCGTTGGGCACGGCGGTCGATCAACTCAACCTGCTCGACAGCCTCGACCTGAACCAGCGACTGGAAAAGAAGGACTACGAGGAACAACTGATCACCGAGCAGGCGCGGCTGTCCGGGCTGATGCGTGACAAGCGCATGCGCCGCCATGCATTGGTGGCGGTGTTCGAAGGCAACGATGCGGCGGGCAAGGGCGGGGCGATTCGTCGGGTCGCGGCGGCGCTCGATCCGCGTCAGTACAGCATCGTGCCGATTGCCGCGCCCACTGAAGAGGAGCGCGCGCAGCCGTATCTGTGGCGCTTCTGGCGGCATTTGCCGGCGCGGGGCAAGTTCACCGTGTTCGACCGCTCCTGGTATGGCCGGGTGCTGGTGGAGCGGGTCGAGGGCTTCTGCAGCCCGGCCGACTGGCTGCGGGCTTACAGCGAGATCAACGATTTCGAAGAGCAGATCGCTGACGCCGGGGTCATCGTCGTCAAGTTCTGGCTGGCGATCGACAAGGACACGCAGATGGAGCGCTTCCAGGCCCGGGAGCAGATTCCATTCAAGCGCTTCAAGATCACCGAGGACGACTGGCGCAACCGCGACAAGTGGGACGCCTACCGCGCCGCCGTGGGCGACATGGTCGACCGCACCAGCACCGAGATTTCGCCGTGGACGCTGGTCGAGGCCAATGACAAACGCTGGGCCCGGGTCAAGGTCTTGCGCACGATTAACCGAGCGCTTGAGGAAGCTTTCGCGAAGTCCGACAAACGCGCGAAAAAACACAAGGACTGAGCCGATGGACCCGCATACGCGGGGTGAATGATTGTCGCGGTCGGCGGTGAGGTGGACTTATGCTCGGTTCACTCTCCTCCGACAACAACAATTGAGGTATGCCATGCGTGAAGTGGTGATCGTCGACAGCGTGCGGACCGGCCTGGCCAAGTCCTTTCGCGGCAAGTTCAACCAGACCCGTCCCGACGACATGGCGGCCCATTGCGTCAACGCGCTGCTGTCGCGCAATGACATCGACCCGGCCAGCGTCGAGGACTGCATTGTCGGCGCCGGCTCCAACGAGGGCGCGCAGGGTTACAACATCGGCCGCAACGTGGCGGTGCTCTCGCGGCTGGGCACCCATGTGGCCGGCATGACCCTCAACCGTTTTTGCTCCTCGGGTTTGCAGGCGATTGCGATTGCCGCCAACCAGATTGCTTCCGGTTGCAGTGACATCATCGTCGCCGGTGGCGTCGAGTCGATCAGCCTGACCCTGAAAAGCGTCAACACCGATCACCTGATCAATCCGCTGCTCAAGCAGCAGGTGCCAGGCATCTACTACACCATGGGCCAGACCGCTGAAGTGGTTGCGCGCCGTTATGACGTCAGCCGCGAGGCGCAGGATCGTTACGCGCTGCAAAGCCAGTTGCGCACTGCTCAGGCGCAGGCGGCCGGGCTGTTCAATGATGAAATCGTGCCGATGACGGTCAAGTACCGGGTCGAGGACAAGAACAGTGGTGAGGTGCAGATCCTCGATGGCATCGTCGATCACGACGATTGCAATCGCCCGGACACCACTTACGAAAGTCTCGCCGGGCTGAAACCGGTGTTTGCCGAGGACGGTTCAGTGACGGCCGGCAACTCATCGCAGTTGTCCGACGGCGCGTCGATGACCCTGGTGATGAGCCTGGAAAAAGCCCTGCAACTGGGGCTCAAGCCGAAGGCGTTTTTCCGTGGTTTCACCGTCGCCGGTTGCGAGCCGGACGAGATGGGCATCGGCCCGGTGTTCTCGGTGCCGAAACTGCTCAAGGCCAAAGGCTTGCAGGTGGCGGACATTGATCTGTGGGAACTCAACGAGGCGTTTGCTTCGCAATGCCTGTATGCCCGGGACCGGTTGGAAATCGACAACGACAAATACAACGTCAACGGCGGCTCGATTTCTATCGGCCACCCGTTCGGCATGACCGGGTCGCGGCAGGTCGGGCATCTGGTGCGCGAGTTGCAGCGGCGTAATTTGCGTTACGGCATCGTGACCATGTGCGTGGGGGGCGGGATGGGGGCGACGGGGTTGTTTGAGGCGGTGCGCTGAACCCTGGAAGGTGGGGTGGTTGATCTACCGCTTTCGCGAGCAGGCTCGCTCCCACATTGGAATGCATTCACCTGTGGGAGCGAGCCTGCTCGCGAAGAGATCGACCGGATTTACCGGTTGGAATCCAGAAGCTGCATCCGCGCGATATACGCTTTTATTTCCTGCTCAGCCTTCTCCGGGGAAGCGAACGGCCCCTCAAGGGTGTTCTCCCGCGTGCTGAAAAACAGTTCGCCATTGACCCGACACAACCGGTCGCTGCGAAAGTGCGTGGCGGGGGCGCTGTCATCGGCGCGCATTCCGTACATGATCGGGGCTCCTTGGGCGATTCGTTGCAGGGATCCAATCAGCTTATGCCTGAAGCACTTGGCGTGCCTCGTCAGCCGATCAACGGCAAAGCGTCAATTTAATGCTGCGACCTGCACAGTTTCATTCGCGGCCTGGCCCGAACTGTCCCTGTGTTGCGTCTGTCGGCGGGCCTAGAATGACCGCTCTTGTCAGCAGGCATTGGGGTTCGCATGCACATTTCATCCGGTCGCTGGGTCTACGGTTTGTTCCTGGCGCTGCTGACGGCGTTTTTGTGGGGCATCCTGCCGATCAAACTCAAACAGGTGCTGCTGGTGATGGATCCGATCACCGTGACCTGGTTTCGCCTGTTGGTGTCGGGCGGCTGCCTGTTCATCTACCTGGTGGCCACGCGCCGCCTGCCGAGCCGCCAGGTGCTCGGTCCTCGAGGCGGCTGGCTGGTGCTGATGGCGGTGCTCGGGCTGGTGGGCAACTACGTGCTGTACCTGATGGGCCTTAACCTGCTCAGCCCCGGCACCGCGCAGTTGGTGGTGCAGATGGGGCCGATCATGTTGCTGATCACCAGCCTGTTTGTGTTCAAGGAGCGCTTCAGCATCGGTCAGGGCATTGGCCTGGCGGTGCTGCTGATCGGCTTTGTGCTGTTCTTCAATCAGCGTCTGGCTGAACTGCTCACCTCATTGTCGGACTACACCGCCGGCGTGTTGCTGGTGCTGCTGGCCTCGACAGTCTGGACCTTCTACGCACTGGGGCAGAAGCAATTGCTCACGGTGTGGAATTCGTTGCAGGTGATGATGGTGATCTACCTGTTCTGCGCGCTGTTGCTGACACCGTGGGTGCATCCGCTCGAAGCACTGGAACTGAGCCCGGTGCAGGGTTGGCTGTTGCTGGCGTGCTGCATGAACACGCTGATTGCCTACGGTGCCTTTGCTGAAGCACTGGCGCACTGGGAGGCCTCGCGGGTCAGTGCGACGCTGGCGATCACGCCGTTGGTGACCTTTGGCGCGGTAGCGATTGCCGCCGGGGTGTGGCCGGAATATGTGCATGCCGAGCAGATCAATGGGCTGGGTTATGGCGGGGCGGTGCTGGTGGTGCTGGGTTCGGCGCTGGTGGCGTTGGGGCCGTCGTTGATTGCCGGGTTGAAGGCGCGGCGGATGCGGATTGCAGCCAGTTAGACCGCGTTATCGTTCTTCGCGAGCAAGCCCGCTCCCACATTGGTACGGCGTACACCGATCAAAATGTGGGAGCGGGCTTGCTCGCGAAGGCGGCCTGTCAGGCGCTACAGGAATCAGCCCTTGGCGCCAGCCTCAATCATGTTCTCCGGCCGCACCCAGGCATCGAACTCTTCATCGGTCAGATACCCCAGCTGCAGCGCCGCCTCGCGCAAGGTCAGGCCCTCACCGTAAGCCTTCTTGGCGATTTCCGCCGACTTGTCGTAACCGATGTGCGGGTTCAGCGCTGTCACCAGCATCAGGCCGCGTTCCAGGTGTTTGGCCATGACTTCGGCGTCGGGTTCAAGACCCGCGATGCAGTGCTGCTGGAAGTTGCTGCAGCCGTCGGCGAGCAGGCGGATCGATTGCAACACGTTGTGGATGATCACCGGTTTGTAGACGTTCAGTTGCAGGTGACCCTGACTGGCGGCGATGCCGATGGTGACATCGTTGCCCAACACCTGGCAGGCCAGCATCGACAGCGCTTCGCACTGGGTAGGGTTGACCTTGCCGGGCATGATCGAACTGCCCGGTTCGTTCGCCGGCAGCTTGACTTCGGCAAAGCCTGCGCGAGGGCCGGAGCCGAGCAGGCGCAGGTCGTTGGCGATTTTCATCAGCGCCACGGCGAGGGTCTTCAAGGCGCCGGACAGGCTGGTCAGCGGCTCATGCCCGGCCAGTGCGGCAAACTTGTTCGGCGCGGTGACGAACGGCAGGCCGGACAGCGCGGCGAGCTCAGCAGCAATCGCTTCGCCAAAGCCGTGCGGCGAATTCAGACCGGTGCCGACCGCCGTGCCGCCCTGCGCCAGCTCACACACCGCCGGCAGCGCGGCGCGGATCGCCCGTTCGGCGTAATCCAGCTGCGCTATAAAGCCCGACAATTCCTGACCGAAGGTGATCGGCGTCGCGTCCATCATGTGCGTGCGACCGGTCTTCACCAGTTTCATGTGGCGCGCGGCCAATTCGGCCAGGCCGCCAGACAGCTCGGCGATCGCCGGCAGCAATTGCTCCTGCACGGCTTTGGCGGTGGCGATGCTCATGGCGGTGGGGAAGCAGTCGTTGGAGCTTTGCGAGCGGTTGACGTGATCGTTGGGGTGCACCGGCGTCTTGCCGCCGCGCGGGTTGCCGGCCAGTTCGTTTGCGCGACCGGCGATCACTTCGTTGACGTTCATGTTGCTCTGGGTGCCGCTGCCGGTCTGCCAGACCACCAGCGGAAACTGGTCGTCGTGCTGGCCGTCGAGGACTTCGTCGGCGGCTTGTTCGATCAGGCGGGCGATGTCGGCGGGCAGGTCGCCGTTGCGGTCGTTGACCCGGGCGGCGGCTTTCTTGATCAGGGCCAGGGCGTGCAGTACCGGCAGCGGCATGCGTTCCTGACCAATGGCGAAGTTGATCAGCGAGCGTTGCGTCTGAGCACCCCAGTAGGCGTCGTCCGGGACTTCGATCTGGCCCAGGCTGTCGGTTTCGATACGGCTCATCGTGCACACTCCTGTTGGTTCGTTTGCGCAGTTTAGGCCCGGTCAGGCCCAGGTGGTTCCCTCGAACCGATTGTTGACCGGTAAAACCCGGCCAATCAAGCGCGGCAAGGCTCGGGGGTTGAGCCACGAGGTTTTTTAGGCGCAGAATGGTCGCCCTTGGGGTTTTACCTCGCCTAGCTGAAAAGGAAACTCGATGACTCGTCTTCGTGCCATCTGCACCGCGGTTGCACTGGTTTGCGCCAGCGGCCAGGTGCTTGCCGATACCGCCAGCCACAACGCCAGTGCTGAAGCTTTCCTGACCCTGGCGCACGCTGACAAGCTGGGCACTCCGGTGTACATGCAAGTGCAGCAAATGTTCGCTCAGCGTTTTGAACAGACCAAAGCCCCGGAATCCAAGAAAGCCGTACTGGAAACCTACCAGGCCAAGGCCAACGCCGCCCTGGACCAGGCCATCGGCTGGAACAAGCTCAAGCCTGACATGGTCAAGCTCTACACCAGCAACTTCAGCGAATCGGAGCTCAAAGACCTGGTCGCGTTCTACCAGTCGCCACTGGGCAAGAAAGTCCTGGAAAAAATGCCGCAGTTGACCCAGCAATCGGCCCAGATGACTCAGGCCAAGCTGGAAAGCGCCGTGCCTGTCGTCAACAAGCTGCTCGACGACATGACCAACGAGCTGGCACCGAAAGGCGCTGCGCCGGCCAAGAAGAAGTAAGCGGAGTTCGTGATGAGCATGCAACAACGCATCGAATCGACGCTGGGCCTGCTGCAGCCTGAGCATCTGCAAGTGCTGGACGAAAGCCACATGCACAGTCGCGGGTTACAGACGCACTTCAAGGCAGTGGTGGTCAGCGCGCAGTTCGAAGGCCTGAACCGGGTCAAGCGCCACCAGAAAGTCTACGGCACGCTTGGCGAGCTGATGGGCGAGTTCCATGCGTTGGCGCTGCACACCTACACCCCGCAGGAATGGGCAGAAGTCGGCGCCGCCCCGGCGTCGCCGACCTGTGCCGGCGGTAGCAAACACTGATATTGGATGCAGTTGTGGCAGGGGCTTTTGTGGTGAGGGGATTTATCCCCGATGGGCTACGAAGTAGCCCTGAAACCATTCAATCCATTTACAACCGTTAAACCGCATTCTCAGGATTTACGACTGCTGCGCAGCCGATCGGGGATAAATCCCCTCACCACAGTAGTTTTGACAGATCCTAAATCCACCGTGTTTTTGCTAGAATCCGCAACGCGCCGCTCACCCGGCGCGTTTTTTTTGAATCCGGTTCACCCTTTGCGAGGGTAGCCACCTGGAGAAATACCCATGACACAACCGATTGTCGTGGCGGCACTGTATAAGTTCGTCACCCTCGAAGATTACGTTGACCTGCGCGAGCCCCTGCTGCAAGCGATGGTCGACAATGGCATCAAAGGCACCCTGCTGATCGCCGAAGAAGGCATCAACGGCACCGTGTCCGGCAGCCGCGAAGGCATCGACGGCCTGCTCGCCTGGCTGAAGAACGACCCGCGCATGATCGACATCGACCACAAAGAGTCGTACTGCGACGAGCAGCCGTTCTACCGCACCAAGGTCAAGCTGAAAAAAGAGATCGTCACCCTCGGCGTCGAAGGCGTGGACCCGAACAAAAAGGTCGGCACCTACGTCGAACCGCAGGACTGGAACGCGCTGATCAGCGACCCGGAAGTGCTGCTGATCGACACCCGCAACGATTACGAAGTGGCGATCGGCACCTTCGAAGGCGCCATCGATCCGAAAACCACCAGTTTTCGCGAATTCCCCGACTACATCAAAGAACACTTCGACCCGGCCGTGCACAAGAAAGTCGCGATGTTCTGCACCGGCGGCATTCGCTGCGAGAAAGCCTCCAGCTACATGCTGGGCGAGGGTTTCGAAGAGGTTTACCACCTCAAGGGCGGCATCCTGAAGTACCTCGAAGAGGTGCCGCAGGAAGAAACCAAGTGGCAGGGTGACTGCTTCGTGTTCGACAACCGGGTGACCGTGCGTCACGACCTCAGCGAAGGCGACTACGATCAATGTCATGCCTGCCGCACACCGGTCAGTGTTGAAGATCGCGCCTCCGAGCACTACGTGGCCGGGATCAGTTGCCCGCATTGCTGGGACAAGCTGAGCGAGAAAACCCGCCGCAGCGCCATCGATCGGCAGAAGCAGATCGAACTGGCTAAGGCGCGCAACATGCCGCACCCGATCGGCTACAACTATAAACAAGCATCCACCGAGGCCTGATCATGACTGCGCGCCTGCTCTATGTGATGGATCCGATGTGTTCCTGGTGCTGGGGGTTCGCTCCGGTTGCCAAGGCATTGGTCGAGCAGGCGCAGGCAGCCGGGGTGGAGTTGCACCTGGTGGTCGGCGGGTTGCGCACCGGTAGCGGTGCGGCGCTGGAACCGACTACGCGGCGCTACATCCTCGAGCACTGGCAAGCGGTCACTGAGGCTACCGGCCAGCCGTTCAAGTTCGACGGTGCGCTACCTGATGGTTTCGTCTACGACACCGAGCCGGCCTGTCGGGCGATCGTTACCGCGCGCAGCCTGGCGCCGGATTGCGCGTGGACACTGGTCGGCCTGATCCAGCAGGCGTTTTACGCGCAAGGTCGCGATGTCACACAGGCCAGTGTGTTGGTCGAGCTGGCCGAGCAGGCCGGCGTACCGCGTATCGAGTTTGCCGCGCTGTTCGATCATGCCGATCAGCACAAGGCGACTCAGGCTGATTTCAGCTGGGTGCAGGATCTGGGCATCGCCGGGTTCCCGACCCTGCTCGCCGAGCGCAACGGCCAACTGGCGCTGTTGACCAACGGCTATCAACCGCTCAGCGAACTCTCGCCGCTGCTTGGTCGCTGGCTGGAGCGCGCCGCCTGTGCCTGACCTGGCCGATGACACGCCAGCCGTAAAGCGTGTCGACCGGCTGAGCTGGGCAGAAGTCCGGCGCCTGGCACTGCATCACAAAAAATCCCTGTGGATCGCCAACGGCGTGGCCGTGCTGGCGACGCTGTGCAGTGTGCCGATTCCGTTGCTGTTGCCCTTGCTGGTGGACGAAGTCCTGCTCGGGCATGGCGATGCCGCGCTGAAAGTCATGAACCATGTGTTGCCGTCGATGTGGCAACAGGCGGCGGGCTATATCGGCCTGATGCTGGTGGTCACTCTGACCCTGCGTTGCAGTGCCCTGTGCTTTGGCGTGTTGCAGGCGCGGCTGTTTGCGCGGCTGGCCAAGGACATCGTCTACCGCATTCGCGTGCGGCTGATCGAGCGCCTGAAAAGGATTTCCCTCGGCGAATACGAAAGCCTCGGCAGCGGCACCGTGACCACGCATCTGGTCACTGACCTCGACACTCTCGACAAGTTTGTCGGCGAAACCCTCAGCCGTTTTCTGGTGGCGATGCTGACCCTGGTCGGCACCGCGAGCATCCTGATGTGGATGCATTGGAAACTGGCGCTGCTGATCCTGCTGTTCAACCCGTTGGTGATCTACGCCACGGTGCAACTGGGCAAACGGGTCAAGCACCTGAAGAAACTCGAGAACGACAGCACCTCGCGTTTCACTCAGGCCCTGAGCGAAACCCTCGATGCCATCCAGGAAGTGCGCGCCGGCAACCGTCAGGGTTTCTTCCTCGGGCGACTCGGCTTGCGCGCGCAGGAAGTGCGTAACTATGCGGTCAACTCGCAGTGGAAGACCGATGCGTCGAACCGCGCCAGTGGTCTGCTGTTCCAGTTCGGCATCGACATCTTCCGCGCGGCGGCGATGCTCACGGTGCTGTTCTCCGACCTGTCGATCGGCCAGATGCTCGCGGTGTTCAGCTACCTGTGGTTCATGATCGGTCCGGTCGAACAACTGCTCAATCTGCAATACGCCTACTACGCGGCGGGCGGGGCGCTGGCACGGATCAACGAACTGCTGGCGCGGGCCGACGAGCCGCAATATCCCGGTGGTGTCGATCCGTTCAAGGGCCGGGAAACCGTGGGCATTGAGGTGCAGGGGTTGAGCTTCGGTTACGGCGATGAGCTGGTGGTGGATCAGATGAACCTGTCCATCGCACCCGGTGAAAAAGTCGCGATTGTCGGCGCCAGCGGCGGCGGCAAAAGCACTTTGGTGCAACTGTTGTTAGGGCTGTACACGCCGTTGTCCGGGACTATCCGTTTCGGCGGTTCGACCCAGCAGGAAATCGGTCTGGAGCTGATTCGTGAAAACGTCGCGGTGGTGCTGCAGCATCCGGCGCTGTTCAACGACACCGTCCGCGCCAACTTGACCATGGGCCGCACCCGCAGTGACGAAGCCTGCTGGCAGGCGCTGGAAATCGCCCAGCTGGAGGCGACCATCCGGGCGCTGCCGGACGGTCTCGACAGCATCGTCGGACGCTCCGGCGTGCGTCTGTCCGGCGGTCAGCGCCAGCGTCTGGCGATTGCGCGGATGATCCTCGCCGAGCCGAAAGTGGTGATTCTCGACGAAGCCACTTCGGCCCTCGACGCTGCCACCGAATACAACCTGCATCAGGCCATGGCACGCTTCCTCAGTGGTCGCACCACGCTGATCATTGCCCATCGCCTGTCGGCGGTGAAGCAGGCGGATCGGGTGCTGGTGTTCGATGGCGGGCAAGTGGCCGAGGATGGCGACCACCAGCAACTGATCGCCGATGGCGGCCTCTACGCCAAGCTCTACGGCCACCTGCAGCGCCTGTAATCAGCCCCACAGCACCTGCAACGCCGCCTCGCCGCCGTCATGGCCGAACTGCTTCATCACCACCGAACAGGATTCGCACGGGCGCATGGTCGTCGCGATGTCGACCGCGCGGATCTCTGTCGGGTCGGGATATTTCTCACGTAGCACGCTGATCAGTTTGCTTTCGCTGTCCAGCGAGGTCGGCCGGCTGGTCTGCGTCGGCTGATAGGTTTTCAGCTCCTTGATGGTCAGCGGCACGGCCAGCAGTTGCCCTTGCTCGGTGACCTCCAGCGAGGTGCGCGGGAAGCTTGGGTTGTAGTCGATGTTGATGTAAGTGGTGTCGCCGATCCGCACGTGATTGGCACCCATGTGGCGAAACAGCGGCAGGCGCTGGGTGCTGCCTTGCGCGCCGGACACGCTGACGTAGATCTCCCGTTTGCCGCTGGTCGTGGTGACTTCGGCATAGGCGATGTTACGTGCGTTGACCGGCCGCTCACGCACTGGCAACAGGTTGTGCAGTTTCTGCATGGCACTGTCGATGCGCAGGGCCGCGTTGCTGTTGGCCGGATTGATTGTCGGTGACAGAAACAACGTGTCGAAAATCTCTGCGGTTTTCTGCCGAAAGGCTTCCGGCGCTTCCTTGCTGCGCGCCCAGGTGGCGGCGCCTTCGGGCAGACGGGTGACGATCATCCGTGTCGAGTGATCGAACATCAGTGCTTCGCCCGGGCTGGTGTCAACCTTCAGCCATTTCATATTGTTTGCAGGAATGGCCGTGGTGCCGATGGGGATCGCGATCTGTTCCATGGTGTGCATCGCGCGCTGCACCGATTCCAGGCCATGGATGCGCACAACGTTGTTGGCGTGTAGCGAGCCGGTGTAGACGGTCAGCAGTTCAGCACCGAGGGTGCCGTCGGCCAGTTCGGCGGGTGCCAGGCGCCTGAAGGTCAATTGATCGGGCGCTTTTTTACCCTTGGCGATGGTGGCCAGGTAGTACTCCTGGATGTTGATTCGGAAGAACACGTAGGAGGCCGAGTCGTCGATGGCCGGCATTAGCACCGCACCAACCTGATGTGAGTCATTGATCCCGTCATAGCTGCCGCCGGTTTTTATCCGCGCATAAATGCCTTTGCGAAACTGCAGCGTGGCTTGAATCTGCTGTCTTGGTACCAGCCTGCCTTGATGGAATCCAAGGAGTCGCAGATCACCGGTGAACAGCCTCGGGCGGTTATCGATGATTTGATAAAGCCTGGCATCGACCGCCAGGAACATTCCGTCTTGATGGGGCAGCATGGCCGGCTCCGAAACCCGCTCGCCGAACCACGGTGCGTAACCCTTTTCCTTGTCGATCGTGCCGACGGCGGGCGTCGGGGCGGGTTCTGCGGTGATGTAGCTGACGCGGCAGTCGCCCGCGCCCGGTGCGCGACGGATCCGGCACGGCAGCAGCGTCCAGTGTTGACTGTCATCGAGCAGCTCGACCCGGCGCAGTTCATCGCCGTCGAGTCGATAGGGCACATCATCGATCAAGACCGTGGTGCGTCCGCCAGCCTCGGGGACAAGCTCGACGCGGGTGTTCGGCGCTACTTCGATATCGATCTGATCGTCGGTTTTTTTCACGGTGCGGTAGTGCGAACGCCCCAGCGAAAAATCATGCTCGTGTGCGAGCAACTGCGGCCCATAAGGGCGGTCGGACAGCGGATCGAGCAAGTGATGCCGCGAGCCGCCGACGTTGCGCACCGGCACATCGTCAATGCCTCTGACCACGGCCAGATGATCGGCAGGGTTCAGCGCTTTCCAGCGCCCGGCATCCAGTGCCTGGGGCAGACTGTGCAGCAGGTCATAGTCAGCGCTTCTGCCGGCCAGCCTTTTCAGACGTGCAACCGCGCGGTGTTCCAGATGCGCCACGGCCCGCACTGCGCCGATCGCACCTCGGCCGCCGAGCTTGAGCAAAGCAGGCGCAGCGTCCAGCGGATTGAGGTTTCTCAAGCTCGAAACCAGCAGGTTTTTCGACAATTGCGCCATGCGTGGCAGGGCGACGCGAATCGCCATTTTCCCGGCCACGGCCGCGAGGCGAATGCTGCCGGCGACGAATTTGCCCAAGGGAATCGCGAACGAGACGATATCGAGGAGCAGGCCGAGTACGCCCATTGCGCGTTTGCCCGGACTGTCCGACTGCAGGTCTTCGAGACTGCCCCAGAACGGGATGAAGCCCTTGAGGGCATGAGTCCAGTGCTTTTTGCGGCTGTCGCGCTCGAAACGGGTATCACCCCAGGCCTCACTGCGCAGCGCCTGCTCATCGGCATAGAACAACCGGGTCGCGATGAACGAGGCGATGTGCGCCGTGCGCGGCGAGGTGAAGGTCAGGTTCGGCGAACTGTCGTGATGGGCCGCCGGGATCATCGATACCGGGAGGGAGTCGCCCAGCGGTTCGAGGATCGCGACGCATTTGGCGTCGGGGGCAGGTGTCGAACCGTCCCAGTGTGCTTTTCGATCGAACGGCAGGCGGCGGGCGACGATGCGGCTGATGCTCTGGCCCTTGGTCCGTCCACGTTTGGGCGGCAGGGGTGGCAATAACAGGCCGCCCACATGTGTGTCATTCAGATCCGGGCGTTTGCGAAGGATGCCGGCGCGTGGCAGGCATTCGTAGAATTGTGGCGGGCCCTGATACGTCGCCTGCAACACGAAGCCCATGCGAGCCCGGTACGGCAGGATGTTTTCCGCTGTCTCCAGGTGAGCTTCGATATGCCGTGTCGGATCCCTGAGGCTGTGAATCCGCACTTCGCCGTGCTCCAGTGCCCGGCGGTCGGGCCACGGCAGTGTGACCAGCAGCGACTTGATCAGGTATTCATAGGCTTCGCGGGTCTCGCTCAGATAGTCATCGAACTGCTGCTCGAACAAGGGCCTGATCTCGGGCAAGGTGCAGTTGCTCGGAAACCGTGAAAGGCGTCGGCCTGGATGTCCGGTATCGACAAAACCGCTTTGCAGTTTGCCTGCTGCGTTGAGGCTGATCCATTCGCTGGCACTGCGGCCATCGTTGCTGACGTACCAGCGTGTGTCGCTGCTCAACCCGCCGGCGGCATAGACCTCCAGCAACGGCCAGGTCGGCAATACCACATCCGGGGTGTCGATAATGCTGCGTCGGCTACGGTTGGGTGTTGAAGGATGGTGGCGTTTGAGGCGAATCGTCGTGTGATCGTACAGCTCGTTGGCCAGCGCCTTGTCCAGTTGCTGTTTTGCCAGGGCGAGTCGCCGTGGCGGCTCGATGTCCAGTTGCAGGATCGCTGCGTTCATTTGCTTCTTGTGGTCTTCCAGCGCTTGCAGGGCAGCGTCATCGCCGGATGTCTCGTTCGCTGCGGCCTGGGCTCCGGTGGCCAGTGTCCAGGTCTGTGCGGCAGCCACTCGGGTCATGGCGATCAGGGTTTGCAGGTCGGTGCTGGCGTTTTCGCTTTTGTGCAGCGGCAGATCGACCAGTTGCTGAAAGCTCAGATATTCCAGCAACTGTGGATCGAGGGCATGGGCGAGGTGCACGCCATGCACGAAATTGACCCAAACCACCGAGCTGGCGTACGGCAGGTCGTCAGGAATGTCGCGCACTTGAAATTCCGGCCCGAACTGCGTCAGGCATACCCATCCCAGCAGATGTTTTTCGGTCGGGGACGAGGTTCGGTGAGAATCCTCCAGGTGCTGTAAAAAATCCCGGCGAATGCCAGCGTAGCTGGCGCCGTAGTGAGCGCGTTGTTCCAGCGCAAAACCGGCCACTTCGGTCGAGCTGCCTTCGCCGGGCAGTTCGTACCACAGACACAACGCCTCGAGCAGTAAACGCAGGCCGATATCGGGCACGGTCAGTTCATCGGGCCGCGCGCCATACCATTGCAGTTTCTGCAGCAGGCGCTGGCCCAGGTCACGCGCCTTGGGGGTGTCGAGCAGGCGTTCCAGGCAGGCGGCAGGCTGCTGTTCCAGTTGCTGGCGGGTGAATGGGGGCGTTACTTCGCTGGCCAGGCTGTCGATGGCCGACAGGGTTTTGCCGGTAAGCCAGTCGCCAATCAGGTCGTGAATCGCGGCTTTGTCATCGTCGCTCATCAGTCCCGTCAGCGCCGGGTGATGCCGCAGATTCAGTCGATGGCTGGCGCGTTGTTCTTCGACCTTGCCGATCAGCCGGGCCAGTGCCGTGGCGTCCTGTACGTCGGCAAATGTGAACCCGGACTCACGCAGCAGTTGTGACAACGGCAGCAGCCTGTCGGAACGCAGGTGTGCGCCTATACTCAGCAACGCTCGCTGAAATTCTTGAATTGTGCTGGAGGCCCGGGTGACATCCTCGATGGTGAAGCGGGCGCAGCTGCCATCGGGACGGTTGAAGGAAAAGCTGCAGTGACCGGCTGCGGCGTCGACTTGCAGCAATGATCCTCTGGACGTTTGCAGGTAGGCCGCCAATTGTGGCTCGCCGCTGTCATCGAACAGTGCTTGCAGAAGGTTTTGCGCCTGGTCGTGGGCTGCACCCAGGCGTGAATGTGTCTGGGGTGTGAGGTAGTAGGTCTGCAGTGAGGTTGAAGCGCTGAGCACGGCGCGCAGGGCGGTGATCATTGCGCGGTATTCGCTCTGTTGGGCAGTATGGCGTTGCAGCGTGGCGGAAGGTGACTGCATGGAAAACGGCTCTGGAATGATTGAAAGCCGTCAGTGTCGAAGCATGGCGAACAGCGGGTGCGGTACATACGTATCGCCGGTTGAAAATGTCCTGGTTTGCTGGAAGGGGTCGCTCCCTTGTCTGGCTCTGGCGATCTCCCCTTGAAGATGACAGTGCGTGCGCAAAGGACCTCATGAAGCATAAAAGGACTCTCGGAACGCCACGGTTGTTGGGCATCGTCTGGCCATTTATCGCCGTCGTGTTATTTCAGGCGTTATTGGGGGGCGTGAGTCTTTATGTCCTGTCGGCCGTTCGCGGCTATGTCGCCGGCGAGAGTCTCTGGTCCAAGGGCCAGAAAGACGCCATCTATTACCTGAACCTGTATGCCGACAGCCGCGACGAGGCGATCTTCCTCAAATACAAGGAAGCGATTGCCGTGCCTCAGGGCGGTCACCAGTTGCGTCTGGCGCTGGATCGTCAGCCGCCGGATCTGCAGGCGGCACGGGAGGGGATCCTCAAGGGCGGCAACCATCCCGATGATGTGTCGAGCCTGATTTGGCTGTACCTCAATTTCCGTCATTTCAGTTATCTGGAAACCGCGATCGACCGCTGGACCATCGGTGACGCCTATCTGGTGCAACTGGACAATGTCGCGCGCGAGATGCATCAGGGCATCAGCGAAAACATCGCGACGCCGGCTGATATACAGCACTGGAAAGCGCAGATTTTTGCCATCAACGACGGTGTGACGCCGGCAGCCAAGGCGTTCAGCGACGCCTTGGGCGAAGGGTCACGGATGATCCTGCGCCTGCTGCTGTTCACCAACCTGGCCACGGCGCTGGGGTTGATCGTGCTGGCCCTGTTGCGCACCCACAAACTGCTCAAGCAGCGGCATGCCTTTGCCCAGGCGCTGCAGCTGGAGAAGGATCGGGCACACATCACCCTGCAATCGATTGGCGACGGGGTGATCACCACCGACGTCAACGGCGCGATCGATTACATGAACCCGGCGGCGGAGGCGATGACGCACTGGAAGTCCGAGCACGCGGCGGGGTTGCCATTGGCAGCGCTGTTCAATCTGCTCGATGACAATGCGCAGACCGAAGGGCTGACGCTGATCGAGCATATTCTCAGCGGGCAACTGATCGGTGGCAGCGAGCACTCCAAACTGATTCAGCGCCTGGATGGCAGTACGGTCTCGGTGACGCTGGTGGGCGCGCCGATCCGCAACGCCGAGAAGGTTATCGGTACGGTGCTGGTGCTGCATGACATGACTCAGGAACGGCAATACATCGCCAACCTGTCGTGGCAGGCGACCCACGATGCCCTGACCGGTCTGGCCAACCGCCGCGAGTTCGAATATCGCCTGGAGCAGGCCCTGCACAACCTGACGCGCCAGCCCGGTCGGCATGCGCTGATGTTTCTCGATCTGGACCAGTTCAAACTGGTCAACGACACCTGCGGTCACGCCGCTGGCGATGAGTTGCTGCGGCACATTTGCACGCTGCTGCAATCGGGCTTGCGCGAAAGCGACACCCTCGCGCGGCTGGGCGGCGACGAGTTCGGCATTCTGCTGGAGAACTGCGCCCCGGATGCCGCCGAGAAAATCGCCGAGAGCCTGCGCCAGACCGTGCAGAACCTGCATTTCGTGTGGAAGGGGCGGCCGTTTTTGACCACCGTGAGCATTGGCCTGGTGCACATCGCCCAGACCCCGACCACCCTCGAAGCGTCATTGCGCGCCGCCGACATGGCTTGCTACATGGCCAAGGAAAAGGGCCGCAACCGGGTGCAGGTCTATCATGCCGACGACTCCGAACTGTCGCTGCGCTTCGGCGAAATGGCCTGGGTGCAGCGCCTGCACATGGCGCTGGAGGAAAACCGCTTCTGCCTCTATGCCCAGGAAATTGCTCCGCTGGGCGCTACAGCCCATGGCGGGGGGCACATCGAAATACTCTTGCGTCTGCATGACGAAGCCGGACGGATGATCCTGCCGGACAGTTTCATTCCGGCGGCCGAACGTTATGGTCTGATGAGCCAACTGGATCGTTGGGTCGTCGAGAATGTTTTTAAAGTGATTGCCCAATGTATTACCGAACAACATGAAGGTCCGTTGGCAATGTGTGCGATTAATCTTTCAGGCATTACTATCGGAGATGACGCGTTCTTGCACTTTCTGCGTGAACAGTTTGTTAATTACGCTATACCTCCTGAAATGATTTGTTTTGAAATTACTGAAACCAGCGCCATTGCCAATCTCGGCAGCGCAATTAGATTTATTAATGAACTCAAAGGCTTAGGTTGTTACTTCTCACTTGATGATTTTTGTGCCGGAATGTCTTCATTCGCTTATCTGAAACATTTGCCTGTAGACTTCCTGAAGATCGACGGGAGTTTCGTAAAGGATATGCTGGACGACCCGATTAACCGTGCAATGGTCGAGGTGATCAATCACATCGGGCATGTCATGGGTAAGCAGACAATTGCCGAGTTTGTTGAAACAACCCAGATCGAGCAGGCATTGCTTGAAATCGGGGTGGATTACGCTCAGGGTTATGTCATCGAACGCCCGCAGTTGTTTACCTGCGACAGTTTGCAAAGTCGGCCCGCCAGACCGCAGCCGCTGTTGTTCAAGGCGCCTGGCACGTTCCGTTGAAATCTCTTGCCGATCCTTACAATCACAAATCAAAAGGAGCCGAACAGTGATCGACACATTCAACCGAACCGGACCACTCATGGAAGCTGCAAGTTATCCTGCCTGGGCACAACAGCTCATTGCAGATTGCAGCGAGAGCAAGCGCCGGGTTGTCGAACATGAACTGTACCTGCGCATGCGCGATAACAAGCTCAGCGCCAAAACCATGCGCCAGTATTTGATCGGGGGCTGGCCAGTAGTTGAACAGTTTGCGTTGTATATGGCGCAGAACCTGACCAAAACCAAGTTTGCCCGCCATCCTGGGGAGGACATGGCGCGCCGCTGGCTGATGCGCAACATCCGCGTCGAACTCAATCATGCCGACTACTGGCTGAACTGGAGTCGCGCGCATGGCGTCAGCCTGGAGGATCTGCAGGCCCAGCAAGTACCGCCGGAACTGCATGCGCTGAGTCACTGGTGCTGGCATACGAGTTCGGCGGATTCGCTGATCGTCGCCATCGCTGCGACCAACTACGCCATCGAGGGCGCGACCGGGGAGTGGTCGGCGCTGGTCTGCTCCACTGGCGTGTACGCGGCAGCGTTCCCGGAAGAAGAGCGCAAGCGTGCAATGAAGTGGCTGAAGATGCATGCCCAGTACGACGACGCTCACCCATGGGAAGCGCTGGAAATCATCTGTACGCTGGCGGGCATGAACCCGAGCAAGGCTCTGCAGACCGAACTGCGTCAGGCGGTGTGCAAGAGCTACGACTACATGTACCTGTTTCTGGAGCGCTGCATGCAACTGGAGACTGCCGAGCGGGCGTTGCACGGGCGTGAACGCCGGGCACTCGTAGAGAGCTGATTTTCGGCAAAACGCCAAAGCAAATGTGGGAGCGGGCTTGCTCGCGAAAGCGGTGTGTCAGTCAGCAATTGTTTGACTGGCACACCGCTTTCGCGAGCAAGCCCGCTCCCACAGTGGTTTTTGGGTATCTGGAAGAACTCAGCCCGCCATCGCCAACCGATTGCGCCCCTCGCGCTTGGCCACATACAGCGCACTGTCGGCCCGGCGCAGCAGGCTGTCAGCTGACTCTCCCGGCAACAGAGTCGAGCAGCCAAGGCTCACGGTCAGGTCGATCAGTTTGCCGTCCGCGAAATATTCTGCAGTCTGCGCGGCGTGGCGCAGACGCTCGCCGACCATCGCCGCCGCTTCCCGGCCGGTGTTGCACAGCAAGATCAGAAATTCTTCCCCGCCATAGCGAAACACCATGTCGACGTTACGCAGTTGGCCCTTGATCGACGCTGCCACCGCTTTGAGTACGTCATCCCCGGCGCTGTGGCCGTGGCTGTCGTTGACCCGTTTGAAGTGGTCGATGTCGAGCATCAGCACCGACAACGGTTGCAGGTGCCGACGGGACATGTCGATCTCGCGTTGCAGGGTCTGCTCCATGGCGATCCGGTTGCCGGTTCCGGTCAACGGGTCGCGCAGCGCACTTTGTGTTGCCGCGCGGTAGAGCAGGGCGTTGCGCATCGGAAACAGCAGCGACGACAGCAGCGATTCGAGGTTGCCCTGATCCTGCTCGCTGAAGCGCTGGTTGCGGCGGAAGACCAGTTCACCCAGGTGCTCGCCTTCGTGGCTGAGGCTGTAGCTGACCGAATGGTGACCGCGGGCACCGAACTCCAGGCGCAGGTCGCTGCCCGAATGCACGTAGCTCAAGGCATCCAGCGGCACAAGGCGCTGAACTTCGCGGAAAAACAGACCGAGGATTCGTTGCGGCTCAAGACTGGTTTGCAGTTGCAGGCTCATTTGCTGACGCAATTGCGCCAAGCTGGCCGGGCGTTCCAGAAGCGGAGGCAGCTGACCAAAGCCCAGGCGTTGCAATTTGGCACTGTCAAAGTCAATTGCATTGGTCTGGGAGGGTGATTTCATATGGCGTGAGCCCCTAAGCAGTAAGTCTGTCTTACAGGCTGGGTGAGAGCGGCTATGGGCTGCGCGTCATACTGATCCATCAGTCCCGTAGGACATTTGGCGTAAGTTTAGTCTGCCTGATGACGATTAGTCAGCTATCGAAATCGGCCTTGCCCCAGTGCCTTCACACGGCATGCTTTGAGGAAAATTAGAGCGAAAGTCGTGCCATTCGGTTCAGGTTTATTAAAACCTTTAGGAATCAACAGGATGGCTTTTTGCTTTGAGGGCGGGTGGCGGATATTTGACTGAAGTGTGACGGTGGGAAGCGGCAATTGCGTGCCGCGACGGTAATCCGCCACGGCAACAAAAGCGACGTATGGCAGTTATTGCGCGTTGAATGCCTGGCCGTTGATGCCTGCGCTGTCAGGACCCATCAGGTACAGGTAAACCGGCATGATCTCTTCCGGGGTCGGATTGTTCAGCGGGTTTTCTCCCGGATAGGCCTGTGCACGCATGCTGGTACGCGTGCCGCCCGGGTTGATGCTGTTGGAGCGCACGGGTGCCACGCCATCGACTTCATCGGCCAGGGTTTGCATCAAGCCTTCGGTGGCGAACTTCGATACTCCGTAAGCGCCCCAGTAGGCCCGGCCCTTGCGCCCGACGCTGCTGGAGGTGAACACCACCGAGGCATCCTGCGACAGCTTGAGCAGCGGCAGCAGGGTGCTGGTCAGCATGAACATGGCATTGACGTTGACTTGCATGACACGCATGAAGTTTTCGCCCGACAGCTGCTCGATCGGCGTGCGCGGGCCGATGATCGAGGCGTTGTGCAGCAAGCCGTCGAGGTGGCCGAACTCGCTCTCGATCATCGCCGCCAGCTCATCGTATTGATGGGGCAGGGCGGTCTCGAGGTTGAACGGGATCACTGCCGGTTGTGGATGCCCCGCGGCTTCGATCTCGTCGTAGACCTGAGTCAGATTGGCTTCGGTCTTGCCCAGCAGTAGCACGGTGGCGCCGTGGGCGGCGTAGGTTTTCGCGGCAGCCGCACCGATGCCACGACCGGCACCGGTGACCAGAATGACCCGATCCTTGAGCAATTCGGGACGGGCGGTGTAATCGAACATAAGAACCTCACAATCCATTCATGAAGACCTGCTTCCTTGTGGTGAGGGGATTTATCCCCGACCGGCTGCGAAGCAGTCGTAAACCTGCATATCGAATCGACCTGAAAGATTGCGGGGGCTGCTTCGCAACCCGTCGGGGATAAATCCCCTCGCCACAAAGGCCGTTTTCAGCAGCTGCACAGCGCGCTGTCGAGCACCTTGCGCAACTCCAGCGGATGATCCACCACCACATCCGCGCCCCAGTGCCGCGGGTTGTCGTCCGGGTGGATATAGCCGTAGGTCACGGCGCAGGTCTTGGTGCCGGCATCGCGCCCGGATTCGATATCGCGCAGATCATCGCCCACAAACAAAACCGTCGACGGATCCAGATCAAGCATCTTGCACGCGAGGATCAGCGGCTCCGGATCCGGCTTGCTGTTTTTCACGTGATCCGGGCAGATCAACAGCGCCGAGCGCTCGGCCAGCCCCAGCTGTTGCATGATCGGCTCGGCGAACCGTACCGGTTTGTTGGTGACCACGCCCCAGATCAGGTTGGCCCGCTCGATGTCGGCCAGCAGCTCGCCCATGCCATCGAACAGCTTGCTGTGTACCGCGCAACCGGCCAGATAACGCTCGAGGAATTCCTGACGCAGCTCCTCGAAGCCCGGCGATTCCGGATCCATCGAGAACGTCACCGCGACCATCGCTTTGGCGCCGCCGGAGATTTCGTCGCGGATGTGCTTGTCGTTCATCGGCGGCAAGCCGCGATCCGCGCGCATCGCCTGACAGATGGCGATGAAGTCCGGCGCGGTGTCGAGCAGGGTGCCGTCCATGTCGAAAAGGACTGCTCTGATGGCCATCGGCTTACTCCTCGCGCAGGGTCTGGATCATGTAGTTGACGTCAACGTCGCTGGCCAGCTTGTAGTGCTTGGTCAGCGGGTTGTAGGTCAGGCCGATGATGTCCTTGACGGTCAGGCCGGCGATGCGGCTCCAGGCGCCCAGCTCGGACGGGCGGATGAATTTCTTGAAGTCGTGGGTGCCGCGCGGCAGCAGCTTCATGATGTATTCGGCGCCGATGATGGCGAACAGGTACGCCTTCGGGTTGCGGTTGATGGTCGAAAAGAACACCTGGCCGCCGGGCTTGACCATGCGGTAGCAGGCGCGGATCACCGACGACGGGTCCGGTACGTGCTCCAGCATTTCCAGGCAGGTTACGACGTCGAACTGCTCGGGCATTTCTTCAGCCAGGGCTTCGGCGGTGATCTGCCGGTATTCGACGCTGACGCCGGACTCCAACTGATGCAATTGCGCTACCGCCAGTGGCGCTTCGCCCATGTCGATGCCCGTGACAGTGGCGCCGCGCTGGGCCATGGCTTCGCTGAGGATGCCGCCGCCGCAACCGACGTCGAGAACTTTCTTGCCGGCCAGATTGACTCGCTCGTCAATCCAGTTGACGCGCAGCGGGTTGATGTCGTGCAGCGGTTTGAACTCGCTTTCACGGTCCCACCAGCGATGGGCCAGGGCTTCGAATTTGGCGATTTCGGCGTGGTCGACGTTGCTCATATCTATTCCTCGAGAAACTTGAAAAGGGCTGTAGCCGCGGAGTCTGCTCCGCGGTGTTTACGATTCGGTGTGGCCGCTGATGCGCTGGCCCCAGGCCCGGGCGGTGGCGCCCAGCTGTTGTTCGTCCAGACGGGTCAGGCGCCGGTCGTCGAGTAACTGTTTACCGGCGACCCACAGGTGTTTCACGCAGTCGCGGCCGGTGGCATAAATAAGCTGCGACACCGGGTCGTAGACCGGTTGCTGAGCCAGGCCGGACAGGTCGAAAGCGACGATGTCCGCAGCCTTGCCGATCTCCAGCGAACCGACCTGCGCCTCGATGCCCAAGGCCCGTGCGCCGTTGAGCGTGGCCATGCGCAGCGCACGATGGGCGTCCAGCGCGGTGGCCGAGCCGGCGACGGCTTTGGCCAGCAGCGCGGCGGTGCGGGTTTCGCCGAGCAGGTCGAGGTCGTTGTTGCTCGCCGCGCCATCGGTGCCGACGGCGACGTTCACGCCAGCCTGCCACAGGCGCTCCACCGGGCAGAACCCGCTGGCCAGCTTCAGGTTCGATTCCGGGCAGTGGATCACGCTGGTGTTGCTTTCTACCAGCAATGCCAGATCGTCATCGCTGATCTGGGTCATGTGCACCGCCTGGAAGCGCGGGCCCAGCAGGCCGAGACGACCGAGGCGGGCCAGTGGCCGCTCGCCGCGATGCTCCAGCGATTGCTGCACTTCGAAAGCGGTTTCGTGGACGTGCATGTGGATCGACGCGTCCAGCTCTTCGGCGATCACGCGGATTTTTTCCAGGTTCTCGTCGCCCACGGTGTAGGGTGCATGTGGGCCGAAGGTGATCTTGATCCGTTCGTGATGCTTCAGATCGCCGAACAGCTCGACGCCCTGACGAATGGCCTCATCGGCGCTGCTGGCGCCGGGGATCGGGAAATCGAGGATCGGAATCGCGATCTGCGCGCGAATGCCGCTGTTGTGCACGCGCTCACTGGCGACCTTCGGGAAGAAATACATGTCCGAGAAACAGCTGATGCCGCCCTTGATCTGCTCGGCAATCGCCAAGTCAGTGCCATCACGGACGAACTCTTCATCGACCCATTTGGCTTCGGCCGGCCAGATGTGGTTTTCCAGCCAGGTCATCAGCGGCAGATCGTCGGCCAGACCGCGGAACAGGGTCATCGCCGCATGCCCGTGAGCGTTGATCAGGCCCGGGCTGAGCAGCACGTCCGGCAATTCGCGGACTTCAGTGGCGTTACACTTCAATGCTTCGGCGCGCGGGCCGATAAACACGATGCGACCGTCGCGAATGCCCAGGCCATGCTCCTTGAGCACAACGCCTGCGGGTTCGACGGGTACCAGCCAGGTCGGCAGCAATAATAAGTCGAGCGCAATGGCAGGTTTCGGCATCGAGGGTCGGTTCCAGTGCTTTTGTAAAGGATGGCGAAGTATACCCGAGCGTCTTCGCGGGGGGATCGCTATAATCGGCGGCTTTTGTTCATGAGTGCGGGGTGAGGGATGCGCGATCGACTGTTGGCTGCGGAGAAAGTAAAGGCCATCGATTGGCGAGATGGCGCGCTCAACCTGCTGGATCAGCGTATTTTGCCGTTCGAGGAAACGTGGATTGCCTACACCAGCGCTGCCGGTGTGGCTGAGGCGATTCGTTCGATGGTGGTGCGTGGCGCACCGGCCATCGGTATCAGCGCGGCCTATGGCATTGTGCTGGCGGCCCGCGCCCGAGTGGCCGAAGGTGGCGACTGGTACGCGGCGCTGGAAGAGGATTTCGCCCTGCTGGCGGATTCCCGCCCGACGGCGGTCAACCTGTTCTGGGCGTTGAATCGCATGCACGATCGGCTCGATCGTCTGAAGGACAATGCCGATCCGCTGGTGGCGCTGGAAGCCGAAGCCATTGCCATTCATGAAAGCGATCGCGAAGCCAACCTGACCATGGCCCAGCTCGGCGTCGATCTGATCCGCAAACATCAGGGCAATGCCCAGGCAATTCTGACTCACTGCAACACCGGTGCTCTGGCCACCGGCGGTTTCGGTACCGCGCTGGGGGTGATTCGTGCGGCGTATCTGGAAGGCATGGTCGAGCGGGTGTATGCCGATGAAACCCGGCCATGGCTGCAGGGCTCACGCCTGACCGCGTGGGAGCTGGCGAACGAAGGTATCCCGGTGACGCTGAATGCCGATTCGGCGGCTGCGCACATCATGAAAACCAAAGGCGTGACCTGGGTGATCGTCGGCGCTGACCGCATCACTGCCAATGGCGACGTGGCGAACAAGATCGGCACCTATCAACTGGCGGTCAATGCCATGCACCACGGCGTGCGTTTCATGGTGGTGGCGCCGAGTTCGACCATCGACATGCACCTGGCCAGTGGCGACGACATCCCGATCGAGGAGCGTGACGGCGCCGAGCTGCTGGAGGTCGGTGGCAAGCGGGTGGGGGCGGACGTCGAGGCGTTCAACCCGGTGTTTGACGTGACGCCGGCGGATCTGATCGATGCGATCGTCACTGAAAAGGGCATCGTCGAGCGGCCGGATACGGCGAAAATGGCCCAGTTGATGTGCCGCAAGCGCCTGCATTGATTGGCTTTGGCGTCTGCAAGGGCCCCATCGCTGGCAAGCCAGCTCCCACAGGTTCTGTGCTCGCCGCTGACCCTGTGGGAGCTGGCTTGCCAGCGAAGGGGCCCTAAAAGTCAATAAACATCGCAAAACCTGACCTCAAAACTGCATTCAAAGAAGCTCTGAGCCTCTCTCGTCCCCTTTACGCCTGTCATCGGTCAACTAACTATGCTCCATGCGCATCTGGGGGATAGGTGCGTGGCGGCTCTTGTGATAACATCCGGCGTTTTCCGAGGCAGCTTCACGGAGCTGTCTTTACTGCGCAAATCCACGGTTCGATTTGTTGATTTGTCGTAAGTCGGCGCATGGCACTCAGCCTGCCCCGACGAGCTTCGTACATCCCATATGGATATGACGAAGTTTCACCAGAAAAAGGAATCAGGCTTCTCATGGGCGAACTGGCCAAAGAAATCCTCCCGGTCAATATCGAAGACGAGCTGAAACAGTCCTACCTCGACTACGCGATGAGCGTAATCGTCGGCCGTGCACTGCCGGATGCGCGCGATGGCCTCAAGCCCGTGCACCGTCGCGTACTGTTCGCGATGAGCGAGCTGGGCAACGACTTCAACAAGCCGTACAAGAAATCTGCCCGTGTTGTCGGTGACGTGATCGGTAAGTATCACCCGCACGGTGATACCGCGGTGTACGACACCATCGTCCGCATGGCTCAGCCTTTCTCCCTGCGCTACCTGTTGGTTGACGGTCAGGGCAACTTCGGTTCGGTGGACGGCGACAACGCCGCGGCCATGCGATACACCGAAGTGCGCATGACCAAGCTGGCGCACGAGCTGCTGGCTGACCTGCATAAAGAAACCGTGGACTGGGTGCCGAACTACGACGGCACCGAAATGATCCCGGCGGTGATGCCGACGCGCATCCCCAACCTGCTGGTCAACGGTTCCAGCGGTATCGCCGTGGGCATGGCAACCAACATTCCGCCGCACAACCTCGGTGAAGTCATCGACGGTTGCCTGGCCCTCATCGACAACCCCGAGCTGACCGTCGATGAGCTGATGCAATACATCCCCGGTCCGGACTTCCCGACGGCCGCGATCATCAACGGTCGTGCCGGCATCATCGAAGCCTACCGTACCGGTCGCGGCCGCATTTACATGCGTGCCCGTTCGATCATCGAAGACATCGACAAGGTCGGCGGCCGTCAGCAGATCGTCATCACCGAACTCCCGTATCAGCTGAACAAGGCGCGTCTGATCGAGAAGATCGCCGAGCTGGTCAAAGAGAAGAAGCTTGAAGGCATCACCGAGCTGCGCGACGAGTCCGACAAGGACGGTATGCGCGTCGTGATCGAGCTGCGTCGCGGCGAAGTGCCTGAGGTGATCCTCAACAACCTCTACGCCCAGACCCAGCTGCAATCGGTATTCGGCATCAACATCGTCGCGCTGATCGACGGCCGCCCGCGGATTCTGAACCTCAAGGATCTGCTGGAAGCCTTCGTCCGTCACCGTCGCGAAGTGGTTACCCGCCGTACCGTGTTCGAACTGCGCAAGGCCCGCGAGCGTGGTCACATCCTCGAGGGTCAGGCCGTTGCCCTGTCGAACATCGACCCGGTGATCGCCCTGATCAAGGCGTCGCCGACCCCGTCGGAAGCCAAGGAAGCGCTGGTCAGCACCCCTTGGGAGTCCAGCGCCGTAGTCGCGATGGTTGAACGTGCCGGCGCCGATTCGTGCCGTCCGGAGAACCTCGATCCGCAATACGGTCTGCGTGAAGGCAAGTACTTCCTGTCGCCAGAGCAGGCGCAAGCCATTCTCGAACTGCGTCTGCACCGTCTGACCGGTCTGGAGCACGAGAAGCTGCTGGCCGAGTATCAAGAGATCCTCAACCAGATCGGCGAGCTGATCCGCATCCTCAACAGCGCCGTGCGCCTGATGGAAGTGATCCGCGAAGAGCTGGAAGTGATCCGCGCCGAATACGGCGACGTGCGTCGCACCGAGATTCTCGATGCGCGTCTCGACCTGACCCTGGGCGATATGATCCCGGAAGAAGAGCGCGTCGTGACCATCTCCCACGGTGGCTACGCCAAGACCCAGCCACTGGCTGCGTACCAGGCACAGCGTCGTGGCGGCAAAGGCAAATCGGCGACCGGCGTCAAGGATGAGGATTACATCGCTCACCTGCTGGTGGCCAACAGTCACACCACCCTCCTGCTGTTCTCCAGCAAGGGCAAGGTGTACTGGCTGAAGACTTACGAAATTCCGGAAGCATCCCGCGCCGCCCGTGGTCGTCCGCTGGTCAACCTGCTGCCGCTGGATGACGGTGAATACATCACCACCATGCTGCCGGTCGAGGAATACACCGAAGGTCACTACATCTTCATGGCGACCGCCAACGGCACCGTCAAGAAGACCCCGCTGGAATCCTTCAGCCGTCAGCGCAGCGTCGGTCTGATCGCGCTGGAGCTGGACGAAGGCGACGTGCTGATCTCTGCGGCCATCACCGATGGCGAGCGCGAAGTGATGCTGTTCTCCGACGGCGGCAAAGTCACGCGCTTCAAAGAGTCTGACGTGCGTGCCATGGGCCGTACCGCCCGCGGTGTACGCGGCATGCGTCTGCCGGAAGGGCAGAAGCTGATTTCGATGCTGATCCCGGAAGAAGGTAGCCAGATCCTCACCGCTTCCGAGCGTGGTTATGGCAAGCGTACCGCGATCACCGAGTTCCCTGAGTACAAGCGTGGCGGCCAAGGCGTGATCGCCATGGTCAGCAACGAGCGTAACGGCCGTCTGGTCGGTGCGGTTCAGGTGCTCGACGGCGAAGAAATCATGCTGATCTCCGATCAGGGCACGTTGGTACGTACCCGTGTCGACGAAGTGTCGAGCCTGGGCCGTAACACCCAGGGCGTGACCCTGATCAAACTGGCCAAGGATGAAACCCTGGTTGGTCTGGAGCGGGTTCAGGAGCCGTCGGAAGTCGAAGGCGATGAGCTTGAAGGTGAAGAGGGTGCCGGGTTCGAGGGGGATGTCGTGATCGACGACGTTGCCGAGGACCAGCAACTCGACGCCGCAGCTGACGAAGAGCCGCAGGAATAAGCGGACAAGCGAGGGGGCGGATGAAAATTCGCCCCCTTGTTATTTGTCCGGTATGAAATTTCGACATCATGGAGATCCCCTGTGGGAGCGAGCCTGCTCGCGAATGCAGGCGCTGCGGTACCTCTGACCCACCGCGGTGATGCATTCGCGAGCAGGCTCGCTCCCACAGGGCTGTGTTGATCGGTAGTGTGATTTATTGCGTGATACCACCAAATCAGAGCGAGATTGGATGTGAGCAAGCGAGCCTATAACTTCTGTGCCGGTCCTGCGGCGCTTCCTGAAGCTGTCCTGCAACGTGCCCAGGGTGAACTCCTTGATTGGCATGGCAAGGGTCTGTCGGTCATGGAAATGAGCCATCGCAGCGATGAGTTCGTGTCCATTGCCACCCAGGCCGAGCAGGACCTGCGTGACCTGCTGAATATCCCGTCGAACTATAAAGTGCTGTTTCTGCAAGGCGGCGCCAGCCAGCAGTTTGCGCAGATTCCGCTGAACCTGTTGCCTGAAGGCGGCAGCGCCGACTATATCGACACCGGTATCTGGTCGCAGAAAGCCATCGAAGAAGCCTCGCGCTACGGCCATGTCAACGTTGCCGCCACCGCCAAGCCTTACGACTATTTCGCCATTCCGGGCCAGAACGAGTGGAATCTGTCGAAAGACGCCGCTTACGTTCACTACGCGCCGAACGAAACCATCGGTGGTCTGGAATTCCAGTGGATCCCGGAAACCGGTGATGTGCCGCTGGTGGCCGACATGTCTTCGGACATCCTCTCGCGTCCGGTCGACATCTCGCGTTTCGGCATGATCTACGCCGGCGCACAGAAGAACATCGGTCCGAGCGGCATCGTCGTCAACATCATCCGCGAAGACCTGCTGGGCAAGGCGCGTTCGCTGTGCCCGACCATGCTCAACTACAAGGTCGCGGCCGATAACGGCTCGATGTACAACACCCCGCCGACCCTGGCCTGGTACCTGTCCGGCCTGGTGTTCCAGTGGCTGAAAGAGCAGGGCGGCGTTGAAGCGATCGCCAAACTGAATGACGTCAAGCAGCGCACGCTGTATGACTTCATCGATGCCAGCGGCCTCTACAGCAACCCGATCAACAAGTCGGACCGCTCGTGGATGAACGTGCCATTCCGTCTGGCTGACGATCGCCTGGACAAGCCGTTCCTCGCCGGTGCTGACGAACGCGGCCTGCTCAACCTCAAGGGCCACCGCTCCGTGGGCGGCATGCGCGCCTCCATCTACAACGCCGTCGACATCAACGCCGTCAACGCGCTGGTGGCGTACATGGCTGAATTCGAGAAGGAACACGGCTGATGTCCGAGCAAGAACTCAAGGCACTGCGCGTTCGCATCGACGCTCTGGACAGCAAAGTCCTCGAGCTGATCAGCGAACGCGCCCGCTGCGCCCAGGAAGTTGCGCGAGTAAAGATGGCCTCGCTGGCCGAAGGCGAAGTGCCGGTGTTCTATCGTCCCGAGCGTGAAGCTCAGGTGCTCAAGCGGGTGATGGAGCGCAATCAGGGGCCGCTGGGCAACGAAGAAATGGCGCGGTTGTTCCGCGAAATCATGTCTTCGTGCCTGGCGCTCGAGCAGCCATTGAAAGTGGCTTACCTCGGCCCTGAAGGCACCTTCACCCAGGCGGCGGCCATGAAGCACTTCGGTCACGCGGTGATCAGCAAGCCGATGGCGGCAATCGACGAAGTGTTCCGTGAAGTGGCGGCGGGTGCGGTGAACTTCGGCGTGGTACCGGTGGAGAACTCCACCGAAGGCGCGGTCAACCACACCCTCGACAGCTTCCTCGAGCACGACATGGTGATCTGTGGCGAAGTCGAGCTGCGCATTCACCATCACCTGTTGGTCGGTGAAAACACCAAGACCGACAGCATCAGCCGCATCTACTCCCACGCCCAGTCGCTGGCCCAGTGCCGCAAGTGGCTGGACGCGCATTACCCGAATGTCGAGCGCGTGGCGGTGTCGAGCAACGCTGAAGCGGCGAAGCGGGTCAAGGGTGAGTGGAATTCGGCGGCGATTGCCGGTGACATGGCCGCAGGCTTGTACGGCCTGACGCGTCTGGCCGAGAAGATCGAAGACCGTCCGGACAACTCGACGCGCTTCCTGATGATCGGTAACCAGGAAGTGCCGCCGACCGGCGACGACAAGACTTCGATCATTGTCTCGATGAGCAACAAGCCTGGCGCGCTTCACGAGCTGCTGGTGCCGTTCCATGACAACGGGATCGACCTGACCCGGATCGAAACCCGTCCGTCGCGCAGCGGCAAATGGACCTACGTGTTCTTCATCGACTTCGTCGGCCACCACCGTGATCCGCTGATCAAAGGTGTGCTGGAAAAGATCAGTCAGGAAGCAGTAGCACTCAAAGTGCTGGGTTCCTACCCGAAAGCAGTTCTCTAAGGGGTGGTAGCAAATGAGTGGCAACTTCCTCGCTCTGGCACAGCCGGGCGTGCAACAACTTTCGCCGTACGTTCCGGGCAAGCCTGTGGACGAACTGGCGCGCGAGCTGGATCTGGATCCGGCGAAAATCGTCAAACTGGCAAGCAACGAAAATCCGCTGGGCGCCAGTCCGAAAGCCTTGGCGGCGATCCGCGAAGAACTGGCCGAGCTGACCCGTTATCCGGACGGTAACGGCTTTGCGCTGAAATCGCTGTTGGCCGAGCGGTGCCGCGTCGAGCTGAACCAGGTGACCCTGGGCAACGGCTCCAACGACATTCTCGAGCTGGTGGCGCGCGCCTATCTGGCGCCGGGCCTGAACGCCGTGTTCAGTGAGCACGCGTTCGCTGTCTACCCGATCGCCACCCAGGCTGTCGGTGCGCAGGCCAAAGTGATTCCGGCCAAGGATTGGGGGCACGACTTGCCTGCGATGCTCGCGGCCATCGACGCCAATACCCGCGTGGTATTCATCGCCAATCCGAACAACCCGACCGGTACCTGGTTCGGCGCCGAAGCGCTGGACGAGTTCCTGCAGGACGTGCCGGAGCACGTCCTGGTGGTGCTGGACGAGGCGTACATCGAATACGCCGAAGGCAGTGATCTGCCGGACGGTCTGGACTTCCTCGCGGCGTACCCGAATCTGCTGGTATCGCGCACGTTCTCCAAGGCCTATGGCCTTGCAGCGCTGCGCGTCGGTTATGGCCTGTCCACTGCGGTAGTAGCGGACGTGCTGAACCGCGTGCGCCAGCCGTTCAACGTCAACAGCCTGGCCTTGGCCGCGGCCTGTGCGGCGCTGAAAGACGAAGAGTATCTGGCGCAAAGCCGTCAGCTCAACGAATCCGGCATGCAGCAGTTGCAGGCGGGGTTCCGTGAGTTGGGTCTGAGTTGGATCGAGTCCAAAGGCAACTTCATCTGCGTCGATCTCGGTCAGGTAGCCGCGCCGATTTTCCAGGGGCTGCTGCGTGAAGGCGTGATTGTGCGTCCGGTGGCCAATTACGGCATGCCGAACCACCTGCGGGTGACCATCGGTCTGCCGGCGGAAAACAGCCGCTTCCTCGAAGCGCTGCGTAAGGTTCTGGCTCGTGGGTGATGTCACTGCTCTGCAATCTGCTGCACCTATGATCGGTCGCCTTGTAGTGGTCGGTCTGGGCTTGATCGGTGGTTCGTTTGCCAAAGGCTTGCGTGAAAGCGGTCTCTGCCGCGAGGTGGTCGGGGTCGATCTCGACCCGCAATCGCGCAAGCTGGCGGTCGAGTTGGGTGTGGTGGATCGTTGTGAAGATGATCTGATCGCTGCGTGTCAGGGCGCCGACGTGATTCAGCTGGCGGTGCCGATTCTGGCCATGGAGAAAGTCCTGGCTCGTCTGGCGAGCGTTGATCTGGGGCAGGCGATTCTGACCGATGTCGGCAGCGCCAAGGGCAATGTGGTGCGCGCGGCGACCGAGGCGTTTGGCGGTATGCCAGCGCGCTTCGTGCCGGGCCATCCGATTGCCGGCTCCGAGCAGAGCGGGGTGGAAGCCTCCAACTCTGAGCTGTTCCGTCGGCACAAGGTGATTCTGACGCCGCTCGAGCAGACCGACCCGGCCGCACTGGCGGTGGTTGATCGCTTGTGGCGCGAACTGGGTGCCGACGTCGAGCACATGCAGGTCGAGCGCCACGATGAAGTGTTGGCCGCGACCAGTCATCTGCCGCACCTGCTGGCCTTCGGTCTGGTCGACTCGTTGGCCAAACGCAATGAAAACCTTGAGATCTTCCGTTACGCTGCTGGCGGTTTCCGCGATTTCACAAGAATCGCCGGAAGCGACCCGGTGATGTGGCACGACATCTTCCTCGCCAACCGCGAGGCTGTCCTGCGCACACTCGATACATTTCGCAGCGACCTCGACGCCTTGCGCGACGCGGTCGATGCAGGGGATGGGCACCAATTGTTGGGCGTCTTCACGCGCGCCCGGGTTGCCCGCGAGCATTTCAGTAAAATCCTGGCCCGCAGGGCCTATGTGGACGCTATGAATTCCAACGATCTGATTTTCCTGGCTCAACCTGGTGGCCGCCTGTCCGGTCGGATTCGCGTACCAGGTGACAAATCGATTTCCCACCGCTCGATCATGCTCGGCTCGCTGGCCGAAGGCGTGACCGAGGTTGAAGGTTTCCTCGAGGGCGAAGATGCCCTGGCGACCTTGCAGGCATTTCGTGACATGGGCGTGGTCATCGAAGGCCCGCACCACGGTCGCGTGACCATTCACGGCGTCGGCCTGCACGGTCTGAAGCCTGCGCCGGGTCCGATCTATCTGGGCAACTCCGGCACCTCGATGCGTCTGTTGTCCGGCCTGTTGGCCGCGCAGAGCTTCGACAGCACCCTGACCGGCGATGCGTCGCTGTCCAAGCGTCCGATGAATCGCGTGGCCAATCCGCTGCGTGAAATGGGCGCCGTGATCGAAACCGCTGCCGAAGGTCGTCCGCCGATGACCATTCGTGGCGGGCACAAACTCAAGGGTCTGACCTACACCATGCCGATGGCCAGTGCGCAGGTGAAGTCCTGCCTGCTGCTGGCGGGTCTGTACGCCGAAGGCAAGACCACCGTGACCGAGCCGGCGCCGACCCGTGACCATACCGAACGCATGCTGCGTGGTTTCGGCTACCCGGTGAGCGTCGATGGCGCCACCGCGTCGGTCGAGTCCGGCGGCAAGCTGACTGCGACCCATATCGAAGTGCCGGGCGACATCTCGTCGTCGGCGTTCTTCCTGGTGGCCGCGTCGATCGCCGAAGGTTCCGAGCTGGTGCTGGAGCACGTTGGCATCAACCCGACCCGTACCGGCGTCATCGACATTCTGCGTCTGATGGGCGCGGACATCACTCTGGAAAACCAGCGTGAAGTTGGCGGCGAACCAGTGGCTGACCTGCGTGTGCGCGCTGCTAAACTAAAGGGTATCGAGATTCCGGAAGCGCTGGTGCCACTGGCCATTGACGAATTCCCGGTGCTGTTCGTGGCGGCGGCGTGTGCCGAAGGTCGTACCGTGCTGACCGGTGCCGAAGAGCTGCGCGTCAAGGAATCGGATCGCATTCAAGTCATGGCGGACGGCTTGCTGGCGCTGGGCGTCAAGTGCCAGCCGACTCCGGACGGCATCATCATTGATGGCGGCCAGATCGGTGGCGGCGAAGTGCATGGTCACGGTGATCACCGTATCGCCATGGCTTTCAGCGTCGCTTCGCTGCGCGCCACTGCACCGATCCGCATTCATGATTGCGCCAACGTCGCGACGTCGTTCCCGAACTTCCTCGCGCTGTGCGCGCAGGTCGGCATTCGCGTGGCTCAAGAGGCTCAGTCGTGAAAAACATTGCACCGGTCATCACCATCGATGGGCCAAGCGGTTCGGGCAAGGGCACGGTCGCCGGGATCCTGGCCAAGCGTCTGGGCTGGAATCTGCTGGACTCCGGTGCGCTGTATCGCCTGCTGGCGTTCGCTGCGCATAACCATGGTGTCGACCTGACCAATGAAGAGCTGCTGAAGAAACTGGCCGCTCATCTGGATGTGCAGTTCATCGCGGCGACCGACGGTCAACTGCAGCGCATCATTCTGGAAGGTGATGAAGTCAGCGATGTCATCCGTACCGAAAGCGTCGGTTCCGGTGCTTCTCAGGTGGCCGCATTGCCGGCGGTACGCGAGGCGCTGCTGCAGCGCCAGCGTGCTTTCCAGGAAGCGCCGGGCCTGGTGGCCGACGGTCGCGACATGGGAACGGTGGTTTTTCCGGATGCGCCGCTGAAGATTTTCCTCACTGCCAGTGCCGAGGAACGGGCGCGCCGCCGATATTTGCAGTTGAAGGGCAAAGTCGAGGGTGTTAGTCTGTCGAGTCTGCTAGATGAGATCCGTGCACGCGACGAGCGTGATACCCAGCGCGCAGTAGCCCCGCTCAAACCGGCGGCTGATGCGATACAGCTGGATTCCACGGAGTTGTCCATCGATCAGGTGCTTGAACGCATCATGAGCGAGATCGCCATTCGCGATATCGCCGGGTGACCAAGAAGGCCGCAGGGGACCAGTCATAGTCCTGCAGCGCTTCTTTTAAATGAAACTAACCCACACCGTCTGGGGTGTGGAGATGGGCGTATTCTTCGCCCTCATCTACAGGAATTAAAATGAGCGAAAGCTTTGCGGAACTCTTTGAAGAAAGCCTAAAGACCCTGAACCTTCAGGCAGGCTCCATCATCACCGGTGTTATCGTTGATATCGATTACCAGGCTCGCTGGGTAACCGTTCACGCTGGCCTGAAGTCTGAAGCACTCATCCCGCTGGAACAGTTCTACAACGACGCTGGCGACCTGACTATCAATGTCGGTGACGAAGTTCACGTTGCTCTGGACTCGGTTGAAGACGGTTTCGGTGAAACCAAGCTGTCCCGTGAAAAAGCCAAGCGCGCTGAATGCTGGATCGTTCTGGAAGCAGCCTTCGCAGCTGAGGAAGTGGTCAAGGGCGTTATCAACGGTAAGGTTAAAGGCGGCTTCACTGTCGACGTTAACGGCATCCGTGCGTTCCTGCCAGGTTCCCTGGTTGACGTCCGTCCAGTGCGCGACACCACGCACCTGGAAGGCAAAGAGCTGGAATTCAAGGTCATCAAGCTGGACCAGAAGCGCAACAACGTTGTCGTTTCCCGTCGCAGCGTCCTGGAAGCCGAGAACTCCGCCGAGCGTGAAGCTCTGCTGGAATCCCTGCAGGAAGGCCAGCAAGTCAAAGGTATCGTCAAAAACCTCACCGATTACGGCGCATTCGTCGATCTGGGTGGCGTGGACGGCCTGCTGCACATCACCGACATGGCGTGGAAGCGTATCAAGCATCCTTCCGAAATCGTCAACGTTGGTGACGAAATCGACGTCAAGGTTCTGAAATACGATCGCGAACGCAACCGTGTTTCCCTGGGCCTGAAGCAACTGGGCGAAGATCCATGGGTTGCTATCAAAGCCCGTTACCCAGAAGGCACTCGCGTTACCGCTCGTGTAACCAACCTGACCGACTACGGCTGCTTCGCTGAGTTGGAAGAAGGCGTTGAAGGTCTGGTACACGTTTCGGAAATGGACTGGACCAACAAGAACATCCACCCTTCGAAAGTCGTACAAGTCGGCGACGAAGTGGAAGTCATGGTTCTGGACATCGACGAAGAGCGTCGTCGTATCTCCCTGGGCATCAAGCAGTGCAAGTCGAACCCGTGGGAAGACTTCTCTGGCCAGTTCAACAAGGGCGACAAGATCTCCGGCACCATCAAGTCGATCACCGATTTCGGTATCTTCATTGGTCTGGACGGCGGCATCGACGGTCTGGTTCACCTGTCCGACATCTCCTGGAACGAAGTGGGCGAAGAAGCCGTACGTCGTTTCAAGAAGGGCGACGAGCTGGACACCGTCATCCTGTCGGTTGACCCAGAGCGCGAGCGCATCTCTCTGGGCATCAAGCAACTGGAAAGCGATCCGTTCTCCGAGTACGTCTCGGTTAACGACAAGGGCGCTATCGTGACCGGTACCGTGAAAGAAGTTGACGCCAAAGGCGCCATCATCGTTCTGGCCGACGACATCGAAGCAACCCTGAAAGCCTCTGAAATCAGCCGTGACCGCGTTGAAGACGCGCGCAACGTTCTGAAAGAAGGCCAGGAAGTTGAAGCCAAGATCATCAGCGTTGACCGCAAGAGCCGCGTAATCCAGCTCTCGATCAAGTCGAAAGACGATGCTGAAGAGAAAGAAGCCATCCAGAGCCTGAAAGCAGCTCCGGAAGGTGAAGCAGCTGACACCACTATGGCGGCACTGCTGCGTCAAGCAATGGCCAAACAGAACTAAGTTCTGCTTGATCATGAAAAAGGGCGACTTCGGTCGCCCTTTTTTGTGCCTGCGATTTGGTGGCGGTGCGCGCCGCGGTTTGCGTGTATCGAGGCTACGGTGAAACCAATCACTTCAACGGGTTGTCTGTTTCTTTAATCGGATCAATCGCCTATTCGCGACTAAGCTGGGTATTAGTCGTGCAGTAGTCGGGCGTTGCCTGGCATAAGGAAGTGGATGAACAGA
The DNA here is from genome assembly GCF_000514195.1 of Pseudomonas sp. URIL14HWK12:I6. Taxonomy (NCBI): domain Bacteria; kingdom Pseudomonadati; phylum Pseudomonadota; class Gammaproteobacteria; order Pseudomonadales; family Pseudomonadaceae; genus Pseudomonas; species Pseudomonas sp. URIL14HWK12:I6. Next base: position 215,995 of record NZ_AZVL01000009.1, read on the forward strand.
TTTATTGTCTTGATTGCGGTGTTGGTATTGGCGGGCTGCACCACAAGTGCCAAAACGCATGCTGTGCGTGGCGTCAGCGGTATCGAGATCGACTGCTCTGGTCTGGGTTCGGGGTGGGAGAAATGCCAAAAGCGCGCAGCGAAGGAGTGCAAGGGCGCGGGTTACAGGGTAATCACCCGATCTGATCAGGCCAAGGATGAAGATGAATATCCGTTTGGCTTCAATCCCGCAGGCTACGTCACTCGAACCATGCTGGTCATGTGTCGATGAGTGTTTGCTGCTTCGGCTTGTGCTTTTGTGCACTGAAAACAGGCGTTTCGGCGCCAAGGAAGATATGTCAATCCCTGGGCTGTTCAAAATCTTCCGGGCGTGCTAAAACCTTTCAAGCGCTGATCTAGCTGCTTGAAAAAGAAGGGAAAAATATGACGAAGTCGGAGTTGATCGAACGAATTGTCACCCATCAAGGGCTACTCTCATCCAAGGATGTGGAGCTGGCCATCAAGACCATGCTTGAACAAATGTCCCAATGTCTGGCCACCGGTGATCGCATCGAGATCCGTGGGTTTGGCAGCTTCTCCCTGCACTATCGTGCGCCGCGCGTCGGTCGCAATCCAAAGACTGGTCAGTCGGTTAGTCTCGACGGCAAATTCGTTCCGCATTTCAAGCCGGGCAAGGAGCTGCGTGACCGGGTGAATGAGGAAGAGGAGGAGGGGGTTTGACAGTCGCTACTTTTCAAGGAGTTACTCATGCGTAACCTCAAGCGCATACTTCTTGGTGTTTTTATTCTGCTGCTGGTGTTGGTGATTCTGGCGTTTGTTCTCGAGAACCAGCAGTCGGTTTCGCTTTTGTTTATGGGCTTTTCGGGCCCGCAGTTGCCCGTGTCGGTTGTTGCTGTGTTGGCATTGCTGATCGGCATGATGATTGGTCCTGTATTGGGCTGGTTTCTGGGGCGTTCGTCCAGGGCAGCGCGCAAACGACTGGTCTGAAAGCGACAGGCGCACGGCATCTGTCGAATTTGCGCCTTGGTCTGTCTTTATCCATTAGTAAAACCATCATTAAGCTGTAAAATGCACCCTTGTTCGATCGTGCCTAAATGCATGTCGATTTCAGACTGACTCTGACGGATGCCAACTGATGGTGGCTTCTGCATTCATGGATTAGACCGCGCTCGCAGGCAGCGCTGTCCGCAGCTCAAGGGTATCGTTTCGCGTGAAAATTCTAGTTACCGGCGGCGCCGGCTTCATTGGCTCGGCAGTCATCCGTCACATCATCTCCAATACTTCTGATTCTGTCGTCAATGTCGATAAGCTGACTTACGCTGGCAATCTGGAGTCATTGGCAGAAGTCAGCCAGAACTCCCGTTACGCTTTCGAGCGCGTCGATATCTGCGATCGTGATCAGGTTGACCGTGTCCTGCGTGAGCACCAACCGGATGCAATCATGCACCTGGCCGCAGAGTCCCACGTCGATCGTTCGATCTCCGGCCCGTCAGAATTCATCCAGACCAACATCATCGGTACTTACACGCTGCTCGAAGCTGCCCGCCACTACTGGGCAGCGCTGGATGATGCGCGTAAAGCCAGTTTCCGCTTTCACCATATTTCGACTGACGAAGTTTACGGAGACCTCGAAGGTCCGGAAGATCTCTTCACCGAAACCACGCCTTACCAGCCAAGCTCGCCATACTCGGCCAGCAAGGCTAGCTCTGATCACCTTGTTCGCGCTTGGGCACGCACCTATGGTCTGCCGACACTGGTTACCAACTGCTCGAACAACTACGGCCCTTGCCACTTCCCTGAGAAGTTGATCCCTCTGATCATTCTCAATGCACTGGAAGGCAAGCCGTTGCCGGTTTATGGCAAAGGTAATCAGGTACGTGACTGGCTGTATGTCGAAGATCACGCTCGTGCGTTGTACAAAGTCGTCACTGAAGGTGTAATTGGTGAGACTTACAACATTGGCGGTCATAACGAAAAACAAAACATCGAAGTGGTGCACACCCTCTGTGCGCTGCTTGATGAATTGCGTCCTGATTCGTCCCATCGTCCTCATGCCAGCCTGATTACCTATGTTCAGGATCGTCCTGGTCATGATGTGCGTTATGCAATCGATGCGAGCAAAATTCAGCGCGAATTGGGCTGGACTCCTGAAGAAACTTTCGAGACCGGTATTCGCAAGACTGTCGAATGGTATCTGAACAACACTGAGTGGGTTGAGCACGTGAAGAGCGGCAGTTACCAGCAGTGGATCGATCAGAACTATGCGGATCGCTCGAACAAGGCATGAAAATCCTTCTGCTGGGTAAGAACGGTCAGGTAGGTTGGGAGCTGCAGCGCTCGCTCGAGCCGCTTGGTCAGTTGATTGCGCTGGATCGCCAGACTGCCGACGGGCTGTGTGGTGATCTCACCGATCTGGCCGCCGTGCGTGCGACGATCCGACAGATCAAGCCGGATGTCATCGTCAACGCCGCTGCGTACACCGCAGTCGACAAGGCAGAATCAGAACCTGAGCTGGCCTTCATTGTGAACGGCCAAGCGATGCAGGTCTTGGCCGAAGAGGCCGCTGCTCTGAATGCCTGGCTGGTTCATTATTCAACCGATTATGTCTTCAATGGTATTGGTTCCGTTCCATGGCTGGAGACGGATGCTGTCGGCCCGGTGAATCAGTACGGTGCGAGTAAGCTGGCAGGCGAGCAGGCGATCATTGCGTCGGGCTGCAAGCATCTGATCTTCCGGACCAGTTGGGTCTACGGAGCGCGCGGCAACAACTTCGCTAGGACGATGTTGCGGCTGGCGAAGGACCGGGAAACGCTGAATGTTATCGCGGACCAGATCGGAGCTCCGACAGGGGCTGATCTGATAGCGGATGTAAGCGCTTTGGCCATTCGTCAGGCGTTGCAGCAGCCGGAGCTTTCAGGTGTTTATCACTTGGCGGCCAGCGGCGAAGTGTCTTGGCATGGGTATGCGGCTCATGTCATTGCGTTCGCTCAGGCCAATGGGGAAAAACTTGCAGTAACGGCCGTCAATCCAATCGACACGACTGCTTACCCGACTCCTGCACAACGGCCCCTGAACTCACGTCTTAATACCCAGAAGTTACGTGCCAAATTTTATCTACACTTGCCGGATTGGCAAAGTGGTGTGAACCGAATGCTTAGGGAAGTTCTGAACAAATGACCACGACAAATCGTAAAGGCATCATCCTCGCTGGTGGTTCGGGTACACGCCTGCACCCGCTGACCCTTGGCGTTTCCAAGCAGATGCTGCCGATCTACGACAAACCGATGATCTTCTATCCGCTGTCCGTGTTGATGCTGGCGGGGATGCGCGAAATCCTGATCATCTCCACGCCGGAAGATTTGCCTTGTTTTCGCAAATTGCTAGGTGATGGAAGCGTTTACGGGATCAAGCTGACCTATGCAGAACAACCTAGTCCCGACGGTCTGGCCCAGGCATTCATCATCGGTGAAGAGTTCATTGGCAAAGATCCTTGCTGCCTGATTCTTGGTGACAATATCTTTTACGGGCAGCACTTCTCGGACAATTTGCGTTCTGCGAGCACTCAGCAAACAGGCGCTACTGTCTTCGGTTATCACGTGTCTGATCCAGAGCGTTTCGGTGTTGTCGAATTCGACGAAACGGGCCGTGCTCTGAGTATTGAAGAGAAACCGCTCAAGCCTAAATCCAACTACGCTGTGACCGGGCTGTACTTCTACGATAACGATGTCGTCGAGATCGCGAAGGGCATCAAGCCATCTGAGCGTGGTGAGTTGGAAATTACTGACGTCAACCGTGCGTACCTTGAAAGAAAGACGCTGAGTGTTGAAATGCTCGGTCGTGGATTTGCCTGGCTCGATACAGGCACGCACGATTCGCTGCTTGAGGCCAGTCACTTCGTGCACACCATTGAACAGCGCCAAGGTCTCAAAGTGGCTTGTCTGGAAGAGATTGCTTACCACAATGGCTGGATCACCGCTGAGCAACTCGGTGCGCAAGCTGATGCGCTGAAGAAGACTGGTTATGGCCAGTACTTACAGAAACTCTTGGAGCCAACTAATCGCTGAAAATGGCGATTTGATGCAAAGGATGTTTTGTGAGTGCTCGCCAAAACCAAACGCCAGTAAAACCCCGAATCGCTGTTTTGCTGGCGGCCTACAATGGTGTGCGCTGGCTAGAAGAGCAAATTGAGTCAATTCGCCGCCAGACGGCGGTGGATTTGACGATTTACATCAGCGTCGATCCTTCCACTGATGGTACCGAGGAGTGGTGCGCCGCGACTGCTGCGAAGTATTCCGAAATAGTTCTTCTGCCTGTCTCCGAGGTGTTCGGGGGCGCTGCTCGCAATTTTTTCCGCCTGATTCGTGACGTCGCGTTCGACGGTTATGACTATGTTGCGTTCTCTGATCAGGATGATATTTGGGATGCGGATAAACTGGAGCGTTCCGTAGCAATGCTCCAGCACTACCAAGGCGATGCCTACTCCAGCAACGTCACTGCATTTTGGCCTGACGGCAGGACACGTGTACTGGACAAAGCACAACCTCAGGCTGAATGGGATTTCTTGTTTGAGGCTGCAGGACCCGGTTGTACTTATGTATTTCGAAGGGGGCTCGCCGACGCTTTGAAAGAGTCGATGCTACGTAACTGGGAGCTGCTTCAATCTGTCAGTCTTCATGACTGGTATTTTTATGCTTTTGCTCGTACACATGGATATAAGTGGTTTATCGACGCGCACTCAACGATGCAGTATCGCCAACACCAACACAATCAGGTCGGAGCTAATACGGGAATCAAATCCCTTATGGCAAGATATAAAGCCATCCAGGATGGATGGTGGTTTTCACAGGTCAATTTGATATCAGGCCTTGTCGGTGCGGATTTTCATCCATTCGCCTGTTCGTCGAAGCCGATGGGAAGGTTCAGGTTTTTCGCCCTTTCGCTGAATGCGTGTAAATGTCGCCGTCGTGTGCGAGATAAAATATTCTTCTTTTTTGTTTGCTGTCTCAGGGTTATAGCTGGCGGATAAAGAGGTCTTTTTGGTGACTTGTCAGCGAATGACTCGTCGAGAAATTAAAGTCTCTATATATAGAGATGGTGTTTTGAAGGGCTATTTGTATTTTTTGTCTAGAGGGATGATGGCATGAATTTTTTTCCTTGTTTTATATCCATTGTTTTTGTGGTTCGGAACCAGGCACTGGATCTTGAAAGTATCATCACGAATGCCACTAATGTGATTTCGGATATCGTACGTGATTACGAAATAATAATCGTCGACAATGCTTCTGAAGACGAAAGTATTTCGGTGATGAAGCGTCTGACAAGTGAAGATGGAATCGCAAATCTCCAGGTTTACGCACTCACCAAAGAAGTAGATTCGGACACTGCTTCCTGGGTGGGGCTTGAAAGTGCGTTGGGTGATTTTGTTGCGGTCATTGATCCACTTACCGACAGCATTGAATTTTTACCGACTATGCTCAAAAAGGCGATCGATGGTGTAGATGTTGTTTTTGCCAATAACGAGCAAAAAAACTCTCAAAGTCTCGCTTACAGAGGCGCGTTTGCTGTTTTCCATGGCCTGTACAATCACTTCAATGGGGTGCATCTTGCAAAAGAGGCTCCACAATTTCGATTGCTTAGCAAGAAAGTGATTAACTTCATCTTGCAGCATCCTCAGTCGGCTATGACGTATCGTCACCTTCCAGCGACGGGAGGTTTCTCCCAAGTGCGGCTTTCATATAGTGCACCGCCAAAAACGTCCCAACCCAAGCGTTTGGCAGAGAGTATTGATAGGGGAATGCGGCTGTTGGTATCGACTACCAGAGCGCCCATGCGTCTTGTTACCTCTCTTTCGTTGTTTGGCGCGATGGCGAATTTGTTTTATTGTATCTATGTTATTTCGGTTGGCCTGTTTAAAACCAATGTTGCTCCAGGATGGATTAGTGTTTCACTTCAGCAGTCGGGAATGTTTTTCCTGATTTCATTGGTACTGCTTGTGCTTGGGGAATATATCCTGCATATGGCGAGTCTGTCTAATGAGGCGCCGTTGTACCATGTCGCACAAGAGTTGACGAGTTCCAAGATCACACGGCGTGAAAAACTGAATATCGAGGAGGTTTCGATCTCTTCTAAAGATGGCTCCGTTTTAGTTGGCGAGCGGAGTAATAATGCCAATGTCTGAGACGGATTTCGATGCGGTAGTTATTGGTGCAGGCTTTTATGGCTGCGCCATCGCTATTTATCTCGCAAAAAATCGTGGCTTCGAAAGAGTTCTGGTTGTAGAGAGAGAGGCATCTCTTCTAAAACGAGCATCCTATAATAATCAAGCGCGAGTGCATAACGGATATCACTATCCGAGAAGCTTTACTACCGCATTTCGCAGTCGTCTGAATCTGCCAAAGTTTGTGCAAGATTGGCCTGAGGCTATAAATCAGGAATTTACCAAGCTATATGCTATTTCCAGACGTAACTCAAAGGTTACAGCGAAACAGTTTGTTCGATTCTGTGCTGATATTGGGGCGGAGGTACATGCGCCAGATCCGGAAATGCGAAAGCTATTCGATCCACGTCTGATTGAGCAGGTTTATTTGGTCAAGGAGTATGCTTTCAACTCTGATCTTGTTGCCAAGAGGGCTCTCGGTGAGTTGCAAGATCTAGGTGTAAATTTGTTGCTTGAAACCGAAGTAGAGTCTATCTCCAAGGCGGTGAATGGTGAGCTTGGTGTTATCTTCAAGAGTAAGGATGGCAATTTCAGCTCCGTGTCCAGTCGATATATTTTTAACTGCAGTTACAGCGGAATCAATCAGTTGAAGGGTGATTTTCCGGGTATAAGGACGAAGTTGAAACAGGAAATTACCGAGATGGCACTTATGGATATGCCGGCTCCCTTGAAGGGCCTGGGTATTACTGTTATGGATGGGCCTTTTTTCTCGTTGATGCCATTTCCGGCAAGAAATCTTCACACACTTTCTCATGTCAGATACACGCCACACCTTCAGTGGGTGGATGAGCCTGGGATAAGCCCTTATGGAAAACTAAACGATTACAGAAGGGTTTCACAAGTTGACCGTATGGTGCGAGATGTATCCAGATATCTTCCATCACTTTCAACGGCGAAATATGTGGAGTCATTGTTTGAAGTCAAGACAATTCTAATGAAAAACGAAAGTGATGATGGTCGGCCAATTTTGTTTGAAAAATACGAAGATTTACCAAAGTGTTTTTCAATTCTTGGTGGAAAGATCGATAATATTTATGATGTGCTGGAGAAGCTAGATGCTGAACGCCTTGATTAATGGGAAGGTGAGTTTATTAAAACTCTTTGCCATGGTGATAGTAGCTACGCTAAGTTTTCAGCTTAATTTTTTTAATTTTGCTAATGACTATTTTTTTGATAGTTTCGATAAAGGCTCTCAAGCGCTGGTGCTAGGAGGGATTTTTGCGGATGATTCTGGTCTGGATAAGGGCGGTTCCCATATAGGTTTCATGTCGATTGGGCAGAAATTCGATTACAGCCAAAATATGTTGGACGCTTATCCCGTATTTGCCGGCGAGGCTGCTGGCAAGGATATTTATTATTCACCCTATAAGTCACAGTATGGTGTTCAAGGGCTGTTCTTCTCAGCTTCTTATTCTTTGTTTGGTCTTCATTCGGTCGCAGAACTGCAATTATTGAATTCTGTTTTGTTTGCACTGATTGTCGGGTTGCTCACACTGTTGTATGCGAAAGTATATAATGGGCGTTTTGCCGCAATTTTTTTTGTTGTGATGATCAGTTCTCCTTGGGTCATTGCTTTCGCAAGAAACCTTTATTGGGTCCCCGTGCTGTGGTTTTTACCTGCGGTATTTGCGGCGTTAGCATACAAGTCTAATGAGCGTGCCAAGAAATTCATGTTTTGCGGCCTTACTGGTGCGGCAGTTTTTCTGAAGAGTTTGGCAGGTTATGAGTACCTCTCCGCGATTACGCTATTCGCCTGTTCTGTATTCCTTATCGCTCCCTTTTTTCGCGAGGAGCGTCCTGACCATCGGCGTAATCTGAAATTTTTTGTACTCACCTTCGCATTATGCGTACTCGGTTTTGTTTTTGCTCTATTGCTTCATGCGGGAATGCGCGGTGACACGATTGTCGCTGGACTGCAAAATATCTTTGAGCAGGATGTCAAGCGACGTACGTATGGTGATCCATCTACCTTTGATGACGTATTCAAAGCGTCGCTTCAAAGTTCTCCGCTAGATGTAGTGAAACGCTATATCAATATCTGGGAAACTGCGGTTTTTTTCTATCTGCCAGGTGCCTTGTTCAAGTGGTTGATTCTACTTTCTCTGACTGGATTTTTATATGCTTCTATTTCCAGGCGCCAGTTCGATTTTAAAAATGGCATAACCCTATTTGTTTTTTTTAGCGCTTCCGCTTCCTGGCTGATTCTTGCCAAAGGGCACTCCTACATCCATACTCAATTAAACTACGTTTTATGGTATTTCGGGTTTGTCCAGGCTCTGGCCTACGTTTTGATTTCTTACTTTGTTTTGTGTGTTGAGGATTTAAAGCTATCGTTAAAGCAGCGCTCGCCGCATAAACCCGTGATGATGCTTCTTCATGTCTTGGTAATGCTGGCTTTTGTTAGCTTCAGTTTTAATTATGAGCAAGGAAAGGTATTCGAACAGAGTTTGGCCGCGCTGGAGTTGGACCCAAGCAGTGAGATAAAAACATCGGTCGGGATCGTTGCAAAAGTTACACTGAGTGGAGAGTTGGCTCTGTACTCGCGCGATTGCCGCCGGTTTGATAAAAGTAAGACATTTTACTTGCATGTATATAAGACCGGGGCTTCATCAGGCACTGATCAATTTGAAAATCTGGATTTCGAATGGCAGCGATTCGAGGTGCCTACCCCTTATTGGCCTTCTCGGCATTCAGTATCGTGCATTGCCCTGGTGAAGTTACCAAACTATAGTATAAGCAAGATTGATTTTGGTCAGTATTCAATAGTGAACGGGTCAATCAACATCATATGGCGGGATTCAATGCTTGTTGATAAGCAACTCCAGGCGAAAACATTTGCTGCTTTCAATCTTACTGATGCGAATTGGGTGAACGGGGTTTCCGGAACACGATTTTTTGTCAAAAATGATTTTTCAAATAGACAGTCATTGGTTGTTGGTGCTGGAATATATTTTTCCGATGCCGGAGTGCGAGAGATTACTGCGTTGGAGTACAGTGAACAGTATATTAATGTGACTGTCAGTGGTAATCCTTTAAATCCAAACCTGGATGGTTATCCTCATCTAATTGAGGTTAAACAGTGATTATCAATGTCGCCCGTAAGGAGGATACGATGGCTAGTGCACTCATTGGTTACAGTGGATTTGTCGGCGGGACACTATTAAATCAAACCCATTTTGATTGTCTCTACCGATCCACGAATATTGCCGATATTCAGGGGCAGCAATTTGATACCGTCGTCTGCTCTGGCGCCCCCGCGCAAAAGTGGATTGCCAACTCGCAGCCGGAAGCCGATCTCGAAAATATACGTGGGCTGATTGAAGTCCTCAAGACCGTCAAATGTAAACGATTCATTTTGATCAGTACTGTAGATGTTTTCATGAAGGCAGTCGATGTTGATGAAAATACGCACGTTGATGAAATCGGGCTTCATCCTTACGGCCTGAATAGGAGGATGCTAGAGAAGTTTGTTGAAGGTCATTTTTCTGAGCATCTGATTGTCCGCCTTCCCGGGTTAGTTGGACCTGGTTTACGGAAAAATATTATTTACGACTTTCTCAATCGGAATAACCTTGAAGCTATCGATAGTCGGGGTGTTTTTCAATTCTATCCGATGGTTAATCTTTGGTATGATATATCGATCGCGCTTAGTTCGGGTTTGAAACTTGTTCATTTGACCGCTGCTCCCGTATCTGTTGGACATATATCCGAGCTCGGCTTTGGTGTTGAATTTGATAATGTAAAAGATCAGCCTGCGGCTGTTTACAATATGCAGACTAATCATGCTCATTTGTTCGGCGGCAGTGGTCGTTACCAGTATAGTTCGCGGGAAACCATTCAGGCGGTCAGGGCCTATGTTCAGTCCGAACCGAAGATAGAGAACCTTGCGCAATGAGGCTATCTATCTCAAATATTGCATGGGATCCGCAGGACGACGAAAGCGTCGCGGGACTACTGAAGCAATACTCGGTTGATGCCATCGATGTGGCCCCAAGCAAATATTTTCCTGATCTGGCTAACGCTCGAAAAGAAGATATATTGAGCGTCCGAGACTGGTGGAAAGCCAAGGGGGTGGAAATAACCGGTATGCAGTCTTTGCTCTTTGGGACAACCGGATTGAATGTGTTCGGTTCTGACCGCAGCAGAGGTGAGCTGATCAAGCATTTGTCTCATGTGTGTCGTGTCGGCCAAGGCCTGGGTGCAAAATTTCTGGTTTTCGGATCTCCAAAAAACAGGGATCGAAGTGGATTGTCAGACAACGAAGTATCCTCAATTGCGATTCCTTTTTTTCGCGCAATTGGAGACATCGCTGGGGAATATGGCACTACCATTTGTTTGGAACCGAATCCGGTCTGCTATGGCGCAAACTATATGGTAACCAATACTGAGACCGCGCAAGTCGTCCGGGAAGTCGATCACCCCTTTATCAGGATGCAGTTTGATACTGGGGCAATAACGATTTCCAATGAAGAGCCTTTATTAACACTTGATCAGTGTGCAGATATTATTGGCCATGTTCACGCCAGTGAGCCCAACCTGGTGCCGTTAGGGGATGGTACTACCGATCATGTAACGATGAGCCGTATTCTCCACGAGCGTTTGCCTAATCATGTCGTCTGCATTGAGATGTTGGGGCTGAAGAGCGAACCGAATCCGGTATCAATAGAGCGCGCATTAGGCGTTGCTGTCAGTTGCTACCGAGAAAACTTATCCGGGTGCGCTTCATGAAGTGGATAATCCTGATAGTGGGGATTTTGTCGAATGCGTCTGCCAGCGTATTAATTAAAATGGCGATGATGGCGCCACGTAAATTCCCTTCATTTTCCGATCCCTTTGCGGCGCTGACGAACTGGCCTTTTTGGCTGGGCTTGGGATTGTACGGTACGGCATTTCTCCTTTACGCAGCTGCGTTGGCGCGTTTACCGTTGAACGTAGCGCACCCGGTTCTCACCGCCGGTGCTGTTGCAGCCGTTGCTATCTCTTCAGTGCTTGTCTTCAGAGAGCCGTTCCATACCACGACATTGGCAGGGATTGTCTTGGTAATTATCGGTGTGTTCTTGATCACACTTCGCTCGACTTAATGGTAACGATGAACATGATTACAGATAAAACCGATAAGACTCGCCTCAGTTGGGACGTGCCCGCGTACGAAGAAAGCCTGTGGCTGGGTCGATCGAAGCGTTGGTGTGTCGTGATTCCGGTCATTAACGAAGGTGATCGAATCAGAAGCCTTCTAGATAGAATGAGTCGCCTGACTATTAGTGAACATGCCGACATCATTATCGTAGACGGTGGCAGTACTGATAACTCACTCGATGCGGAGTTTCTGCGTCGCAACGAGGTCCGCGGATTATTAATCAAGCGTGGACCAGGCAAGCTGAGTGCGCAGTTACGCTGCGCCTATGCCTTCGCTCTTGATCAAGGGTATGAGGGAATTGTTACTATTGACGGTAATGACAAAGATGATCCGGACGCCATACCGCAATTCATCGCCGAGCTAGATAAAGGAACAGATTTCGTGCAAGCCTCCAGATTCCTGGAAGGCGGCGTTGCAGAAAATACGCCGAAATCGAGAGACCTGGCCATTCGATTGATTCATGCACCCTTACTGAGTCTTTCGTCGGGGTTTAAGTGGACAGACACCACTCAGGGGTTCCGGGCCTATAGTCGCAAGATGCTGCTGGATACCAGGATTTTGCCATTTCGCAATGTCTTTATGACATACGAATTGCTTGCATACCTTAGCTACAGGGCTCCCAAACTCGGTTTCCAATGCAAAGAATTGGCGACGGTGAGGCGATATCCGATCGGCAAAGTTCCAACTAAAATCAACGGAATTAAGGGGAATCTAGCTGTGTTGGCGGTACTTTTCCGCGCATGCAGTGGATATTACAATCCCAAGTAACAGTCTCCAATTTTTTACTCTGTAGACGGGGCAAGCGGTTTTTGCCCCGTTGATTTGATGGTTTAACTTAACCTTTGTTCTTTTCGGTTGTCAGGCTATCAATGTACCAGTTAATTGTGTGCCTCAGCCCATCATGAAGACTGAACTCTGCCTTCCAACCAAGTTCCCTTTCTGCAAGCGAACAATTAAGTACGTTGATAGGTACATCGAAAGCTCGTGCGGGCATGAAGTTACGAGTCACCGCGTTATCAGTTATCTTCTCAATAAGATCGATCAGCGCGTTAAGTGATGTCCCTTCGCCTGAGCCGATGTTAAAAACAATCTCAGAGCCTTGGTACTTGAGGGCTTTCGAGAATGCGTTGGCGATATCTTTTATATATATATAGTCTCGCGTAACCGAGCCATCTCCCCAGATGTCTATGGTTTTTCCCGCTGTCGCTCTGCTTACAAAAGCTGCAATTGCACCTTGTGCCGTTTCAATTCGTTGTCTTTCGCCATAAGGGTTGGCAACCCTTAAAATCACCGGTTTGATGTTGTGGAGCTTCTTGTAGAGATACAGGTATTTTTCGATGGTGAGTTTGCTGATGCCGTAGGATACTTCTGGATCAGTGGGGTGTTCTTCGGAAAGTGGGCATTGTACGGGCTTCCCGTAAACGGTACCACCTGATGATATAAACACGATCTGCTCAACCTTTTGCTCCACCATCACATTCAGCATGTTCAGTGTCGCAATGACATTCGTTTGAATGTCATAAATAGGATCATCATTAGAAGATTTAGGAAGGGTAGTAGATACCAAGTGGAGTACCCCATCTACGCCTTTGATCGCTTCTTCAAGGTCGTGTTTGCTCTGAAGATCTCCAGCGATCCATTCAACGTTCTCATGGGCCTCGAACACGCGGTACGGAGGGACTCGGGGCCTTTCGAAGATTCGCAGGCTGTGGCCCTCTGCAAGGAGCTTGTCCGCTATGTTCGAGCCGATGAAGCCACCGCCGCCGAAAATTACATACTTCATAATTTATTCCAATTTTTCATGAATTTGCATGAGATCCGCATATACACCCGATAGTACGCTGATGTAGGCGTGCAGCGGCTCACCGGCTATCCTTCCTGCGCCATGATTGTGGGCGTGCTCATTATTCAATGCAAGGCACGACCGGAGACTTTGCGCCAATTCTTCGGCGTTTCCAGGCTCGAATACTGTTACGTTATCCTTTTCCCCCAAGTATTCAGTTATTCCCGTTACGTCGCTTGCGATGATGGGGGTTCCGCAAGCCAAAGCATTCAATAACACGAGCGGCGCGTTTTCTCTCCATGTAGAAGGGATGACCAGTACATCCAGCGAGTGCAAAACGCTACCAATTCGTTCGTGAGGGAAAGTTCCCATGAACCGAACTCGTGGATCATTCTGAATAATCCCGTCGAGATTTTTCACGTAATCCGGGTTTTGTTGTGTATCGCCGTAAATGACAACGTCCGCGTCCATGTTTGGAAGTTGCTTGATGGCCTGCAGGAGAACATGACAACCCTTGTGGTTTGTCAGCGTTCCAATAAAACCGATAGTGGGAGTCTTTCCTGTCGCTTTGATTCGATCCAGATCAACTGGATAGATGATTGGCGGCTGGATTCCGTATTTGAGGCGTCTGATTTTGTGCTGGGGGATTCCCGCGTTGATCAGTAAATGTTCTATGAATAGTGTAGGCGGTAAAATTTTATCAATTTTGAGCATGGCTTGGGCAATGGTCTGCTCACGATTGCGAAGATCCTTCATGGCCAGCATGATGTTCTTGAAGCGGGTATTGATTGGCGCGGACGCAGCCAGCATCAACGCGGAAAATAGTACCTGAGGCGTATGCGCCAAAAGCCGGCGCATGGTGCCCTTCTGGTTATTAATGGCTACGTGTTTGAGGCAGTTACTTGCCAAAAGACTTGGTCCAGAGCACTCATTCTGACCCCAGGGTTTCACCAGCTGACAGGATCGGCAGTTGATCCAGTAGTCGGTAGGGGTGTAAACCGTTGGAATATTCTTGTCAACGCACGCTTGAAGTGCTGATATCGTCAGGTTTTTGAAATGAAAGAAATGCACTAGATTCGGTTGGAAGTGATCAAGCAGACTTTTGAAGGGGGCGTATACCGCACGGTTGTTGTATTCATCCACTAGTGTAGTGCTGGAGAACTTCCCTGCGACGTAGGGCACCAGTAGTTGATGAACCCTGAAGCCTTCATGATCGTAAGAAGCAAGACTCAGGTTTTCTTCTCCCTGAAGCTGCGCCGTCACAATTTCAACAATGTAGCCTTCGTCTCTCAGTGCCTGAGCAGTCGATAATGTAAGCACTTCTGTTCCCGCAGAAAATTGCGGAAAAAACTGATGAACGCACAGCAGAATACGTTTGCCATTGGCAAAAGGCGTTTCACCTTGCATGGTGGTCAACAGCGCTGCGTATTTTGATAATTTCGATGATTCTCACCAAAGTCTAAGGCTCTTAATTGGATTGGATGTTTGAGAGCTGGAGTAGCGCTCGGCGTCCGTTATAGTCAGAGACCTTACTGCGCACAGCAATCGGGCTGGCCGGGTCAAGATAAACTGCCAGTCCCAGCATTTGCGGTGAGGGTTTACTGAGACCTGCTGTGAGTGTCACAACCTCTGTCCATTGATCCCCTGGCCTCAGCTTTTCAGACTTTGAAAGCGCAGTGTCCGACTTGTCGAGAATCTCCGCGTTCTTGTCCAGGAGGTGAACCGCCAGAATATATCCCTTGGGGAGAGGCTTGATCAGTTCGAAGGCCAACTCGATGTTGTCGCTGCCTGAACTCGTCTTCACGGATTTAGCGGCGACAAGGCGCAGATTTTCACCAAATTCCGGTGAACTGGTTAACGCGTGGTTCTTGACCAGGTAAGTGCATTCGTCTGATTGGCAGCCTTTGGGGGCGAACGCTGCGGGTAACACATTGAGGGCCAGGATCAAGGCACCTGCTGCTGCGAGGTAGGCACTTGCTCTTACATTGTATGCCGTGCTCAGGGCTTTTGGGATCGTGGTTTTGTTTACGCTCAGGATCAACTTGCGGCAGGGGTTCTCCACGGCTTTGTGCAGAAGAAACGCCATTGACAGGGCGATAGCCCAGTAGCCGGCAGTTTGCACAAGAAGTGGAAGATGGCTGAAGTACAAGGAGTTTGCCATGTACCACTGGAAGATCGTCATGTGTACCAGGTACAGGGAAAAGCTGATTTCTCCCAACAGCACGAGAAAAGGCGCGGAGAGGGCTTTGGAAAACACACCCTTGCCGAGAGCGAATACAACAATCAGGGCTGCAAAAAACAGGAAACTGCCGGACTTGATCAGGTAATAGTTTACGGCGCCGCCAATGGCACCGTGCATGGCAAAAATAGTCGTGAGCTTTGGCGTTATCCACATTGCGAATACTGCGAGCACAACGACCAGTAACTCTGCTGCGGAAAATAGCAGGCCGGATTGGTTCTTGGTACGGCTGTGGATTTTCTGATACACCCCGCAAGCGAGGACCCCTGCAAAAAACTCAATGATCCGAACAAATGGGTTCACATAAAACAGGCCCATCAGGCTCACCGATGGCGCTGCATCATCTGCCGGTATATTCCAAGCGATCGCGAATCCGAAAAACAATGCTGCCACGGTACTCAGGAAAATCAGTTTTACTTTCCAGCCCGGGATAAAACTGGAAATCAATAACGGAAAGCTGAAGTAAAAGAACATCTCGGTCGAGATGCTCCAGGCGACACCGTTGAATGTGAGAAATACATCTCTGAGGGGGATAAGGGACTGAATCAGAAACAGGTTGGCCAGGGCTGTAAATATAGCCTGAAGATAGGTCAGCCCACCCAGGTTCCAACCGGACGTCAGCAGGTACAGCAAGATGATTGCTGCGATGTGTGCAGGCCAGATCCGGGCTATGCGTGCTTTAAAAAAATGGGCAGTTTCCTGGCGTGTAGCGAGCGTTGGATAGTTGTACGCCAGGATAAAGCCGGAGAGTACGAAGAAGAAGGATACACCTTGAGCCAGGGACAGCGTCGTTGCCAGCCCCAAAGAGCCAAAAGCTCCATGGGTGTGTCCCAGAACGATCATTGCAGCGGCAAAAAAACGTAATGATGTCAGTGCGTCAAGTTTGACTGTCGCATGCATAAATGAATCCCGTGCGCTTGGTATTTAAAGCGAATGTGAAGTGCGTACAGCATCGGCCGTCCTTGGCCCCTGCTGTTCAATACAAAACCGTCAGACCGTTTCAGGCGTCTTCGCATACATGGCAAATGTCTCTCGGGCCATGATTTCCGGCGTCCTTTCGTAGTTCGTGGTTTTCGCGAGATCGTAAAGGTCTTGTGGGTTGGCAACCCAGGCTGACAGCTTGCGATAAAGATCTTCGGCGCTGCCGCGATCGAATATCTCTCCGTTTACCCCGGCCTCTACAAACTCGGTCATGCCGCGCACATCCGATACCAAGGCAGGGGTGTGGGTGGCCAGAGCGTTCAGCAGCACCAGTGGGCTGTTTTCATACCAGCGTGACGGGATTACCAAGGTGTCCATATCGCGCAGGATATTGACCATATCCTTGCTCTCGAAAACGCCACGGAACTCGATTTGCGTGCCGGAGCTTTTGGCTTTCAATTCTTCCATGTACGCCGGGTCCTGGTCGGTTGGACCATAGATCACCAATCTTGCACTGTCTTTTGGCAGGCGATTGAAGGCATCAATCAGCAGATCTGTACCTTTGTGCGGTGCTATCTGGCCGATGAAACCGATCACTGGAATGTGTTCGGCGTCTCGCTGCGGCTTCGGCGTGCGATCGACATCGATGCCGAACCACAAGGTTTTCATGGGTACCTTGATGTCGTTGTTGACATAGGCTTCCTTTAAAAAGGTGGTTGGCGCGACGGCACCTGCGTAGGAGCCGTTGTAAAGAGCTCCAAGAATGTCCGGACGCTCCGCGATGTAGTCGATCGTTTGATCGAACACACTGTTTTTCACGCCCGGCATTTTGCGCAGAGCAGTTACGGCGCTGGCGATGAGCTTGGCTGACGTGCCATTGTTCGCGTATCTGATCCAGCCCTCTTTCGACGTGCGCGCAGTCTCTTTCAAGTAGCAGGCCACGCAGTTGCTGCGAGTTCTGGACGGGCCTGCGCACAGTGCACCGTCGGCTGCTTCCAGTTTATTGGTCAGGCAGAAACCGAAGAAGTCCGTGAAAGTTGCGTAGGTCGGAATGCCCAAGGCCTTGGTCGCTTCGAGCAAGGCACTGGTGTGGTTGATCAAATGAGTGACGTGAACGATGTCCGGTTTCAAGTCGGCGAGAATATCGGTCAAGACCGGACGCATCTCCGCCTGGTAGTACGTTTCCTTGATATTGACGTGAGGGATTTTGTTTTTGTCGACCAGGACGACTTCAAAGCCTTCATGCTCATATCGAGTGATCAGTTCCGCTGCCGCCGGCTCGCCCTGGAACAAGGCGCTGACGATGACTACCTCGTGACCCCAGTTGCGGTAGTTCTTTGCCAGTTCCAGCGTATAGGTTTCTGTTCCGTAAAAATGATCCGGAAAGAAGCAGTGCACAAAAAAAACGATTTTCATTGTTTGGTTTCCGCCAGGGTTTCGGCATAGATCTGGTCATAGCTCGCAATCATTGCCTGGATCGAGAAGTGAGCCTCGGCTCTTTCGCTGTGACGGTCGGCAATGTAGGTGCGACGAGCACTGTCATTCAGCAGATCTACGATGATGTCAGAGAGCTTGTCCGCATCGCCGTAAGGGGCGAGCAGGCTGCTGTCATCGACAATCTCGCCAATTGCACCGATGTCATACCCGACAACCGGAACATGCATGCGCATCGCAAAAGGACTGACTTGGCCGAAGCTTTCTTTCCAGACCGGCGCAACAAACAGCTTCATGCGGCGGTACAAGTCCGGCAGTTGCGAGTAGGCGACATAACCGGTGAACTCAAAGTTGTCTGATACGCCTGCCGAGTTCACCGCTTCCTTGAAGGTCTCCATCAGACTTCCGCCACCGACAATCAATACGCGGGTCTGCGGGCGTTTCTGTACGGCTTTGATGAACGGAGTAATGGAGTCAGCATTAAGCTTGTCCGTTTCCAGTCGGTAAACCATGCCGATCGTGTCGGTAGCAGTCTGATTGGGCGCATCGGCTTTGAACATCGAGAAGTCGGAGCCGGGATAAACCGTTGCATTCGGTGCTTCTGCTTGTCCAAAAACGTTGCGAACGTAATCACTGACGTATACGTAACGCTTGATGGAGGGCGACAAGTAAGGCGCAACCGGTGTGTTGATGTTCTGGATGACAGGAATGCCTAATTGTTGCGCGGCACGCATGGTCTGGTCATACCAGGGTTCATCACAGTCGCCCCAGTAGTGCATGTGAATGACATCTGGTTGTAGTGCTTGCAGGTACTCGACAAAAGGCATCTCGTCTGCAGACAGTTTGATTTCCTTGATGGTGATGCCCGAATACGCGGCGGGGATCGGCGCATGGCTGGTCAGAATACTTTGCTCGAACCGGACGCCCAGATATTCGTAGATGTCCACTACCAGGCGTGAGGAGCCGCCGGTCATGAAGTTGGCGATGACATGCAGCACCCGCGGCCGGACAGCATTCACACTGGTTGGCTGCTTGACGATGTAAGTATCTTCACTGATGTCGGTGGGCGCATCAGTGTTCGACACAATAGCTGGTGGCTGGCCTCTCAGGCTTTTCTTCAAGGCCGAGACGGTCGGACTCAGCAAGCGACGTGCGGGGGCAGGGGTCACGAGGGAGGCGAGCATGTAGGCGATGCGCAAGTATTTCTTGAGATCGTTGGGTTGCGCTGCAAATGCCTGACTCAAACGAAACAGTCGGCTCCGGCCGATGGCTTGTAGCCGTTGCTCGCGATGTGCGACTTCAACGTTGAGCTGTTGCACGATGGCGTTCTTTTGTTCCAGGTGCTGGTTCAGGGCGCTGATCTCCTGCTGTCTTGCTTCAGAGGCAGCCAGTGCTTCTTGCAGGGCGTCATTAATTTCATTCAGCGTGGAGTTCAGATTCTGAGTCTGATTGATGGCGGACTCAGCAACCGCCTCTGTTTTGTTGATGAGATATTGGAACGCTGCCTCGGTTTGCGAGATGGCGGACACGAACGCTTCTTCCGTCTGTGTGATCGCAGAGTGAAACGCTGCCTCAGTCTTGGTGATGGCGGCCTGTACGGCGACCTCGGTCTGCGTGATCACAGACTGAATGGTCGCATCTTTGTCGATGACCACCCGATTCAGTCTCGCGGTTTCCGCCACGATACCTGGCATTCTCGACAGTTGAGAGTCGCGGTCACGAAGATGCTGATGCCACCATTGCGGGGTGCGATTCTCAGTGTTGGAAACGTATCGCAAGGCATAAGCGCACGAAGAAGCGAGTTCGACAATGGCGCCCAATTCGGACATACCAAAATCGGTCGGTTTTTCGAGCGAGCCCAATGAGGCGCACCAATCGATCGCGAGGGCCTTTTCTGCACTGGTGACACCTGTACGCCAATACAACGCAGCTTGTTGATTATTTCTTTTGCCGGACTCGATCAAACCCAGATTCAGGTAGGACCTGATTTGCTTGGTAATCAGAGTCGGGCTGTATTGGGTGCAGTCATAGGCCACACAAGTTTTATAAAGATCAATGGCGCGATCAGTGTCGCCTGCGGCCTGCCAGAGTTGGGCCATAACGAACGATATCGATACTTTCCAGCGCAACTGCTGCGGTGAATGATCCGGCTGATTCATGTAAGCGTCAGAATCTTTTGCAAACACTTCCAACTGATTCACCGTCAGTGTGGATGCCTGCAGCAGTTGGTAAGCCTGAATGCACAGTGCCGCTCCCAGGTCAGGTGAGGTCTCCGGGGCTTGAGCGGCGACTTCGCGGGCAAGCTCGAGCAGCTTCTGAGTGTCTTCGATGCGATGACCGATCGTGACCAGGCCTTTCACCAGCCAGGGGTTGGCATAGTCGTCAAAACGCGTGACCTTCCATCCCGGGTTTTCAGGATAGAGATCGTAGGTGGTTTCGCGGTAAGGCACGGTTGCGCCAAGTGTCGGCGATTTCATGCCGACCAGAAGGCACCATTCACAAGACGGATCTTTTTCGATCAATGTCTTGGGATCTACTTCATACAGCTCGCGAATGCCGACTGCCCACTCGTAAGCATTGTTGATTTTCGGTTTGTATTGATCCGCTGTCTGGGCGTAAGCCGCTTCGACGATGAAGTCTTTTTCCAGTTCTTTAACGATGCGTTCCCACGTGTAGACGTGAAAGTGGAATTCGTTCGGATCTTCTCCGGTTTCGTCTGACCAGTCATTTGGAACGGAAAGTACGATTCGCCCGGACGGACTTAGGACCCGGTAGAACTCTGCCAGCAATCCAACCGGATCCGGTACGTGTTCCAAGGTTTCAAACGAGGTAATGAGGTCGATCGAGTTATCCGGAATATCGTTCAGCGCTTCCGGCAGCCAGCCTTCTTTGAAGGTGAGTTGCGAATTGACCGCAGAGAAGTTTTTTTCAGCGTATTTGACTGCATAGTTGCTGCCATCAACGCCGAGGATCGAACTGGCGTCCGAGCAGTTGAACAAAGTATAGGCGCCGTAACCTAGTCCGCAGGCTGCGTCGAGGATGCGGTCGCCGTTGCGCACATAGCGACTGGCCAGGAGATAGCGAATGATATGGCCATCGGAGCGACTGCCAGGCTCGCGCGTCATGTCCATGTGCAGGTCGCGCTCGTCTTTCAGCGCTTCCAATGGATAAATGGTGGCGGCTTCCTTGGGAAGCTTCTCAAGCGGTATGGCAATTTTGCCTTGTTCATATTGCAGAGACTGGTAGTCGTTGACGCGATAGTAGGCAGGGTGTTTGCGTACGCCGTTTTCGAAGAACAGCATTTCCCAAGCTTTGCGGGCTTCTTTTGTGTCGGGTTCGCAGCTGGTGTCCAGAAACAGGAAGATGTTGCGTTCCGAGACTCTTGGCGCTTCGACAGCCAAACGCTTGAGGGAGAGAGCTGCGTCGTCGGCATGAGTGATCAATACCGTCGAAAAACTCTCGTCGTCCAATAGCAGGTCAGCACCGTCCCATGCAATGAACCGTCCTGGAAGCTGTGCATTGCCGCACTCGGTTTCAGCACCCGGGAAGACGTTGTACGCCTGCACACCCGCCAGCAGGAAGGCCCGCAGCAACTCTGTATCTGGCAGGCCGATATGTAGCACTTTGCCGTTACCACAGGCTGAAAGTACCTGCGAGACCAGTTGTTGCCGTTCCCCTGCCGTCAGTGATGCCGAGCAAATGTTTGTGGTGGAAATAGTCATTGGCTCAGCCCTTGAGTTCGATTGCTTTCATGCGGAGGTCGAGGACACCGCCAAAATGGTATTCGCGGGGCTTGGTAGCCACCGTAAAAAATGCCGCCTCGTCTCGCCAGTGAAGAATGCGTTGTTCGGCGTAGTAAGGTTTGCCTTCCTGGGATATGGCAGCCTGAATTTCGTAAAGGTTGGCGCCCAGACTGCATTCAAACTGAAAATCAACAGATGACTCGGTGCCGGCAGTGAATGTCTTGGTCCAGAAGGTCTCGCCCGTCGCCAGATTGGCGGCAATGGCCATGTCCTGGTTTAGCGTGCCCCAGGAGTAAATCTTGACGCCTTCCTTGTTGCGAAGACGCAGGCTCACATTCAGGTGCTCAAGATCGACGTTGCAGCGGAAGGACACGCGAATGACAGCCGTCTGCGTGGCATAGAAAACCTGGGTCTCTTCGCCCTCGGCGTTCAACACGCGCACATCCAGAACCTCGGCATCCTGATTACCGAAGGAGAACCGGTCTGCAGTTTTCGATTCGGTCCTGGCAGCCTTGTTATCGTCCTTCTGATGTTGCGCAGCCTTGTCGGAAAGGTTTTTCGTCAACTGTTGCAGGTAAAGACTTTCCTGTTCGTGCAGGTTCCTGCGGTAATCGAGGATGACGTCTGCCGAAGACCCGATGCTTTCAATTTTCCCATTCGACAGGAAGATCGCCCGCTGCGTCAGGGTCCGCACCGATTCTTCATCGTGGGAGACGAACAGCAGGGTTGTGCCATTGCTGGTGAGCTTTTCGATTCGTTCGTAGCAGCGTTTCTGAAACAGCGCATCGCCGACCGCCAAGGCTTCGTCGACAATCAGGATTTCAGGTTTCAGATTAGCCTGGACAGAAAATGCCAGCCTCACGAACATACCGCTGGAGTAAGTCTTTACGGGTTGGTCGACGAATTCCCCGATGTCTGCAAACGACAGGATGTCATCCATCAGTTCGTCAGTCTTGCTGCGACTCAGGCCGTGAATCGCACAGTTGAGATAAACGTTTTCCCGCCCGCTGAATTCCGGATTGAAACCTGAGCCCAGCTCAAGCAGCGCGGCAATGCGCCCATCGACATTTACCGTGCCCGAGGTCGGCGTCAGTGTGCCGCAGATAATTTGCAGCAGTGTGGATTTGCCCGAACCGTTTTTGCCGATGATGCCGACAGACTCGCCGCGTGCAACTTCAAAGTTGATGTCCTTGAGAGCCCAGAACTCATGGTGAAGTTTCTTTGATGGCAAGATCATCTGAAGCAAGCGATCGTGCGCTTTCTCATACATGTTGAAACGCTTGGAGAGGTCATTGACGCGAATGGCAACATCTTTAGAGGACATCAGCAAAGCCTGCGCGAGTTTTTTGGAAGAATGCAAAGCCGAGGCAGCAGATAACAATGCCGACGATATAGCTCGTGCCAAGTGTGTGCATATCAGGGATCTGGCCGAACAACAGGGTTGCGCGGCCATTTTCGATGATAGCGGTCAATGGGTTGATATATAGCCAGCCGCGGTACTCTTCAGGCAAGGCGCTGATCGGGTAGAAAACCGGCGACAGAAACAGCAGTGCCGTGGCGGCCATGCCCGTGACCTGGCCAATATCGCGTATGTATGCGCCGAGTGCGGACAAGATCCAGGATAGGCCTATCACCATCAGGATTAGCGGTATCAGAACAATCGGGAAAAACAGCGCAGTAAGCGGAATCGAGTGATTGAACACCAGTTGTGCTGCCAGCAGCACCGACAGGCTGACGCACAGGTGAAACAAGGCGTTCAACACCGAGGTCGGAGCGAGGGTTTCAATCGGAAAAACGACTTTTTTTACAAAGTTGACGTTGCCAGTGATCAGTTTGGGTGCCGAGTTGATGCATTCTGCGCAGAACGCATGAATGATCAGGCCGGTAAACAGAATCAGCGCGAAGTCGACTTTGGACCCGGTGGCCGCACCGGTGCCGCCCCAGCGCGCATTGAATACGGTTGAAAAGACAAATGTATAAATAGCGAGCAATAGCAGCGGGTTGATAAATGACCATGCTACGCCCCCCACTGAACCGCGATAACGAGATGAAATCTCTCGTTTCGTCAGTTGCATGATCAGTTGGCGATTTTTAATTGCGCTGATCAGCATTCGCAAAGGCGACGTTGGAAATGAATCATGCATGTTCAAGGCAAAAGCTCCAATGGAGGCCGTTCGGTAAGTTGATAGATTGTACGAGCGACGTTATTTAGTTCGCCTGAAGGTGGCGACTGGAAGTAACCGATGGGTGCAGCGCAATGACTGAAACCCGATTTGACGAATACACCGTTGCCGTCACGGTGAAGCTTTCGATAGGTTGTCATCGGTCAAATACCCTTCACGATGGCTGCGAGGAGAAGTCCGATGTTACCTGGCAGTGTCTGGCGGTAGACACCGGCACGCAGCAGTCCAAGAAGGCGGCGCGGCAAGTTGCCTTTTCGCGCAAGGCGAAAGCATTCAAGTTTTTTCCGGTTTTCATTAGTCAGCAGTGCGTGCGCCGAAGTCAGGCAATGGATGTTCTGTTCATTCCAGTTCGAAAAGCGTCCTTTGAGCATCTGGCGAAAGCGTGAAAGCCGGGCTTTCAATCCGGAGTTGGCCCCGATCAGGTTGTCTTCATGCTGACGATACAGAACGAAAGGTTGTGCGTCGTAGGCAACCTTGCCGCCCGCGCCGGTCACCAGAAGATAGGCCCACCAGTCGTGGGCGACGATCTCCAGATGATCGCCTGCGATGCGCATCAATTCGCGTGCTGCATGGTTGAACACCATCGTATTGCCTCCCGCGATGCTCTGTACCAATGCATTGGCAAACGCCGGAGGACGTGAAAAAAGTGGTGAGCATTCCATGGGCTCTCCGTGCGAGTTCATGCCGCGGGTCCTCCCGCAGTAAAGTGCCGGAACATCCGCGGGAATCGTTTGCAGCCAGTCCAGAGCTGTCTCGAGTTTGGTGTCCAGCCAGATATCGTCCTGATCAGACCATGCATAAAAATTCGCCTGAACAGCCTCGTTGCAGGTGAGAGTCAGGAAATTGGCGGCAAACCCCCGTTTGGGACCCTGGAACACGCGGACACTGTCTGCTGTCTTCAATCCTTCGGAAAACGCCGCGAGAATGTCCAGGGTCTGATCGGTTGATCCGTCGTCGGATACGGCAATTATCCAGTTTTCGTGAGTCTGGGTTGCGATGGAGGCCAGTTGGTCAGCCAGAAAACGTTGACCGTTGTACGTGCACATAAGTATTGCGACACGTTTAGACAATGAGCGGTGGAAGCAATTTGACTTCACGAGTTGGTTTGCCGGGTGAGTGTCCACGCTAGAATCTGATGTTGAGGGGCTATGCACCTGGCACTCCGTTGCGAATAAATGACTCGTTGGTCAGAAAAATCCGTGGCGAGGGCACTAACCGCGAGTTAGCCTCGGAATAACATTGGATGACCAAAGTCAAAACGGGCATTGTAGCGAAAATTACTTTGCCCTAGTAGTGCTTAGCCGCATCTGCGCAGGGATATTGACCGGCGGACAGGGGGCAATCAGGTAACATGTGCATCCGTCATTTTTATGGCTGAAAAGCATGGTCCGGGTTTACAGGTATCATGGCCGCCATAGACGACAGATCTCAGGCCTTGCCCTACAACAAATTCATTCGGTTTCGCGTGTTCAGTGCATTGGCTTGCTGACCAGGACGATGCTTCGCGATCACAGCAGACTGCGCGATATGTCGAGGTGTGGGACCAGGGTTGCTATCACGATGATTTTGCTATTTAAGAATGAGATAGATGAACGCTAGCACCGTATTGGTTACAGGTGGTTCGGGTTTTCTGGGCGGCGCCCTGTTAAGGACATTGGCAAGTCAAAAAGAATACTCCTTGCGCACGGCATTAAGACGTGACTGCAAAAGCCTGCCTGCGTCAGTGCGCGCGTTCAATGTTCCTGGCCTGACTCCAACCGTTGATTGGCAGGCTGCTCTGGTTGACGTCGACGTTGTAGTGCACGCCGCAGCACGGGTTCACGTGATGGACGAGCAGTCGGGCGATCCCTTGACCGAGTTTCGCTTGATAAATGTCGAGGGCACTCTGAACCTGGCTAGACAGGCCGTGAAAGCGAAGGTCCGTCGATTCATTTACATCAGCTCAATCAAAGTGAACGGGGAGTCTACTGTTCCTGGCAGAGCCTTTACGGCAGACGATCCCTTTTCCCCCGTCGATCCCTATGGCATTTCCAAGTGTGAAGCTGAAGAAGCTCTTCGCCAGTTGGTATCTTCGACGTCAATGGAACTTGTTATTATCAGGCCCGTACTGGTTTACGGGCCGGGCGTGAAAGCGAACTTTTTAAGTATGATCCGCTGGCTGGACCGGGGAGTTCCGTTGCCGTTTGGTGCGATCGTCAACAAGCGTAGTCTGGTGAGCCTGGATAACCTGATCGATCTGATACTGACGTGCTTCTCACATCCAGCAGCGGCCAACCAGACTTTTCTTGCCAGCGATGGTGAGGATGTATCCACAACAGAGCTGTTGATGAAAATCGGTCGAGCATTGAATAAGCCCGCGAGGCTGTTGCCATTTCCGGTGGCTTTTATGCGTCTGGGGGCAAAGCTCCTGGGCAGGGAGGCCATTGCCCAGCGACTCTTCGGTTCTCTTCAGGTTGATATAAGCAAAAACTTACGACTCTTGGGGTGGGTGCCTCCAATGAGCCTCGATCAAGGACTGAACGCGACCGTGCAAGCCTATCTGGAATCTCAAAAGTAATGAACTTCTACTGGATTGTTCCATTGTTGGCGGGAGTTTCGTTCGCCCTGACCGCAGGCTTAAGGCGTTATGCGCTGGCGCGAAGCCTCATGGATGTGCCGAATGACCGCAGCTCTCATTCAGTCCCGACTCCGCGCGGCGGAGGAGTGGCAATAGTGCTGAGCTATATTGTAGCGCTCTGTATGCTATATGGCTGTGGATTGATGTCATCTGATACCTTTATTGCTTTTCTAGGGGTGGGTTCGGTCACTGCTGTGATCGGGTTTCTGGATGACCATGGCCATATTGCCGCGCGATGGAGATTGCTGGCGCATTTCCTGAGTGCGGGTTGGGGAGTTTACTGGCTGGGGGGGCTCGCGCCCTTTGCCTTGTTTGGATTCTCGATTGATCCAGGCTGGATCGGACATTTTCTGGCTGTGGTTTATCTGGTGTGGATGCTGAATCTCTACAATTTCATGGACGGTATCGACGGTATTGCCAGTCTTGAGGCGATCACCGTGTGTTTCGGCGGCGTGCTTATCTATTGGTTCAGCGGTAACTCTGATCTTGCATTGCCCGCAGTCCTTCTTGCTGCTTGCGTAGCGGGTTTTTTGTGTTGGAATTTTCCGCCGGCGAAGATTTTCATGGGGGATGCAGGCAGTGGTTTTCTGGGTGTCGTGTTGGGACTTTTGTCTCTACAGGCGGCTTGGATCGCGCCTGATTTACTGTGGGGTTGGCTCATTCTGCTAGGGGTGTTTATTGTCGATGCCACCTTCACGCTGTTAAGGCGTCTGCTTCGCGGCGACAAGGTTTACGAGGCGCACCGGAGCCATGCCTATCAGTTTGCTTCCCGGTCGCATGGCGGTCATATGCCTGTCGCGCTTGCCGTCTGCCTGATCAACTTGCTCTGGCTAATGCCTATTGCGATTGGAGTAGTGCTCTACAAATGGGATGGAGCCTTCGCCCTGATCCTGGCTTACCTGCCTCTGGTGTGGCTGGCGGTCAGGTACGAGGCGGGACGACTGGAAGGTCGAACATCAAATAATTGAAAAACAGTGTTACTGTTTAGCGCTGCTGTAAAAGTCGTCTGTATCACAGGATTCGGCGCAAAAATTCAGTTGAAAGGATCGTGCTGAGGAAGTGACGGGATGATGGATAAAATTCGAGCGTATCTGCTGGGATTGCCTCGGCGCCGCAAAAGGTTGATTCAGGTTGCCACCGATATTGTGTTGGTGTGGCTGGCGCTTTGGTTGGCTTTTATCGTTCGGCTTGGCATCGACGATATGTATAACCCGTTGCGCGTCCATTTATGGTTGTTCGCGTCAGCCCCGCTTGTGGCTATCCCCCTGTTTATCCGTTTCGGCATGTACCGGGCGGTCATGCGTTACTTCGGCAACGACGCATTGGTTGCGATCATCAAGGCGGTCAGTCTTTCATCGTTGATTCTCGCGCTGATTGTTTACTGGTACAGCAATCACGAAACTGTGGTTCCGCGCTCCATAATCTTCAACTACTGGTGGTTGAGCATGGTGATCATCGGCGGACTGCGTCTACTGATGCGCCAGTACTTCATGGGTGACTGGTTCAATGCGGTTCAGCATGTGCCCTTTGCAAACCGCGACGATGGCCTGATCAAAGTTGCTGTATATGGCGCGGGGGTTGCCGGTAACCAACTGGTAGCGGCGCTTCGCATGGGGCGGGTAATGCGTCCGGTAGCGTTCATCGATGACGATCCGGGTATTTCCGATCGCTCCATCTCAGGCTTGCAGGTGTACAAGCCCAAGCATATTCAGCAAATGATCGATGTGACGGGCGCGAAGGAAATTCTACTTGCCTTACCCTCTTCGACCCGGGCGAGACGTCGGGAAATCCTTAACTTGCTTGAAGGTTTTCCGCTCCATATTCGCAGCGTCCCGAACTTTACTGATCTAGCCAGTGGCAGGGTCAAGGTTGAAGATATTCAGGAAGTGGATATCGCGGATTTGTTGGGGCGCGACTCCGTGCCTGCCCAACCTGATCTGCTCGAGCGTTGTATCAAAGGCAAGACGGTCATGGTCACGGGCGCAGGGGGGTCGATAGGTTCGGAGCTGTGCCGGCAAATATTTGCCTTGGGCCCGATCACTCTCATTTTGTTCGACCACGGCGAATTCAACCTCTACAGCATTTTGTCAGAGCTAGAGCAGCGTGCTGCCTGTGAATCGATTTCCTTGCGGTTGCTGCCGATTCTCGGGTCAATCCGTGACCCGGCCAAACTCCTCGATGTCATGAAGTACTGGAAAGTCGACACCGTTTATCATGCCGCAGCCTATAAGCATGTACCTATGGTTGAGCACAACATAGCTGAAGGTGTACTCAACAATGCAATGGGTACACTCAATACTGCTCAGGCCGCCTTGCAGTCGGGCGTTTCGAATTTCGTCCTGATCTCCACCGACAAAGCGGTGCGGCCTACAAATGTCATGGGCAGCACCAAACGTTTGGCCGAGTTGACGTTGCAGGCCTTGAGCCGTGAGATAGCGCCGGTATTGTTTGGTGACAAATCAAACGTTTCCCGAGTCAACAAAACCCGCTTCACCATGGTCCGTTTCGGCAATGTGCTGGGATCGTCGGGTTCGGTGATCCCGCTGTTCCACAGTCAGATCAAATCAGGCGGCCCGCTGACGGTCACCCATCCCAAGATCACCCGCTACTTCATGACGATTCCGGAAGCCGCGCAGCTGGTCATTCAAGCCGGATCCATGGGGCAGGGCGGTGATGTCTTCGTGCTGGACATGGGGGAACCGGTCAAAATTGTCGAGTTGGCAGAAAAAATGATCCACCTGTCGGGCTTGAGCATTCGCTCCGAGCGCAACCCTCAGGGGGATATTTCCATCGAATTCACTGGCTTGCGGCCAGGTGAAAAGCTCTACGAGGAGCTGTTGATCGGCGACAACGTAGCAGCAACACCCCATCCGATGATCATGACCGCCAACGAGGATCACCTGCCCTGGGATGTACTCAAGGCGCGCCTGCACGAATTACTCGTTGCAGTCGAAAAGGATGATTACTCACGAGTGCGCCAGTTGCTGCGCGAAACTGTCAGCGGCTACACCCCGGACGGCGAAATCGTCGACTGGATCTACCAGCAGCGCCGCTTGGAACCCTGATTGTTTCACATCCTGTAATAGACGCATTTTTGACACCCGCCAACCATCGCCTAAGTTTGGAGAGCAGCTTCGGAAAAGCTGCTTTCCCAAACGATGATGGAGCGTCATTTATGCGTAACGGTTTTTTCTACTCTCTGGTTTTTGCTTTGCTCACCAGTGCTTCAATCGCTGTAGTGGCGGCGCCTGCCGTTGTCCCGAACACGGATAAGGCTACGATGGTGAGCGATACCGTTGCGACGTCTACCAGTGAAAAGGTCGATCTCAACGGTGCGGATGCGATAACGCTGCAAAAACAGTTGTCCGGAGTCGGCGAGGCGAAAGCCAAGGCGATTATTGCGTATCGTGATGCTAATGGACCATTCGCCTCGGTGGATGAACTGCTTGAAGTGAAGGGCATCGGCAAGGCGATCCTGGATCGCAACCGCGACAAGCTGGAAGTGAACTAAGCTGATTATTCAACGCCAAGGGGCCGGTCATTGACCGGCCTTTCTGCTTTCTGGTGGTAGAGATGCGGCAGAGAGAGGGGCGTCGCGTTTGTCGGTGAACTGAAAATTATGGGTATCATATTGTCTTTGGATTATGCCTATAATAATTTCCGTCACCTCCAGGCCAGTGAGCGTTGGAGGCCTATCTCCCAATATGTTTCAGGAGCGCTCTCATGAGTTCAGTCCAGTCTCAAGGTACCGCTGTCGTCACTGGCGCATCGTCCGGTATCGGTGCCATCTACGCGCAGCGGCTGGCAGCGCGTGGTTTTGATTTGCTGTTGGTGGCACGTGATCAACAGCGTCTGGAAACCGCTGCGAACCAGTTGCGCGAGGCCCACGGTGTAAAGGTCGAGGTGCTCAAGGCCGACCTGATGCAAAAGAACGATGTCCTCAAACTCCAGCAACGCCTGCGCAGTGATTCGAGCATCAGCCTGTTGGTGAATAACGCAGGGGTCGCAGCCGATGGTTTGCTGGCCAATTCCGACGCCGAGCAACTGGAGCGTCTGATCCAATTGAACGTCACCGCCGTGACGTTGCTGGCCTCGGCAGCCGCCGCCAGTTTCGCCAAGGCTGGACGCGGCACGATCATCAATATCGCCTCGGTGGTGGCGCTGTTTCCAGAACGTTTCAATGCCACCTACAGCGCGAGTAAAGCCTACGTGTTGAGCCTGACTCAGTCGCTCAACGCCGAGCTTGAAGGCACTGGCGTGAAGGTGCAAGCGGTGCTGCCTGGCGTTACCCGCACCGAAATCTGGGAGCGTTCCGGTATCGACGCCAGCGGCATTCCGGCGGAGATGGTGATGGAGGCCGGCGAGATGGTCGATGCGGCGCTCGCCGGTCTGGATCAGGGCGAGTTGATTACCATCCCTTCGTTGCCGGATGAGGGGGAGTGGCAGGCATTTGTCCGTGCACGGCATGTCATGGCACCGAATCTGTCGCGCAGTTCGGCGGCTGAACGCTACAAAAATTGATCAGAGGTAACTGCGGTATGAGTCAGCGTCGAATTGTTGTCACCGGTATGGGCCTGGTTTCGCCTTTGGGGAGTGATCTCGAGATTGTCTGGCAGCGTTTGCTCGCCGGGCGCTCGGGCTTGCGCAATTTGCCGGAGGCGGTGAGCGCAGATCTGCCGACCCGGGTCGCCGGGATGGTGCCAACGGCGGCGGAGGACGTCGAGGCCGGTTTCGATCCGGACCTTGCCACGCCACCCAAGGAACAGAAAAAGATGGATCGCTTCATCCTGTTTGCCATGGAAGCAGCACGGCAGGCGTTGGCGCAAGCGGGATGGCAGCCGTCCGAGGCCAAGGAACAGGAGCGCACCGCGACGATCATCGGCTCCGGTGTTGGCGGGTTCGGTGCAATCGCCGACGCCGTACGCACGACCGACAGTCGCGGTCCTCGGCGTTTGTCACCGTTTACCATTCCGTCGTTTCTGGTCAATCTCGCGGCAGGCCACGTGTCCATTCAACACGGCCTCAAAGGTCCTTTGGGCGCGCCGGTGACGGCGTGCGCTGCGGGTGTTCAAGCGATTGGCGATGCGGCGCGATTGATCCGCGCCGGTGAAGCGGATATTGCCGTGTGTGGCGGCGCGGAAGCTTGCATCGACCGCGTCAGTCTTGCCGGTTTTGCGGCAGCTCGGGCACTGTCGAGCGGTTACAACGACACACCGGAGCGCGCGTCTCGGCCGTTCGACAGCGGTCGTGATGGTTTCGTGATGGGCGAGGGCGCCGGTCTGCTGGTGATCGAATCGCTGGAGCACGCGCTGGCACGCGGTGCGCAGCCGTTGGCTGAGCTGGTCGGTTATGGCACCACTGCCGACGCCTATCACCTCACTGCCGGACCGGAAGATGGCAGCGGTGCGCGACGGGCGATGCAGTTGGCGTTGGCTCAGGCGGGTGTTGCGCCGGAGCAGGTGCAGCATCTGAATGCGCATGCGACCTCAACGCCGGTGGGCGATCTTGGTGAGTTGGCAGCGATCAAGGCGCTGTTCGGTACGGAGAATAAAATCGCCGTGACTTCAACCAAATCCGCCACCGGGCATTTGCTCGGCGCTGCCGGCGGACTGGAAGCGATCTTCACCCTGTTGGCCATCCGCGATCAGGTCGTCCCGCCGACGCTCAACTTCGAAAATCCGGATCCGGCGAGTGCGGGTGTAGACATCGTTCATGGTCAGGCACGGTCGATGCCGATCGTGTATGCCCTGTCCAACGGTTTCGGTTTCGGCGGGGTAAACGCCAGTGTGCTGTTCAAGCGTTGGCAGGCTTAGTCCTGCGATTGCTTGAGGTGGTCGCGAGTGACGTCGAGGATGCGCTGGGCAAGCTCGGCGTCAGCGACACTGCGTGACAGCAAGAGCGCGCCGACCAGCGTCGACATGATGACGATGGCCCGGTCGGCGCTGTTGTCGCCCTCAAGAGTGCCTTCGATTTGACTCAGTCGGGCATTGAGTACCGCATCACTGGTCGGGCTCGGCTGGCCGCGCAGACCCAGCTCTGACGAAATGGTCAGCAGCGGACAGCCTTCGTGCGGGGAGGTCTGATGCCATTCGGACAGGTAGGTGTCGATAAACGTCTGCAGCGGCTGTTCCTGAGCAAAGATCTCGGCGCACAGGCCATCGACTTGAGCGCTCGCCTCCTGCAAGGCTTTTTCGACCAGTTCGTCCTTGGATTTGAAGTGCGAATAAAAGCCGCCGTGGGTCAGCCCCAGCGCTTTCATCAGCGGTTGCAGGCCTGTGGCACCAATGCCGTCTTTGCGAAATCGCGCCGAGGCTTCCTTGATGATCCGCTGATGGGTTTGAGCTTTATGATCTTGCGAGTAACGCATGTGGAACTCTCCGCAACAAGACCACCATATTAACCAAGGTAAATGACATGGTGACTGTACTTCTACTTCTTAAAAGCGCGCCGCTGAGTCCAATACGATCCGTGGAGTTAATACTCCGCACAAAAAACAAACCCCGCCGATTCAGGCGGGGTTCTTCGTTCAGCGATCCTGCGCGTCTTTGATGTCCGCTTCGGCGTTACGCTGTGCAACGCGTTTGCGTTCTTCATCGGTCAGTTCAACCTTGTTGGCGGTGTCGCGCAGCATCATCAATCCGCCAACGATCGAGCCGATTGCAACGACCAGAATCAACCAGGCATACCAGGGCATAACGGCTCTCCTTAATGGCAGCTCGGCGGGCGAGGGTTTCGCCAGCGACGCTGCATACCACTTTGAGCGAAGTGAGTTCGCAGTGGTTCCATTCTAGGCCGGTTAAGCCCGGTGTACCCGAAATCCCTCAGCGGCCGGTCAGCATCGCATCGGCCGGAGCGTCAGCGCGCAGTTGCCCGGTCAGCAGGAAGTAGCCGAAGCCGACCGCCATGAAGCCAAGGAAAATCAGCCCGATCAGTGCATTGAACCAGGCCATGGCGATCAGACACACCACCGCCAGCACCAGTGCGATCAGCGGAATCAGCGGATAGCACGGCGCACGGAAAGTCCGCTCGAGATTGGGTTCGGTTTTGCGCAGCTTGAACAGGCTGAGCATGCTCATGATGTACATCACGATCGCGCCGAACACGGCCATGGTGATCATCGCCGCAGTGAGGGTCATGCCGCCGAGGTTGATCAAACCATCGCTGTAGATCGCGGCGATGCCGATGATGCCGCCGGCAATGATCGCGCGGTGCGGGGTCTGGAAGCGCGAGAGTTTCGCCAGCGACGCCGGCAGGTAACCGGCGCGGGCGAGGGCAAAGAACTGCCGCGAGTAGCCGAGGATGATCCCGTGGAAACTCGCCACCAGCCCGAACAGGCCGATCCACACCAGCATGTGCAGCCAGCCGGAGTTGTCGCCGACCACGGTTTTCATCGCCTGCGGTAGCGGATCGTTGATGTTCGCCAGGGTGCGCCAGTCACCGACGCCGCCGGCAAAGAACATCACGCCCATCGCCAGCAACACCAGGGTCAGGATCCCGCTGATGTAGGCCTTGGGGATCGTGCGCTTCGGATCCTTGGCTTCTTCGGCAGCCATCGCCGCGCCTTCGATGGCGAGGAAAAACCAGATCGCAAACGGAATCGCGGCGAACATCCCGGCAATCGCTGGCGGCCCGAACACATCGGAACCGGCCCAGCCATTCAGGGCAAAGCTACTGAAGCTGAACGCCGGTGCGACCACACCCATGAACACCAGCAATTCGATCACCGCCAGCACGCAGACGATCAGTTCGAACGTCGCGGCCAGTTTCACCCCGAGGATGTTCAAAGTCATGAACACGATATAGGCGCCGACTGCCGCATGTTTCGGATCGAGCGCCGGAAACTGCACATTCAGATAAGCGCCAATTGCCAAAGCAATCGCCGGAGGTGCGAAAACGAATTCGATCAGCGTGGCCAGCCCGGCGATCAGCCCGCCTTTCTCACCGAACGCACGACGGCTGTAAGCGAACGGCCCGCCGGCATGGGGAATCGCCGTGGTCAGTTCAGTGAAGCTGAAGATGAAACAGGTGTACATCGTGGCGACCATGAACGAGGTCACCAGAAAACCCAGCGTGCCTGCCACGCCCCAGCCGTAACTCCAGCCGAAATACTCGCCGGAAATCACCAGCCCGACGGCGATGCCCCACAGGTGCAAGGTGCCCAGCGTGGGTTTGAGTTGTGTGTTCATGCGCATGCTCCCGGAACGGTTTGGAAAGCTCGGGGGAGGGCGTGTGCAGTGGGCGTGCCATTGCTGGGAGTCAGGTCGTAATGCGCTGAAAGCTGTCGTATCGGGGATGTTCGCGGCTGGATGAGCGTTTTTTGTGCGCCAGTTGGGTGCGATGTTGTCGGTTATGCCGTCTTCGCGAGCAAGCTCGCTCCCACAGGGGAATGCATTTCAAAATGTGGGAGCGAGCCTGCTCGCGAAGAGGCTAGCCCATACGGCGCAAAACCCCGCTGTAACGCGAGCATAAACCCACTCTTTACGCTTTCTTTATACCCAGCTAACTCCCTCGGTCTCGTTCCTTTACAGCCTCTTTTCCGACAATGCCTCCACACGCGGCAATACGCCGTAAAACGGAGATCTTCCATGAGCGTTCTGGACGGGGTGTCCCTGCTGTTGGCAGCCGGGCTGTTCATTTATCTGTTGGTTGCGCTGTTGCGCGCGGACCGGAACTAGGAGCGGCTATGCACAGTTATGACTATTGGCTGATCCTCGCGTTTTTTGCGGTGGTCTTGCTGCCGGCGCCGTTCCTCGGGCGCTTTTACTACAAGGTTATGGAAGGTCAGCGCACCTGGCTGACGCCGATTCTCGGCCCGGTCGAGCGCGGTTGCTATCGAATTGCCGGGGTTGATCCGCAGGCTGAACAAAGCTGGCAGAAGTACACGCTGGCCTTGCTCGCGTTTAACCTCGCCGGTTTCCTGCTGCTGTTCGCGATCCTGTTGTTTCAGGATCACCTGCCGCTGAACCCGCAAAACCTGCCGGGCCAGGAGTGGACTCAGGCGTTCAACACCGCGGTCAGCTTCATGACCAACACCAACTGGCAGTCCTACAGCGGTGAAGCGACCCTCAGCTACCTGAGTCAGATGGTCGGCCTTACCGTGCAGAACTTCGTCAGTGCCGCCACCGGTCTCGCCGTGCTGGTTGCGTTGTGCCGTGGCATCGGTCGCAAGTCAACCAAGACTCTGGGCAACTTCTGGGTCGACATGACCCGCGCCACCCTCTATGGCCTGCTGCCGCTGTGCCTGCTGCTGGCGCTGTACCTGGTGTGGCAGGGCGTACCGCAGACCTTCGCGCAATACGTCAATGCCGTCACCATGCAGGGTGTCGATCAAGTGATCCCGCTCGGCCCGGCGGCCAGCCAGATTGCGATCAAGCAACTGGGCACCAACGGCGGTGGCTTCTTCGGTGTGAACTCGGCGCATCCGTTTGAGAACCCGACCGCGTGGAGCAACCTGTTCGAACTCGCGTCGATCATCCTGATTCCGGTAGCGCTGGTGTTCACCTTCGGTCATTACGTGAAAGACCAGCGTCAGAGCCGCGCGATCATCGCCTGCATGCTGGCGCTGTTCCTGATCGGCGGCGCGACTTCGCTGTGGGCCGAATATCAGCCCAACCCGGCGCTGAACAATGTTGCTGTCGAACAGACCGCGCCGCTGGAAGGCAAGGAAGCGCGCTTCGGCACCACCGCCACTGTGCTGTGGTCGGTGACCACCACCGCAGCATCGAACGGTTCGGTCAACGGCATGCATGACAGCCTCAACCCGCTTAGCGGCATGGTCGCGCTGGTGAACATGATGGTCGGCGAAGTGATCTTCGGCGGCGTCGGTGCCGGGCTCTACGGCATGTTGCTCAACGTGCTGATTGCGGTGTTCCTCGCCGGTCTGATGATTGGCCGCACACCGGAATACCTCGGCAAGAAATTGCAGGCGCGGGAAGTGCAATTGCTGGTGGTGACCTTGCTGGTGATGCCGGTGGGCGTGCTGGTACTCGGCGCGATCGCCGCTGCTCTGCCTGGCCCCGCTGCGACCATCAGCAACCCCGGCCCGCACGGTTTCAGCCAGTTGCTGTACGCCTATACCTCGGCCAGCGCGAACAATGGTTCGGCGTTTGGTGGCTTGAGTGCCAACACACCGTTCCACAACCTGATGCTCGGTCTGGGCATGTTGATCGGTCGCTTCGGTTACATCCTGCCGGTTCTGGCCCTGGCCGGCAGCCTGGCGATGAAGAAAACCGCACCGATCGGCCAGAACAGCTTCCCGACCCACGGCCCGCTGTTCGTGACCCTGTTGACCGTGACCATTTTGCTGGTGGGCGGCCTGACCTTCCTGCCGACCCTGGCGCTCGGTCCGATTGCTGAACACTTGAGCATGGGCTTCTAAGGAATCGATCATGAATATGCATGTTCCTGCAAAACCTGCGGTGCCGACCCAGTCGGCAGAAGCACCGAAAACCGCGATCTCGGCCCTGTGGCGTCCGGCGCTGGTGCAAGCCTTCGTCAAGCTCGACCCGCGCCAACTGGTGCGTTCGCCGGTGATGCTGGTGGTCGAACTGACGGCGATTTTCACCACCGTGCTGTGCTTCATCCCGGACAACGTCGTGCCGACTTTCGTCGCCGCGCAGATTGCTCTGTGGCTGTGGTTCACCGTGCTGTTCGCCAACTTCGCCGAGGCCTTGGCCGAAGGTCGCGGCAAGGCCCGCGCCGACAGCCTCAAGGCCGGCAGCGAAGGCCTCAGCGCGCGGCGCAAACTGGCCAATGGCAGCTTTCAGGTGGTACCCGCCGCCAGCCTGCGCAAAGGCGACGTGGTGCGCGTCGAAGCGGGGGAGATGATCCCCGGTGACGGCGAAGTCATCGAAGGCATTGCGGCGGTCAACGAAGCGGCGATCACCGGTGAATCGGCGCCAGTGATTCGCGAGTCCGGCGGCGATCGCTCCGCGGTTACCGGCAACACGCGTCTGGTGTCCGACTGGCTGCTGGTGAAGATCACCGCCAACCCCGGTGAATCGACCCTCGACCGTATGATCGCGCTGGTCGAAGGCGCCAAACGCCAGAAGACCCCGAACGAAGTCGCGCTGGATATCCTGCTGATCGGCCTGACCCTGATCTTCCTGCTGGTGGTGGTGACCCTGCAGCCGTTCGCCCATTTCGCCAACGGCAACCTGCCGCTGGTGTTTCTGGTGGCGCTGCTGGTCACGCTGATTCCGACCACCATCGGTGGCCTGTTGTCCGCCATCGGTATTGCCGGGATGGATCGACTGGTACGCCTGAACGTGATCGCCAAGTCCGGGCGCGCCGTGGAGGCGGCCGGTGACGTGCACGTGTTGCTGCTGGACAAGACCGGCACCATCACCTTCGGTAACCGCCGTTGCAGCGCGGTGTATGCGGCGCCGGGCGTGAGTGGTCGCGAGTTGGCCGAAGGCGCGTTGTTTGCCTCGCTGGCGGACGAAACCGCCGAAGGCAAATCCATCGTCGAGTACCTGCGCGGTCTGCATCCGCAAACCGAGCCGGCACTGGATACGTTGACTGCCGTGCCGTTCAGTGCGGAAACCCGCTTGTCCGGTGTCGACTATCAGGGCCGCGTGTATCGCAAGGGCGCAGTCGATTCGCTGCTGTCGTTCCTCGGCCAACAACGCTCCGATCTGGCCCCGGCGCTGTCGCGGGAAATCGACAAGATTGCCCAGAGCGGCGGTACGCCGTTGCTGGTCTGCGCCGACGGCAAGCTGCTCGGTGCGATCCATCTCAAGGACGTGGTCAAGCCAGGCATTCGCGAGCGTTTTGCCGAGCTGCGCAAACTGGGGATTCGCACGGTGATGGTCACCGGCGACAACCCGTTGACCGCTGCGGCCATCGCGGCTGAAGCGGGCGTCGATGACGTGCTGGCCGAAGCAACCCCGGAGAAAAAACTGGCGCGCATCCGTCTTGAGCAGAACGACGGTCGTCTGGTCGCCATGTGCGGCGACGGCGCCAACGACGCCCCGGCGCTGGCACAGGCTGACGTCGGCATGGCGATGAACGACGGCACGCAAGCCGCACGCGAAGCCGCCAACATGGTCGACCTCGACAGCGACCCGACCAAGCTGCTGGACGTGGTGCAGATCGGCAAGGAATTGCTGGTGACCCGTGGTGCGCTGACGACGTTTTCCATCGCCAACGACGTGGCCAAATACTTCGCGATTCTGCCGGCGCTGTTCGCCGCGATCTATCCGCAACTGGGCGTGCTGAACATCATGCACTTGACCAGTCCGCAGAGCGCGATCCTCTCGGCGATCGTCTTCAACGCCTTGATCATCGTCGTGCTGATTCCACTGGCATTGCGTGGCGTACGCGTACAGGCAGCGAGTGCCGCGGCACTGCTGCGGCGCAACCTGCTGATCTACGGACTGGGCGGGATTCTGGTGCCGTTCGTGGGGATCAAGGCGATCGACATGCTGCTCACGGCTTTGCATTTGGTGTGATCCATTCGCGAGCAGGCTCGCTCCCACATTTGCAATGCGGCCTCCTGTGGGAGCCAGCCTGCTGGCGATGAAGTCGACTCGGTCCACCTGAATTAACGCGGTATCCGCTTTCTGAATTCGAGGATTTTGCAATGTCCACAATGATACGTCCGGCCCTGAGCCTGCTGGTGCTGATGACCCTGGTCACCGGCGTGGCCTATCCACTGGTGGTGACCGGCGTTGCGCAGGTCGCTTTCCCTGAACAGGCCAATGGCAGCCTGGTGCACGACGCCGATGGCAAGGTGCGCGGCTCGTCGTTGATCGCCCAGGATTTCGTCGGTGATGCGTGGTTTCATCCGCGTCCTTCGGCGGGCGCCTTCGCGACCGTTTCCAGCAGCGCCAGCAACCTCGCACCGAGCAATCCGGCGCTGGCCACTCGGGTAATCGACGACGCCAACAAGTTGCAGGTGCCCGGCCAGGGGCCGGTGCCCTTGGCGTTGCTGACCACCTCCGGCAGCGGCCTCGATCCGCACTTGCCACCGGCGGCAATTGCCTATCAACTGGCGCGTGTCGCGCAAGCGCGCAACCTGCCTATGTCGACTTTGCAGCAACTGCTCGATGCGCACATCGAACAGCCGCTGGTGGGGCCGCCGGTGGTAAATGTGCTGGAGCTGAACATGGCACTGGAAAAACTCTGAACCGGCGGCGCGGCCATTCGCGAGCAGGCTCGCTCCCACAGGAATACGTGTTCCAAATTTGGGAGCGAGCCTGCTCGCGAAGAGGACCGAAAGAACACCGCATAACTATCTGGAAGAGAGAACATCAAGCATGAGCGACTCCGGCCGCGCCGACGCGCTGTTAGCAGACCTGCCCCGCGACGGCCGTGGCCGGCTGAAGATTTTCCTCGGCGCCGCCCCCGGGGTCGGCAAGACCTACGCCATGCTCCAGGCTGCGCACACGCAATTGCGCCAAGGCGTGAAAATCATTGCCGGTGTCGTCGAAACCCATGGCCGTGCAGAAACCGAAGCGCTGCTCGGCGGTTTGCCGCAGCAGCCGCTGGTACGCTCGGAATACCGTGGCGTGATGCTCGAAGAAATGGACCTCGACGGCCTGCTCGCGGCCAAACCCAAGCTGGTGCTGGTGGACGAACTGGCGCACACCAACGCCCCCGGCAGCCGACATGCCAAGCGCTGGCAGGATATTCAGGAACTGCTCGCCGCCGGCATCGACGTCTACACCACAGTCAACGTCCAGCACCTGGAAAGTCTCAACGATCAGGTGCGTGGCATCACCGGTGTGCAAGTGCGCGAAACCCTGCCGGACTGGGTGCTGCAGGAAGCCTACGAACTGCTGCTGATCGACCTGCCGCCGCGTGAATTGCTGGAGCGTCTGCGCGAAGGCAAGGTCTACGTGCCGGAGCAGGCGCGGGCGGCGATCGATGCGTTTTTCACCCAGACCAACCTTACCGCGTTGCGCGAGCTGGCGATGCAAACGGCGGCCGCGCAGGTTGATAACGATCTCGCGCAAGGCTATCGCCAACTTGGTCAGGCAGCTCCGGCGGTGCGCGGGCGTTTGCTGGTCGGCGTCGATGGCGATGCGCATGCCGAACGCCTGGTGCGTCACGCCAGCCGCGTGGCCCAGCGTCGGCATTTGCCGTGGAGTCTGGTGCATGTCGACAACGGCACAGTGCGCGACGAGCAATCGCGCCTGCGCCTGCAAAACGCCCAGCAACTGGCTGAACGCCTCGGCGGTGAGGTGGTGTTGTTGCGCGCCGGCGAAGT
The DNA here is from genome assembly GCF_000514195.1 of Pseudomonas sp. URIL14HWK12:I6. Taxonomy (NCBI): domain Bacteria; kingdom Pseudomonadati; phylum Pseudomonadota; class Gammaproteobacteria; order Pseudomonadales; family Pseudomonadaceae; genus Pseudomonas; species Pseudomonas sp. URIL14HWK12:I6. The sequence continues at coordinate 256,480 of NZ_AZVL01000009.1, forward strand.
GGCGAAAACCCTGATCCAGCATGCCGCCGAACGCCGGGCGAGTCTGCTGCTGGTCGGCCAATCGCGGCCGAGTCTGCGCCGTCGCCTGTTCGGTGGCGGGCTCGCCGCGCGTTTGCTGCGCCAGGCCCACGGCCTGGAAATCAACGTCCTCGACAACGACCATGAACACCCGCAATCGCGCCTGCGAACGACGCCGACGCTGGTCTGGTTCGACTATCTGTTGGCGCTGGTTGCCACGCTGTTGGCCAGTGCCCTGGCATGGGCGGTATCGAGTATTTTGCCGCTGCCAAATATCTCGCTGGTGTTCCTCGCGGCGGTGCTGCTGGTGGCGGTGCGCAGCAGTCTGGGCCCGGCGCTGGCCTGCGCGGTGTTGTCGTTTCTGACTTACGACTTCCTGTTCATTCCGCCGAATTTTTCCTTCGCCATTCAGCGCGAAGAAGACGTTTTGACCTTGCTGTTCTTCCTGCTGATGGCGGCGCTCACCGGCAATCTCGCGGCGCGTCAGCGGCGGCAGTTGCAGGCGTTGCGCGACACGCAGGAAGAGACCACGGAGCTGCTCGATCTGTCGCGCAAACTGACTGCGGCGACGGATCGTCAGGCGGTGATCAGCGCTGCTGCGCAGCACCTCAACGGCTGGAGCGATCTGCAATTGTGCCTGCTCAACCGCGACGGCCAGGGCGGCTGGAAAGTCGAGACCGGCGGGCCTCTGGAATTCAGCGAATCGGAACGCGCCGCCGCCGACTGGGCCTGGCAACACGATCAACCGGCCGGCATGGGCACCGGCACGCTGCCGTTCGGTCGCTGGTGGTGGTGGCCGCTGTCGGTGGAGGACGGGCCGCTGGCGCTGCTCGGGGTCTGCGCCAAAGAAGGCCAGACCTTGAGCGGACAGCGTCGACGCTTGCTCACTGCCTTGAGTCAGCCACTGGCTCAGGCACTGGCCCGTGCGCAACTGGCGGACGATCTGGAAGCTGCGCGCCTGCACGGCGAAACCGAGCAATTGCGCAGTGCGCTGCTGGCCTCGGTATCGCATGATCTGCGCACACCGCTGACCGCCATGCGCGGCAGCATCGACAGTCTGCTGGCCCTCGGCGAAGCGATTCCGCTGGAGGATCGCCGCGAGTTGCTCGAAGGCACCCGCGACGAAGCCGAACGCCTCGATCGCTATATTCAGAACCTGCTGGACATGACCCGCCTCGGCCACGGTGCATTGAAGCTCGCGCGCGACTGGGTAGCGCCGGCGGACATCGTCGGCAGTTCGCTAAATCGCCTGCGTGCGGTGCTTGCGCCGTTGCAGGTCAGCACCGACGTGCCGTCCGAGTTGCCGCTGCTGTTCGTGCATGCGGCGCTGATCGAGCAGGCGCTGGTCAATGTGCTGGAAAACGCCGCACGCTTCTCGCCGGTTCACGGTCGTTTGCAATTGAGTGCTGGTGCCAATAACGAAGAGATCTTCTTTACAGTCAGCGATGAGGGGCCGGGGATTCCCGAGGACGAGCGAGCGAAAATTTTCGACATGTTCTACACCGCCGCGCGTGGCGATCGCGGCGGGCAGGGCACCGGTCTGGGTCTGGCGATCTGTCAGAGCATGGTCGGCGCGCATGGCGGCCGGATCAGCGTCGCCGACGGCATCGACGGGCGCGGCACCAGCATCACCCTGCACCTGCCGTTGCAGACGCAACCGGGGATGGACAATGAAGCCTGATCGCGACTGCGCTACTCTCTTGCCAATCTTTTGTGGTGATGTGAATTCATGAGCCAGACCGCGACCATTTTGGTCATCGATGACGAACCGCAGATCCGTAAATTCCTGCGCATCAGCCTCGCCTCACAAGGCTACAAAGTGCTCGAGGCCGGCACCGGCGCCGAGGGGCTGGCCCAAGCGGCGCTGAACAAACCCGACCTGCTGGTGCTCGACCTCGGCCTGCCGGACATGGACGGCCAGCAGGTGCTGCGCGAGTTTCGCGAGTGGGCCACCGCGCCGGTGCTGGTGCTTTCGGTGCGGGCCAGCGAAGGGCAGAAAGTCCAAGCGCTGGATGGCGGCGCCAATGACTACGTGACCAAGCCGTTCGGCATTCAGGAATTCCTCGCCCGGGTCCGTGCGCTGTTGCGTCAGGCACCGGCCGGCGAGGCCCAGCAAGCAGCGCTGACGTTCGGCCCATTGACCGTGGATCTGGCCTATCGACGAGTGCTGCTCGACGGTGCCGAAGTGGCGCTGACTCGCAAGGAATACGCAGTGTTGGCGCAACTGGCACGGCATCCGGGCCGGGTGATCACCCAGCAGCAATTGCTCAAGGACATCTGGGGGCCGACGCATACCGAGGACAGTCACTACTTGCGGATTGTGGTCGGGCATTTGCGTCAGAAGCTGGCGGATGATCCGACCCGGCCGCGGTTTATTGTGACGGAGGCGGGGGTTGGGTATCGGCTGTTGAGTGAGAACAGCCTGTAGGTTTTGGGGTGGCTGAGCTGACGCCTTCGCGAGCAAGCCCGCTCCCACAGGGTTCTTCGGTGTGATTGAAATTTTGTGTTTCACCCCGGCCACTGTGGGAGCTGGCTTGCCAGCGATGAGGCCCTGACAGTCAGCCGAGAACTTCAGGGCTCTCTACTCTGCTCACTCTCATACCGATCCAGCGTATCCCGCGCAATTTCCCGTCCCAGCGCGATCAGTTCCGGCGCCTTGTAGAATTCGAAAAACCGGCACACGCGCTTCGGCACGTTGATCAGGATGTCCGGCGGATAGCCGGCGATCTTGTACTGCGCCAACGAGGTCTGCATCACCTCGAAACTCTGGTTGATCAGGTCCAGCAGTGACGCCGGCCCGACGTTGTCGATGATGAAAGAACCGGTGGCGGACTTCGGTGCGCCTTCGCGCTCAGGGGCGGCTGCCGGTTGCTGACTTTCCGGTTCGCTGCCTTCCAGCCACGGGTTGATGTCGGCGGCTTCGGCGCGCAGCGCTTCCTGTTCCAGCAACAGCAATTGCTCGGCCTGCTTGCGGCGGAACGGCATCTTCGAACCCAGCGAACTGAGCAAACTGTCGAAGCGCGAACGAAACGCTGGCGGGCGCTGGATCACCGGCAATTTGTAGTGGCGCTGGTTGGTCGCGTTGAGGTTGACCGCGATGATCAGGTCGCAGTGGCTGGACACCACCGGCACGATCGGCAACGGGTTGAGAATGCCGCCGTCCACCAGCATCCGGTTGCCCTGCATCACCGGGGTGAACAGGCTGGGAATCGCCGCCGAGGCGCGCATTGCCTGATGCAGACAGCCTTCCTGAAACCAGATTTCCTGCTGGTTGGTGAGGTCGGCGGCGACGGCGGTGTAGGGAATGCGCAGGTCTTCGATATTGATCTCGCCGACGATCTTGCGGATCTGCCCGAAGACCTTTTCGCCACGAATTGCGCCGAGGCGAAAACTCACATCTACCAGCCGCAGCACATCCAGATAGTCGAGGGTTTCGATCCAGGTGCGGTACTCGTCAAGTTTGCCCGCCGCATAGATCCCGCCGACCACCGCGCCCATCGAACAACCGGCAATGCAGGCAATGTCGTAACCGCGTCTTTCGATCTCCTCAATGACCCCGATATGGGCATAGCCCCGGGCGCCACCGGAGCCCAGCACCAGTGCGACACGCTTTTTCATCAAACTTCCTCCCGACAAGGCTCCACAATGCACCCTTCGGGGGGCGGGCGACAATCGGCAGGGTCGCTGGAGACGGCAGGAGCGTCGTTTTTTCGATACTCCGTGACCGCTCGGCGCTATGCTTTGGTCGCCGCAGATTCATGGGGCGCCAAGGCACTTTTCCCGCGCCGCAACGTCTTACCTGCACGACTGTTGACCTATTTTGAGGTGTGAGTGATGAAAGCCTGGATCTGTGTGCCGTTGATCGCGCTGGCATTGGCCGGTTGCGCGGGCAAGACTGCTTATCGGGACAGCTGTGGCAGTCAGCTGGATGCGGCGTGGCATGAACTGGACCTGGCCAAGGCCGAAGGTTTCGCCGGCACGGTCAGCTACTCCAAGGCGCTGTCGTTGCTGACGGCTGCCAAGACTCAGCAGCAATTCGAAGGCTTTGAAGGCTGCAGCAACAAGGCCGAGAAAGCCCGTTTCTATATTCGCGAATCCCGCGCCGGACGCTAAGCTGCTGACCTGACGCAAGGATGCGTCTGCCTTGCAGCGGCAGACTGGTCTTTCAAGCCATTTGAATCAGGAGCAAGCGATGTCTGGGTTGGTTGACCGGTTGGTGGCTCATGTCCTGAGCCTGGAAGTGCGGCTGCTGGCCTGTCAGGCGCGCCTGACTGCGCGGACCGACCCCGAGGCGCTGCACGACTTGCGCACCACGGTACGGCGCTTGCGCAGCCTGTTGCGACCCTTGCGTGGTTTGCCCGGAGTCGAGCAACTGGAGGGCGCGGCGTCGGCAGTTGGTCAATTGACCACACCGTGGCGTGATCGCGAGGTGTTGGCGGCGTATCTGCTCAAGCATGATCAACCGCAAGCGGCGCAGCGGCGCATGGCGCAAATGGACGAAGCCTATCCAACATTGGCGGCGAGCGCCGAAGTGGCTTCGCTGCTGATTATCCTCGATGCCTTCCCGCGATTCCTGCGTGCTTCCGAGCGCCAGGGCCTGCTCAAGGGCCTGGGCAAACGCATCGAAAAACGCCTGCACAAACAATGGAAGAAACTCGACGAGGCGCTGCACGATCCGGCCCACGACCGCCATCGTCTGCGCTTGCTGATCAAGCGCGTGCGTTATGGCATCGAAGCCTATCCGGAACTCGATCGCCTGCCTGAGCCGGCGCTGGCGCGGTTGAAGTCGGCGCAGGGCGCGCTGGGTGACTGGCACGATTGCTGGCAGTGGCTGGCGCGGGCCGAACTGGAAAGCGATCTGCAACCGTGCGTCGCGACCTGGCAGGCGGGCCTGATCAAGGCAGAAGCCAAGGCCGATCGGGTGCTCGACAAACTCAGCACTGCCTGCTTCAAATCCTGAATTCTCCATAGAACCTTTGTGGGAGCGGGCTTGCTCGCGAAAGCGGTGTATCAGTAGACAGATCGGTGACTGACACACCGCTTTCGCGAGCAAGCCCGCTCCCACATTCGATTATCTTCCTGACCTTAAGGCCTTTCTGTCAGTCCATTTGACCGGAATAGACGCTGCGGCGCTCTGCCATGCTGGTTAAGATCGCTGCATCCCTTTTTTCGCTTGCCGAGGTTGTCATGCGCTTTTCCGATCTGATCGAGGCGGTCCGTCGCCAGCCAGAAGTGACCATTCCCGCCGAGTGGGGTCAGGGGCGAGCCAGTTTTGGTGGCCTGGTGGCGGCGCTGCAATACGAGACCATGCGCGCGAATGTGCCGGCGGATCGCCCGGTGCGTTCGTTGGCGATCACTTTTGTCGGCCCGGTCGAGCCGGAAATTCCGGTGCGTTTCGAAGTTGACGTGTTGCGCGAAGGTAAAGCGGTCAGCCAGGTGCTGGGTCGGGCTGTGCAGAACGGTCAGGTGGTGACAATTGTGCAGGGCAGCTTCGGCGCTTCGCGACCTTCGGAAGTGGCCGTTGCCGCCTATCCGGCAGCCGAAATGAAACACTGGGACGAATGCCAGGAGTTGCCCTACATCAAGGGCGTGACCCCGGAATTCATGCGGCATCTGGCGATGCGCTGGAGTGTCGGCGGCATGCCGTTCACCGGCAACACATCGCGGCAGATGGGCGGCTGGGTACGTTTGCGTGGGGACGTCAAGGAAGAACCGGTCAATGAGGCGCATCTGCTGGCGCTGGTGGATGCCTGGCCACCGGCCTTGTTGCCGTACCTGAAGAAACCGGCACCGGGCAGCACGCTGACCTGGACCATCGAATTCGTGCAACCGCTACGCGACCTGAGCACGCTGGACTGGTGCAAATACCTGGCAGACATCGAATACGCCGCCGACGGCTACGGCCATGTCGCCGCCAAGCTGTGGAGCGCGGAGGGGGAGTTGATCGCCATGAGTCGGCAGACTGTGACGATTTTTGCCTGAATCATTCAATGCCGACGGTGGCGCTCCCGCCAGGCGCGCCACCAGCCGCCGCTGAGGAAAAACCGCGGAAAGGTCAGGAACTGCTCGACCAGCAAGCGTGACACGGCATCTTTACGATCACTGAACGGCTCGGAGGCTTGCGCCTCCAGGCTGTGGCCGTGGCGCTGCAGACCCAGCGCCGCGACGATACCGATCACACCGATGGCAATACTGGCCAGACTCAGGCTGAACACGCCGGACACTATCAGCAGAAATGCAACGATGAACAGCGGCACGGCAATCAGGTGCAACACCAGATTGGTCGGGTGCTGGTGATTGTTCGGGTACGCGCGCCATTGCCACGCGGGAAGATTGGGGTGACGTTTGCCCATGTTGACTACTCCTCGATCCATGTTGAACACATGCTTGAAGAATAGGCCGGGGCGGGTGGGGCGGCGAATCAAGGTTGGCTATGGTGGTGATAGGCGTCATCGCCGGATTCGATATTGACCCGGCTGGCGCCTTCGCGAGCAGGCTCGCTCCCACAGGAGATCTGCGGTGTACACCGAACCCTGTGGGAGCGAGCTTGCTCGCGAAGGCGCCGTCAGAGTTTTAGTTGACCGATGGCCTTGCTCAATTCCCCGGCCAACGTTGCCAACTCATTGCTGGTGGTCGCTGAATCCACGGTCTGCTGCACGGTGTTTTCGGTCACATCACGAATGCTCACCACCGCCCGATTCATCTCTTCCGCGACCTGACTCTGCTGCTCGGCCGCCACCGCAATCTGCGTGTTGCTCTCGCGCATCTGCGCCACCGCGCCAGTGATTTCCGCCAGCGCCTCGCCAGCCTCCTGCGCCTGCTGCACGCAGTCGTCGGCCTTGTACGAACTCTCCTGCATGAAGTCCACAGCATCGCGGGTGCCGGCCTGCAGCGCTGAGACCATGGTGGTGATTTCATCGGTGGAGGTCTGCACGCGCTTGGCGAGATTGCGCACCTCGTCGGCGACCACCGCAAAACCGCGGCCCATCTCGCCGGCACGGGCCGCTTCGATGGCGGCGTTCAGCGCCAGCAGATTGGTCTGTTCGGCGATGCTGTGGATCACACTGACTACGCCGTTGATCTTCTGGCTGTCTTCGGCCAGGCGCTGGATCATTTCGGCAGTCTGCTGCACACCGCTGGAGAGTCCGGCAATCGACTGTTGCACGCGGCTGACCACTTGCTGGCCACTGCCGGCCAGACCATCGGCGGTCTGCGACAGGTCGCGGGTGGCACCGGCGTGCTGGGCGATGTGGTAAACCGTGGCGGTCATTTCATTGATCGCAGTGGCGGCCTGATCGGTTTCGCTCTGTTGACCGAGCATGCCGTGGCGCACTTCGTTCATGCTTGCTGCCAGACGCGCAGCGCCGACGTCGAGTTGCCGCGCGGTGTTGGCGACGGTGGTGACCACGCGCTGATAACCGGCCTGCATCGCGTTGAACGCATTGGCCATTTGCCCGACTTCGTCCTTGCAGGCCAGCGGCACGCGGGCCGAGAGGTCACCACTCTTCTCTACATGCAGCATCACGTCTTTCAAGGTGTTGAGCTGACTGAGCAGGAAGCGGATCAGCAACTGCGAAGCGCCGAGCATGGCCAGCATCAGGATGAACACCGCCACCGCGTAGTTGGCAAAGCGTTCATTGAACACTTGCGCCAGGCTCGGGCCATAGGCGATGACCGCGACTTGCTCGCCGTCGCCACGACTGAACACTTCGGCGCCCAGCAGCGGGTTGTTGCCGAACAGCGGCAGATGGTTGATCTCGTTCCAGCCGTTGCTGTCGCTGATCTCCAGCACCGGTTGATCGTTGAGGCGCGGCGCTTCACCGCGTTTGAAGGTCAGTACCTGATCGGCCTTGGGCAACGCCTGCCCGGTCGGCCAGGCCTTGAGCAATTGTGCCTGGGCTTGCGCGGAGGTTTTCGACGCGTGACTGCGTGCCTGCTGCTCAAGCTGCACGGCATACAGCACCAGCAGCAGGGTGGTGACGAAAGCGACCGCATTGACCGCCCAGAATTTGTATTTCAGCGAGATATTGCTAAGCCAGGCACCCATGGAGGTCTTCTCTGATAGCGGAAACAGTTTTGGCAAGGTGCCATCATTGTGCCGCTATGCAGATCTGAAGATCTTGATACAGGTCAACAGGTTCTACGCTGAGCCCCTTTGTGGGAGCGGGCTTGCTCGCGAATGCGGTGTGTCATTCAGCTCATTTCTGCCTGATACACCGCTTTCGCGAGCAAGCCCGCTCCCACAGGGGGATTCTGGCGTGTCAGGGCAGGGCGGGGAGGTTGAAGAACGCGCGGGCACACGCCGTTGTGTGCGCAGCCAGATCTTCCTCGGTCTCGCCCCGATGCAGCGCCACTTCGCGCAGCACCTCGGTCAGATACGCCGGTTCATTGCGGCCGTTCTTCGGCTTTGGGCGCAAGGTGCGAGGCAACAGGTACGGCGCGTCGCTTTCGAGCATCAGTCGTCCGCGCTTGATCTCCTTGACCAGCGGGTGCAGATGCGTGCCCCGGCGCTCGTCGCAGATCCAGCCGGTGATGCCGATGTGCAGGTCCAGATCGAGGTAACTGAACAGGGCTTTTTGCTCGCCGGTAAAGCAGTGCACCACGGTGGCGGGCAGTTGATCGCGGAAGTCCCTGAGGATTTCCAGCAGACGCTGACTGGCATCCCGCTCATGCAGGAACACCGGCAATTGCAGTTCTACCGCCAGCGCCAGATGTTCTTCGAGGACTTTTTCCTGTTGCGGGCGCGGCGAGAAATCACGGTTGAAATCCAGTCCGCATTCACCCACGGCGACCACGTTTGGCTCTTGCAGCAGACTGCGCAAACGACGCGCGCTGTCAGCGTTCCAGTCACTGGCCGAATGCGGGTGAATGCCAGCGGTGGCAAACAGCCGCTGGCCGCTTTGATCCAGTTGCCGGCAGAGCTCCAGCGCCTGTTCGCTACCCTCGACGCTGGTGCCGGTCAGCACCAGTTGGCAGACCCCGGCAGCGTAGGCGCGGTCGAGCACGGCCTGATGTTTTTCGGCGAAACTGGGGTTGGTCAGGTTGACGCCGATATCGATGAGTTGCATGGTTCTACCTCGGGCCGAAGGCCGGAAAGCATACCAGAGCTGTAGATTTATAAGAAAAGCCAAGAACTACAACGAGTTATAGCTGTCTTTTGATGCCGTGACGTAGCCCGGGTTGGCAGAAAAGCCATCACTGTGCCAGTCTCTCGCACTTTGCCAGCGCTCCAGGCGCTCTGTTTTCGTCGGTGATTTCGACCGTTCAGCGGTGAAATCACCCCGTATTCTTTCCGGAGAGTGGATGCATCGTCCCTCGGTTTTGCTCCTGTTGTGCGCGTCACTGCTGCTGCCGATAACGGCGGTTGCGCGCTTGCCCGGGCCACAGCAAGCCGTGCCGGCCGCCAAGGTTCGTGACCTGTCGGAGATCCGCAGCAGTCGAGTGTTGCGCGTGCTGGTCAATCAGAGTCGCAACAGTTCCGGTGAAGTCCAGGGTCAGGCCATCGGCGTCGAATACCATCGCCTGCGCGCCTTCGAGCAATACCTCAATGGCCACGCCCGCGATGGTCAGGAAATTACCCTCAAGATCATTCCCAAAGCCAAGGATCAACTGCTCGGCGCGTTGCAGCGTGGTGAAGGAGATCTGGTCGCGCCCGGCGAGCTGCTTGATCTGCAACCCGGCCACGCGGTTGCCAGCAGTGAGCCGATCGCCAGCAACGTGCCGCTGGTGCTGGTCGGCATCAAGGGCGAGCGCCGTTACACCAAGGTCGAGCAGCTTTCCGGCAAAACCCTGGCGTTGCCCACCGGCAGTGCGGCGGGGGAGGCGGTCAGCCAGCTCAATCAGAAACTGGCGTTGCACAAACTGGCGCCGATCAAGATCGAATGGGTCGATCCGACGCTGGCGGTCGAGGACGTGCTGGAGATGGTGCAGGGCGGGATTTTCCACCTGACCGTCGTCGAGCAACCGATCGCCGAGCGTTGGGGCAAGATCCTGCCCAAGCTGCGTTTCGACCGACAATTGATGATCAGCGAGCCGGGTGAGGAATACTGGTTCGTGCGCCGTGATGCCTCGATGCTGCGGGCGAGCATCGATCGTTTCCTGGTCGGCTACAGGAAGCCGGCGAACGAGGATGCAGAGTTTCTGCGGATTTATCGACGGCTCTATCAAGTGCATTATCCGTTGGCCAAGGCTGACCGCCAGCGTCTGGAGAAACTGCGCCCGACCCTGCAAAAACACGCCGACGCGCAAAGCATGGACTGGCTGAATCTGGCGGCGCTGGCCTTCAAGGAGTCAGCCCTGCAACCCAGCGCCCGCAGCGGCAGTGGCCCGACCGGGTTGATGCAGATTACCCCGTCCGCAGCGCAGCGGGTCGGTGTGAGCAACATCCAGAATCTCGATGCGAATGTGCAGGCCGGGGCCAAGTACCTGGCGATGATTCGCCGCAAGTTTTTCAACAGTCCGAAACTCAATGAGCGCGAGCGCATGGCGTTCACCCTGGCGGCCTACAACATCGGCCCGGAGCGGGTGCAGGGCATGCGCGCCGAGGCACGCCGGCGCGGGCTGAATCCGAACCAGTGGTTCTTTCAGGTCGAGCGCATCGCCATGGAGCAGGTGGGCATGGGCCCCGTCAGCTATGTTAATAGCGTGAACAAGTATTATCTGGCGTTCGACCGGGAGCGGGAGTCGCTGGAGCCCCGGGGACAGAAAGTCGCTTCACGGAAATGATCTAATAATTTGATTGTAATGGCGGAATAATTGCGCTTTTAACATGAATTTAACTGATTAATATAGCGGCCAATCCCAACACACTTCTCGCAAAACAAGGAATGCCCCATGAGCTCTCTGATCAACAAGGTTCTGTTCACCCGCGCCGGTTATGGCCTGACCATTCTGCGCATCGCGGTCGGCGTGATCTTCGCCGCCCACGGTTCGCAAAAGCTGTTTGGTCTGTTCGGTGGTTACGGTCTGGCGGGCACCGCGCAATACATGGACAGCATCGGCTTGCACCCGGGTTACCTGATGGCCACGCTGGCCGGCGGTACCGAGTTCTTCGCCGGTCTGGCGCTGATCATCGGCCTGCTGGTGCGCCCGGCAGCGCTGGGTCTGACCTTCCTGTCGCTGGTGGCGATCTTCACCGTACACATCAGCAACGGTCTGTTCATGGCCAACAACGGTTACGAGTTCGCTCTGGCGCTGCTCGGTGGCAGCCTCGCGGTGATGATCGAAGGCGCCGGCAAGCTGTCGGTGGATCGCGCCATCGCCGGTTGAGCGCTCTGGCTCAAGCAAAAGGCCCGCATTGTGCGGGCCTTTTTTGTTGCGGCCGATTCTTGACACTCATCGGTCACGTTATCTAGGATGTTGCTCATGCGCCGATTTAAACAGCTACTTGCGGGGCGCCAGGTGACTCAGACAGTTGCCGTCAGAAGCCGGAACAGGGCTTCGAAATACCGCTAAAGCGCTGGTTCGGTGTTGCCTCTCACCTGCCATGCAGACTTTTGAGGCAGAGACACGACACGATGAATGCACTACGCCCTCCAGCACGTCCCGCGCCGATCACGGCACATATCACCCAGCGCAACCCGAAAATCCTGCTTGGCGGTAAACATCAGCCAACGCTGTTGCGTTATCTCGATGGCTGGCCACGTCGCAGCGGCGGTCCTGCCGCGTTCCTGATCCAGTTCGTTGAAGACGGCGAGTCGCTGGCGCGGTTTGCCAGTGACAGTTTTGACCTGGCGGTGATTCAGGCACCGAGCGCTGAAGACGCGCCGGAAATGATCAAGCAACTGACCCGCGTTGCGCGGCAGGGTTTGATCACCCGCCGCTGAAACGCTCAGGGATATTCGATCGCCACGATATAGACAAACTGCTCACCGGTTGGCGTCTGTACCCGGACTTCGGCGTCCAGCGCCTTGCCGATCAAGGCGCGGGCCAGTGGTGAGTCGATGCTGATCAGACCCAGTTTCAGATCCAGTTCATCCGGGCCGACGATGCGGTAGCGTGATTGCTTGCCGTCTTCGTCCTCGATGGTGACCCAGGCGCCGAAGTAGACCTTGTTCGGATCGCTGGGTTTTTCGCTGACGACCTTCAGTGCTTCGAGACGCTTGGTGAGAAATCGCACGCGGCTGTCGATCTCGCGCAGCATTTTCTTGCCGTAGGTGTATTATAACCCCACCATGAAACATACTATTCAGTACGTGTTCTGTCTGATTCTCTCATCCGGTGGTCTCAGAAAAACGTTGATGTGTCAGAGGTTTATGTCATAGTACCCCATACTAAATACTAGATAGTACAAAGCACATGGCTTACGCGCTCAAGGTGAAGGTGAGGTATCGACACGACAACACTGGGCGTGTGCTCTTGCTTCCTGCCTTGTTGACTGAGAAGGGGTTGCTGCTTTCCCACCTTCGCTACCTTGCTAAGAACACTCGTAATGGGGCGTCGTGGAGGGAGCGGTCGACATTCGCGATCATGATTTTGATCAACTACATCAACGCGAATGAAGGGTTGTTCGACCAAGCAACAGAGCTTTTGGAAAGTTTTGATGGTGCATTGCGTTCTGGGACAATCAACCCCAATGATCTGAATGACCCCTCTGGCCTCTTTTGGCGCCCACGAAGGGCGGAGGACGCCGACTATCTTATATATCTCATTACGGACTACACCGACTGGCTTGCGCGGCAGCCGGAGTACGATACCGGTCGTGCGAATCCATTTCGACGCGCGACTAACGCTGAGCAGCGTTTGAACTGGTGTGCTTACTACCAAAAAAACGATAACGTTTTCCTAAATCATCTCCAGAAGGATGAAGATGCAATCAGGCGTAACAGCTTTGTTCGGGAGGTTGGAAGGCGGGGGCGTGAGCCAATAGTTTTAGAGGAAGTGAAGAAGTTTCCTGAAGCCAGCATCAGCTTACTGATCGATGAAGGTTTCATCCGTGCCGATCGTAAAGACCATCCCAACCCCAACATGCGAATAGATTACAAGGGGCGAGCTCTGACACTGCTGATGCATTACGGTGGTATCCGTAAAAGTGAGGCTTTTCACCTTTATCTCACTGACATTCACATTGATAAAAAACGACACGAAGCGGTGGTGCGAATCTATCACCCTTCCCAAGGCGCGTCCCCTGATAAGGGGTATAGGTCGCGCGAAGAGTATCTCGCCCAGCGCTTCCTTCGGATTCCGCGTAATCAGTATCCGCTTACCGAGCGCTTACATGCAGGGTGGAAAACCCCCGTACTCAGCTCTACGGAGAAGTTCTTCAAAGTCGAATTTTTCCCACCGCATAAAGCGACGGAGTTTTTGCATGCGTATCAGCATTATCTGATGTATCAGCGTGTGGAGCCCCAGAGCCATGACCACCCATATGCCTTTACCAATAGTACGGGGCAGCCTGAGACCATCAAGAACTTCCAGCGTCTTCATAAGGCTGCGGTCAACCGAATTGGTTTGGATCACAGGAAGTATCTGGGAACCACAGAACACGGCCATCGCCACGCGTATGGTTATAGGTTGGCTGACCACGGCTTCAATGGCGCTGATATCCAGAAAATGATGCGTCATCGTTCGCCTCATTCGCACCTTGTATACATCCAATCCACAAGTGAAGAATTTCGCGCGAAAATGATCGACCGAGTTGAGAAACGTAATGGGGTCTAAATTTTACAGCACGCTGGCTCTTGCTTCGGAGGCTACTCAAGCCCTAGGCATCCAGTCGATCCCGGATTACAACGCGCGACGTCATGAAGACCCGCAGTTACCCTCCAGGCCGGACGCGACCTATTCGCGGGAGTGGCAGGGATATCCCGATTTCTTTGGACGGGAAAAGTTAGCCAAACCAACGAGTGGACGTTTCTACGAAACGCTTGATCAGGCGTCTAGAGCATGCCAAGCCCTCGGTATCGAGTCTGCGGTGGAGTACGCGAGTCGCTACCGAGAGGATCCTCGGCTGCCGGCCAAGCCTTCCGATACTTACAAAATTGATTGGAAGGGGTTCCCGGACTTTTTTGGCCGTCCAAGCTCGGTCACTGCAGGCCTGTACAGGACGCTTGCACAGGCTGCCAGCGCAGCTAAGGCCCTAGGAATTCTAGGACAGACAGATTATCGCTCGCGATTTCGTGAAGACCCCAGGCTACCCTCGAACCCAAACATAACTTACAAGAACGAGTGGGAAGGGTTCCCTGATTTTCTCGGTCGTCCGAAGCTTGTTAGAGGAAGGAGCTCCAGCTTCTACAGTAGCCTCGCGCAAGCTGCCAGCGCAGTTCAACGCTTAGGAATTACATCCAATCTAGAGTATGTGCAGCGCTCGCGCGAAGATCCACAACTACCCTCTAAGCCAGAGCGCACCTACAAAGATGAATGGACGACCTATTCCGATTTCTTCGGACTGGCGCCTGCCAACTCTTGGTACTCGCTTGAGGACGCTTCCCGAGTTGTTCAGGCGAAGGGTATCCACACTGTCGCTATCTATCTCGACCGTCGCCATGAGGACGCACGCCTACCCTCCAATCCAAGTCAATTCTACAGAGACGAATGGAAGGGTTTTCCGGCCTTCTTCGGCCGTGACAAGCTGATCGCTCCACGTAATTTGTACGGTTTTGAAGAGGCGCGTAGTGCGGCTCAGGCTCTTGGTATTACGACAGTCTTGGATTATAGAGTCCGGTACCGCGAAGACCCATTGCTGCCTTCCCATCCTAGTGCAGCTTACCGAAAAGAATGGAAAGGATTCCCACATTTTCTGGGTACAGCGGACAAATATTACCTGACGATTGTGGAGGCCAAACGTGCGGTCAAAAGGCTCGGGGCAAACAGTCGGATTGAATATTTCAACGAGTACATGCGAGACCCTCGTTTGCCGTCTCATCCTGAGAGAGCATATGCGGCAGACTGGAAAGACTGGACTGACTTCCTTCCTGACATGTCTAGCAGGAATGGTAAATATAAAAATCTAGCAGAGGCTTCGGCCGCCGTCCGGAGGCTTGGCATAAGCACCCAGCGTGAATACGCTGAGCGTCGCCTTTTGGATGAGAAACTTCCGTACAGTCCTGCTACCTTTTACAAGGGCGAGTGGAGCGGGTGGGGAGATTTTACTGGTGTAGTGTATCGAGCTAAGCAAGAAGAATACTTCACCACGTTTGAATCGGCGCGCAAAGCTGCCCAAAAACTGAATGCTGTTAGTCGCCGTGATTATCGTGAAAAATGCGTCACCGATGCTCGGCTCCCACCATTTCCGAACAAGACATTTCCTTCGGCATGGAAGGGATGGAACGACTATCTGGGAACGGTAAGCTCGTCGGAAAAATACGCCACATACTTCGAGGCTCGTGAAGCGTGTCGTAAGCTGTCCTTTGGCAACAACACTAATTATGCGAAGAACTATAAGTCGCTGGATCCTAGACTTCCTGGTGCACCAGCAACGTTCTACGGGGAAGATTGGCAGGGCTGGGCGGACTATCTTGGTTCGAAACGAACTAAAGATGTCTACTCATTCGAGGAGGCAAGTAAACGAGTTGCGGAGCTTGGTATCAAAACCGGGAAGCAATATAGGACTGCCTACCGGGCAGACCCTATGCTCCCTTCACTGCCTGAGCGTGCCTACAAGGACTCATGGATAGGTTGGAAGGGCTTCCTATCGGGAGCCCCTGATAGTTTTTACCCCACTCCTGCACTGGTTATTAACGGCGCAGTGCGGCTGGGTATTAACTCATCGAAAGATTACGCTAAGCGCCGCCACCTAGACCCTCGGCTACCTGCAAACCCTGACATCGTCTACGATGCTCTGGGGCAGCTCGCTTTGCGTGTCGACGATGCAAAATATCTGACTGTCACGGAGGCTAGCGAGGCCTCAATACGCCATGGTTTTTTAACAAAAGAAGACTATCTCAAGGGTTATAAAATCGACCCTAAACTCCCAGCTATGCCACACCGTACGTACTCAAAAAATTGGAAAGTGTGGGGCTGGCAGCGTTACCTTGGCACGGAGATATATAGCATCGCGGACGCAGGTCGTGCCGCTCGTACTTTGGGTATTACTGGAGTCAGTGAGTATGCTCTGTTGCATCGGACGGATCCTGGCTTGCCTGGTGCGCCGGAGGTGTTCTTTGAGTCAACTTGGCAGGGCTGGAATGAATTTCTTTTACCCAAAAGCTGCGAGACACTAGCAGACGTAAAGTTCGCTGTGAAATGCTTGAAGATCAAGAACAGCCAAGAGTATCGAGAGCAGTACAAGAACTATTCATGCCTACCTTCTCATCCTGAACGTGTCTTCAGTGCAGAATGGGTAGACTGGTACGATTTATGCGACATTCCCGTACCTTACTCATATGAGGAGACACGTCAACTCGCGTTGGATCAGGACGTGAAGGGGAGTTCGGACTATAAGCGATTTCTTGCTAGTCAGAATGACCCCCGACTTCCCCGCGACCCGGCGACTGTCTACGAGGATGAATGGGAAAACTGGTTTTCATTCCTCAACAAGCCGGAACCCCTTAAGTCTCAATATATTCGTGCGCCCTATCTGCCCTGGCAAGAGTCCATTGACCAATTCATCAAGGGGGCTCGTGCTGGAGAAACTAAAGAATACAGTTTGTGCCGTTTCCTAAGGGATTACATCCAAAAGCACGAGCTTGGGTTTGCTCCAGAAGTTTTTTTTACTGCACCCAAGGTGGATCTTAATCTTTTCGAGGAGTTTCTATACGGCTTAACTCCAAACCATGGGCGTACTCTTTTGTCGGCAGTGAAGGAGTTTGCGGACTATACACTTAGGAAAAAGCTGACTTTTGAAGACGAGGAAACTGGCGAACGAGTGCTTGCTTCGAATGCTCGAAACCCGTTTGCAGCTCTTGTATATGAAGGCGACGACCCTGTTGGTAATGCCGGCGAGACAAACAAACCAGCACTTGCATATCAGTATGTACAAAACATGTGCAACTGGATTATCCCTGAGACTGCTCAAAACTTTAGAGATCTAGCTCATCTTCAGATTTTCGAGCCAGACTGGGTCGAGGTTGACCCATCAATCATTGACAAGACCGATCCAGACTGCGTTTTCAAGGAAGAACTTGGAAAAACGAAGTTATGGTTTCCTGCTCATTGGATGAATACATACGCGCTTGCTTCCGTGCCCGCGAGAGGAAAGCAGTTGGCGTACAACGATTCAGGAGAAGCTGACGAAAATATCCCTGAGGTAGTTGATGGGAAGATTGTATGGGTTCGTAATCAATCGTCGCTTGCGGGTATGACCGATAGCCAGGGATTTGTCAAAGCCTATCCCGATGGCCACATAGGGATGCACTTCACATCTAACAAGACTTCGATTCGTGGCGCAGCCTATGATGTTCCTTGGATGCCAGAAAAGCTCGCAATTTGGATGATACGCCTCCGTAATTGGCAATCTAAATATAACCCGATTACTAGAGTTATGCGTTGGTCAGACTGCGTTAGAACTGAGCTAAATGAAGCCCAGCGCCGCGCCAAAGGAGCGAATTGCTTTCTGTTTCGTAACTTTGGTGAGGAGGAAAGTACAAATTATTCTTATCGTCTGAAAGACCGATTGGCCGCTGCACTATTTCATAGTCAGGTCGGCGGTCTCGTGCTCGCAGAGTGCTCGGGTAATATTTCGTCGCTGACTTCATACAGCACCCCATACAGTCCTCATAGCATGCGCGTTAGTTTGATCACCGCGTACGTTATGGAATTTGGATTGTCGATTGACATCGTTATGAAGATTGCTGGGCATAGCAATATCATCATGAGTCTCTATTATGTGAAGCTAAATGCCGAGGGGTTGAGGGTAAAATTTGCAGAGGGCGAGAAGAGGGCTTTAGCTAATAAGGTCTACGCCGCAATTCATATGATCGAACAGAACAGGATTGATGAGATCAGGCACGAACTGATTCACAATAATGAAGAAGCCATAAAACGCTATTCGGGCAATGGTCATCCAGGTAGTTTTCTTTTCAGGGACTATGGCTTCTGTCCGTTTGCAGGTACGCGTTGTGGGGATGGGGGGCCGTTAATCGGCTCAACAAAGGTTCGAGAGCCTATCGCGGGCGGCTATCTTGGCATGCAGAATTGCCCACGCTGTCGGCATTTTGTAACGGGGCCGGTGTTTATCGGCGGCTTGCTGTCCTTAGCAAATGAAATCTCTTTGCAGGCGAACTTTCAGTTTGAACACATTGCTGAGCTTGAGGCGAAAAGCGCCGAAGCGTCAGTTAAAATCGACCTCTTCGACGACGAGGAATACGAAGCCAAGAAAGCAGGGAAAGAATTCAACACAGCAGACCGTACCCTGTTGGAAATGAAAGTTCGAAAATTACAGTCTGATCTGGAAAGTGCTTCGAAGAAGGCCGACCTTTTTCTCTGCGACATCCAGGCTGTTTCCCGGTTGATCAATCAAAGTCAGGCACTGTTGAATGAGCAAGTGGCGGTAAAAAACGGTACCAATCTCCCGCAGTTAATTGTACAGGGTGGGCACGAGCTCAGTGTCGCAATAGAGGAGTCTTCTAGGTACCACCTGCTGAGTGAGGTTTGTGAAAACGCTGAGATTTACGAATCCGCCTCAGCAGACCTTGCCTTGCCTATTCGTTCCCAAATGATTGATAAAATGATCGCTTTCAACAACATGATGCCCACGATGTATGCGCTAGATAAGCAACAGCAGCTGGTGATTGGCAACCAGTTGACGAGCTTCCTGCTCACGCGCGTTAAATCATGGGCGAAGGTGGATAGTTTGGTGACTGGGAAGCTACTGTTGAAAGACCTCGGTGAACAGGAATATATCGCTGCCACCGACATCCAGGCGATCTTGAGGGGACAGAAGCCAGCCATAGCCAGCGATGTGCCCATGACACTCGAAATGGAGGAGGCATGATGGATCCTAAGGCAATGCTGGAACACCTGAAGACGGTTGCTTCACCTCGCACTCACGGTACGCTAGAAGCCATTTACGAAGTCTGCAATGAGCAGGTCGAGCGTGGAATTTCAGATTTCAGCTTTACGACCATTGCTCGGCTAGGCGAGAAGCGAGGCGTCCCTAAGGCCCAAAGTATTCGAAATGCAACTGGCGTTCACTACCGCACGCTCATAGAGTCGTTCGTGGCGGCGGCACCAGCCAAGAAGGTTGGATATAAACAAGCCACGCCCGACGCATGGATTGATGAGCTTCCCACTGCACGGCATAGGCTTCTCGTCCAGATACTGCTCTCAGAGCTGGCAGAGGCCCGCCGTCTGGTGAAAGAGATCGTACCGCCAGGCCTAGAAATTTATGTCGATGATCGTAGGGCGCCAGCGGGTGCGTTTAAGTTGGACGATATCGAACGGCGTGCACTGGAGTACATCCTTTCAGAAGATTTCATCAAGAAGTGGAATTTTCGTAAAGGGGATAAAGGAGACGTACTTGACCAGGCTGGGGTGCGCGTATTGAAGCCGGGCACGGTTGACGCCATTGAGAAGGCACTTCGATATTTGTAGTTTTTCGCGATTTCGTTAGATGGGCGCTGAAATCGTCTCGCCGACTGAGATTTCATTTTACTCAGATGCTTTGCGTTGCTGCGCACGTCGAAGATTCTGGAAGAGTGGGAATTAGACACCGCCGTGACCGCTCGGATCTTGAGTCTGAATCCTTGCCTTCCGTTATGAGTAAGCATGATCAAGGGCCTAGAGAAATCTAGGCCGTTTTCGTTGCTCGCCAGGAACATGGCCTGGCTCGACAGGCGCACTCGGCCTGCGGCGTCCAGCCGAGATGTCTCTATGAATGCCAGTATCTATGGACAGTCGATTTCGCCAATCCAAGCCTTTCTGCAGCCTCTGCCTGACTAAAACCAGAGGCTTTGAGCTCCTTCACTGCATCAGCAGCTCTCGTGTTGCTTGGTTTCCCCTTAGAACGCTTCACCAGGGTCTTGCCAACGAACTGACTCTGAAGCAGCTCTTCACCACCTTCTGCTCTGAACTGATCAAGCTGGGCATTTGCTCGGTTAATGGTCGCCTCGAACGATTCGTCGTTATGTACTGCGACACATAATGCGAGAAGAGCGACGGCATCGAAGTCCAGAGCCTCAGAGAGCTCAGCCAGCTTGTTAAGGGTGATATTGCTCCCGCCTTGTTCAAGCTTGGCTATGTTCGCTTTGACGCTCACCTTGGCGAGGTCACCGTAATCCAAACCGCGCGTAGTCCGGATTGCCCTGACCACTCCGGCTATCTCTTTCTTGAGAGACATTATCTGCCCTAAAAAACGAGGATAGAGCCATAAGTCGGCAGTTCCGATAAACATCGTTTGGTGCTATTATCGGAACTGCGAGCGCGTATTCACGTTTGAGCAGTACCTAACGCTATAGAACAGATCGTTTGGGCACGTTGCGCACTGAACATATCAGATGAATTGACGGGGATTATTTTTGAGCTCAAACGACACTCTCAATCCCGAAGAGCTATTCGGTAGTTCAGGCCTTGTGTTGGCTGGATCACTAGATAGCCGAGAAACGCTGGCGCGAGATGTCAGTCAGCGTTTCCCTCTAAAGCCCTTCTGCCTTGTGGAGCAATGGACAATCTTCCGCGCCGACCTGACCCCTGGAGAGATCGCAAAGGTTCATGCTGCGAACCATCTTCCGCTCTTCGTGCATGCCCACAAAGTCGTCGAGGACAGTAGGGGCCGCTATCAGGCAGGAGACTGGGTTCGCTCCAGCATGTGCATCTCATTTGATGAAGAAGTCATGTTTGAGACTAAGAACACGGTCTACGTGTTGATGGGCCCCGGCCATGAACAACTCGCGAGTCTGAGGACGATTTTCTCCTTCTTCTAACAGTGCTCTCATCGGGCATCCAGAGACCTAAGGACACAAGATGTTCAGATCACACGACGCCGACATGGTCGGCATGCCGGGCATGTTTGGTGAGGGTCAGTACCAATGGCATCAGGTATCCAAGGTGCTTCGCACTCACTGGTATCACGTTACCATCCAGGTTAAGCACGAGGGGCGATTCACTGAAGCGGTTTTAATGGTCGACAGTGAACATCGACTGCAGCAAATCCTGATTGCCCAAGATGCTGAGACAATCATTACCGATGTTCAGGTAGTCACACCGGCGTATATGAATGGATCTGGCGGGTGGCGCATGGAGGCGCTGAGGAAAGTGACGCTTGGAGAGGACGAAAATGAGTGCCTTGTTTGCCTTCTAGAGATCGAAACGGGTTCCAAATATCACACATCTCACCAGCCAGGTTTCAGAAGCGATGCGCTGAATAACCTTCGCCCAATCTTTCTCTCAAGCATGATTCGATCAGCCTGAAATTTACCAAGAATCCCACACGATATCAGCGCGCCTGATTGCGTGTGCAATTCTTGATAACTCCATACAGACAGCAACT